>JAVVQG010000004.1:195566-279693 GCA_036655355.1 Bacteroidales bacterium
ATACTTACTTACTTACTTACTTACTTACTTACTTACTTACTTACTTCCCTGAGAACCATTCTTCCCTTCCCTTCCCTTCCCTTCCCTGAGAACCATTCTCTCCTTCCCTTTCGAAGAAACTAAGGCTGCCCACTGCTTACCGAAAAGTCTGATCCTGATCCTTGCTTTAGAAGAGACTAAAACCGCTTTCCGGGACCGGTATGTTTTTTTAGTCTTTACTTTTTTCATTTTAGTTTTAAGAGCCTTCTATTATTTGTATCTTTGATTTCTCCAAAAAAAGAATCACGATACGTCTATAAGATATATGCAACCATTTGTTCATCTTCACGTTCACACGCAATTTTCAATCCTCGACGGTCAGGCCGCCATTCCCGCGCTTGTTGATAAAGCCATCAAAAACGGAATGAAAGCCATCGCCGTAACCGACCACGGCAACATGTTCGGAATCAAGGAGTTCTTCAACTACACCAACAAGAAGAACGGCGCTGTGAATGGTGAAATCAAAAGCTTAAAGAAAAAGATAAAGGAACTCGAAGCCGCCCCGGATGATCATTCGGACGAAATCGGGTTGCTCAAACAAGAGATTAAAGAGAAAGAAAGCACCCTCTTCAAACCCATCTTTGGCTGCGAAGTTTATGTGGCCAAAAGAGGCCGTCTGAGCAAAAGCGGAAAAGAAGATCAAAGCGGGCATCACCTGATCTTATTGGCTAAAAACAATACGGGCTATCACAACCTGATCAAACTGGTCTCTAAAGGATGGGTGGAAGGTTACTATTACCGTCCCCGCATCGACAAAGAGATTCTGGAGCAATATTCAGAAGGTTTGATCGTCTGTTCCGCCTGCCTCGGGGGAGAAATACCCAAACTGATCCAGCGCGGCGACCTACAGGGTGCCGAACAGGCCATTCTGTGGTTCAAACAGATCTGGGGAGAGGATTATTACCTCGAACTGCAACGACATAAAACCAACAACCCGGACGCCAACCGCGAAGTGTACCCGATCCAGGTGGAAGTAAACAAACACTTGATCGAACTGGCTGCCAAAACGGGTGTGAAGCTGATTGCATCCAACGACGTTCACTTTGTGAATGAGGAGCATGCCGAAGCACACGACCGTCTGATCTGTCTCAATACGGGAAAAGACCTCAACGATCCTACCCGCATGCGCTACACGAAACAGGAGTGGATGAAAACACAGGAGGAGATGAACGAACTGTTCGGCGATCTTCCCGAAGCACTTTCCAACACCCTGGAAATTGCGCAGAAAGTGGAATTCTATAGCATTGACCACGGTCCGATCCTTCCTAATTTCCCGTTGCCGGATGGCTTTACGGATGATAACGACTACCTGCGACACATCACCTACGAAGGAGCTAAACTTCGTTGGGGGGAGATGAACGAGGAGCAGAAGGAGCGCGTAGACTTCGAGTTGGCAACCATCAAGAACATGGGATTCCCGGGGTACTTCCTAATCGTACAGGACTTTATCGCAGCTGCCCGCAACATGGGCGTTTCGGTGGGACCGGGTCGTGGTTCGGCCGCCGGATCAGCCGTAGCGTACTGTCTGAAGATCACGGATATCGACCCGATCAAGTATGACCTCCTTTTTGAACGTTTCTTGAATCCGGACCGTATCTCATTGCCCGATATCGATATCGACTTCGACGATGACGGTCGCGGCGAGGTACTTCGCTGGGTGACCGATAAATACGGCTACGAGAAGGTGGCACACATCATCACCTACGGTACGATGGCTACGAAATCGGCCATCAAGGACGTGGCGCGCGTGCAGAAGCTGCCGCTCTCGGAATCGGATCGCCTTACGAAAATGATCCCGGACCGCCTTCCGGAGGTAAATGGCAAATCGCTGAAAATAAACCTAAAGAACTGTATTGATAATGTACCTGAACTTCAGGATGCCTGCAACTCGCAGAATATTCTGATTTCAGATACGATGAAATATGCCCAGATGCTTGAGGGGAATGTCCGCAATACGGGCGTACATGCCTGCGGTATCATCATCGGACGAGACGACATCACGGACTGGGTACCGGTAAGCACGGCTGATGACAAGGAAACCGGCGAAAAGATGCTCGTTACCCAATACGAAGGTTCCGTGATTGAAGATACCGGTTTGATTAAGATGGACTTTTTGGGACTGAAAACCCTCTCCATCATCAAAGAAGCTATCGCGAACATCAAGCTTTCAAAAGGGATTACGATCGACATCGATACCATTGATATCGCCGATCCGGCTACCTACCAACTATACAGTGAGGGACGAACCACGGGTACCTTCCAGTTCGAATCGGCCGGGATGCAAAAATACCTGCGCGAACTGCAGCCGTCCACTTTCGAGGACTTGATTGCGATGAATGCGCTCTATCGTCCGGGACCGATGGACTACATCCCGCAGTTTATCGCTCGTAAGCATGGTACGGAACCAATTGTTTACGACATTCCGGTGATGGAGAAATACCTGAAAGACACCTACGGTATCACGGTGTATCAGGAACAGGTGATGCTTTTGTCGCGTTTGCTTGCCGATTTCACACGCGGTGAATCGGATGCCCTTCGTAAAGCGATGGGTAAAAAGCTACGCGACAAGCTAGATCACATGAAGCCGCAATTCATTGCGGGGGGACAGAAAAACGGGCACGACCCGAAGGTACTTGAGAAAATCTGGGGAGACTGGGAGAAGTTCGCATCGTATGCCTTCAACAAATCCCACGCCACCTGTTATTCATGGGTCGCTTACCAGACCGCTTACCTCAAAGCAAACTATCCGGCCGAGTACATGGCGGCCGTACTGAGCCGAAACTTATCGAACATCACCGACCTTGTGAAATACATGGACGAGTGTAAGATGATGAAAATACAGGTATTGGGCCCGGATGTAAACGAGTCGCATCTTAAATTCACGGTAAACAAACGGGGCGATATCCGCTTCGGGATGGCTGCGATCAAAGGTGTGGGCGAAGGCGTGGTGTTGGCGATCATCAAGGAACGCGATCAAAACGGACCGTATACGGGAATCTTCGATTTCATCGAACGTGTCAACCTGAGTGCCATCAACAAGAAAGCGCTCGAAGCGCTTGCTTTGGGAGGTGCCTTTGACAACTTCCCGGAATTGAAACGAGAGCAATTCTTCGCACCCAATCCCCGCGGCGAGGTGTTTATGGAAACATTGGTGCGCTACGGACAGAAGTACCAGGCCGATAAAAATGCGGCGGTAAACTCCCTTTTCGGCGGATCGGATGCGGTGGAGGTGGCCAAGCCGGAAATTCCCCCGTATGAGGCGTGGGGCGACTTGGAACGTCTGAACAAAGAGAAGGATTTTGTAGGAATCTACCTCTCGGCTCACCCGCTCGATGAATTCAAGATCGCACTTGATTACGGGTGCAATACCCAATTGGCCGATTTCGCCAATCCCGAGCAACTGAAAGGTCGCGACATCGTCATGGGTGGAATCGTGACCAATTTCCGCGAAGGAATGACAAAAAAAGGCAATCCTTTCGGAATTCTGAAACTGGAGGACTATTCGGGATCGTACGAGATTCCCCTCTTCGGAAACGACTTCCCGGAATATCGCAAATACGGCTACAACGGCATGTATCTGCTTATTCATGGAAAATTCCAGCCGAAACGATTCAACCCGGAAGATTTTGAATTCAAGATCGGAACCGTTGAATTGTTGCCCGATGCCAAAGACCGACTCGTGGAGTCAATCACCATCGGAGTTCCCCTGCAGGAGATCCATACCGTTATGGTGGATACCTTCAACTCGCTGATCGTTTCGGACAAAGAATCGCGCACCGAATTATACTTTGAAGTATTCGACGTGGAAAGTAATTACAAAGTGAAGTTTTTCTCACGTTCACGTAAGGTAACTGTAAATAAAGAGCTAATCAATTTCTTAAGCGAAAGCGATCATCTTTATTTTAAAATAAATGGGAAGGAACCAAGGGGCTAAAACAAATTTTCTTAAATTTGGCACTTGTGAGACATCTCAAGGGTGATCCCCTTATTCGGAATTAACAACTTAAATATAGATCATCATGGCTTTACAATTTAAAGACGAAAACGTTAAAGAGCTTATTGCTTCAGGAAAACCAGTAGTAATTGACTTTTGGGCAGAATGGTGCGGTCCTTGCCGTATGGTTGCTCCAATCGTAGATGAACTTGCTACGGAATACGAAGGCAAAGTTTTGATCGGCAAATACAACGTTGACGAAGAAAACGACCTGAGCGCAGAGTATGGTATCCGCAACATCCCGACAATCCTGTTCTTCAAAGGGGGACAGTTGGTTGACAAACAGGTAGGTGCTGCTCCAAAGGCTGCTATCCAGGCTAAAGTTGACGCAATCGCTGAATAAGCTTTTTCAATAAGATAATAGAGGCTGTCCGAAGTTCACGCTGGTGAATTTGACAGCCTCTTCTTTTTCACAGAACATCCAATCCATCGGTTAAAGATCAGCAGGAGAGGTTCTCCCGCTTTTCTGACTGAACCATTCCTTTTTACTCTTGTTAATAAGTAAAAAAAGTGATTATGGTGCGTTCTACCCTCTTCCGGTTGTTTCTGTTCCTCTTCTGGATACTGCTTACCGGCAGTTGTTCTCAAAAATTCCAGCGGGTGACACTCTTTCTCCAGAACCCGGCAGACATCGAATATCCGGATGCCCCGGTTGTTATTCCCCGTGCCGCCTTTCAGATCAGCGACACCTCTCTCCTACCCATCATCGTGGATAAGGCCGGTAATTACGTGCCCTGCCAGAACGACGACCTCAACGGCGACGGCGTTTGGGACCACCTTGCGTTCACTTACGATTTCGACCGACTTGACTCTCTTTCGCTTTACATCGAATGGCTTCCCCGCGAGGAGTTCCCGCGATTTGAGAAACGCACCAACATCCGTTTTGCCAAGCAAGTTGCTCCGAAAGCTCCCCTCAAAGAGTTCACAATGGATTATCATACCTACGACCTTACCCCTTTACGCACTTTTAACCCCTATCAGCTGGAAGGCCCTTCGTGGGAAAATGACAAGATCGGATTCCGACACCGGTTCGACGGAAGCAACATCTACTCCGTAATGGGCAAGAAGAGTAAAACGATGGTGTTAGACAGCGTGGGAATCTTGCCGAACGGGGAGGTGGGCGATACCTACCATGAGATGCACGATTGGGGAATGGAACTGATGGACGTCTCCAACCAAACCGGTTTCGGAGGGATATCCCTACTAACGTCCGGCAAACACCTCCGCCTAGGAGCAGCCGAGGGGTTCAATACAGACAACGTTGATACCACCTATTATACGCTGATCGCCGAAGGTCCCGTACGCAGCATGCTGCGACTCGATTACAAAGGATGGGATACGGGCAACGGCAAGATGAACCTGACCCAATACATCACGATTTGGGCCGGACAACGGTACTACAAGAGCGTATTGATTCCGCAAGAGTTGCCCGATTCGGTGCATCTGATTACCGGAATCCCCCTAAAGGGGAAAAAAAACAAATCCGAAGAGGAGCAACGAAACGAAGCATTGAACCTTCGTCGCTATGAAACCGGATATATTGCGATGATGACGCATGAGATACAAAGTGCGGGATATCCCTACTACCTGGGCATGGCGCTAATCATCCCCCAAGAGAATTACGTGCGCAGTTTTAAGCCTGCACCTACCCACAGCAAAGAGTTCAAAGAGCAGTGGAGTGCTATGTTAAAACCCGACCGAAAAGGCACTGTCACCTATTACGTGACCGGAGCGTGGGAGCTCGAAGATGAAGGATTTAAAAGCGCCGATTACTTCGTTCGCTTCATCGGCAATGAAGTAATTCGGTTCAGTCACCCCATCAAATGGAAAATTACGGGTGAAGACCTGACCGTTCCAATCGTCTTCTCTCACGAATTCAATGAAGTGTTTTAACCGCCCCCACACGATACAACCACAAAATCAAATGGCTATGAGACCGTTTCAACTGATTACCATGATGCTTCTATTACTGAGTGCCTGCGGCACTCCCACCATACCGTACACCTCTTATGACGATTATCCTGTCTACCCGGTTCAGGAACTGGGAGTTCGCTATTCTCCGGGAGGCTCCGATTTCACTTTATGGGCTCCTTCGGCAAGTTATGCCGAACTGATGATTTGGGGACAAGGAACCGGAGGTGATCCGTTGAATGTGATCCAGTTGCAGCAAAAGGGTCAGACCGGAATCTGGAGCGTACATGCCGGAGGAGATATGGCGGGAATGTTCTACACTTTTCGGGTAGCCGTTGACAGCGTATGGTACAACCAAACTCCAGGCATCTGGAATACGGCTGTTTCAATCAACGGAATTCGCGGAGCCATCGTGGATCTGACCAAAACAAATCCCGAAGGGTGGGAAACAGATAAAAGTCCCGTGCAATCCTCCTTCGCAGACATCATCCTGTATGAACTGCATCACCGCGACATGACCGTTTCCCCCACCTCAGGAATCAAAGAGAAGGGTAAATTCGTGGCTTGGACCGAAAAAGGGACCAAAAGTCCCCAAGGAGAAACCACCGGTATCGACCATCTGAAAGAACTGGGAGTCACACACGTACACCTACTCCCCTCTTTTGACTTCGGCTCGATCGATGAACAAACCCTCTACCTCAACAAATACAACTGGGGGTACGACCCGTTGCATTACAATGCACCCGAAGGATCCTATTCTGTAAACCCGAACGATCCGGCGCTTCGCATCCGCGAATTCAAAGAGATGGTAAAAAGCTTTCACGATGCGGGAATCCGCGTCGTAATGGACGTCGTGTACAACCACACCTATCGGCTCGAAGAATCCCCTTTCACCAACACCGTTCCGGGATATTTCTATCGCACTTGGCCCGACAGCACTTATTCGGATGCCTCGGGGTGCGGAAACGAAACAGCCTCCGAACGCTACATGATGCGACATCTGATTATTGAATCGTGCAAATACTGGGTGAACGAATACCACGTTGACGGTTTCCGTTTTGACTTGATGGGTATTCACGATTTGGAAACAATGAATAGGGTGCGTGAGGAACTGAATAAAATCGATTCCACGATTTTCATCTATGGCGAGGGATGGACAGCCGGGAACTCCCCTTATCCGATTGAAAAACGGGCGATGAAGAAATACGCCTACAAGATGCCGGGGATCGCCGTATACAACGATGACCTGCGCGACGGAGCGAAAGGGGAAGTCTCAAATGATGCTAAAACCGGATTCGTAAGCGGGCGCCACGGCATGGAAGAGAGTATTAAATTCGGTATCGTCGGAGCAATCAAACATCCCGACATCAACTATTCGGAGGTGCTTTATTCCGATTCGGCTTACACGCTGCAGCCGACACAGTCTATCAGTTACGTTTCGTGTCACGACGATCTGTGCCTAACAGACAAACTGCGCGCTTCGGTTCCCGATGCGAATGAGAAGCAGTTGATGGCGATGGACAAACTGGCTCAAACCATCGTGCTCACGTCGCAAGGGGTGCCCTTCATCTTCTGCGGCGAGGAGGTGTTCCGTAATAAAAAAATGGTCCACAACTCATACGAGTCGCCCGACTCGATCAACCAGATCGACTGGAATTTCAAATCGGTTTACAACGACCTTTACCTCTATTACAAAGAGATGATCGCCCTGCGGAAGGCCCATCCTGCATTCCGTCTCGGCAACGCTGATGCCGTTCGTAAACACCTGCATTTTCTTCCCGGAACACAACCGGGCGTAGTAGCCTACCGACTTGACGGAAAAGCCGTCGGAGATTCCTGGCACGAAATCATGGTGATTCTCAATGGCAATAAACATTCCGTGAACTTTACCGTTTCACCGGGACCTTGGCATGTTGCTGTAGAAAATGGGAAAATAGCAACTAAGATGAAAGAGGAACGCCCTGTTTTTGGAAACGCTGTCGATGTTGCACCCCACTCCGCCACGATCCTCTTTTTGCGTTGATGAGCCGATATGGGAATCGATTCATGGATCGTACTCCCCATCGCCCTCTTTTTGCGTTGATGAGGTCTATAAGCCACCCCTTCTGTTTACATCTTCTGTTTACATCTTTTATTTAAACAGTTTGATTCGATAATAATTAATTCCACATTGAATTTCAAGAGATCTAAAGGTGTCAAAACAAACTATAACTATACTGATTTCATATACTTTTACTTAAAAATAGCTTCTTAGTTAATAAATCGGAGGTGTACCCCGCAACCTCTTGATTCTTCAAAAATAGTTGTCGAGAAATTTTTATATCCCGCGTTTATTTATACTTTTGTGTAGATTTTGGTATGAAAATGGCTGATGATCCGAAAAAGTTACTGGGCAATCTTGAAGCAAGGGTTAAACAACTCATGTTCCTTGTCAACACACTTGAAGAAAAAAATCAAGATTTATTAACAAAACTGGATGAAAAAGAAGCGCACCTGATGAAAGTCCTTCAGGATAAAGACGAACTTCATACCAGATACGTAAACCTAAAAACTGCGAACTCCTTGTCCGGTGAAACCACTGACCTGCGGGAAACAAAAGCAAGGTTTAACAAATTAGTGCGGGAAATCGATAAGTGCATCGCATTACTAAACGAATAAGATGCAATGAGCGATAAATTTACAATTAGAATCAAGATAGCGGATTCTGCGCACCCTCTCACCATCAAACGTGAAGAGGAGGAGTTGTACAGAAAAGCAGCAAAAATGGTGGATGCGAGATTCGCCGATTACAAAGAGAAATACAAGAATGTTGAACTAAATGACAATCAGTTCCTTTCTTTCGTAGCTCTTGAATTTGCGGTAAAATATCTTAGCGTCAACGAAAACCGAAACATCGATGCCATAGGTGAGAGAATCGGTGAAATAACTCATGAAATTGAGGAGTTTCTTAAAAATAAGTAAGTTTATACAATTAAAGAATATTCTGCACTACCTGTATCCTTACCAGGATACTCGTGGTGCTTTTTTTATTTACATATTGACAATTAATAATCTCAGAACACAATGACAACAATATTATTAACAGCGGTTGCGTGTCTGATTTTGGGGGGAGTCGCCACTTATGTGACGCTCAGGTACCTCTTAAAACAGCGCCACAACGCCATTATTATTGAAGCTCAGAAAGAAGCTGAAGTGATCAAAAAGGAAAAGCTTTTCGAAGTAAAAGAGAAAGGCATCCAGATGAAAGCTGAAGTGGAGAAACTGGCAAATGCACGTAACTCGAAACTTCAGTCGGCGGAAGCGAAACTGAAACAACGTGAACTTCAATTAAACCAGAAACAGGAAGATCTAACTCGTAAACGTCAGGATGTGGATGTCATTAAGGAGAACCTTGAGAAGCAGCTTGAAATGATCGACGTTAAAAAACAGGATCTTGAAAAACTACACAAAGAAGGCGTTGTTCGCCTGGAACAGATTGCAGGTCTTTCGGCTGACGAAGCGAAAGAAAAACTTGTTGAATCTTTGAAGGAAGAAGCTAAAACCGAAGCTGCTTCTTATATTAACGATATCATGGATGAGGCGAAGATGACCGCCAACAAAGAAGCGAAAAGCATCGTCATCAAAACCATCCAGCGCGTTGCTACCGAAACGGCTATAGAAAATTCAGTTACCGTATTCCACATCGAATCTGACGAAATCAAAGGTCGTATCATCGGTCGCGAAGGTCGTAACATCCGCGCACTTGAAGCTGCTACGGGTGTGGAGATCATTGTTGACGATACTCCTGAAGCTATCGTTCTTTCCGCATTCGATCCGGTTCGTCGTGAAATCGCTCGTTTGGCTCTTCACCAGTTGGTGACAGACGGACGTATTCACCCTGCCCGCATCGAAGAGGTTGTTACCAAAGTACGCAAACAGATCGAAGAGGAAATCATCGAAACCGGTAAACGTACCGCTATCGACCTTGGCGTTCACGGGTTGCACCCTGAACTGATCCGTTTGATCGGTAAAATGAAATACCGTTCTTCTTATGGTCAGAACCTATTGCAACACGCTCGCGAAACGGCGAACCTGTGTGCGGTGATGGCTTCTGAACTTGGATTGAATCCGAAAAAAGCGAAACGTGCCGGATTGTTGCACGACATAGGTAAAGTGCCTGATGATGAGCCGGAATTGCCACACGCAATCCTTGGTATGAAGCTAGCTGAGAAGTACAAAGAGAAACCGGATATCTGCAATGCAATCGGTGCTCACCACGACGAAGTGGAAATGGCATCGCTTATCGCACCGCTTGTTCAGGTTTGTGATGCGATCTCGGGAGCACGTCCAGGAGCACGTCGCGAAATTGTTGAAGCTTATATCAAACGTTTGAATGATTTGGAACAGCTTGCGCTGTCTTACCCTGGTGTTTTGAAAACTTATGCCATCCAGGCAGGTCGCGAACTTCGCGTGATCGTGGGTGCAGATAAGATCGACGATACGGAAACAGAAAAACTTTCTTCAGAAATCGCTAAGAAAATCCAGGATGAGATGACGTATCCGGGTCAGGTGAAAATCACAGTGATCCGCGAAACCCGTGCTGTAAGCTACGCCAAGTAACCGAAGCTGAATCATGGATGTAACTGAAAAAAAATGCGCTTGCGGCAAACAGGAAACCTGTGGCTGTGAGGGCGATTGCTCCAACACCGATCAATCGGCTAAAACCGCGGGCGGCTCTTGCTGCTCCGGCGGCGGATGTTCCGGCGGAGGTTGCTCTTCGGGTGGAGGCTGCTCTTCGGGCGGTTGCTCCGGCCACAAAGGGTGTGCTGCCGGCGGCGGTTGTAGCAATAAGAAACTAAATGTTTACGACTGGCTGGGCGATATTCCGGAATCACACGATGATACCGAATTCGTCGAGGTGCAGTTTAAGAATACCCGTAAAGGCTATTTCCGCAATTCGAATAAGCTGAAACTGGAAAAAGGGGACATCGTTGCCGTGGAATCGAATCCGGGCCACGACATAGGCGAAATCACGCTTACCGGCAGACTGGTTCTTCTTCAGATGAAAAAGAACAATGTGCGCCAGGACAACCCCGATATCCGACGCGTTTATCGCAAAGCGAAACCGAATGACTTGGAGAAATACGAAGAGGCGAAAGCGAAAGAGCATTCAACCATGCTGAAAGCGCGTAAAATCGCCGAAGAGCTGCATCTGAATATGAAGATCGGCGACGTAGAGTATCAGGGTGACGGTAACAAAGCTATTTTCTACTATATCGCAGACGACCGTGTGGATTTCCGTCAGCTGATTAAGGTGCTCGCCGAAACATTCCGCGTGAGAATCGAGATGAAGCAGATCGGTGCCAGACAGGAAGCGGGACGAATCGGAGGAATCGGTCCGTGTGGCCGTGAACTTTGCTGCTCGGGCTGGATGACCAGTTTCGTGAGCGTAGCAACCTCCGCTGCCCGTTATCAGGATATCTCTCTGAACCCCCAGAAATTGGCGGGTCAGTGCGCTAAACTGAAATGTTGTCTGAACTATGAGGTGGATACCTATGTGGAGGCTCAAAAACAATTGCCTTCGCGCGAAGTGGTGCTTTCGACTAAAGATGGCGAATATTACCATTTCAAAACGGATATCCACAAACGGATGATCTCCTACTCTACCAGCAGAGACTTTGCTGCGAATATCGTAGCAATTCCCGCTCAGCGCGCATTCGAAATCATCGCACTTAACAAAAGAGGTGTCCGTGTGGATACCCTGGTAGGTGAAGTGGAGAAAGAAACGCCGCAGAAAGAGTTCTCTGACGTTGTGGGCCAGGACAGTCTTACCCGTTTCGATAAGAGCAAGAAAACAGCGAATAACAAGAAACGTAAGAAATTACGGAAAGACGGCGATAACGACGCTCCGGATGCATCGTCACGCGAAGAACGTCAACCACGCGAGGAACGGGAACGTCAGCCACGCGAGGATCGTCAGCCGCGAGAAGAGCGACAGAATCGTGCGGATCGTCCAAGACGTGAAGAGAGATCTCCACGCCCGGAACGTACTCCGAGAGAGGAAAGAGCTCCGCGCCCGGAACGTGAACCACGGGATGAACGCAGACCGAGAGAGGAACGTGCTCCGAGAGAGGAACGAGGCCCTCGTCCTCCACGAAACAACGCTCCCAAACGTCCGCCGATGAAACCGCAGGAACCGAATCAACCGGGACAAGAGGCGGTGCAGAATACGCAAAATACGGAACGTGGCGATCGCCCTCAGAGAAAAGGACACCGTCCTCGTCCGCAAGAGAGACGCAATAAAGAAAACAATGACAGAGCTGCTCAAAACCAGAATCCGAACTCAGGTAACAAAGTTGTTCCCTCACAGAAACAACCTGAAAATGCCAAACCGGCTTCTGCCCCTAAACCCGCAGCGGAATAAAGGGAATTTGAATCGCTTTTTAATTGTCGGATTCAGCCTGTTTCTTACAGCATGCACCGAGAGTGACCTCTTCCACGCCTCCTTACCCACTTCCCCAACCGCCTGGGTCCGGAACGACTCTTTGCAGTGGAAAGTGAACGTAACGGATACATTAAAGCCGTATGGAGTGTGGATAGAGATTCGTAATGACAATCGATTCGAATATCGTAATCTTGGATTGGAAGTGATTGAAATTGCTCCGGACAGCACAGTGGTGCGTCGGGATACGATGAATTACTTTCTGATGGATGAGAATGGCAAATGGACCGGCTCCGGCTGGGGCTCGCTTTATACCGGCAGTTTCCTATTTGATTCGGAGATGATCTTTCCGGCCTCCGGGGAGTATACGTTTATTATACGCCCTGCATTGACCGATAAGCGAATCACCGGAATCCATTCGATCGGATTACGGATCGGAATGAAAAAATAACAGAAGAGCGACCACCCGCAAAAGGGATGGTCGCTCTTTTTATATCCTAATTGGAGGTAAATTAATAATTTTCGAGTCGCCCGGCATCTAATCGTAAGAAGATAAACAAAAGAATGGAGAAGGACCATAAACCGGAGCCACCGTAACTAAAGAACGGCAACGGAATACCGATTACGGGACAGAGGCCGATCACCATTCCCACATTAACCATCACATGGAAGAGAAACACAGAGGCAACACAGTAGCCGTAAACACGTGCAAAAACGGAACGTTGCCTTTCCGAGAGGTGAATGAGTCGCAGGATCAACGCCATAAAAAGAAATATCACGAAGATGGAACCCACAAACCCCTCCTCTTCACCGATGGTACAGAAGATAAAGTCGGTATCCTGTTCCGGAACGTATTTGAGTTTCGTTTGGGTACCGTTCAAAAGTCCCTTTCCTAAAAATCCCCCCGAGCCGATGGCAATCTTCGCCTGGTTCACATTATACCCGGCCCCACGCGGATCATCCTCCATACCCAGCGCTACTTTGATACGGATCTGCTGATGCGGCTCAAGCACTTCGTTAAAGGCATAATCCACCGAAAACAGGAAAGCCACAAATGCAAGCGAAAAGCCGGCTATAACAAGGTATTTATGCCAATGAAGCTGCAGAAACAACACCACGAGGTAAACAAGAAGCAAGAGATTCATACCCAGTCCCACCAATACGAAATCAAGTTCATACCAATGATTGACCAACAAAGCCGCTCCTCCCAGACCAACGGTACCGAGCAAAACATTACGTCCGGCACCCTTATTATCGGCAAAGAAATAGAGCATTCCAGCTGCCAGCAATAGGATCATTTGGAGTACCACCGCCGGTCCGAGTTCGGTAACCCCGATGAGTTCATTGCCATACTTCACCCCGATCACAAAGAACAGAATAGCACTCAATCCGGCGAACATCACCAGTCCCGACATCCCTTCGCGGTAAAACACGATCACCAGCGAGAGGTAAACAAGCGCCGATCCGGTTTCGCGCTGCATGATGATCAGCAGAAAAGGGACGATCACAATCAAACATGCTTTGATAAAGTTCTTGGGCAGCGTAAACCTGAAATTATACGTATTGCAGAGCCACCCGAGCATCAGGGCGGTAGCGAATTTCCCGAATTCGGCAGGCTGGATACTCACCGGTCCCAGTACCAGCCAGGAGCGGGAGCCCTTGACATCGGGCGCGACGAATATCGTGAGGACGAGTACCACCAGCATCACCCCGTAAATGAGCGGAGCGAGCGTCTCAAAACTCCTGGCCTCAATCATCATGATCATCCCCCCTAATCCGAAAGCCAGGATGATCCACATCAACTGTTTACCCGAGCGACTTCCCATATCGAAGATACTGGCATGGTCGAAATCGTAACTTGCCGCATAGATGCTGATCCATCCGGAAAGTACCATCACCGTATAGATGGCCACGACCCACCAGTCGATGGTTCGCCACACATTTACTTCTCTTGTTCTCACTATTCTCTCTTTATTAGCGGTTCTTATTTTCTGATATTCGAATAAATCATCGTGTTGGAAGTCACCATGCGATCTTCCAGCCACTGTCGTTCAGGAGCGATATGGCCTTTCAGATACTTCTCCATCACCAAACTGCCGATCGGCACTCCGTACGTAGCTCCGAAGCCGGCATTCTCCACATAAACGGCGATGGCGATGCGGGGATTCTCCAACGGAGCGTACCCCATAAACACCGAGTGGTCCTTCCCATGGGGATTCTGTGCCGTACCCGTCTTTCCGGCCGATACGATACCCGGGATCGCGCCGATGCGACAAGTCCCCCCCGTTACGGCAGCAGCCATACCTTGCGCCACGATGTCGTAATACTTCCGATCGACCATCGTGAACTTCTTCGTCACATACTCTTCCGGAAGCGGCGTATCCTGTATCTCCTTCACCACATGCGGCGGAATGAAATACCCCCCGTTCGCAATCGTCGCCGCCAGGTTCGCAATCTGAAGGGGTGTGGAAAGCACCTCTCCCTGCCCGATGGCTACCGATACGATGTTCAGCGATTTCCACCTCTCGGTACGGAAATTCTTGTTGTAATATTTGCTGTTGGGGATAAAGCCGCGACTCTCACTCGGCAAATCGATTCCGGTCTTGTAACCGTACCCCATCGATACGAGGTAATCTTTCCAATGATCAAAACCTTCCTGGATGGTGGGATACTTCTTGCGGTTATCGATCATCGTACGGAAAGTGGAACAGAAAAAGGCGTTGCACGATGTGGCTAATGCCGGAATGATCGGCAACGGAGAGGGATGCGGGTGACATCCCAAACGGAAACCGCCCACCACATAACCGTTACTACAACCGATCTGCGTACTTTCGGTAATCACCCCCTCCTGAAGCGCCATCAATGCCTGTGTGGCTTTAAAGGTCGATCCCGGAGGATAGGAAGCCGAAATTGCTCGGTCGTAAAGTGGCTTATAAGGATCTTTCGTCAGTTTGAGATAATTCTTCCCACGTTCACGTCCCACCAGATCCGCAGGATTATAAGCCGGAGAGGAAACCATGGCAAGCACTTCACCCGTAGCGGGCTCTATCGCCACCAGGGCGCCGATCTTATTCTGCATCAGCAGTTCCGCATATTGCTGCAGCTCCACATCGATGCTCAACGTGAGGTTTTTTCCGGAAACGGGCGCCACATCGTATGCGCCGTCCTCATACTTCCCTTTCACACGACCATGCGCATCACGCAGGAGGATCTCCACCCCCTTCTCGCCGCGCAAATAAGACTCATACGATTTCTCTACGCCAAGGTCACCCGTATAATCGCCTCGCTGATAGTAATCGTCGTTTTCGATATCGCGACGGGATACCTCACGGATATTCCCCAGAATGTGGGGCGCGGTTAGGAATGCGTATTGGCGGATCGTACGGTTTTGGATATAGAACCCGGGGAATTTATACAGTTTTTCCTGCAACACGCCGTAATCTTGGCCTGAAAGCTGACTGATGAACGTTTGCGGGGTATAAGAGGAGTAGCCGGGATTGAGGCGACGGTTCTTGATATCGCTGATTCGCTTATCAAACTGCTCTTTGGTGATGTTCAGCGTCGTGCAGATGTCAAGCGTATCAAACGGTTTCACTTCGCGCATCACCATCATCAGGTCGTAAGCCGGCTGGTTGTACACGAGCAGTTCCCCCTTGCGGTCATAAATCATCCCGCGCGAAGGGTAAAGGGTCTTCTTCAGAAAAGCGTTGCTGTCTGCAAACATCTTGTAGTCGTTATCGAGTACCTGAAGTGTAAAAAGGCGGATGATGTATATGATCAGAATCACACATACACCGCCGCCGATAATATATTTTCTTTTCTCTAATTCGTAATTCTTTCTCACTTAGTGGCTGGTTTTAAACTTTCAATGCCGAACATCAACACGAAGGTCAGCAACGAACTGGATACGATTTTAAGCAGTAAAATCGGGAAACTGAACAATGTAAATGCCTCAATCAGATAGAGCGCCGTACAATACAGCAAAATAGCCAGGATAATATAACGGACAAACGCGCCCATTCCCATCGTACGGAACGAGGGGGAACCGTTTTTCATCTCATCGCGCTGCACAAAAAGAAACAGAATCGAATCGCGCATGAATGCCAGCAACGAAGTGGCCAAGGCATGCATGCCGGGCGTATTACAAAACAGGTCGATGATCAGTCCGAAAAAAAAGCCGATGGAGATCAGCAATCCCCTCGGAGTCTGTGCCGGCAATTTCAGTATCAGCCAGATGTAAAGTATCGGCGTGGCAAATCCCCAAAGATGGATGTTATTGAACACCAGTACCTGGGCCAGTAACAATAGGAGGAATAACAAAGTATAATAGATGATATTTCGCATGCTCGGGTTTATTTTGCGGCTTCCTGCTCAAGTTTATATTGCTCCTCCTGCTGGTTGTTGATGATGACGCGCACATCGTTCAGGCGGTTGAAATCGGCTGACAATTCCACTTTCAGCGCGTAGAAATTGTCATTGGTCTGGGGACTATATCCTTCGATTACCCCCACGGGCAACCCTTCCGGAAAGGCTGCGGAATATCCGCTGGTCACAATCGTATCACCCGTGGCGAACTCCACGTGGCGCGGTAATTCCTCCAAGGTCGCATAACGGGAACTTTTACCGTCCCATACCAACGAACCGAAATAGTCACTGCCTTTCACCTTGGCGCTTAACCGCAATTTTGTATTCAGGATGGAGATCACCACCGAATAGTGATCGCTTACCACACTCACGATTCCGATGATACCATTCTGATCGGCCACCCCCATTCCCGGTTTCACTCCTTCGAGGGCACCTTTATTGATCGTGATGTAGTTCTTCAGTTGTGTAACGCTGTTATTGATAACCTGAGCAACGACAAAGTCGTACTTGGTATCCGTATTCTTCAGCTGTTCCTGATCATATTCTTTCTGCAAGAGTTCCTTCAAAACGAGGATCTCTTTCTCCAGATAACCGTTGCGTTCCAAAAGGTCCTGGTTGATCTGCTTCAGGCCAAAATAGCCGGAGACCTCTCCCGAGAGAGAGTACACATCGGCCACCATCCGGTTCGCGCTACTAAAGAAGACGCTCTGATGGTAGGAATTGAAGCGAATCAACAAGAACAGGCTGATTAATCCGTAAAAAAGAAATACGAAGAAAGGACTGTGCTTAATAAAGAACTGGATAAGATTGCGCATAAGAGGTTGCGGTGAACGTAAAACGTAAAAACAGTAAGACGCGGAGACGCAAAGAATCAAATTTCCCGAATGGAAAACCTTAGCGTCCTCGCGTCTCAGCGTTTTATGGAACTTCCCTTCTCCGCTTAGCGGATTAGGAATGAGAATTTATCGATATTCTTCAAGGCAATACCCGTACCCTTCGCTACTGCCAGAAGAGGATCTTCGGCGATGTGGAATGGAATACCGATCTTGTCTCTCAGACGTTTGTCTAAGCCGCGAAGCATCGCCCCACCTCCTGCAAGATAGATACCGTTATGTACGATATCGGCATACAGCTCGGGAGGAGTCTGTTCCAGCGCGCTCAATACAGCGGCTTCGATCTTTGAAATAGATTTCTCAATACAATGTGCGATCTCCTGATAAGAAACCGGAACCTCCATCGGCAATGCCGTCATCTGGTTCGGACCGTGTACGATATAATCTTCAGGTGGGTTCTCCAGCTCAGTCAGTGCCGATCCAACCTTGATCTTGATGATCTCAGCCGTACGTTCACCCACTTTGATGTTGTGCTGGCGACGCATGTATTCCTGAATATCAGCCGTAAGGTCATCACCGGCGATACGGATCGATTTGTTCGATACGATACCACCCAGAGAGATTACCGCGATTTCGGTAGAACCACCACCTATGTCCACGATCATGTTTCCTTCCGGTGCCTCTACGTCCAATCCGATACCAAGGGCGGCGGCCATCGGCTCATAGATCATGTAAACGTCACGTCCTCCGGCATGTTCGCTGGAGTCACGTACGGCACGGATTTCCACCTCCGTACTACCGGATGGGATACAAACCACCATACGGAGTGATGGTGAAAACCATTGATTTGTCTTGAAGGCCATCTTTACCATTCCGCGGATCATCTGCTCTGCGGCATAGAAGTCAGCAATCACCCCATCGCGCAAAGGACGGATGGTGCGGATGTTCTCATGGGTCTTCCCATGCATCTGCTGAGCCTTCTCACCCACAGCGAGCAGCTTGTCCGTACGGCGGTCAAGCGCCACGATCGAGGGAGCATTCACCACGATCTTCCCGTTGTGGATGATGATCGTGTTCGCCGTTCCAAGGTCGATCGCAATTTCTTGTGTAAAAGAGAAAAATCCCATTTCAAATATTTTTATTCAATTATATTCCGGTACATTCAAACGATTAGTGTTTGAAATGTCTGATACCTGTCGTCACCATCGCGATATCATGCTCGTCGCAATAGGCTACAGACAGTTTATCATTGATTGAACCTCCCGGCTGAATAACAGCTGTGATGCCCGCTTTATCCGCATATTCCACACAATCCGGGAACGGGAAGAAAGCATCCGAAGCCATTACGGCACCCTGAAGATCGAATCCGAAGTTTTTCGCTTTCTCAATCGCATGAAGCAGTGCGTCCACACGTGACGTCTGTCCCACTCCACTTGCACAAAGCGTTTTATCCTTCGCCAGAACGATTGCGTTCGATTTGCTGTTCTTCACAATTTTGTTTGCGAAAAGCATGTCCTCGATCTCACGTTCCGTAGCCGATTTAGCGGTAACCGTTTTCAGTTCGTCCGCTTTTTCGGTATGCGTATCTTTGTCCTGTACCAACACACCGTTCAACAATGTACGGCATTGTTTGGCAGCAGGCGCTTTTTGTTTCTGAATCAAAATGATTCGGTTCTTTTTCGCCGAAAGCACCTCTAGCGCATCCAGGTCGTAATCCGGAGCGATGATGATTTCGAAGAACAACGTGCTCATCGCCTCAGCGGTAGCTTTATCCACTACGCCGTTGGTTACCAGTACCCCGCCGAAAGCAGACAATGTATCGCCCGCAAAGGCAGCCTGATACGCTTCAACCATCGTCGGACGGGAAGCCAGACCACAAGCGTTGTTGTGTTTCAGGATCGCGAATGTCAAATCGTCGAATTCAGAGATCAACGTCACTGCGGCATCGATATCCAACAGGTTGTTGTAAGAGATCTCTTTTCCCTGAAGCTGCTCGAACATCTCGCTGAAGTTTCCGTAGAATACCCCTTTCTGATGCGGATTCTCACCGTAGCGAAGAATCTTGGCGTTATCGGCAGTCAAACGAAGAGCGCTTCCTTCGTTGTTGTCAAACCAGTTGAAGATCGCTGAGTCGTAACCGGAAGAAACTGCGAAAGCTTCTTTGGCAAACCATTTACGTTCATCCAACGTTGTTTGTGCTCCTTTCTCTTCAAGAAGCGTGTGAAGTGGTGCGTATTGCGCTTTAGAAGCTACGATCACCACATCTTTAAAGTTTTTGGCAGCGGCACGGATCAAGGAAATTCCACCTATGTCTATCTTCTCTATGATTGATTTTTCATCGGCACCCGAGGCTACTGTATCTGTAAACGGATAAAGGTCTACGATTACAAGGTCGATTTCCGGAATCTCATATTGCTCGATCTGAGCCATATCTCCCTCCAGTTCACGACGACAAAGGATTCCTCCGAACACTTTCGGGTGAAGGGTTTTCACGCGTCCCCCTAAGATTGAAGGGTAAGAAGTCAGATCCTCTACGGCACCACAAGGCAAGCCCAGTGATTCGATGAATTCTTGTGTTCCCCCGGTCGAGATGAAATTCACACCATCAGCATGTAATTTACGTAAAATCTCTTCTAAGCCATCTTTGTGATAAACAGAAACCAATGCGGTTTTAATTCTCTTGCTTTCAGACATATAAACGGAATTTATTTTTAGGTTAGGCAAAAATACAAAAATATGTTTGCTAAATCGTATAGAATAGAATTTTCTTTCTTCAAAAAAGGTATTCAAAACGGCTTCCTAAAAGCACTTCCGTCCATTTCCGAAAGCCGTTATGAATCAAATACTTTTGTTATCGAGTACTTGCATTTCACATAAACGACAATCGAATTTTAACTGTAATCGATTCTCTTTATATTCGAGATACAACGGTTCGCGAGGTGTATTCTTCGCACCCTGCAGTTTGGCACACCAACCCATCGCATATTTCACACAATGTTTTGTAAACATCAACGGCACACCATCCACATGTTTCAACTCAAATCCCGGAGCAACCTCTTTCACTCCGTGAGCCAGGTAGAAACTTTTGGCATGGCTGTTGGTGACATTCCCCAAATAGGTTAGCGTTTCTTGCGGAAACGCATGCTGCGTAGGGGTGAACGGCACTTCGTTGCGCGGGTAGTTCTGCTGTCGCGCATCCAGAAGAGCCTCTGTCGCCTGACGACGCAACTCCGACAATGACGATGCCGGAATAAAGTAATCCTGAGCGAGTTCGATCTGAATCTCCTGCGCTTCGAACGGCGTGTTACCCAATTTTGAGAGCTGACGTTTGAGATTCTCCGTCTGCGGATTCTTGGCCGCTTCACGGGCGATGTTCAGGGGTTGCCGAACACAGTTTCCGTCTTCATCGGTCAAGGTCAGCACGAAACCTTCCGCTGTTTCGGAAAGGTTCATCGTAACACGGATGCGACGATCGGACGATTTCTTCGCCAACTCTTTCTCAAACTCATGATCGAAATTGCGATACAGTTTCATCTTAGGTTGGATATCGGGCCATTCCGCAGGGAACAGACGGTTGTCTTCCACTCGATTCACACGGAACCCCTGGAAATCACCCTGCGCGTTTTTAAAGCACAGCCCGTCGCCGTTGTGTAGCGCCACCAAACCTGCTACCGTAAAGCTCCCCTTACGGATCTCTTTTACCGTGCCGATATACTCGCCCATCGATTTAGGGGTGTCGGGCGAGATAACCATCTCCGGCTGACGACCCTCCAGGTAGTAATTGGTAAACCCGCGACTAAAGCTTTTCTCCGGATTCGGCTCGAAGGTAAAGGTGCAGCGACCCGACGATTTTGCCTGCAGATCCGGACGACGTTTAAAAATCGCATCTAATTTCTTGCGATAATACGCCGTAATATTTTTTACGTACGACACATCTTTCAGTCGCCCCTCGATCTTCAGCGAAGTAACCCCCGCATCGATCAGTTGCTCCAGACGATCGGACTGGTTCAAATCTTTCAGTGACAACAGATGCTTTCCTTTGGCCAATACATTGCCATCCGCATCCAACAGGTTGTAAGGCAACCTACAGTATTGAGCACACGACCCCCTGTTGGCACTTCTTCCGGAAAGCGCCTCAGAGAGGTAACACTGTCCGCTGTAGCTCACACAAAGTGCGCCGTGCACGAACATCTCGAGCGGCACATTGGTCTGAGAAGCGATATTCTTAATCTGATTCAGCGACAACTCGCGCGCCAAAACGACCTGCGAGAATCCGGCCTCCTCAAAAAACTTCACCTTTTCAGGGGTACGGTTGTCGGTTTGGGTACTCGCATGCAACTCGATCGGCGGCAGATTGAGTCCCAAAATCCCCATATCCTGCACAATCAGAGCATCCACTCCGACGGCATAAAGTTCATGAATCAGTTTTTCAGCCTCAGGCAGCTGATCGTCCGTAAGAACCGTATTCAGAGCCACGTACACACGGGCACGATATAGATGCGCGTGACGCACCAGCCGAGCAATCTCCTCAACGGAATTGCCGGCGGCGGAACGTGCGCTAAAACGATCGGCACCAATATACACGGCATCCGCGCCGTGATTGATTGCCTCGATACCCGTATCGGCATTTTTTGCCGGGGCCAGAAGTTCGATTCTTCTTGTCATTGAGTTAATACGAAATAATTGAGCCAATTAGAAAATAATAAGTTCGCATGCCCGCGCCAACGCACTACCGGACCCTGTTCGGGATCGTCGTTGCGGTAATAATTACGGGGCAATTCGATCGCCATTCCTTTCGATACGTCCCTGCGATACTCCGTATCCAGCGTATAGGGAGCATACTCCGAATGACCGGTCACGAAAATCTCGCGTCCGTTACGCGCCGTTACGATGTAAACGCCCGATTCTTCCGATTCGGAAAGCACGGTCAGTTCGCCGCATCGCTCGATCTCCTCTTTCCTTACTTCGCTATGACGGCTGTGGGGAACGAAGAACTCATCGTCGAAACCGCGGAAAAGCGGATGCTTGTGGTCGTACACCGTATGGCGGAATATACCGAACATCTTTTGATCCAACGGATGTTTCGGAATGCCATAAAAATGATACAATGCGGCCTGTGCGGCCCAGCAAATATGAAGGGTCGACGTCACATGCGTACGCGACCAGTTGAATATGTGCTGCATCTGATCCCAATAACTCACCTGCTCATAATCCATCTGCTCCAACGGTGCGCCGGTAATGATCAAACCGTCGTACTTCTGCTCCTTGATCTGATCGAATGTTTTGTAAAAAGCATCCAGATGCTCGCTCGAAGTATTCTTCGAGACATGCCCCTTAATCATCACAAAATCAATCTCCACCTGCAACGGCGTATTCGAAAGCAATCGGATCAGATCGTTTTCAGTGGTGATCTTTACGGGCATCAGATTCAGAATGGCAATCTTCAGCGGACGAATATCCTGTTCAGACGCACGACGGGAATCCATCACAAAGATATTTTCCTCTTTCAGTGCCTCTATCGCAGGTAGCTTATCGGGTAGATTTAATGGCATAATGTCGTCTTTTTGATAATAGCCGCAAACTTACGAAAGAAATTCCGAATGTAGGCCAATCAGAAGTTTACCGAATGTTTATTTAATTGAAAAAAATAACAACTCGCCCCCTTCTTCCCTGTTTTCCATCCGGAAACGACTTTGTTTATATATGTTATTTTTAAATTACGTATGATAATTAAAATTTCAAGTGCTATTTTTGTATATACCGCTTTCTGAAATGAAAAAAGGAACCAGACGGCGCATTTGACCTTGATGTAAAAAATTAGACAACATACAAATGAAAAAAGGTTTACTCCTAGTACTTTTTGCATTCGCGCTCTTCCAACTCTCTTTGGGAGCACCGGCAAAGCGAACCCTCTCGGCCGTAAAACAACCCGACGGCACCACACTGCTGATCCGAGCCAACGGCGATGAATCGTTCCACTACCTCACAACAGAAGACGGCATCCCCGTGATTGAAAATGCAAACGGCACCTATTGCTACGCCCGTTTCAAAGACGGAAATTGGAGTACCGAAAACAAAACGGCACACAACCCCGACGAACGTAGCGATGAAGAACGCAGTTACCTTCTTGCATTAGCCGAAAAACAATCCTCACTCCAGGCTACGGAAGCAAACATACGCAAAACAGGAAGCACCAGCAGAGCCGAAAGCACTCGCGGCAGCCAGGAAGCCAGACGCGCTTTCCCCACTCAGGGTGAAATGCGGTTTCTGATCCTGCTCGTATCTTTCCCTGACAAGGATTTCTCACTCGATAATCCGGTTGAGAGGTTCTCTAGACTTGCCAATGAAACGGGATACCACGATTTCGAGGGCGACGGAAGCGTTCGGGATTATTTCACGGATCAATCCGCCGGCGTTTTCTCACCGCAGTTCGACGTCGTGGGACCGGTAAAATTATCTCAAAATCTCGCCTATTATGGCGCTAACGACGACGCCGGATATGATGTTCGTCCCGATGAAATGGTAAAAGAGGGCTGCCTACTGGCTCATCAGAACTTTGAAATCGATTTTTCCGATTACGATGCCAACAACGACGGATATGTGGATTGCGTCTATGTAATCTATGCCGGATATGGCGAATCGGAGACCAAAAATGCAACCGACATCTGGCCTCACCAATGGAGTGTAACGGATAAAACCCTCTACAACGGAAAACGAATACACGATTATGCTTGCTCCAATGAGCTGAAATGGAATTCGCCCAACCACAGCGACATCGAATCGATCGGCGTGCTGTGTCATGAATTCAGTCATGTATTGGGATTGCCGGACTTCTATTCCACCGGCAGCGTGCCCGCTTTCGGCCTCGACCTGTGGAGTTTGATGGATTACGGATGTTACAACAACAACGGAAGAACGCCCTGTAACATGACCGCTTACGAACGGCATGCCTTGGGTTGGGGTACGCTGAAGGAGTATTCGTTCCCGTATGGAAAAGTAACGCTCCCCTCACTGAGTGATTCGCACGAAGGAATCCGCATCTCCACACCGCTCGAAAATGAATACTTCATCTTACAGAACCGTCGCCGTACGGGATGGGACAAACACTTGCCTGCCGAAGGGTTAATGATACTCCATGTCGATTTTAACGCCTCAAAGTGGAGCAACAACACCATTAACAACGACCCTACCCATCCGCACATGCGACTAGTTGCGGCAGACAACGCAACCCCGCTCTACTCGGCAGGCGAAACTAATTACCGGAACAGCTTAAAAGGAGACCTATATCCCGGCACGAAACAGAATACCGCGTTCACAAACACCTCTTCCCCCAACGCTAAACTCTGGAGTGGCGATATGCTCTCCAAACCCATCACGAACATCCGCACAGAAAACGGCATCGTCACCTTTGATTTCGGCACGGCAACGGGTATGGAGCGTAACATTTCCGGCAGCGTAGTGCGCATTGCCGACCGGCGTCTCTTCATCGAACGAAACGAAACCCTTCCGGTAGCGATCTTTTCTCTGACAGGTCAGCGGGTACCTTACACCGAACAATCGAGCGGTATCTGCAGCACATCACCTTTGGAGCCGGGACTTTACATTGTTCAGCTGGGTGCACAGGTAAGCAAGATCATCATTCCAAACAATTAGCTACCGGGGGCAACGCATCGCAATAGAGATTGAAATTGAAGAAGTAAAAGAAGAAACTGTTCGATAAATAAAAAAGAGACTGTCTGAACGAAGCAGACAGTCTCTTTCTATTATAATCTTCGGCTCTTTTACCAAAAGGGGTTGCGAATTAAAGAATACACTGGATTTCCGCCAGCCTCTTCACTTCGTAGGTGGGAGGAACATCCGGTCTGAAACGCTCATTCTGATTAAAGAAGAGCTGATCGATCCGGCTCCGGATTGCACCGGTGATATCCGTATCGTAGTTATCGCCGATCATGATCACCTCCTCGCGTCGTGCGCCGGTTTTCTCAAGTGCGAAATCAAAGATACGCGGATCGGGTTTATTCACACCCGCCTGTTCCGACAAGATCACCTGATCAAAATAGTGTTCCACGCCCGCGCTTTTCAGTTTTTTAAACTGCACTTCGGTAAAACCGTTGCTCAGGATATGCAACTTGTACTTGCCATGCAGGTACTCCAACAGATCAAGCGCACCCTCAATCAAGGCACTCTTTTGCGATGTACGTTCCAGAAACCACTCATTGAGTTCAAGAGCCATCTTCTCATCACCCGTTCCGGCTTGCTGAAGCGGATAAAGGAAGCGTTCAATAATCAGTTGGCGGCGCTGAATCTTCCCCTGACTGTAAAGAGCCCACACCTCGTGGTTCTTTTTCCAGTAGCTTTCGGAAAAAGTGCGAAAATCATCAAAATAGGCACCCAGACGAAAATGTTGGTACAACTCCTCTAACGCCTCATCGGCATTTCGTCTGGTGTCATACACCGTATCATCAAAATCAAGGAAAATATGTTTGTACATCTTCATCGCTTTAATCAGTCAACCTGGATCACCAAATATTTTGACAAACTCCAGAATGCTTTGTAATCGGTGATCACCAAGGTCAGGTTCTTATCAGAGCCCTTTGAGAAGATATAAGAGCCCTCCGGCATATTCGAAAGCATCTTCGCTTTCTTAGCATACAAAGGAATCTCTTTCAATTCACGAACATCCACTTTCGTAAAGTAATCCTTATTGAAATTATCCTCCATCACTTTAGAAGACTCAAGCAAGCCCCCTCCGGTAAGGATTTTCTGCTCCTTTAATTCTTTTTTGGTACCGAACACATAGTATCCCGTATTCAACGCTTTCTCCTGCTGAGCCAGGGTTGCCTGCTGCTCTTTGGTCTCCTCTGTAAGCACGTCTACCGTTCCTGCCAGTTCGGTCACCGACTGGGTTAGTTCGGCGATCTTAACATCTTTCTTAGCCAATTCGGCAGAAAGAGAGGCAATCATCGCACTCTTCGTTTCAATCTCGTTGCTTAGGCGCTGAATGGTCTTCTTCATCTGAGCGGACTGACTGCGACTTTTATCGAACTGCTCCTGCAGTTTGGCGATCTGCTCGCGGTTGTTCTTCAGGGTTTCCTGAATCATCTGAATATCACCTGCAAGGCGTTCTTTGGTTGATTTATTCAAATCGGTATTCGACTGAGCCTGCACAACCAGATAATTCTCAGCGGTCTTGATCTGAGCGAATCCCTCTTCCACTTCATTAAGTGTTGAGAGCATCTCATCAAACTCAGCTTTCGTTTGTGTATTTACAGCTACCAAAGAGTCATTTTCTGATTGTAGCTGTTTCATTTTGGCTGAATTGCCTCCACAAGAAGCAAACAGCAACAAAGCGGCAAAAGGATAAATAATTTTTTTCATAAGACAGTAATTTATGAATTGATTTTAAAAGTAAATAATCGCTTACTCCTCTCCCTCTTTATCATCTTTGTATTTGTTCTTTTTCTTTTTTTCCGGTTCAGGAGCACCACCTACCACCAAAACAATCTCCCCTTTGGGCTCTTTGGCTGTAAAATGGGCGATTAATTCGGTCAGGGAGCCACGTACGGTTTCAGCATGCAACTTAGAGATCTCACGCGCAACGGCAGCCGGTCTGTCGGCACCGAAAAACTCAGCGAGCTGTGACATGGTTTTAACCAGGCGGAACGGCGATTCGTAGAAAATCATGGTACGCTGTTCGGCAGCCAACTCTTTCATACGGGTTTCGCGTCCCTTTTTCTGAGGGAGGAAGCCTTCGAAACAAAATTTCTCGTTCGGCAATCCCGAAGAAACCAATGCGGGAACGAAAGCGGTTGCTCCGGGTAAGCACTCCACATCGATACCCTCTTTAAGACATTCGCGCACCACCAAAAATCCGGGATCCGAGATCGCCGGTGTGCCCGCATCAGAAATCAAGGCAACGGTTTGTCCCCCTTTGATTCGTTGCACCACACTGTCTACCGTTTTATGTTCGTTGAACTTATGATGAGACTGCATGTGTGTAAGAATTTCAAAATGCTTCAACAGCACACTGCTCGTACGGGTATCTTCCGCAAGAATCAGATCAGCTTCTTTCAGCACTTTTATTGCCCGAAAAGTCATATCCTCCAGATTTCCGACAGGAGTGGGCACGACAAATAGTTTAGCCATATGATTGATTAAATGTTTTTTGAATTAAAATACTGCTCCAGTAGCGCATTAAACTCGGTCACGCCCACTGCTTCGGGTTCCCAGTTGAACTCTTTTTGCAAGAAGGCATGAGCCTGTGCCGGCGATTCGAATTCATTCATCTGATCGAGAACGAAATTCATCATGCCCACATCACCGTGGAAAAGTTCGCGTTGGAACAAAAAGCGATCGTTCAATGTCATCAGTTTGCGAATATCGGTGGCGTGATGGACCGATTTTGTTTCCGAAGAGGAAAACTTCTGAAACACCTTGCTGAAAAACTCTTTCGGCTCAACCGGCTTGACAGGCTCCTGCACGTTTCGATCCGTCGGTTCAGAAACAATTTCGGGTTGCACTGCCTTTTGAGGCTGCTCCGCGGGGGAAGCAACCGGCGAGTTGCTTTTCACTTCGAATTGCACGGAAGAACTGATCCGCTCATCCGTTCTGTTTGGTTGCGGAACCGCCGACAAGGCATTAATTCCCTCAACCAACCCGACAGCCTTATCGTGAAGCATTTCGAGCAAAACGCCCGGAATCTTATCGTATTCACTTATTCCGGCCAGTAAATTGCCGATCTCTTTTACCTCCTTATTCAGAAGCACCAGTCTTTCCTTTCGATCCATATCGATATTATTCATTTTACAGCACAAATTTAGCGAAAATACCACTTAAAGCTCCAATGCCAGGAGCAATTCTGTAATCGCCTTTCTTAATTGCGAATTACTTCCGGTAAAATTGTTTACCAGAATGGCGATGGCGTACGATTCCTTCCCCTGCAGATAGCCGGCATAAGAGAGAACGTTTTTAAACGAGCCGCTTTTCAGACGGCCTTTCCCTTGAAACGGCGTTCCTTTGAGGAATCCGGCCACCGTACCCTCTTCCCCCACGCGTGGGATGGAATTCACAAACGCTTCGTCTCCCCTCATCTCAAACAGCAATGACGTAAGAAACGACGCGCTCACCCGGTTGGCGGGAGCAAGGCCCGATCCGTCGAACATAAACAACGCCTCGGTATCGAGACCGGCCTCTTGCCAGAGCCTTTTTAGTGCGGCGATGCCCTGTTGGTGTGATCCGTTTCCAACCTCCAACGCCATAAAGCGCAGCAACGATTCGGCATACATATTATTACTGCGCACATTCGTTACACGGACGATGTGATTCAACGGATCCGACTGATAAGTAAACAACACCTCCCCTTGGCCCAGCAACTCCTTCCCGTTTCTTTTCAGCAAACGTGTCGTCTGCGGCACACCGTTCACCGTTACAGCCGCTTTACGCAGTGCCGCGGTAAGAGTCTGAGCGAGGAATAAAGCGGGATCGGGCACATCGCCCTTGATTTTAAACTCCGCCCCTTTCTGGGGAACGGCACCCGTGATCACACGCTCATTCGAATAAGGCGCCCCGTGGATATAGGCACTGTCAAACGAATAAGAAACCGGTAGCAATTCATTGGTAAATCGAAGTGCGGGCATTTCCGGCCGCGTTTCCTTCACCCGGGGTTGCTGCCCTTTGCGCGAGGTATCCAAAACAAGTTCATATTTATTATCGCCGTAATTCAGCAGATAAGAACCGGCTGCATAATAATTCCCCAGATCCTCCCATGTCCAATAAGGCGATATCCCCTCCAGACCGGGTTTGAAATCAGCTGCGATAACACTACCCGTAATCTTGCGTATCCCTTTTTCCGCTAGTTGGGCTACCACCCGGCGAACGAAATCATCCTGCGCCCGCAAGCCGTATTCCGATCCCAACGTAGGGTCTGCCGAGCCATACACGATAAGATTTCCATTTAACAAGCCATCCCCCGAAATTGTTCCCGTATAGCTCACCCGTGTAGGAAATTTTTGCTGCGGGGAGAAGAATCGGAGTGCCGAAGCGGTGGTCACCAACTTAAGTGTGGAGGCGGGTGTCAACGCTTGATCGCTTTGGATGCCGTCCACCTGTTCGCCGTTACGAAGATTAACAATTGAGATCCCCACCGAAGCATGTGCCATGCCTTTTGTCTTTAAAAATTTAAGCACCGCTTCACTTTGTGCAAACGAGGTATTGCTCAACAAAATAAATAGAGAAATCAGGAGGGATGAATTGCTTATTTTCATATAGAATTGAATCAGAGGGAAATCATATAACGACAAAAATAGTATATTTGTTAGGAAGAAACAGTCGTCAACTTAATAATATAAAAGGATATATAATGTTTTCAGAAAACAAGTTACGCGAAATGCATCGCAGAGGGAGTATCGAAGTAATCTGCGGATCCATGTTCTCCGGAAAAACCGAGGAATTGATTCGTCGCTTAAAGCGAGCGAAAATAGCCCGTCAGAACGTCGAAATCTTCAAACCGACTGTTGATATCCGCTACTCGGAAAACGAGGTGGTATCACATGACAGCAATTCGATTCTCTCCACTCCGGTTGAAAATTCGGCAAGCATCCTCCTTTTGGCGGAAGATGTGGATGTAGTGGGTGTAGATGAAGCGCAATTTTTCGATCAGGGTATCGTAGAGGTTTGCAACACGCTGGCGAACCGCGGAACCAGGGTCATCGTGGCCGGATTGGACATGGATTTCAAAGGCGTACCTTTTGGTCCGATGCCTCACCTTTGCGCCATCGCCGACGATGTTTCCAAAGTGCATGCCATTTGTGTTCATTGCGGACAGTTGGCACACTATTCGCACCGTTTGGTAGGAGACGAGAAACAGGTGATGCTGGGTGAAAAGAACGAATACCAGCCACTTTGCCGCAGTTGCTATCAGCAGGCAAACCACAAATAAAAAATAAAAACCAGTATGAGCTCATTCTTCGAAAAGGAATTCACTTTTGACCGGGTGGCACGCATTTTCTTCGTGGCGCTACTCACAACGGTCATCGCTCTTTTCACCTGGCGAATCCGTGAAGCATTGATTCCGTTCTTCATCGGGTGGTTGATTGCGGCGGTATTGATGCCGATTGTTCGTTTCTTTCAATACAAATTGAGATTCAAATTCCGCATTCCTTCGATATTTGCCACGATACTGGTGATTCTCGCCGGCTTGACGCTGGTCTTTTGGCTGGTGATTCCGCCGGCCATTCAGGAGTTCGAGAAAACCGGAAAGTTGCTTCAGGAATATGAATTGCGTTACAAAGACGACCCGATGATACCGTTGCAGATACGCGAGTACATCGACCGATTTGTAGATTTTGACGATTACAACCGTCGATTCGATTCACAACAGATCCTGGAGCAGATTAAAAAGTACATTCCGAAAATCTTGGATATTGTAATCAGTGCGGTGAAGAAGATCTTCAACCTGATCAGCATCGTCTTCATGTTTTTATACGCCTTCTTCATCATGATCTATTACGAGGAGATCCGCGACGGCTTCTTCGATCTCTTGCCGCAGGGGTGGCGACATAAAACCAGGAAGGTGATTCACGACGTGGCTGCCAGTACCAACCGTTATTTCCGGGGACAGACCTTGGTGGCGTCACTGGTCGGAGTTGGTTTTTGCATCGGATTCCTGATCATCGGACTTCCGCTGGCTATTCCGCTAGGCATTTTCATCGGTCTGTTAAACATGATTCCGTACGCACAATTCATCGGACTCTTTCCCACCATCTTCATGTGTCTGCTTCACTCGGTAGATACGGGAATCCCGTTTTGGCGACTGATCATTTTCTGCCTGATGGTTTTTGCCATCGTTCAGATCATCGAAGACACCCTGTTAACGCCGAAGATCATGGGTAAAGTAACCGGTTTGAATCCGGCTGTGATTTTACTCTGCCTCTCGATCGGGGGAACGTTGTTCGGTGTAATCGGTATCATCATGTCGCTTCCGTTGGCTCCGATGTTGCTTGCTTATTACCACATGTATATTTTGAAAGATACACCGGGCGATTCAGAGATAGAGAAACCGGTTGAGAACAAACGCAATAAAAGCAAATAAGCATTTTTTAAGGATTTATTTAGCCGTGTTTGTTTGCAATTCCGGTATTTCACGCTATCTTTGCAAAGCTTTTAAGATAAAGCAAACCTGATGATTCAGTAGCTCAGCAGGTAGAGCACAACACTTTTAATGTTGGGGTCCTGGGTTCGAGCCCCAGCTGGATCACACAATCGAAAAAAGGCTGTCTAACTTGTTTAGACAGCCTTTCTTTTTTATATCCTTCCTATGCAGTTACGAACTGCTCCTTTGAAATCAATTTTTGAAAAAGCATATCGAAAAAACCACGGCTTTGGTTCACCCGAAGCACCGCCTTGGTTCGGTCGAAGCAAGGCCTTGCTTCAGGTGAACCAAGGCGGTGCTTCGCATCCTCTAATCCATCCGAATTAAAACCGGCTCCATTAGAATTAAATTCCTCTCCGGCTGAATCAAAATCTGCTCCATTAGAAATAAAAACCAATGGCGGCAAATGAAAGCGCCGCGGTACCCAAACCCGATTTTTCACATCCAAATCGTCACTTTTCTCCCTGCAAATCAACTCATTTGCTTCATCCGATTTGCTTTACCTCCTCTTTCATTCCGAAGATAACACTATTTTCACTAAAAAGAAGGATTATCGTAAACAACACGGCCATACCGCCTGAGATGTAAAACGGAAACGTACTCAAATCGTCACGAAACACCAAAGACAACAGGTTCAGAATATACGGAGTAGCCCAGATACTCAGGTAACACGCACTCATGATCCACCCGAAGGCGAGAGCGCTTTTTGCGGGCGAAGTGATGTTCGAGGTCTTATTCCAGATCAAAGGCTCGATCGTCCCCCCCGTGACGCCGGCCAACGCCACCAATACGTAATACCATTCAATACCCTTTACGAAAGGAAATAGAAACAGGGCGACCGTTATGATAAAGAGCGCCACGACCATCGTTTTTTTTCGGAAGAGATGAATGGTCTGATTGATGATAAAAGCACTGGCAGCCTGCACCGAGAAGAAGATGCTGATCAGAATGCCGCTCACTTCAGCATCCAAATGGTGATGTGAAAGTAAGAACGGCAAACTCAGTGGAATCTGCAGGTTAAAGAACATCACTACGAAATAGAGCACCATCAGCTGGATGAGCTTCGGCTTATTAATTCCCGAAGGAGGGATTAGGGCCGATGAAATACTTTTTTGTTCGGCCGTTGGAGGTGGAAGCGGAGGCAATTTGCTCCTCAATCGAAGGAATGGCGACATAATCAACGGGATTATCGCGATGGAATAGACCCAAAACGGCGCATGCCAACTGATCGTGGCCAGCCATCCTGCGAAAAGGGTACACAACACCTGACTGGCATTAGAGATGCCGGAACAGATGCCGAGTTGCTTTTGCTTCTCCTTCCCTTGAAAAATGACGCTTGGCAACTGCGAGGCAAGAGGCACCACCATGCTGGCCCCCATTCCGAGCGCGATACTGATAATGAGCAAGAGTGTAAAAGTGTTCGCAAATTGATATGCGATGGCAGAGAGTATAAAAAAGAGTGCTCCCGCGGCAATCATCTTCACATTATTCCTACTCTGAGCCAATCTCCCGGCAAGAATCACAAACGGAATCAGCAGCAGATTGGGCAACGAGATCAACATATCGATCTCCGTTTCACGCACATTCGGAAACTTATGCTGGATGGTAGGCAAAGAGGGCGAAATAGCCAATCCGGTAATACTCGTCAGAATGGATATGGACCACACCGACATTTTCAGCATTAGAAATTCACTTTTCGTGATGCTCATTTTTCATTCTATTAAGTTGATTTTAGGATAACAACATTTTAAGAATGAAATAGGTTTACAGAATCTCGAGGAGTCGGATTATTTGTTGTGCGGTCAGCATCAGGCGAGATAGGGTCAATTCCTTATCCATCGCTTCTTTCAAGGGAATCCGATCGGGATGTATGGAAAACAGAGAGGTGAATCCCGCTTGATTAAGAGGAGTAAGGTCGCTTACCGAACCACAGAGGGCTATCGTGGGAATTCCCAGTCGGGAAGCCCGCTCCATCACCCGGTAAGGAATTTTGCCCATCAGCGTTTGGGCGTCCATCCTCCCCTCCCCTGTAATGAGGAGTTGCGCATCTTTGATCAACGTATCGAAGCGCAGGTAATCAAGCAGAAGTTCGGCTCCCGAACGCAGCGAGGCGTGCAGGAAAAGAACAAACGCGCCACCCAACCCGCCGGCCGCCCCGCTTCCGGGAATCTCATTCAGCGCTATGCCGTATTGTTCGCGAAAAAGTCGATGCAGGTGTTCCATACCCGCTTCCAGTCGGAGTGTCATCTCAGCGGAAGCTCCCTTTTGCGGAGAGAAAACGGTAGCTGCACCCTGCGGACCGGAAAAGGGATTCGTTACGTCACAGGCGATATTGAAGCGGCACGATTTCAATACAGGCGAAACCTGCGTGGCATCCACCTCGGCAATCGCTATCAACGTTGCGCCCTTGGGTGAAAACACGTCGCCCGATTTATTGCGAAAAATGAATCCGAGCGCTTCCAACATGCCGGTCCCCGCATCGTTCGTGGCACTTCCGCCTATTCCGATTAGAAAATCGCGACAACCGGATTGCACGGCATGCGCAATCAATTGCCCCACCCCAAACGTGGTCGTTTCCTCCGGGTTTCGCTCTTCGTCGGTCAGAAGCGGTAACCCGGCAGCCTGCGCCATCTCGATCAAAGCCGTTTTGCCATCGCCCAACACGCAATAATGCGCGAGGACTTCTCGGCCCAATGGTCCCTGTACTGCAATCGCTCTTCGTTCTACGTTTCCCTCGAATACTTCGAGCAACCCTTCTCCCCCGTCGGATACGGGAAGTACCGCCACTTCGCAGTCGGGTAGTTCGGTAAGAATCCCTTTGCGAACCGCCTCTCCCGCCTCCCGTGAGGTCACAGAACCTTTGAACGAATCGATCGCTATTACTACTTTTCTCATATATAAAGATGTAATGTCCTTCATCAGCCTCTACACTTTTGATAATTCCACTTCTGGCAGCCAATTAAAATCGGCATATATCCTTATTTCCTTCATCTTTTACTGCTTTTCTCAGTCGTAATTCAACCTATCATATAATATGCAATTATAGCAATTATCTTTATTATATGACAGATTGAGTGCTTTTAAAAGGTTCTGCAGTTTGGCGTATACGGGGCATATCCTTATGTGTTGACCCTTGGATTCGTTGTTTTTTATTTCGTTCAAGAATGTATACAAAAACCGATTGGGAAAAGGGCTGTTCGTGTAAGCAAATATCACTTTTGTGGAAATAAGGTATTTTGGGGTGATATTTACACTCGGGAAAGGGTGTAAATATTCGGAGGGTAAATAATGACGGATAGATATACTGGGTTAAATACGAGATTAGAAAATCATATTTACCTGTCTAATTTAATACTGCCCGAAAAAGGGAAAGCACACATTACATCAAAAGGGGGTGTCCAAACAGGAAAGTTGGCAATTGGCGAAATCCGGAAAAGGTTATTGGCGGAAAGCCTTAAGTAATCAAGCCTACCGAGGGATGGAGTATGAATGGTTCGAAGAGCAGGGACTCTATAGCCTGTCATTAAATCCTGCACGGTTAAACCGGTAAGAGAAACAGCCCGGTGCGAGCGCATGCCGGGTGGTGAGAGATCGGAAAACAAAATAGGAGGAAAACCTATTTTGTTTTCCTCCTACTCGATTCATCATAATTGATATCATTATTTGTCAGTTATATTATGGGGAAGCACACACTTTTTAGGTTCACTTCAAGTTCGAATAGATTACGAATAAAGCCTATAACTGGATATCTGACATTGTCTTAAGCTCTTGTTTCAGCATTTCCGCATTTTTATTTCCTATTAGAAAACTTACTTTCGAAAACCGGTAACCTCCTTTTTTGATCTCAATTATTACACCGGGTGTTTTATTATCAGTCACAATTTTAAACATATCTAATTCTGAAAGATGAAAGGATTTATTTAGTTTTTTGCAAAAAGGATAGTTTATGGAAACTAAGCCTTTATATAAAGTAATATAAAAGTGATTATTGAAAATAACTATAATTATTTGCACAAATAATATAATTATCAATAAATAAGATATCAGACCCAATTCAACTCCATCAAAACAGACGAGTAAGCTCCCTATCATACAAACGATTAAAGCTACTATAAGAGCTATCAAAAGAGTATCGTGTTTTTTTTTAAATATTTTCATCATAAGTTCTCAATAAGATTTTTTTTACATTAAAAATCAGTTCTACATCTGTTGAGAGCATTTCCGACAATATTTCTTTACTCAGGAATTTTCTGAGCAAGCCATTATTTCTTGATTTCTCCAAAGGATATAGCAAATATTGAGGTTGAAAGAAGATAAACAACCTCGACCAATAGGGCATCCGTTCGAGAATATCTTTAGCTTAGACAATAAAAGTAGTACAATCAATGTTTAAAGAAATACCCATATATCGAATAGATTTAAACGCTAATCTGTAATCTGGTTATAAATGGACGATACTGATTACAAGTTGAGTAAATTACCCCGATGTTATTTAAAGATACGAGCAATTTTGCCAGTAAGAAGGACTATCTAAGGCAACAGACATACCCACTAACATTGCTTGATACTGTTGTTCGGTAAACGAGTCTCTCCTCGATAAGGCCCAGCATATATAATTATTACAAACCAACTGAACTTCTTTTTGATTACGTGCATACATATAACTAACAATAAATTGATCTAGAAAACTTCTTAAATAATCATTAATATACCCCATATTTTTATAATGTGTGGTAAGTTTTGAAAATTCCTGATAGTTTGGTACATTATAATTAGTCTGTGCTTCGCGCCAAAAACTAGAACAAGCAGAAAAAGCCTTATTATATCCACCTGTCCACCATTCATTATAAAAGGGCCCCTTAATTCCATTCCATGAAGTATAAGGCATTTCCCTTCTGGATTTTTTAATTATTTCGTTATGCCATCTCCCGCAAATATTTAATTCTTCATACCCTCTCGGATAGTCTAAACTTAATCCAGATGCTGGAGGGATATTAGGAAATTTATCGGAGTCATTAATATAAGACCTCCCAACATTTTTATATATCACAAGTGCTGGATCTGTTGCACCTTGTATATTCCACTTAATGACACCACAGCTTTCAGCAGCACCTATTGAAGCCGAAGCCGATATCAAAGCAACCGTTGCTACGGCAGCCACTTTGGCAGTGGTTGATACTACTACAATTTCTTTTATAATTGGTGTGCTAAGTATTCCGGCTGCAGCTGCCACAGCAGCTGCAGCATCTACCCCTCCAATAAGAATCGCCTTAAGCCAATTAGATTTAGGCTCAATAGCCTTTCCTACACGATTAGTGTTAATTTGATTAATTGTTTTTTGATGTACATATTGTAATGTCTTTACAAAGTCTGCACTGACAGTATCAACCTCATGCGATATTAGATTGTGAGAATGTTCTGTAAACTCGTCATCCAAGTTATCTTTTAGATTATCAATCGAAGAAGAACAACTAATAAGAAACAATGAAATAACCAAATACCAAATCTTTATATTTTATTTTAAATTAATAAAGTGCAATTATGCTAAATTTTTTTTATAATTTAAAATAAAACACCTATCAATTCGACAACAGAGAAGTATCACTGACATTCGCTATAGCTTTAATCCGTCACGGAGTAAATACAAAGGATTAGGAGCTGGGCAAGCAGCTAAAAATCGATTTTAAAATTCATACTCATATCTAAAACTACATTGTAATCGTTAGTAAGATTTTGTCTCCTATACACCGGCTTAACCAATACATAAAATGGTCATGATTGACAAGGTCAAAGGGCGTTACTATATTATAATATTCTCCTAAATTGAGCATTAATTTAAATAGGAATTGACAATACTCCATTTATTCCTGTCGTTTATTGTTCATCACTATCCATGGCTGCCGAATCAGTATAACAGCCACTACGACGCTCACCTTGAAAAAGCACGAGAATACCACTTGAATAGCCGATCCTATCTCTGAATACCTTTCGTTACTTACGCTCATAATCTAACCTCCCGTGCCATAATCACCCAATCATTATCAATCGGGAGCTCCAAATTTCGTTCTCCGTTCTTCTCCACCAAGCTAATATTTAGCATTTTGTCTTTCCCAATGGTAAACTTATCGAATTCAAAGAAAATCTCACTGTGCGCATTAGTTGGAATCATATTCTCATGTCCTCGAACATCATTTCAAAATAGCGAAGTGCTCTCTTGTGTGGCATTCTTGGCTTTTTCCTTGGCCTTGACGATAAACGATATCATCTCCACATCATAGGATATATTACTCTGGTTCTCTATGAGTAGCTTAAAATAAAGCCTGTCATCATGAACATAGATTCCTTTTACGGTCAGATACATTCTCTTGTAGCGTACGGAATTACGACTAACCAAATAACCCTATTCAGCCATCACGGCTGCCATCGGATCATTCACCGAGGCTGCCGATTTCGCATTGTTTTGCGTTTCAAACGAGCTTTTCTGTGATTTGGGCGCACTCTTCTTATCTTCCATGTTCCCTTTTGAATAGAAAGCATCCGGTTCCTTGATGATATGGCTGAACTTTTGAATCTTATGCCCATACCCAAGCGAAAATGGAAATACTGGAATTGCCAACTTTTATTGGACAAAAGTTAAGCAGCATTTGATTTCCCTGTGATTCCGAGCCTTTAAATAAACTTTGTCATCAGCTCGTTCCATAACACCGATTATGATAACCCGTCTTTCCAACAATAGAAATGGCCAGTTCGGAACTGGCCATTTCTATTGTTGGAAGATTTAAGTATTACCTACCATTCTTTCCTGCTGTAATAAAGGGATAGTTGAGAGGGACCAAAGTCATATTCTCGTTTCGAGAAGAGATGTTATTCATAAATTGGATCGAGTAATAAGAAATCCTCAAAGTTATCTGGATGAATCACTCGGAATTCCGCACCCTCATAAGTAGATAGAAATAGTTTTGGCATCTTGAATTTTGCCATGGGGTTCCATTTAAACTCATAAGCAGTCAATACCCCATCGGACTCCTCTACATAGTCGATTTCTTTCTGTTCTTTCGTGCGCCAATACCAATAATTCGTCCATCGGTTTGAATAATGAAGCGCCTTGATTCTTTCCGAAACTAAAAAATTCTCCCATAAGGCACCAATATCCATTCGGGTTTCAGCAGGAGAAAAATTAGCGATCAAAGCATTTCGAATGCCATTGTCATAGAAAAATATTTTCTTACTGTTTTTTAATTCATTTCTCAGATTACGACTAAAAGATCCTAGTCGGAAAATAACAAAGGTTTGTTCTAGAAGAATAATATATTTCTCAACAGTTTTAGAGTCCATGCCGCAGGTTTGTGCAAGCTCATTATAGGAAACTTGTGATCCGACCTGAAATGCTAACGCTTGCAATAACTTTAATAATTTGTCCGGCTTCTTAATTTGCTCCCACATAAGAATGTCTTTATAAAGATAGCTGTCTGATAGTTGCTTAAGAAGTTCCTTTTCAGTGCCCGGATTATTTACAATTTCCGGATAGTATCCATATACCAACCTGTGTGGCAGCATTCTTCTTTCTTCCAGCAAGCCATGATGATTTACCATTTCTTGAAAGGAAAGGGGAAATATCTTATATTCCCATTTGCGACCTGTCAATGGTTCATTTACCTTATTTGCTAAGTCAAAAGAAGAGCTTCCGGTTGCAACTAATTGAATATCTTTTATCTGGTCGGTGATCAATTTTAATCGGAGCCCAATATCTTCTATTCGTTGAGCTTCGTCAATCACGATATATTTCTTATTCCCGAAAAGAGCCTTTAATCTAGTCGCCGAAATATTTGAAAAGATTTTCTGAACATCTTGTTCATCCCCATTCAGCCATAAAATGTCATCATTATTAGGAAACAGATTCTTTAATAAAGTGGTTTTGCCGGTTTGTCTTGCACCCATTAATATGATTGCCTTTCCTTTATCAAGCTTTCCCGAAATTGTATTTTGGAGTAATCTATGTATCATGTTTGTGTATCTTTTCTACGACAAAAGTACGACATTTTTGGATTGCATTCCGAAAAAGAATAGACTTTTTTGGAATGCAATCCAAAAAAGTTGCATTAAGGGCGCCTAATCAATAGGATTAGACGCCCTTTCTTATTTCAAGAGATTATATGAAATAAGAGTAAATAAGGGGTTTAAATTGGACAAAGAGCCATAGGTCGATTATGTTGTGCACCACATAATCGACCCAAAGCCAAAGGCCTTATCACTGATTCAGCGGCATTATTATCAAGTTTCATGCGCCCGTCAAGATGATATCGGCTCAATCGGTAAAACAGGGTATAGTTGTAATGAAGCGCTTTATAAAGGAATGATGTACGCGAATTGGCAGAATCCTGGATGACGGATTATAATGAAAATCGCCCACATTATTCATTGGGCGACATGTCATCCAATGAATATAGGCGTGAGTATGAAATTAAAAATATAACTTTAGTTGTCTAATTTAATACCGTCCAAAAAAGGTATATTACTCCCCCAAATTTAGACAATAATAAAGCGCGCTATAACACCGATTACGATAATCCTCTAGTAAAAGCCTAAAAGCCAAGACAGTCAATTCGATTATCTTGGCTTTTCATTTCATATTATCCCCTGAAATAAGAGTAAATAACGTATTTATTCGGCCAAAGATTCAGAGATATAAATTCAATTTTCCGGGTATCTTCTAACCTAATTATCAGTAGTTATATTATTCCAACTTTTATTTTTTGAGTCAGTCGTAGGGTGAAGATTGTTTTTTCTACTAATTTTACCCATTCAAAATAAGAGATGAGAAAAGAGCGCCATATACGATTACTGATCAGCGGTATTTTGATAACTGTATTCCTACAGTTTCTTGCCGTAAAAGCTTTCCACTGCCACAGTGGGAAGGTGCGCTCGTGTACTTCGCAAAGTTGTTGCACCGACGATCACCAGCAGTCGGAACAGCCGGAACAATCTGACCGGGATACACCCACTAGTTGTCAGGTATGTCAGTATACACTTTCTCCTTTTATTGACGCGCAACCTTTACAGATTGTATATCTGCCTAAGGGTCGCTGCTTTAATCTTGTTATACCTTCTGTCGGAAAGCCGATCCTGGCTTCCCGCTACATCAGCCTTCGAGCCCCTCCTGCATTGAATACATATAGCTAAAGTATTCAAAAACAAAATCTTTTTATAATGCGTATCGGATTGATTTCGGGTATGCTGGCATGTTATACCTGCATGTCAGCCCAAACCCCGCAACCCGATTCCGTCCGGACTGTGTCTTTGCAAGAGGTGGTGGTGAGCGAATCGTATGCGACTGCCAAAAACCGCCTCGAGACACAGCATCTCGACGTGATCGGAAAAGACTTCCTACGCCTGCACCTTTCGGGAGCGCTTATGCAAACACTCGAACAATTGCCCGGAGTCCAGTCGATGGATATCGGGAGTGGCTTTTCAAAGCCGATGATTCGTGGCATGGGCTTCAACCGGGTGTCGGTGACGGAAAACGGAATTAAACAGGAGGGACAGCAATGGGGCGCTGATCACGGGCTTGAATTGGATGCCCTCCATGTGGAACAGGTAAATATACGCAAAGGTCCCGCATCGCTTTTGTATGGAAGCGACGCGATGGGAGGCGTCGTAGAGATTCGCGATTTGCCGGCGCCTTCCGAAAATCAGATTTTCGGCGAAGGGGTTGTGATTGGCAAATCGGTCAATGAATCGCTCGGTGGCTCGCTCTTGTTGGGTTTGAAGCAGAACAACTGGTATACCCGTATTCGGTATACCGAACATCGGTTTGGCGATTATCGCATCCCGACCGATTCTGTGCTTTATCTTACGCAACGATTGCCGGTTTACAACCGGAAGCTGAAGAATACGGCCGGAGTGGAGCGCGATTTCAACGGGATGGTACAGTATCGCAACGGAAACTATAGCGGCAAAATAAATCTGAGCAATGTATATCAGAAGAGTGGCTTTTTTCCGGGTGCGCATGGTATTCCCGACGCATCCCGATTGGAGGATGATGGCGATTCGCGTAATATCGGATTCCCATTCAGCAAGGTGAATCACCTAAAGCTTACCGGAAACCATCAATACCGAATCGACCAAGTATCCTTAAGCGCGGATATCGGATGGCAACAGAATCATCGCGAAGAATGGAGTCTTTTTCATAGCCATTACGGCAACCAAACGGCGCCTGCGATTGATCCTAACAAGGAGTTGCAGTTCCGACTGAACAGTTACACCTTGTTGCTCAAAGCCGCATTCGAAACAGAAAGGGGCTGGAGCCATACGGCGGGAATCGATTTGCAGATGCAACGCAACCGGATTGCCGGATACTCTTTTCTATTGCCGCGTTACAATCGCGAAAGTGCGGGGCTCTTTTGGGTGCAGGCTTATCCGGTCAGCCCAACCTTGCGGTTGAGTGGAGGCGTACGGTATGATCTGGCTCATTTGGATCTGGAGTCTTTTACCGATCCCTATTTGGCGGAATACTTGCGGAAGCAGCAGTATCCGGAAGAGGTGATTGCCGCTTACGAGGTGCGCAGTGCCCCCCTTAACCGTACACTGGGCGATTTTTCGGGAGCATTCGGTATGGTGTGGGAACCGCATACGCGTCATCTGCTGAAGGCGAATCTCGGACGCAGTTTTCGCTTGCCTTCTGCCAACGAGCTGGCTTCGAACGGAGTGCATCATGGCACCTTTCGACATGAGCAGGGAAGTGCCGATCTTGGCTCTGAACGGGGCTGGCAGTTGGATGCCGCATATACTTACAGAACCGATGGGTTCGAGCTTACCGCATCGCCTTTTGTGAGTTGGTTTGATAATTATATCTACCTGCGCCCTACCGGCGAATGGTCGGTATTGCCTCATGCCGGACAGATTTACCGTTATACAGGTACCGAAGCATTGTTTGCAGGGGGAGAAATATCGGTATGCGTGGGATTGCCATTTTCGCTTCGCTATGAAGCAAGCGGCGAATATGTGTATACCCGGAATCTGGAGGAACACACGCCCCTCTCCTTTTCGCCTCCCCCCTCTATGCGCCACACGCTGCGTTATCAACGGGATGGTTTCGATGCTTATTTTCAGTATCAGGCAATCGGGCGGCAAAACCGAGTGGCGCGTAACGAAGAGCGGACTCCGGGGGCAAATCTGTTGCATGGTGGTATAAGCTATCGTTTTCGTCTGGCCATGTTGATGCCCGAATTGAACCTTACGGTTCGCAATATTTTAAATACACGTTATTATAATCACCTGAGCTTTTATCGAAAAGTGGAGATTCCGGAACCCGGAAGAGCTTTCCAATTGATGATAAAAGTTCCGTTTAAACAATTACTAAAATGAGAAGTTCTATATTATTCAAGTCTTTATTCCTAAGTGCGGGTATCGCTTTTTTGTTGAATTCATGTACCGAAAAGGAGATGACCGATACCGTGAAACCGGTTATTAATTTGATCGAACCGGCCCAAGGCGAGACGCTTCGTATCGGTAACGAGGTGCATCTCGAAATGGAGCTGAGTGATAACGAGGCATTGGGTGCGTATAAGATTGAGATACATTCTAATTTCGACGATCATGGACATGGCTCTGCTTCACGAGCGGCGACAGAATCGGTTGCCTTCTCTTTTAACCGGAGCTGGACATTGGCCCCTCAGAAAAATACGTTGATTCATCACCATGAAATCGTTATCCCGGAAAATGCGATGGAAGGCAAATATCATCTGATGGTGTTCTGTACCGATATGGCCGGAAATGAATCGTATATCGCCCGTAATATCGTGCTATCGCATGAAGGAGGGGAAGATCACGAACATGAATAAATAGTAGGATTCATTCTCTTTGATAAACTGAATTTTACTCCGCCTTACCGATTGTTTCTAGAAAAGATGTGCACTGCTTTCGTTAGGATTTCGTTTTCTAATTTAAGTTTGCGCATCTTTTTATCAACCTTTATTCCTCCTGGTTTGTTGTTACTAAACTATAGAAAACAACATAACCTTCAACTTATGAAAAAATTATTCTACACCGTTGCCCTTTCGTTCTTGTTGGGCGCGTGTTCCACTTCCTCGCAGATGGGTAGTTCTCAAATGGGTAGTTCGCAATCTTCCAACCCGAGTACGGTAATCGGCGTGAACCAAAAAACATTCCAGGAGAAAGAGAGACAAATAGCCGAGAAATCGGATTGGACCACTCCGCTTCCGAGTAATGTGGGAATGGGGATCGGCCCGGTAAACATCGCCGCTTCAAATTTTTATTTCGAAGGAAATCTACAGATAATCGACAACATGCCAACTTTCTACGATTGTGCGGCGGGCGTCAATCTTCCTATTGCCACAGATCAGGGTATCTATTCTGAAGTCAGCAAGCAATATGGTAGCGCCGTAACTGAACCGGGTGGCGTAATGCGTGGGAAATTCAGAGGCTATCTCGTTGACAATCCGGGTGCCCCTTATCCGAAAAAACTCGTGATCACTTACATCGTCGGCTGGCAAAAAGATGCCGCCATGTGCGATCAGCAGAAGGTTTTGACCGGGAAATGGAATGCACAACTGGCTGCTGCTTATAACGGAAATATCGTACTGACGCTAACCAACGACTTCTCCTTCTCCGCAACGATCTCTTCCGCAAAAGGAAATTCAGAGGTAAAAGGCAGTTGGATGCTCACTTCCGATACGGATATCGTATTCTTCTACACAACGATCAACCCGTATATGGGACACAGTGGTTCCTACAATCCGAAAAACATGACGATGTTCGTGCCGACTTCCTCCGGTACATTAATACTGAAAAAATAAGAGAACAAATCGAAGAGTTGATTCGATTTTAAAAGCTATTCATTGAAAAGAGCCGACGATAAAATGCAATATTGTCGGCTCTTTTTTATTTCTACGACTAAAAATGATATGTTTGTAGAAAGATAAGATTTGAAAGAAATATGGAACAGGAGGTAAAAAAAGACTTCTCATTAGCTAAAGACTTTGCGATATTCGATCGTGTGGATCAGATTCATATCTGCGAAACCCCGACACGTATGGATTGTGTCGTGTTTGCCATTTGCACCCGGGGATCTCTCGAAGTGGGTGTGAACCTGGAGAAACTCACCTTAAAAAAGCAACAACTTGGCGTAATCCGACCGGATCAGATTTTACAACTGATCGATATATCGGAAGACTTCGAGGGACGTTTTCTGGTGATGTCACGCAATTTTCTGGAAGAAGCTCAAATCGATTTCAAAAGCGCATTGACCATCTTTTTCTATTTCAGAGACAATCCGTGCACCGATCTGACCGATACCGAGATGGAGATGATCCTGGAGTATCACTCCCTCTTGTTGAAAAAGATGAAGTTAAACGATCCGATTTTCAGAAAGAAGATCGCCCAACATCTGATGCGGGCACTTTTCTGCGAGGTAAATATGCTTTTTGCCGCACATCAATCCGAACAACTGATTCGTAAAAAGAACCGCAAAGAATTACTTTTCGAACAATTCATGAAAACGGTGGCGCAATATTACAAGAAAGAACGGAGTGTTTCTTTCTACGGCGATAAGATGTGCCTCACCCCGAAATACCTCTCTACAACCATCAAAGAGATTTCCGGTAAACTAGCGGGCGAATGGATTGACGAATTCGTTATTCTGGAGGCGAAAACGCTTCTCAAGAACTCAGGAAAGAATATCCAAGAGGTAGCCGAAGAGTTGAACTTTCCGAATCAGTCTTTCTTTGGAAAATATTTCAAACAGCACACCGGCATGTCTCCAAGTCAATACAAAGGGGAATTGAAATAAAGAGCCCTTTACCGTTAAATAAAAAAGGGTTAAATAAGAAAGGGTTAAATTAAGAAAGGTGATTGAAAAGAACCTCGCGGCTCTTTCAATCACCTTTCTTGTTATCATAAACACAACGAATACCTTATCCTTTTTACAAAAGGTTACTCTGCGGCACCGTCATTGGTATGTGAATAGTAGTTCTTAGCCAATCCGCCTTCGGCAGTTTCTTTGTAAAGACTTGGCAAATCGTGACCGGTCTGACGCATCACTTCCACCACTTTATCAAAGCTCACGCGATGACGTCCGTCGGAGAACGTTGCGTAGATGTTGCAATCCAACGCACGCGCGGCAGCATATGCATTTCTTTCGATGCATGGAATCTGCACCAATCCGCAAACCGGATCGCACGTTAATCCAAGGTGATGTTCCAAGCCCATTTCCGCAGCATATTCGATCTGTGCGGGTGAACCGCCGAACAACTGGCAAGCGGCAGCGGCAGCCATCGCACAGGCCACGCCCACTTCGCCTTGACAGCCAACCTGGGCACCGGATACCGACGCGTTGTTACGCACAACCGCTCCGATAAGTCCCGCCGTAGCCAACGCTCTCAAGATTCTTGAATCGCGGAAATCGCGAGTCTGACGCAGGTAATAAAGCACACCCGGCACCACACCGCACGAACCGCAAGTAGGAGCCGTTACGATCTCTCCGCCTCCGGCATTCTCCTCGGATGTGGCCAAAGCATAGGCATACAGCAAACCGCGGTTCTTCATATTGTCTTTGTACCCTTTCGCACGGATCAGGTAGTCGGATGCTTTGCGTCGCAAACCCAGACCGCCCGGAAGAACACCCTCCGCTTCGAGTCCGCGTTCCACGCCGGCCACCATCACTTCCCATACTTTCTGAAGGTAATCCCAGATTTCAGGACCTTCGTGAATCTCAACATATTCCCAGAAGCTACATCCGTTATTCTGACACCACTCCTGAATTTCATGAAGTGTATTCATCTCATAAACCTGTGGTTCCGGTGCCGCTTCACTCTCTTCGTTGGCCAAAGCGCCTCCGCCGATACTGTAGATCACCCACTCCTTCATCTCTTTCTCTTCCGCATCGAAAGCCACGAATTTCATGCCGTTTGGATGGAAAGGTAGAAACGTCTTCGGTTCCCAAAGAATCTCTACGGGAGCGACCGGCGTCAATACGTCTAGAATCGCCACATCGGTCATGTGACCTTTTCCCGTAGCGGCAAGACTGCCATAAAGGGTTACTTCAAAGCGGGTCGCCCCGGGAGTCATCTCTAAAAACTGCTCTGCTGCACGTTTCGGCCCCATCGTATGGCTACTGGACGGACCACGCCCAATTCTGTATATCTCTTTAATTGAATCCATTTTACTCTTTAAGATTAAACAGGTGCGAAGTTATACTTTCAATTCAAAGTTTCCGACGGGTAAGGATATCTTTTTATACTCTTAATTAATTTTTTATGAATTAATAGAGGCACAGGATGGGATGGATTGGAACGGAGCCACTTTTCTTGCCGGCAACAACGTCACAAAAGACTCAATTTCTCTATATTTGTGGTCGGACGACGGGATTTCGGAATCGGACGACGGGAGGATGAAGTCCCTCATCGCACAGACGGGCGTCTCTCTTTCATGAAAAAATAAATAAACTATATATCGATGAAACAGTATCTGGATCTATTGCAACGGGTTCTTGAAGAAGGAGCCAAGAAAGAAGACCGTACCGGAACGGGCACGATCAGCGTGTTCGGTCATCAAATGCGCTTCAATCTGGAGGAAGGATTTCCGATGGTCACCACTAAAAAGTTGCATCTGAAATCAATTGTCTATGAACTTTTGTGGTTTCTGAAAGGCGACACGAACGTAAAATACCTGCAGGAACACGGAGTTCGTATCTGGAACGAATGGGCGGATGAGCAGGGCGATCTGGGACACATCTACGGATACCAGTGGCGATCGTGGCCCGATTACAACGGAGGCCACATCGACCAGATTGCTGAAGCGGTGAATACGATAAAGAACAACCCGGATTCGCGCCGCATCATCGTGAGTGCGTGGAACGTAGCAGACATTCCGAATATGAAGTTACCTCCATGCCACGCGTTTTTCCAGTTCTATGTGGCAGATGGCAAATTAAGCCTTCAGCTCTATCAGCGCAGTGCCGACATCTTCTTGGGCGTACCTTTCAACATCGCCTCGTATGCGCTTTTATTAATGATGGTAGCGCAGGCTACGGGACTGAAGCCGGGCGAATTCGTTCACACGCTGGGTGATGCGCACATCTACACCAACCACTTGGAACAGGTGAAACTTCAATTATCTCGTGCTCCGAAAGCGTTGCCGAAGCTGAAACTCAACCCGGATGTAAAAGACATTTTCTCTTTTGAGTTCGAAGACATCACACTTGAGGGATACGATCCGCATCCGCATATCAAAGGGGAGGTAGCGGTATGATTTCAATCATCGTAGCAATTGCGGCAGAAAATGCCATCGGGAAAGATCAGGACTTGCTCTGTTATTTGCCGGCAGACTTGAAACATTTCAAGGAACTTACCACGGGCCATACGATCGTAATGGGACGACGAACGTTCGAATCGCTTCCCAAGGGAGCTCTTCCGAACCGTACGAACATTGTGCTGACTCGCCGTGCGGAATCCACCTTTCCGGGAACCGAGGTTTTTCCATCGCTGGAGAAAGCACTTGATTTCGCAAAACAGGATCCGGAAATCTTCATCATCGGCGGAGCTTCCGTCTATGAGGAAGCACTGGCATTGGCAGATCGGATGTATCTGACATTCATACATCACACCTTCGCAGGAGCCGATACGTTCTTCCCGACGTGGAATGAGAATGAATGGCGGGAAATCGACCGCGAAGATTTCAAAGCGGATGAGAAAAATAAATTCGACTACTCTTTTGTTACATTGGAGAGAATATAATTGGATAGCATACAATAAGAAAAGGACTCGTGCAACCGAATGCACGAGTCCTTTTTTTATTGTATTCGAAGCGATATTACATCGAACGTTTCGAATCTTTCCCTTCGTAGAAATTGATGAAAGCGTTGTTAACCAAACGATTCCCGCCAGGAGTGGGATAATCGCCCGTAAAATACCAGTCGCCTTTGTTATCGGGACATGCATCATGCAACCCTTCGATGGTCTGATAAATGATCTCAACTTCGGCCTTCGTACCCGACGGCGTCAACATCTCGGCGATCTTGGCAGAGATCTGTTGTGGCGTGAACGGTTTATAAATCTCTTTCACATAATTCACGATCTGCTCTTTCGGCAGGTTCTGCTGCGCCTTCGATTTGCGGTACACCTCATCGATGATGTGGCGTTTATTGTTCTCCTTCAGCAACTCGATGGCTGCTTTGAAAGCGATAAATTCGCCCATACGAGACATATCGATCCCGTAACAGTCGGGATAACGGATCTGAGGAGAAGAGGAAACCACCACGATTTTCTTCGGTGTCAGCGTGTCAAGAATCTTAATGATACTTTGGCGCAATGTCGTACCACGCACAATCGAGTCGTCGATCACCACCAGGTTATCGGTTTCGGGATGTACGCTGCCGTATGTCACGTCGTACACATGGGCAGCCAGGTCATTGCGACTGTTTCCTTCGGCAATGAAAGTACGCAGTTTGATATCCTTGATGGCGATTTTCTCCGAGCGCACCTTTTTTGCAAGGATGCGATTGAGATCCTCAGGAGAAATGTCGGTTCCCTTTTCAAGAATTTCCTGTTGTTTTTTTACGTTCAGCACCTTATCGAGTCCCTCAAGCATTCCATAATAAGCCACCTCTGCCGTATTGGGAATGAAAGAGAATACGGAGTTATCCAAATCGTTATCAACAGACTCCAAGATAGACGGCACCAGATTCTCACCCAGTTTCTTACGTTCGCGATAGATATCCTGATCACTTCCGCGAGAGAAGTAGATCCGTTCGAACGAACATTTCTTCACCTCTTTGGGTGCGTTGATCTGTGAAAGGTGCATCTCGCCTTTCTTGTTGACGATGATTCCCTGTCCCGGCTGCAATTCGTGAATCGTATCGTATTGTACCCCCAACGCGGTTTGAATCACCGGACGTTCGGAAGCCACCACTACGATCTCATCATCCGCATAGTAGAATGCGGGACGAATTCCCCACGGATCGCGGAATGTAAAACAATCGCCGCTACCGAGTACACCGCAGATCACGTAACCGCCGTCCCAATTCGGACTTGCCGTTTTCAATACGTTTTCGAGGTTCAGCTGCTCTTCGATCGCCATTGTGATCTCCATCCCCTCCAATCCTTCCGATTTTGAGTTCTGATAGATACGTTCCACCTCACGATCCAGACGATGTCCTACCTGCTCCAGCATGATATAGGTATCGGCATATTTACGTGGGTGTTGTCCGGCACGTGTAATCTCCTCAAAGATTTCATCGACGTTGGTTAAGTTGAAGTTCCCGCAGAGTGCAAGGTTTTTGGCGCGCCAGTTGTTTCGGCGGATAAAAGGATGGACGTAAGAAAGGCCGGATCTACCGGTTGTGCTGTATCGCAGATGCCCCATGTAAACTTCGCCGGCGAAAGGAAGGGTGGTTTTGGCGTAAGTGGCATCCCGTAATATCTCTGTATCGAGATCTTTGTAGTTATTATGTACGGCTTCGAATATTTCAGTAATGGCTCCGGAACCCATGGCTCTCTGTCGGAAGAAATACTCTTCGCCCGGATGGGCTTCCATTTTCAGACAAGCAAGACCAGCGCCCTCTTGTCCGCGATTATGTTGTTTCTCCATCAAGAGGTAGAGCTTGTTCAGCCCATACATCCAGGTTCCATACTTTTCCTGATAGTACTCAAGCGGTTTAAGTAATCGCACCATCGCGATACCGCATTCATGTTTCAATTGTTCCATGTTATCCGTAAAGATGTTTTTGAATCAGCCAACCAAGCTGAGTTTGGATTGTCAAAGATAAATGTAAATTTTCCCATTCCATACCAAAAGCATATGTTAATATATGCGAATTTAAAAAAAGGAATGCAGCATTTCAAACTCAACCTTCATCTTCTATTCAGAACGGCGTTCCAAACAGTATCTAATTAAACATTCTTCATTTAGCGTATAAGTATGAAAAACAGAAAATTAATCTTGAGCGCACTGCTTTTAGGCGGCGTATTTTTCTCCTCTTGTGACGATGATCAATGCAAAGAAACACATTATGAAAGCTTTGTAACAGTAGATAAAGAGGGTGATGAGCTCATCTTTAAAACTGATAAAGGAAATACCCTGAACCCCACCAACCTCTCCGGCAGTTCTTCATTAAAGGAAGACGATCGCGGCGTGGTGTTGTTCCACATTCTGGATAAGAAACCGGAAAATCAGCCGAAAGAGAGCGGTGAATACAAATACATCCACATCGAGGCGTATCAGCCGTTATTGGCCAAGCCGATTTGGAAACTAACGGAAGCGAACCGCGATTCGTCGGTGGTAGCGCACAAAGATCCGGTGATTGTTCGCGATGCATGGATCGGAGGAGGATACTTGAATCTTTATTTCAGTTTCCTAAGCAGTTCTTACGGAAGCGTACATTATGTGAATGTGGTGGAAAATACGCTTGAAAATGCGGTGAATCCGGAAGAGGGCGTATACAAGGTTGAGTTCATCCACAACGGAAACAACGATTATTACGGCAATTGGGTGAATGGAATCGCTTGTTTCAGACTGCCGGAAAATATCGATGAAGAGGCGAAAGAGATCCATCTGAAATATTTCCGTCACCGCGATGAGGAGGTGAATATCAAAATCGCTCTTGAGAATGAAACGAACGAATCATCACGATTAAAAAATATAAAACCTGAAGATTGCAGCAGTGTAAGATAATATGACTGCGCGAGTTGAATAAAATTTACCTTTTTTTATGTTTGCAATAAAAGCCCCGTTATCTGAATCTAGGATTCGATAATCGGGGCTTTTCATTTCATTCGCACAACTTTGGAGTCGGCTCTTCAATAAGCTATATTAGAATCGGCTTTACGATTGATGTTCGTCCGTTACGGTCATCTCCTCATCCTCATCCTCTTCAGGCTGATCGGGTTTAACGACGAAAGCACTTCCTTCATAAAGCAGGTAAAGCGGAATAAACATCAGGAACATCGAGAACGGATCGGCCGGAGTAAGTATCGCCGCTACGATCAGTAACACCACAATGGCATGACGGCGGTATTTCCCGAAGAAAGAACGCGTCAACAATCCCATGCGTGACAACAACCAACAAAGAAGCGGCATCTCGAAAACCAGTCCCATCATGAAGATCAGGGTCATGAAATTACTCATGTAGGAATCGAGTGAAATCACATTGGGTACCAATTCACTCACCTGGTAGGTGGCCAGAAAACGCAGTGTCATGGGGAAGATGGAGTAGTACCCCATCACCAATCCCAAGTAAAACATTCCGTTGCCGAACAGGAAGGCCCACCGGGCGTTTCTTCGTTCATGCGGATAGAGTGCGGGACTGATGAAACTCCACAGGATATACACCACCACCGGAAAGGCAAAAATCAAACCCAGCCAGAATGAGGTGGTCATATGTACCATGAACTGAGAATTCAGGTTATAATTCACCAATTCCACTTTAAACGTGTTACTACACATATCGGGAAGTACCGGATATTTGGTACTTAACGAACACATCCAGCGGTAAACAATGAATTCGGAGCTGCAGGGAGCCAGAATAATGGTATCGAAAATGGTGCGCATGAAGGCAAAAAACAAAATGCTGATCGACGCCACTGCAAGCATGGAGTGAATCAGCACTTTTCTTAAAGCCTCGATGTGATCCCAGAAAGTCATCTCTTCCAGCGCATCGTTGTTATGGCTCATAGAAGATTACTTTTTATTATCGTCAATTTTAATATCGTCTTCAATTTCCTTGATGCCATCTTTAAAGCTCTTCACACCTTTTCCGATACCTTTCATCAGTTCCGGAATTTTCTTCCCGCCGAAAAGTAATACAATGGCAAAAATAATAATAATGACTTCCCAACTACCGAGAGCCCAACAGAATAGGTGATTCATAAAAGAAATGTTTAAAGTTAATACTTATTACTCTTACAAATATAAGGTTACAATATAAACAAATGATGAAGGATAATGTTTTTTTTGTAGTTTTACAGTCGAAATTTTCTAAAATAACAAAAACACTAATACAGATATAAGATGAAAGCATTTGTATTTCCCGGACAAGGCGCTCAATTCGTCGGAATGGGTAAAGATCTTTATGACAACTCCGACAAAGCACGCGAACTGTTCGAAAAAGCGAACGATATTCTAGGTTTCCGTATTACGGACCTCATGTTTAATGGCACCGAAGAAGACCTTCGCCAGACAAAGGTTACCCAACCTGCGGTATTTCTGGTATCTGTTATTCCGGCATTAATCAATGACGATGTGAAACCGGACATGGTTGCAGGTCACTCGTTGGGTGAATTCTCTGCATTGGTAGTTTCAGGAGCTCTTTCTTTTGAAGATGGACTGAAATTGGTTGCGAAACGTGCCCACGCCATGCAGCAGGCTTGCGAACTGAACCCCTCTACAATGGCGGCGATCCTTGGTTTGCCGGATGAAAAGGTGGAAGAGATCTGCGCATCGATCGAAGGTGAAATCGTGGTGCCGGCTAACTATAACTGCCCGGGACAGATCGTAATCTCCGGATCAAATGCAGGCATCGACGAAGCTTGTGCGAAGATGACCGAAGCGGGTGCGAAACGTGCACTTAAGTTGAAAGTGGGCGGTGCATTCCACTCTCCGCTGATGGAACCTGCTCGCGGCGAGTTGGCCGAAGCGATCAATGCGACGGTATTCATGGCCCCTTCTTGCCCTATCTACCAGAATGTGGATGCGAAACCGCATACAGACCCTGTCGTTATCAAAGACAACCTGAACTTCCAGCTGACCGCACCGGTACGTTGGACGCAGAGCGTGATCAATATGATTGCGGACGGAGCCGATTCGTTTACCGAAGTCGGACCGGGCAATGTATTGCAGGGATTGGTGAAGAAAATCGATAAAACAGTTGAAGCCAAAGGGCTTTAATAATTTGCGATAACGAAGGAGCACAGATCTGTGAGGATGTTTGACAAACGCTGACACCTCTTGGATCTGTGCTCTTTTTTTATAAACCTTTCGTCCCCTCGCTTGTTTGTAAGATAAAAACAGTGATTTATGGAAACGGTTGCTGCATCAGATACACCAAGAAAATACAAGTTGGGGATTGCCTTGAGTGGAGGCGGTGCCAGAGGATTCGCACACATCGGCGTTTTAAAGGCGCTGGAGGAGTACGGCATCTTTCCGGATCTTATTTCGGGCGTGAGTGCCGGATCTGTGGTTGGAGGCCTCTATTGTGCGGGGTTCTCCCCTGCGGATATGATTGAGATATTCCAGGGAGAACATTTTAAGGACTTCGCTGAAATACGTGTGCCCAAAGTAAGTCTTTTCAGTACGCTGGGATTTCGGGAATTTCTCTCCCGCTCAATCGGTAAACGCATCTTTTCGGAACTGGAACTACCTTTCATGGTGATCGCCACAGACATCGATCATGGGGAGTCGGTAGTATTCAATAAAGGGATTGTGGCTGACGCCATCTGGGCATCGTGCAGCATCCCCGTTATTTTCCAACCGGTAGAGATAGACGGCGTACATTACGTAGACGGTGGCGTTCTCCGGAACTTCCCGGTGTATCCGATCCGTCATTTGTGTGATTATGTGATCGGTGTGGATGTCAACACCCTGAAACTAGCACCTTACAAAGCCAATATCCTGAATATCGCCGAACGCTCTTACAACCTGATGTTTCGTTCGAATACCACCGAAGATAAGAAATTATGCGATCTGCTGATTGAAACGAACGAAACAGCCGATTACAATATCTTCGATCTGAAACACATCGAGAGCATCGCCTCCCTGGGTTATCAGGTTACGGTGAATATTCTGGAAAAACTCAAAAAAGAGAACAGGCTTCCTCCGTCTGTTCATCATCCAATTTCTTAAAGCCATACCTGAATGGAAAAAATAATCATCTATCAAACACTTCCCCGTTTATTTGGAAACAGCAATGCGCATAACTATCCGGGGGGTACGCTAGCGGAAAACGGAAGCGGTAAAATGAGCGATTTCTCAGACCGTGCCCTGCAATCGATCCGTGCCTTGGGCTGCAATCACATCTGGTATACCGGAATGATTCAACACGCCACCAAAACCGATTATTCAGCCTATGGAATTCCAAAAGGCAACCCGTATGTCATCAAAGGTGAAGCGGGCTCCCCTTACGCCATTACCGATTATTATGACGTAGATCCCGATTTGGCCGATCACCCCGAAGAGCGGATGGCCGAATTTGATGCGCTTGTAAAACGATCGCATCAGCATGACTTGAAGGTGATTCTTGACTTCGTACCCAACCATGTGGCCCGTCAATACCATTCTACGGTGAAACCCGCAGGAGTAAAGGATTTTGGCGAACAAGACGATACCCGTGTGGCTTTTTCACCTCAGAATAACTTCTATTATTCAGTGGGTGAAGGATTCGCACCCCATTTTGATCTGGGCTCGGGCGCAGCGCAATACCGTGAATTTCCTGCAAAAGCAACGGGCAACGATTGCTTCCATCCCTACCCGGGAATAAACGATTGGTACGAAACGGTTAAACTGAATTACGGAGTGGATTATTCTAACGGATCAAAACATTTCGACCCGATTCCGGATACCTGGCAGAAGATGTTGGACATTCTGCTTTACTGGGCCGCGAAAAACGTCGATGGATTCCGGTGCGATATGGCTCATATGGTGCCTATCGAATTCTGGGAATGGGTGATCCCGCAAGTCAAATACAACTATCCGGATGTCATCTTCATCGCTGAGATCTATTCGCCCGAACTGTACCGCGAATACATTTTCAGGGGACATTTCGATTACCTTTACGATAAAGTGGGGTTGTATGACACCCTGCGCGCCATTACACGGGGCGAGGCGCCAGCCTCTGCCATTACCGCACAATGGCAATCTCTGGAAGGGATACAACAGCACATGGTGAATTTTCTGGAGAATCACGACGAACAACGCATCGCCTCGGATTTTTTTGCGGGAAATGCGTACAATGCCCTACCGGCTCTGATCGTTTCAGCGATGATGAACACAAATCCGTTCATGCTTTATTTTGGCCAGGAACTGGGTGAACGGGGCATGGATGCGGAAGGATTCAGCGGAAAGGACGGCCGAACGACGATATTCGACTATTTTTCACTTCAGAGCATGCGTGATTGGAACAACAACGGCAAGTGGGATGAAGAGCACCTAAGCGAGACGGAAAAATCGATTCGCCGCCACTACAAACAGATTCTTACCGCCTGCAACCGCGAAGAAGCAATCTATGAAGGCGCATTCTTTGACCTGATGTATGTGAATTATAACCACGAGGGATTTGATCCCTCCAAACAATATGGCTTTTTACGGAAATACGTGAATGAATTACTGGTTGTCGTAGTGAACTTTGGGGATCAGCCCGTTAATACATCGGTTTATATCCCGAAACATGCGTTCGACTACCTCAATATCCCGGAAGGAAACTTCAGAATGAAAGAACTTATATCCGGGGAAAGCGATGTGTGCCGTCTGTCCGCGGATTTTCCATTCACCACCAGAGTGGAAGGAAAAAGTGGCGTGGTATGGAAAATGGAACTCTAATGAGCTCATTTTATTCTTTTTAGGGACTCAATCACTTGCAATATGACAAGATATGAAACACTCTTTAAGGAGAATAATCCCTTGAAAAGATAAAAAATTAGAGAGAGGTGAGCCAATAAATAATATGAAGTCTTACCTTTGCAGAAATTCTTAACAGTCATATCAAATTATCACAATGAGCCAACAACCTCCTTTTAAGGTCTTTTCGGGTTCAAACACCCGTTATCTTGCCGAAAAAATTTGCAACAGCTTGGGTTGCGAACTGGGGAATATGAAAGTTCAGCATTTTGCTGACGGTGAATTCGGTGTTTCTTTCGAAGAATCAATCCGTGGTAGCCATGTTTTCCTTGTTCAGTCTACATTTCCAAATTCTGACAACCTAATGGAATTGTTGCTGATGATCGACGCTGCAAAACGCGCTTCAGCAAAATCTATTATCGCTGTAATCCCTTACTTCGGGTGGGCTCGTCAGGACCGTAAAGACCAGCCTCGTGTGGCAATTGGTGCTAAACTTATCGCAGATCTTTTGAGCGTTGCAGGAATCGACCGTCTAATCACGATGGACCTTCATGCAGATCAGATCCAGGGATTCTTCAATGTTCCTGTTGACCATCTTTATGCTTCTACGGTTTTTGCTCCTTACATCGACTCTCTGAAACTTGAGAACCTTGTAATCGCATCTCCGGACGTAGGCGGCTCTAAACGTGCCAATACGTATGCAAAACATTTCGGTGTACCTTTGGTTCTTTGCCACAAGTCTCGCGCTAAAGCGAACGAAATCGAAAGCATGGTGGTAATCGGTGACATTAAAGATAAAAACGTGATTCTAATCGACGATATGGTTGATACTGCAGGTACAATCACTAAATCGGCCGATTTGATGATGGAACAGGGCGCTCGTTCGGTTCGTGCTATCGCCAGCCATGCTATCATGTCTGATCCGGCATCGGAACGCGTAACAAACTCTCAGTTGGAGGAAATGATCTTTACAGACAGTATTCCTTTCAGAAAAGAGTGCCAGAAAGCTCACGTAATCAGCATCGCGGATATGTTTGCAGAAACAATCCGTCGCGTTGTTGACAACGAATCAATCAGCTCACAATTTGTAATCTGATCCAAAGAGTTTTAAAGAAAAAATAAGGGTCGGTTTCCTTCGGGAGACCGACCCTTCTCTTTTTATACGTTTCCCTGCATTAAGTATCTTCTTGCAAGGAAAAAAAATAGCCTCCCAAAGGAGGCTATTCTTATATCGTCTGAATTCTTAAAATCATTACGAGTAGCGAAGACGTTGCCCGATTTGCAGCGTGGTCTTTGTCGTGATCTTATTCAACTTACAAAGCTGATTGATACTCACTCCGTATTTCTTGGCTATCTTACCTAAATTATCTCCGGAGCGTACTTTATGGTAAGCCATGTGACTGCCTCCGACTCCGGTTGGTGTGGATGGAGATTTCGTCTTCTTGGTCTTGAACACATACATGTCTGTATGCGCCACTTTATTGTTAAAGTCTATGATATCGTTCGGATTGATCACCTGTCCCATCAAACGCGTCTCGAAATGGAGATGCGAACCGGTTGAACGTCCCGTGTTACCGCCTAAAGCGATCGGTTGCCCTGCTTTCACCACATCATCCTGTTTGACTAGGAATTTCGACAAGTGTCCGTAAATGGTTTCCAGACCGTTGTTATGACGTACCACCAGGTAATATCCGTAACCGCGTCTTTCGAACTTCCGAACACGAATCTTCCCGGAGAAAGCGGCATAGATGGTATCGCCGGTATAAACCTTGATATCCACCCCGTTATGCATTCTGCGTCGGCGCCATCCGAAATTAGAGGTGATGTGTCCCGGTGCGGGAATCACAAACTCCGAGACATCAATCTTAAGAGAATCCGGCAGTTTGACATTCTGGCCACGATAAGGGTTGACCCATTCGTTATTCCATGATTCATATAAATCCAACGCCGGGAAAAGCGTTTCTTCCTCCTGGAGACGATACAGCATCGTCAACGAATCGAGCAAATTCACCTCTTTGTGTATATTCACCTGATCCGCCAATAAGTTTTGATGCATTTGCTGATGCATCACATCGTTACTCTGTGCTTGTACGGCGACTGATGTTATGGCCATCAATGCCGTAAGGAATACTTTCGCTTTCTTTATAATTTCCATTCTTAATTCTCATTCATTTCAACTTCATCATCCGCATAGAGATAATGTAAAGTCGCAATATTATACTCAAAGATCTCCTCCGGAGAGAAGAAGCGGGCGATCTCTTCCTTGGCGGTTTTAGCCGAATCGGAAGTATGGATCACATTTTCCTGAACACTCATACTGAAGTCTCCGCGGATTGTACCCGGAGCCGCATTACGACCATTCGTCACACCTGCCATGGCATGAATCACCGGAATAGCGTTCACTCCCTGCAGGCAGCACACCACAACGGGCGCACTTTTCATACTTTTTTTAATTCTTGGGTAAAATGGCTTATCAACAAGATGAGCATAATGTTCATCCAGAATTTCATCAGTCAGCTGCATCATCTTCATGCCGCAAAGGATAAAACCTTTTCTTTCAAAACGAGATAAAATCTCTCCGATAAGTCGACGCTGCAAAGCAGACGGCTTCAAAATTACCAATGTGCGTTCCATAGTATGTATGCTTTTTTATGTTGCTTCGTGTATTTAAGGTGTTTAAAGGTACATAAATTCAATACGAACACACAATTTTGATTAATCCTTTTTGATGTTGTTATACTAATTTTTAATAATAAATAAGTTTAATATTTTAGTTGCCAACTACTTATAGATATTATGTTATTGAGCACTTTAGTGAACTTTTTCATTTCAGCGCGCGTTTTAACAGCGTTTTGCTGCGGTATTGAGTTCATTCTCAGCTAATCAAACTCCAATCAATCTTTTTTGCGAACAGCTTTTGCAGCTGTTTACTCAGAATAAAATTCTCAGGATTTTGCAAAAGGGGATCCGCTTCAATTATTTCGAAGGCAAGGTCTCTTGCAAATTGCAGAATCTGTCCATCTTTGGCCAGATTTGCGATCTTCAGGTCAAAAGCCACGCCACTTTGCTGCGTACCTTCAAGATCTCCCGGACCACGCAACTGCAGATCGGCTTCAGATATCTCAAACCCATCATTCGTACGCACCATGATTTCCATTCGCTTCCGCGTATCTTCGGATAACTTATACGAGGTGATCAATATACAGAAAGACTGATCGGCACCACGCCCCACTCGTCCCCGCAGCTGATGCAGCTGTGACAGTCCGAATCGTTCAGCGCTTTCGATAATCATCACCGAAGCGTTCGGAACATTCACTCCCACCTCGATTACGGTAGTCGCTACCATGATGTGCGCCTCATGATTCACAAACTTCTGCATCTCGGCATCCTTATCGGCCGGCTTCATTTTACCGTGAACCATGCACACCTTATATTCGGGGAAGATCTCTTTTACATGCTCGAAGCCCGCTTCCAGGTTCTTATAATCAAGCTTCTCATTCTCCTCGATAAGCGGATACACGATATACACCTGTCTTCCCAACTCCAATTGTTTGCGGACAGCGGCATAGAGCGAAGCCCTTTTCCCGTCGAACTGATGCATCGTTTGAATCGGTTTTCTACCCGGTGGCAACTCGTCGATGACGGAAACATCCAAATCGCCATAAACAGTCATGGCCAACGTACGCGGAATAGGTGTGGCGGTCATCACCAGAACATGAGGTGGACGAACATTCTTACGCCACAACTTAGAGCGCTGCTCCACGCCGAAACGGTGCTGTTCGTCGATAATCACCATCCCCAGGTTGTTGAACTTCACGGTATCTTCAATCAGGGCATGGGTACCCACTGCAAAATGGATCGATCCGTCCTGCAATCCCTTGTGTATGTATTCGCGTTGTTTTTTCTTTGTGGAACCGGTCAGAAGGACCACTTCTAGTCCCAGTCCCTCCAGCAGCTTGCTGATACCCTCGTAATGTTGTGTAGCGAGAATTTCGGTAGGTGCCATCAGACACGCCTGAAAACCGTTATCGACGGCCATGAGCATGGTCATCAATCCCACCAACGTTTTACCGCTTCCCACATCACCCTGAAGAAGACGATTCATTTGCCGCCCGCTTCCTACATCCAGACGAATCTCGCGCAATACGCGTTTTTGGGCACCGGTAAGTTCAAACGGAAGTTTCTCTTTATAGAATGTATTGAAATAGTGTCCGATGGAGGAAAACACAAATCCCCCCATCTTGTGCTGACGCAACTTGGAGTAACGCAAGATATTGAGTTGCAGGTAAAACAACTCCTCAAACTTCAGGCGATATTCCGCCTTACGCAACAAATCGGGCGATTGGGGAAAATGGATCTGACGAATCGCCTCATTGAGGTAAATGCATTTCGCTTTCTGAATGAGATATGCGGGAAGGGTTTCCGTCAGGGTACCGGGAAGTGACTGCAACAGGGTAAAGATGATCTTCTGAATCGCCTTCGAATTCATGAAGTTGCTTTTCATCTTCTCCGTCGTGTTGTAATATCCCTGGAGACCGACCGGTTTATCGAGTTCATCGTCCACCGGATCGATTTCAGGATGCGCTATATTGAATTTTGATCCGAAAACGGCGGGTTTCCCGAAAACCGTGTATTCGGTTCCGATCTTATATTTCTCGGCGATGAATTTGATTCCTTTGAACCACACGAGTTCCAGAACTCCGGTACCGTCGCTGAAGCGCGCTACCAAACGAGCGCCACGCCCCTCTCCGATGGTTTCGAAAGAGAGAATCTTACCCCGCAACTGGATGTAAGGCATACTCCCGCTGATCTCACGGATCGTATAGGTACGACTGCGGTCAATGTATTTATAGGGGAAATAATAAAGCAGTTCTTCGGCCGTACGGATGTTGAGTTCCTTATTGAAAAGATCCGCCCGTTTGGGTCCGACTCCTTGCAGATATTTAATATCGCGGTGTGCTAAGTCCAACATTATTGAATCAATGCTTCAGCTATTAATAAATCAAATGGGGTAGTAATTTTAATATTCTCACGATTTCCGGCAATGCAATGCACTTGGAATCCGGCAGCTTCAAACACAGAAGCATCGTCGGTAAAACTCTTGTCATAAGGCAGTTGATAAGCCTCCAACAGCGGGGCGGTCTGAAAAACCTGCGGAGTCTGCACAAGTCGCAACCGTTCACGATCCACCGGATGCGAGCCTTTTTGGTCATCAAGCTCCCGCACGGAGTCCACCACCTCGATCACAGGTATGACACCCGGGAAATCTTTGGCAGCTCCATACGCATCGGAAATCACTTTAGATGACACAAAAGGGCGAACCCCGTCATGAATGGCCACCACGCCCTCCGCCTCAACCAGCTTGAGACCGTTACGTACCGAATTGAAACGTGTGGCACCCCCTTCGGCGATTCGGTGAGGGATTTTAAAATTATACAGTTCACAAAGCGTAATCCAATATTCCACCTGCTCTTTGGGGAGGACCAAAATAAGGTCTATCTCTGAATTCGTGCGATAAAATGCATTTAATGTATGCATCAGAATCGGTTTCTCTCCTACTGAAATAAACTGTTTTGGTAAATCCTGTCCCATCCGGAGACCTTTTCCACCGGCTACTATGATGGCATATTTCTTCATTTGTATATTGTTTATTTTGCTTTCCGCCTACGCGCCGGGTAAAGATAATAAAAAATCCCCGTAGGGAAATTGGTCCGTACGGGGAGTTAAAGTCATTTTCACGGCTGCGCCCCTCTTCTTTAGCGCTTTTTAAAGATAGGGCAGCAGTATCTCTTTCCAAACCATGTAGCCATTCCCATTGAGGTGAAGGCCGTCATTGGTATATTTCTCATCCAGTTTACCGTGTTCATTGCAAAATGTTGCATGAAGGGGGATAAAAGGAATTTTCTCTTTGCGACAAACGGTTTCGATCAGCCGATTCGTTTCGGTCAGAAGACCCGCTTTTCCATCTAGATTTTTCCACCGTTTAAACTCATCGTTGAAAGGAAGAAGGCTCTGAACATACAATTTCGTCCGGGGCGACTCCGCTCTGATTTTCTTTATTATCCGGGCGATATTCGAGGCGATGTATTGCGGACTCTCACCATTGGCCAAGTCGTTGACTCCGCACAGGAGAAAAATCTTGGAGGGCTTTCCTTTCACGATCGGATCGAGTCGGTCGTAAATGCCATCAGTATTGTCTCCGCTGATCCCCCGGTTGCGAATGTTCGGATTATTAAAAATCTCACTCCATTCCGCTCCGTTGGTCAAGCTATTGCCCAAAAAGACGATATCCGTTTCCGACACCGGCAGTTTCTCAAATAATGAAGCGCGCTGATAATAGAACTGGGTATATTTTTTAGGAGAATCCTCTCCTCGAACGGAGGTTACGACCATCAGAACCCCCAGAAAAAAAGTTAGTCCGAATTTCATAATCATTAGATTTTACCGAGCCGTTCCCCAATCCGCTCATAACCCTTCGCGTTGGGATGGAGTCCGTCTTTAAATAGCGATTCGTTAATCTTCTTTGATTTCCTATCTACAAGTACGCCGCCTACATCCACATAGTTGATTTTCTGTGCGCGACAACGTTCTCTGAGTTTTTGATTCAACCCGGCGATTCGTGTTTCAAAATTTCGTCGAGGCAACAATCCGATAACCGTAAGTTCAGCTTCCGGCTGTAAAAGAGTTATCTGATCGGCAAGATTTAGAATTCCATTTACAATCTCCTCATCCGAATTCACAGACAAGTTATTTGTGCCGATCTTCACCAAAATTTGTTTCGGCCGATAACCGGACAAAGCGCCGTGCTGAACACGCCATAAAGCATTTTCGATCCGATCCCAACCACAACCCAGGTTCAAGACCCGTTTTGTTCCGAAAGCCTTCTCCCAACCCACCGAATCAGACACCACCGGAGCAGCCGGTTGGCCGTTCCAATAATGAAGAATCGAGTTCCCGATGACAACCACTTCAGGTGAGTTCGTATTCAAAGAAGCCAATGACGCTTCATAGCGTTCATTCCACTCATAAAGAAGCGGCTCGCGTCTTTGACGACATGCTCGAGTGGTTTGAGAATCGCCTTCTTTGAGTTTCAGAATCGCACGAATCGACTTTTCATAAGCATCCGCTTGCTGAACCATGCCCCAATCGGTGGGATGCACACCATCTACCGTAGCATCGTTATCGAGGGCGATATCCTCTTTGGTCAGGTAATAAAGATCGGAATAGCGCTGTTTCAGTTTGAGATATGCATCATACTGTTGTTGATTCACCCGCTTCACCTCTTGGTCAGACACCTTGGAGTGTCGTTGTTCTGGGTAGCCGGCATGATCAACCAGCAATACCGGAACCGATGAGGTTTTTCGGATTTGTTCGACAGCACTGCAAACGAGCGAATCGATGGAGAGCTCTTTTCGTCCGATCAGATTCGGCAGATTATCCAATATGATCAAGCGTGAATCGATCGATCTGATGATATCCAATACGGGTTTCTCTAAATAAGCATTTCCAGAAAAGCCAAGGTTGACGACCGGAATATCCAACTTTCGCTGTAGAATATTACTCCATGCCATCCCCGGCCTGGAAGCACACGCACCCTGAGCGATCGAGGTTCCGTACGCCACAATAGGTTTTTGAAGCGTACGGGGCTCAAATCGGAAATCCGCTTCCTCATCGGAACCGATTTCCAGCCATTCCACCGTATTGTATAAAGGTAGGAAAAGCGTGTATTCGTTTCCCTCTTTATGAATGTTATTGTATTCGAGCGTAGGGTAGTTAAATACCACGGTATCACCAAATGCGTATTTGGGTACGCACCAACTTTGAACTCCGTTGCAATCGCGACTGTATAGATCTACACCGCTAACGCCCGTTGCAGGCATATGAGCCATAGAAAATCCCCCTTTCACCTTGTATCTGATTTTTAAAGAGGGAGAATTGGTGACGAAACAGAGCGATAAACCTGCTGAATTTTGCGAAAGGCGCCAAACATCGGGACGCAGATCCGCTTGCTTTGCAGGATCGATCCGTGTAAAGAGATTATTCGCTTCGGGTGTAAAACTATTTCCTGTGATCACACAGCGATCCGCATGCGCGGGATTATTCCATTTGGTGCGACCACACAGATTCGCCGAAACGCATACGAGAAAAAAGAGTAAGGTTCTTTTCATAAAAATTTCAATAGAGCGTATTTGTGGTAAGATCTACCAGTAGCGCTGCGATTCGGTTCACCACCTCATGCACATAGCGTTCCCCTTTTTCGGCAGTAGCCAGCGCCGGATTACCGATACCCGTATCCGAAGTAGCTTTATTCCAGATGCGGGGAGTCCAACCGGTGCCGTCTGTGAGTCCTTTGATTTTAAACGGACGTCCTTCTCCCGCTCCCGCTTTTGACAGATCGGTTATTTCGGGATAATAATACAACATCGCCGATGTTTCCAGTTCGCCTGCATGATCGTCTTTGTTTTCAAAATAATCTTTTTGGGGAACTACTGCGAACCAATCGACCAATACGATCAGAAAGTCGGGATAATCAACCGCCAGGTCGCGCACCATCGGTTTAAAGGAGTTTCCTCCGTGACCGTTCACTACGACCATCTTCCTCATCCCCTGATGATACAGCGAGGCTACGATATCGGTCAGAATCATTTTTTGTGTTTCATATCGGGCGTGGATGCAGAACGGCTCATCCCGTTGTCCCGGATTCTGTGCTCCTAGAGAAATAGGAGGCAACACCATGGCGTGCACACCTTGTTCGAAAGCAAGTTTTGCCGCATTTACGGCTACCGCCTGTGACAGGAGGCAATCCGTCGTATAACTCAGATGCAGGTTGTGGGGTTCGGTTGCGCCCCACGGTAGGATCGCCAGGTCATATTTCACCTTCCTGACATCGCCGTAATTTGAATGTGTTAAGTCAACAGGTATCATCTTGATTTAATTATTTAGGTATCAGTGGTTCAAAAATCGAATCGGATTGCATTCACCTCATCCGTACGTACTCCGGGTTTTAGCTCGCCATCAACAACATAAAGGGTTTGTCCCTGCATCGCAGCCCCGGCTCCGGCACGAGCGGATTGTGGAAACGTTCCGGCATATTCCCATTCGTTCGATTTTAAATGCAAAATATAAATATCGGAATTAAATGCGTACCATTCAACAGGATGCGTCAGATAACTTTTCTTGGCGGCGATCAGCGAGTCAACACGTATCGTTTCTCCCTTTTCACGAGCAAGAGAAATCTGTCTCTCCGCATCTAACGCCTCGGTAAAAATCACTCGGTCCACACCCCCGCCGATCAAAAGAGTCGAATCGTTGATATTCACACCAAAGCCTCCCACCATGGCTAACGGTTCTCCGTTTACGGATGAGAGAGGCAGCGAGTTCTTTTCCGTCCAACTCACAGAAACGGGATCGTAGCAGTAAACCGTTGTCGGTAATACCGGTGCCTCCGTAACACTTCCTCCTTGAAAACCGCCAAGCAACAACACCGTGCCATTCATTCCTCGTAAAAGTTGTGGTTGGATACGTGTCGCTCCCGGGAAATCAGCGATTCGCTCCCAACCGTCTTGCTTCTCCAGATCTAGCACATACACACTATTTCGTGCCATCCCGTCTGAATTACCTCCCGCCACATAGAGTTTTTTTCCACTCTCCACCGCGGCAAAATTATCCATTGCTGCCGGAAGGTCGGGCAACGAGGAGATATTACATTCGCCGTTATGCATCCGAATGACATATACAGAACCGAAAGAACCTTCATTGTTATTTCCACCCAAACAGATCCATTCGTCACCATACACGACCGAAGCTCCATAAGCCAACTCATTCGGAAGCGATCCGATTTGTCTCCACACATTCTCTTTCGGTGTGTACGCATAAATCTCTTTATAGTACTGCTTCTTGCCACCCTGTGAGGGGGGCAGTCCTGGGAAATTACAACCGCCGGCTACCAAAAGCTGATCATTCATATACGCCGTAAAAGGGGCTGAAACTCCTTTCACCGAGTCGTTATTCCCAATCGGCGATGCGGCCAGGGGAAGAACCTGCGACTCTCTGATTTCATTTTTCTTCATATCATTACATCCTAAGATCGTGAAAGCAATGGTACACACTGCTACTAGTTTTTTCATGTATCGCAAATCAGTTCGTTAACAAGGGAGAGGTTCGGAAAGTGGAAGCGGGATAACCCGATTCATTCACAAGATTCGCTCTTGTAAAAGGTTGCCATCCATAACGCACATATTTAGGCTGCTTCACTTTCTCACTCCAGACTTTTACTTGATTATTTTTAATCGATGCCTGCGCCGGATGATATACACCCGATTCGTCTGCGATTTCAAAACAAACGGGAGCTTTACCGTCTGAAGTGGCTAGTCCCTCCGCATGATCGAATGCGATCCATGCATATCCTTTTTTAAATTCCGCAGTTCGGAACAACGGTCCGCAGGGAGTGACAGGCAGTCCGTAGGTATCCGCCAATGCAAGTGCCGCCAGACGGTAGCCGATCTCCATCTTACGGGTAGGATGTACATCGAGCGAATCGCCTCGGTCTGAAGATACGGCCATTCCAAGTTTCGGGCGACTCGCCAGCAAACGACGCTGACTGTCTCTGAACAACGGCCAACTCGGACGATTTAGGCTTGAGAGCTGCACGTAATAAAACGGCAGTTCTTTCCTCCAACCCTTTCGCCAACTATCCACCAAGAGAGGAAAAAGCTGTTCATGAAACTCGGTATTGTGAGCATTCGATTCTCCTTGATACCAGATTACCCCCTGCACCGGAAAGGTTGTCAGCGGCTTAACCGCGGATTCATAAAGGTATGCCGGCTCATACGGGTGACGCTGCAACGGGTTCTTCGCTTTTTTAATATTTAGGGCAGATCGCTCGCGAACCCACTGCTGAATGTGATCGTTCTGTTTCCAGTTATTCAATACCCTTGGCATCTCAAACTCCAGGGTATTGCGGTCGATCCACGACTCTGCGGGTGAACCTCCTACGGAATTGTGAATGATTCCGATCGGTATCTGCAACGAATCGCTTAAAACGCGTGCAAAAGCGTATGCGATTGCAGATGTCTTTTGAATGGATTCCGAGTTGGCTGTACTCCATCCCGGAGAGTGAAAATATTTCAAATCATTCAGATCCTTTAAAACCGTAGAATCCCACTCTACCGAGTAGGTCTCCCATCGGGGTTTCATATCGTAAATGCGAATATTCGGATTGGAAGCGGCATGCTTCAGCAACGCATCTTTTTCATCGCACTGATTTACACGGAAGTACATATTGGATTGACCGGAGCACACCCATACTTCACCCACCTGCACATCTTTATAAACAAGGTTGCCGGAAGGAGCCGAAACGGATAGGGTATACGGTCCGCCCGCTTCCATCGGATGAAGCGACACTTCCCAAGTGCCATCCGGTGCGGTAAGGGCGGAACGGGACTGTCCGGCGATCCGCACGTTCACTTTTTCACCAGCGTTGGCACGTCCTCGAATCCGCAGATTCTCTCTACGTTGTAGAATCATGTGATCTCCGTAAACGGCAGGCAATTGCAAACCACCGTAATTTCCGGTAAGGGCGCCATAAACACGCTGAGCCAACAAAGCGGCACCCTCCTCATCGGGATGTAACGCATCCGGCATCAGGTGAGGCTTGTCATAAAGCACCTCCTGCAAATCAATCAACTGCGCGCCGTTGTTCTTAGCAACCTGAGCGATAGCGATTTGGATCTGTGCATACCAGTCTCTGGTTCCGGACTGAAACCGAGGATGCCAGTGAAAGATCGGCGACATACGGCAAACAAAGAATTCCGCTTTCGGATTGACCAGGCGGAAAGAGTCGATCAGCGCGGTATAATCAGCAATAAATTCATCCTGATAGTTTGGCCAGTTGCGGGGATCCGTATCGTTAAGTCCGAGGTGAATCACAACCTTATCCGGTTTGAAATCCAACGCTTTTTTAAATTCAGGCAGCGTCATATAGGGGCGGTGTCCCTTATTTAAAAGGGTAGCGCCGCTATGGCCGAAATTACCAACGGTATACGATTCGCCCAACAGCAGTTGCAGTTTCGCAGGATAAGCGTTCTTCTCCCGCTCCTTCAACAAGTAGCCGTAGGTCACGCTATTCCCAACGCAGGCTACTTTGGTTTGCGCTCGCAACGTAAAGACAGAAAGAATCAGGGTGATTAATAAAAGTTGTTTTCTCATCGTTCGTTGACATAAGGTTTTACAATCTCGGACCAGCGTTGATAGCCCGCTCCCAGAAGGTGAAGGCCGTCATTTGTATAGCGAAGGTCCATCTTTCCTGTAGCCGGATTGATAAAGTGTGAATACAAGTCGATATAGGTTATCGATTTATCAGAGGCTAGTTGCTCAAGAAGCAGGTTCAAAGGAGCGATATCCTTTCCACGGGCAGTGTGGCCCGAAAACATTTTCTTCTCATCCGAAACCGGCAGCACGCTCTGCAGGTAAATTCGGGTTTTAGGAGACTGCTTTTTAATCTCATCGATCACCCGTGCGATATTCCCTGCGATCGTATCGATGGAGGTTCCCCTTGACAAGTCATTTACACCGATCAGCAAGAAGATCTTCTTCGGCTGCCCTTTCACGATGGGTGCCAACCGATCGTAAACGCCCATCGACACATCGCCGCTGATACCGCGATTCTTCACATTCGGGTTATTAAACAGTTCAAACCATTCGCCGCCGTCAGTTATGCTGTTCCCCACGAATACGATATCCTTCTTTCCAGTGGGAAGGGTTTCAAAGAGTGTGGCGCGTTGGTGCCAGTAGGTTGAATAGGTTCTCTGTTGTGCAAAAGAAGAGAGTGTCAACGACAGGAGTAAGATTGTAAGTAATTTTCTCATTATAGTCAGATTGTAATTAATGCTTGTAATTAAATTGAACTATTTTTTCTTTTCGGGAGAATAGATCAGATTATCGATGCGCTCCTTGCCGTCCGGTGTAACGAATACCGCTGAGAACATCCATTTGGTAAGACGCACTTCAGGAATGGAGAACTTACCGATAGGCAGTTTCACCAATACCAGATTCCACCCTTTGTTAAGTGAAACGGCAATGGGATCACGTGCCACCATATTCTCATTTCCTAATGTGATTTCATTCGATTTGACCGTGTGTACGGAACTCCATAGCGGTGGCTGAACTTCTTCGTTATTGATCCAGATTTTACTTGACTTATAGTCCCACGTCCCCTGTTCCGGAGCCAGATCCATTTCAGAGCGACTGTAATTCTGTGTCTCGAACCACAATCCTACGGTCTGTTGTTTCGGAGAGTGCACATAGGTCCACGCATATGCGGTATGGTTCTCTTTGGGCTCTTTGTAAAAGCCCGGTATCAGGGTACCCCACACATGACGCAGATAAATCCCCGCTCCGGTAGCGGAATTGACATTCAGGGTTTGATTCTCGTGGATGTAAGTCTCTTTTAGGTTTCTTTCCGGTTCAAACGAACGTGTGAGATCGCCCCCGTTCGGGAAAGGATCGGTGATGTTCCATCTGATATCCGTTTGTTTGACATAGGCGAAAGGTGCATCTTTGAAGTTTCTGCTCTTATGCCATAACATACGGGATTCGAAATTCCGGAAAGCCTCAAACGGTTCTGTATTCTCAACCAGATTCGTTCCGAAGTCATCATAGTATTGCCACCCGCCACCAATCCAGCCTCTTTCTGCAATGGCAAGCATGTTGGGATAGAGGTGATTTTCAAGGATCATATTCGATTCATTGGCTATGTATCGGTCATGCCACAACGCAAGAATGGTTCCTGCGATCTGATCCGATCCTTCGGCTACATTACCGATGCGGCTGGTATAAAGAGCAAATAGATCCGCAAATGTATCAAAATGATTTAAATAATGAAATTTACTGTCTATCGCCGGAACTCCTTTCGTTGGTTTCCCCCGATAACTCCACATCTGCGTCATATCCACCTCACCGGCTTTGTACTGCCATCCCGGATTCCATGAGATCACTTTTTTTCCTTTTCCACGAATAAACGCCACCATATCATCGCAAAACTGCGGATTGGTAAACTTCACCTCATCGGTTCCGATATGCAGATAGGGTACTTGATCAAAGACATCGCACACCTCGGCAATCAGTTCTTTCAGAATGAAGGTTCCTTTCTCCGACTGCATATCCACACCGAAAGCGCGTTCAAATGCAGCACTATGTCCCGGCATATCAAACTCGGGAATCAGAAGCACCTGACGCGCTTTACAGTATTCCTGCAACTCACGCGCCTCCTGATGGGTGTAATATTTTCCGGCCATGCGGGTCATATTCTTATCGGCCACCAGTTCCGGATGCACTTTACTCTCCATTCGCCACGCTTGATTCTCTGTCAGATGCCAATGGAAAACGTTGATCTTGTATTTAGACAAGAGGTCTATTTCCCTTTTCAGCTCCTCCATCGAGACGTAGCTGCGACCCACATCCTGCATGAATCCCCTAATTCTGAAGGCCGGATAATCGGTTATTTCAAGACAAGGCAGTTTACCGGAAGGATATTCCTGCAAGAGTTGAGCCAGTGTCTGGGCAGCGCGATACACCCCCAGTTCGGTAAGAGCCTTCACTTCAATCCCGTCTGAGGAGATACGGAGTTGATATGCTTCTTCGGAGTCGCCAGTCACACCTGGTAACGATTTGACGATGCGGGGAGAGAAGGGAGTTCCCGATGCTGACCATTTCAGTCCCGTCGTTTCGAGAATCCGGGCCATCTCGTCCGCCTTCTCACTCTTCAGTTTCAGTGAACGGGCATTCACCGATCCTTTCTGCTGTACGATCTGGCGCGGCTGAGGTAAGAGTTGCTTTTGCGCTTCGGCAGTCAGGGTAAAGAAGACGCTCAGTGCGCCCAACGTCCAATATTTACACTTTGATTGAATTACATCCTTCATATTTATGGGGGTTGATTATAGTAATTTATGAGTTGAATAAAGCCGGCCGTATGCTATACGTCCGGCTTTATCGGGAAAGCTATTTATTTAATGATGTCTTCAATTTTCACATTTTGGTACAGCATGTGTGCCTGACTACCTTCATAGATGATGCCGACTGTATTTTTATCGACCATCGTCAAGCAGGAATAGCCCCATCCGTGACCTTCGTCCAGTAACACTTCATGCTCTTTTTTCCATGTTTTACCACCGTCAAGACTCGCCTTAATAGTGATGCTGTGACGTCCTTTCGTCGTATTGGGATTCGAGAAGAAAAGAATATCCTGATTCAGTGCATTATCTGCGGCAGCTACCTTTATGAGACTTGCCATGCAAACAGATTCCTGAAGGGCCGATCGGCTTGAGCTGTGCTCCTCCCAGGTCTTACCCAAATCTTTTGTTGTATAAACGGCACGGCTGCCACCTCGATTATCACGCATATTCAGCATCAACACACCCGGCGCCACTTCTGCCACCTGAGCTTCGGTAGTATTGGTACGGGCATGATTGTGTATGTGCCACGTCTCACCGCGATCTTTCGAATACATAATTCCGGCATTCGGCACTTTGGTTGAATCAATATATTGGATCGGGAACACCAGCGTACCGTCTTCCATGGTGATTCCCATACCCGGACCCTGTAACAAGAAATACCAAGAGGGATCTTTCACCTGCTCCGTAATATTGATCGGAGCACTCCATGTTTTACCATCGTCCGTACTCTTGGTCAACACCAACTGAGCGGTATGTGTTTTCTCCATTCCTTGCTGGGAATTGAACCAGGCGCGATAATTACCCATTCCGTGAGTCCAAGCGGCTATCGTCCAAATCGTACCGGTCTTCTTATCCACCAGAATCGCCGGATCGCCCACTCCGTTCTGACCGCTCGGCATGCCTCCGTTCTCTCCGAAAGTCATAATCGTACGCATCGGCTCCCAGGTTTGCCCTTTATCGGTACTACGGCTCAAACCGATATCCACTCGCTCCTGTAGGTCTACACTGCTGTTATATCGGATATCATATACAGCCAGTAGGGAGCCTTTGTTACTGGTTACAAGTCCCGGAATACGATAGGCCATCACATCGTCGTCTCCTGCATGACGCACTCCCGTACCCATTCTGTGCACATCGGTCACCAAAGGAGTTTCCGCAACGGGAGCAGGTTTATTATTCAGTTCGGCTCCGGTAAAATCCACTGTCAAAGTAGACAACAGAGAAGTTTTATGCTTCATCTCGATACTCACCCAGAAATAGTTGATACCCGGGAAGAGACGTTGATCGCAATTAAAAACAACCGCATTCGATTTCGGTTTTTTCACCTGTGCCAGCTGAATGCTGTAAGAGGGATCCGCTTTATGGGTTTTACCGGGTACATCTCTTTTTATATAGCTGACCGGATAGAAATAGGTATTGCCGGCACGTTGCACCGCTTCGGTACCGGAATAATATAATTTGATCGATTTAATATCAGAAAGCTGCGTATTGTCACCCAATCGCAACGTCACTTTATTCAGCACATCATTATTCTTCGCATCGATACGCATGAAAAAGAGCGGATTATCACTTCTTTCTATCAAAATAGGCAACTGTGTTTCTTTCACGTGCACGGTATCCTGACTAGTTGCAGCCAGTCCTACCGAAGTCATGGTTCCCAATAAAAGCAAGAAAAGGTTCTTAATCATTTGAATAGTTATTATGTTTTCAGAAAAAAAGAAATCCAAACGAGGAGCAGTTTATGCCACTCCCCTTCTGGATTTTTTATAATACAATCGTAAATTAATTGCTTAATTAATTGCCTGTTGCCAGTTCATAACCCGGCGTTTGCTTTAGGGCGGTGTTCTTCGTCAAGGTACTCTTATCGATTGGCCAAAGCAATTTTCGCGCATCAGCGGGATCGGCTGTTGTATATTTGAATACGTATTCGTTTCCGAATCTTCTCAAATCATACCAGCGTTTTCCTTCAAAGAAAAACTCACATAGTCTCTCTTGCAGAATCGCCTCATCGACATCCGCATCCTGCGGTTGGTTCGGATAGGCCAGTGTTGCCAGATTCTCATCGAAATATTCACTACCGAAAGCTCTTCTGCGGATCTGGTTGATCTCATCTTCGGGACTCTGACCTAAAAAGGCCTTTGCCTCAGCCATCATCAACAATGCATCGGCGAAACGGTAAACCGGACAGTCGTCAATCATGGCACGTTGTGTCTGACCGTCAAGGTTCGTCCCCTGATATTTGTACGGGAAGCAACCGGCATACGTTTTATCTTTGTTGTAAACGCCTTTCAATGTAGCCTCTTTACGTTGGTCGCCAGTTTTGAAGGTGGTGTCAAAATGTTTCTTCTGAACCTGCAGACGCATTAGACCAAAAAGGTTCTCATTCTTGGTATCCCATTTATTGCCCTCTTCATCATAGTAGGCAACCATGTAGTTATTCTGTGGCAAGAAACTTCCGTTAAAAGATCCGTTCCACAAATTAAACTCATCTTTTTCAGATTTGAAAGCAAAAATTATCTCATCGTTGCATTTTCGGTTGTAAGCGAACACTTCCTTAAATGCGGGCATCAAAGAGAATGTCCCACTATTCGGAAGATCCGTTAACGCTTCGATTGCCTCCTGTGCATCGGCTATTCCACCGTTCATCTGTTTCGCTTTCCAAAGCATCACCTCCGCTTTCAACATCAGAGTTGCAGACTTCGACCAGTAGTTTCTATTCTTAAGTGCATAATCGCTTCCAAAACTTTCCAAAGAGTGATCAATATCCGAAAGAATCTGATTCATCACCTCTTCTTCGGAAGATGCCGCTTTTGGAAGGTTTCCAAGATCAATTTCCGAACCGAACGTAGGATGCGTCACAATCACCGCCTTACCCCAGGTTCTTAGTAAATGAAAATAGTAGTAAGCTCTGATTCCATACGACTGACCCAAATAGGCACTCTTGCTTTTCTCATCGATCAGTTGTGTAGAGTTCGATTTCAGAATCATCATGTTCAATTGATTGATCGATGAGTAGAAATCACCGTAATTGCTAATTCCGGGACTATCTTCGCTCAGCGTATTATCCGGGAAACGCTCCATTCCCTGCGATGCTTCACCACCGAAAGGTGTATCTCCGAACACATCACTTCTGAATTCGCCCATCGCCACAAAATTGTACGAATGAGTTCTGAAGCGAGAGTGAACCCCTGTCATAAATGAGGAAAAATGCTCGGGGGTAGTCCAGTAATTACTATCTGTAATCTCACTGATGGGATCTACATCCAGCCAGCTACATGAGTTGAATGAAAGAGCGCAAGCCGCTCCTAGCATTATTATATATTTTTTCATTTGTATATAATCTATTTTTACATTAAGGTCAAATGCGCCATCTATATACCTTCTGTTGGGTAACTCAACTTTAGATGAGCTATGGCGATTTCATTTGTATATCATCTATTTTAAACATCAAAGTCAAATGCGCCATCTATATACCTTTTGATGGTTAGCTCGATTTTCAAGGAGCTGTGGCGATATCATTTGTAAATATTCTGTTATTCGGTTAAAATACGCTTGTCACAATTTAGAAAGTAACACTTAATCCCACCAAAACGGTTTTCGGCATTGGGTAACGTCCCGAATCCACACCTAACGTTTTATTCGGATCTAATGCCGGTTCTGGCGATGTTCCGCTGTATTTCGTGAAATAGAACAAGTTCTGACCCGTTACATATACGGAAGCGGTCTGCATCTTGATCTTATTCAAGAAATCCGAAGGCAGTTTATATGTTAGCGTCAATTCGCGCAGAGCCAGGTAATCTCCTTTTTCATAAAATCTTGAACTGTTGCTATTGCTGCTGATTCCGGCATTATTGGAACGTGTAATGTTCTTTTTCGCCAACTGATCGGCATAATAGAACTTAGGCAGTGTAGCGTCTGTATTCGTTTCACTCCATGTGTCACGAATCTCGGTTGGAAGATTGAATGACCCCTGGTACTGTCCTAATGTGCGAGCCAACAAGTCATTATATAATGTATGACCCAATGCATAATCAAATCGTCCGTAAAGCGAGAAGTTTTTGTATCCGAACGTAGTTGAGAAACCACCGGTTACTTTCGGGAAGATATTACCAATTTTCACCTGGTCGTAGCTATTGATCACTCCGTTGCCATCAAGGTCAGACCAGATAACATCACCCGGTTCGATCGGTTTCTTTCCTTTTTTCTGTGCGTCTGTCATGGTAGCCCATTTGTTCGGACCATAAAGCTCCGCGATAGCGTCATAACGATCTCCGGCAACTTGCTTCACATGATCCCAGTCACGGTAAATACCCTCCTGTTTATATGCATAGATATCGCCCAGTTTACCACCTTCTTGGTAACCGCCTACCCAGATGTATTTTCCTGATTTCGGATCATAAACCTGTAAGCCGCCCTGACGGTTCTTATCATTCGGATTATCCGGAAGTTTCACAATCTTATTCGATACTGAAGCTACGTTGGCAGTCATGGACCAGCTGAATCCTTTTGCATTCGGGATAATATTCGCTCTTACCTCTAACTCAACCCCCTGATTTCTCAAAGCGCCCAAGTTGGTTTTGATGCTACCGAAGCCGGTATAGCCGGGAAGATCGATATCTGTCAACAAATCATCGGTCAAACGGTTATAGTAATCGAATACGATGTTGAAGCGGTTATTTGCCAGACCTAGATCAAGACCGGCTTCAAATGATTTACTTTTCTCCCATCTCAAACCACTGTTGATCAGCGCCGTATTCAAAAAGCCGGTAGTACTACCGTACATGGTTTGTGATGCATACAAACCGTAAACATCGTAATTACCCAATCCGCTTACGTTACCATTGATACCATAGCTGATTCGAGGTTTGAGTGTAGAGATCACATCGGCTACTTTCGAGTCGATGAAGAATTCTTCCTGGTGCATGTTCCAACCTCCCGAAATACCCGGGAAGAAGCCCCAGCGGTTGTCGGTAAGTTTAGAGATACCATCCAGACGGGCAACAGCAGACAAAAGGTATTTCCCTTCGTAATCATAGTTGGCACGTCCGAATGTAGAAAGCATACGGTATCTTGCCTTATATGAATATGCCGTAACTTTTTCAGATCCCACATTCAATGTAGGGATATCGTCTGACGGAGAGTTTCTGGTTTCCGCTTTCATTTTGAACAAATCATACTGGAATGCTTCACCCCCTACCATTACATTTAGGTTGTGGTAATCGGCGTAAGTATCTTTGTAATTCAAGGTCAAACTGTGCTGCTGCTGTACCTGTTTCTCATTGTAAGCCATTGCCGAACGCGATTCGTCTGCCGAGGGGCGATTCTGCATTTGGTATTTTTTATTGAAGCTTTCCTGATAATTATCAAGGTAATAGATTGAGCTGTTCTCTTTCAACGACAATTTGTTCGGTAGAATATCCCATACGAATCCAACGTTCCAAGTTGAACGTCTTACCGTATTCGATCTGATCAGTTTCTCTTTCCAGTACAATGGGTTTCCGTCTGCAAAACCTACTCCCGCTACCGGATTGCCGTTCTCATCAAACGGGTTCCAAGTAGGCCACATACTGAATGAGCGATAGAACAACTGATCGTCTCCGATCCACAAAGCCGGTTTCTCAGTATAAGAGAATGTTGTTCCGGCATTCACATTGAAGTTTTTATACAACTGATAAGAAGCATTCAACGTACCGGTAAAACGTTCATACCCGGTCCCCGTTACCTGTCCCTGTTCATTGTAATAACCCAACGAAGCATTAAACAACGCTTTGTCATTTCCACCTGTCAGACTTACATAATGATCCTGGGTAAACGCCGGATCACGAAACGCCGCATCCTGCAGTTTTCCACTATGATCTTGGAAAATCAGCTCTTTACCACTATACGGATCGGTCATTTTCTGCCATCCGCTACCCAACAAATGCTCGTTAGATGAATCCAAGTAAGCCAGATCAAACATCGCCCCGGCATTCACACCGTAACCCGTGGTATTATCTACAGCGGAAAGTGGACGGTTATATCCTGCATCATGGATACGCTTATTTCCCAAACGGTTGTAATACAAATACTCTTCGGCACCTACGAATTCATACCCTTTTCGGGCGAAATTCAAACCGCCTTTGAAGTTATAGCTGATGGAAGATTTCCCTTCTTTCCCTTTTTTAGTGGAAACGAGAATTACCCCTCCGTTAGCTCTAGCTCCATAGATCGCGGTTGAAGCGGCATCCTTCAATACCTCGATAGACTCGATATCGGCAGGATTCACATCGTTCATCGAACGCACAATACCGTCAACAACAACCAACGCCTCATTGTTTTTATTATTCAATGTAGCCCCACCGCGCAATACGATGCTTGGTGCGGATCCTGGTTGTCCCGTTGTGTTGGTTACACGTAAACCGGCGATAGATCCCTGCAACGCTTGTCCCGCATTTGAGAACGCGGCATTTTCCAACACCTTATTATCCAGTTTTGAGATTGAGTTGGTCAACGTAGAGCGTTTCTGAGAACTACCGTATCCTGTTACAACAACTTCCTGAAGTTGTTCCGAGTCCTCTTTCAGCGTGACGAAAATTTCTTTTTTCCCTTTTGTATCTATTGTCATTGGCTGATAGCCGATATAAGAGATTTGAAGTTTTGCATCAGGGTTGACGGTCAATACAAATTTACCATCAAAGTCTGTCACCGTTCCATTCGTTGTTCCGACTTCCAAAACAGAGGCCCCGATTACTGGTTCTTTTAAAACATCAAGCACGACCCCCGTCACTTGTTTGTTCTGTGCATACATCGTTATCGACGTAATCAAAAGAAGAAGAATTAGAAATTGTTTTTTCATAAAGTGATTTTTCGATTTTGACTGACGGGTTTCTATAGTTCCAAGTCAGTCCGGTTAGTTTTTTTGGTTCCTCCGGAATTATGTAACTTAAAATAAGTGCCAACACCATGCTGATTCCAATTCCGATTAGACCGTAAAGCATGAAATTTAGCGGCGAATTCGCTCTCAACCATAACAATATGGCCACACTTGCCACCAAAGCGGTCAAGGCTGCATATCCTCTTACCCGGGGCAAGAAGATTCCGATTGCGAATAATCCGCCCAGTCCGCTGGTAAGAAGTCCGATGAACGTATTGAATTCATCAAAGAACGACTTAATCTCCATCAGCGAAAGCTGTACTGCAAGCAACGTTCCCAACACACCAATCATCACACCACTTGAACGTGCTATATTCAATTGACGGCGATCGGATATTCCCGGGAAAATACGTTTCGCGAAATCTACCGTAATCGCAGTCGAAGCTGAATTAATATTTGAGGAGAGTGTTGACATGGTTGCCGCAAAAATAGCGGCGATCAACAAGCCTGCTACTCCTACAGGCAACTCGTTCATAATGAAATAAGGAAATATTCCTTCTGCATTGTTCATCGTTGTGGGAAGTAAATCCGGACGAACCGAGAAGAATGAGAAAAGCGCCGTTCCGATAAAATAGAACAAAACCAAGATCGGCAGCGAGATCAAACCGTTAAGCCAGATGCTTCTTTTTGTTTTTGCCGTATCGGCTGTTGTGAGGTAGCGCTGAACGATCGTTTGGTCCGAAGTATACGTAATCAATGAATTAGCGATACCTGCACCAAAGAAAATAACCCAGAATGTGGGTTGCGTCAGATCCAATGAGAAATCAAGCATTTTTGACTTCTCGGCAGACATCGCGATAGAGATCGTTTCGCCCAAGCCACCGGTACCGATAATGAGATACAATGCCGAGATCAAAGCTCCGAAGACCAGGATTCCGCCTTGAATCACATCGCCCCACACCACTGCTTCCACTCCACCCATCGTAGAATATACGATCGTTACGAGCGACATCAGCAGAATACACACCATCAGATCAATGCCTGTAACCGTAGAAAGTGCCACAGAAGGCAGGTAGAGGACGATTCCGATTCTTGTTACCATAAAAATGATGAACAACAGACTCGATACCAACCTCACGGTTAAGTTAAAACGATGTTCAAGATATTCGTAGGCGCTCGTCAATTTCAATCCCCTGAAAAAAGGCAGATACCACCTGATGACTATCGGTGCTACGATCAGGATAGAGAATGACATTGGGAAATAGAGCCAATTGGTGGTGTATGTTTTTGCCGGTATTGCCATGAAAGTTATGGCACTCAGGGTAGTGGCAAAAATACTGATGCCGGCTGCCCACCATGGGATTTGTCCTCCTCCTTTGAAAAATTGTTCAGAAGTGGAGGTCTTTTTACTGAAATAGAATCCCACACCGATCATCAATAACAAATAGATTACGAGGACGCCGTAATTGAGCCAGCCGAAGCTTACGTTGTTGATAAATGAGATTCGATTCAGCGAACCGTTATTCATCATCACATAATCCTGATTCCATTTGCAAACAAAAGTGTTCTCTTTGGAATCCGCCTGAAAGCCGTTGTTGCTCCATTTACCCGTCACCGTATGATAGGTGCAGTATTTTCCCGCCGGATCAAGAAACAGAATGTGATGGGTTCCCATCGGAATAGGCAATTGCCCTCTTACATCTATAACCTGATTTGTGTTTGCGGATTGGTCTTTCCATTGGTTGTGTTTTAAGGAATAGCTTAAAACTTTATCTCCGAACAGGTAAAGTAAATCTTCATTGCCCGAGTTTTGTACAGCACTGTGCTGCTGTGCGCCGTTTTTGAATGGTATAGGACTAAGGGATTCCCATGATGCATCTTTCTGCTTCATGTTGAGTTTCCATGTCTGTGTGTTCAATCCTTGATTAGACTTTCCGGCTGTTACAATCAGTTGGTCATTTACAATTCCAACCGCAGGGTCTGTAATTTCAATCGGCAGTGTCGGTAATGCCTGGATATCGGTTTTTCCGTTTCCGTTATCCTTCACCAACCAACATGCTGCGGAAATCCCTTTCGGGGTAGTTCCTCCAACTAAAATCAACCCGTTCTTATAATCTACAAAACCACACTCCCGAAGTGGAGTGGAGAGCAATTCACTTTTGACTATGTCATATGACGAACCGTTTTGTTTCATCCTGTAAAGGCGATTCGCATATTTAACAGAGTCCGGAGAGCCCGATTCTTCAACGCCGAAGAATAGGTCTCCGTTTACTGTTCCAAGAAAAACGCCTTTCTCTTTCAAGTCATCGAAAACACGTTGAGAAGTAACTTCCAGCGTGCTCCCGGCTGCCATCAGCGAGGGGGCGGTAACCAATGAAATAACCACTAGTAGTAACCTTAGTAGTTTTTTCATTTGTATGTTTTCTATTTTTTACATTAAGGTCAAATGCGCCATCTAATTACCTTTTGTTGGGTAACTCATCTTTCGGTGAGCTATGGCGATTTCATTTGTATGTCTTCTAAATTTTATATTCAAGGTCAAATGCGCCATCTAAATACCTTTAGTTGGGTATCTCATCTTTCGGTGAGCTATGGCGATTTCATTTGTGTTTTTCTTATTATAGTTCAGCTGCCAACTCTTCGGCTAAAACCGCTGATTTGATCATCATTCGTGGTATATGAAAAGGTCCTTTGAAAATATTACCTTTTGCAGGTTGCGATACGGAACCGTCTCTGTGGAGATAGCCGTACCACTCACCGAATTGATTATCGGGAAAGTGCTTGTAAGTCCAATCACTTATCTGTTTGTGCATCTTCATGTATTTTTCATCGCCGGATGCCTGATAAGCATACAATGTGGCGATAATCGCTTCGGTTTGAGGCCACCAGAATTTCATATCGTGGGCATAATCCTGTGGCGGAAGATTCTTACAGTCCCTAAAATTGATGATCCCGCCAAACACTTCATCCCAGCCCCATTTCCAAGACCAGTCCAGAATCGTCAATCCTGTTTTTACCAATTCGGGATCCCAGTTTCTGTGTTTCGCCTCCTCCAGGATAAACCAGGCAGTCTCGATGCAATGTCCCGGGTTGATGACACGTCCGTTTATCGTATCGATAAATTCGCCGTTCGGTCCCACCATCTCAAGGAGCGCTTCGAATTCCGGTTTCATGAAATCTTTTCTGATCTCCTCAATCGATTCATCAATTTGCTTTGTGAGTTCGGGAGCATCGATTGCCGCCCGGATTCTTGAAGCCGTATTGATTAGGATCATACAGATGGAATGGCCTTTTGCCTGTACGGTAGATTCATATTTCGCCGGTAGGAAATCGGGAGTATCCAGGAACTTCCGGATTCGGTGAAACAGATCAAGTGCCTTTTCTGCATAACTTTTATCTCCGGATGCTATGGCATACTCAGACATCGCGATGGCTGCGAACGTTTCCGAAAACACATACCGTCTTTTTCTGATCGGCTTTCCTTCTGCTGATACCTCAAAATACATGTGTCCGTTTTCGTCCGAACAGTATTTTTCGATAAAATCGATGGCCGATTTCGAAGCGGTCAGCCATTCCGGATTCTTTTCAATCAGGTTATAGGCGTGTGCACAAATAAATGCAAAACGTCCTTGAAACCAGACGGACTTCGTGGTGTCGATTATACTTCCATCTCTGTCCAGACAAGTATAAATACCTCCGTTTTCCTTATCCAGCCCATATTTGAGCCAAAAAGGGAGAATATTTTGTGTCAGATCCTTTCGATACTGTGCATTCCAATGGTTTAAATATTCCTTCATTTGTGTTTTTCTATATTTTTCGTCAGATCAGAATTTATTGCATCTCTCAAAGAAATTAATCGCTTTAAGTTCTTTGCGCATAGCATCTTCTTCTTCCTGAGAAAGATTCTGGAACGGTGTACGGTTCTGTCCCAAATCAAGTCCGATGAGCTTCATGATTCTTTTACCTCCCACGATATTACCTCTGTAGTTACAGATTACATTAATGACCGCTTGAGAGAAGTTCTGTTTTTCACGTGCTGTTTCGATATCGCCCGCTTTCCACGCTTCAATGATTCCGTTCAGCTCTTTACCGTTGTAGTTGGTTGTTCCGCCAATACCGCCCTGAGCACCACCCATTGCCAATGCCGGCAGAATGGTTTCATCCTGACCGTGAAGCATCTGGTATTTGTCTCCTGCATAAAGCATGCACTGGTTGTATTCATAGATCGATTCATAGGTATATTTGATGCCGGCGAAATTCGGAATTCGTCCGTCAACAGCCTTCAAGAAAGGCAACATCGGCAAATAAACACCGCTCAATGCCGGAATGTGGTAGAAGAAGAAAGGCAATTCGGGAGCTCCCACTGCAATCTCTTCGCAATATTTCACAAGTTCTTCAACTCGTGCAGCTTTGGGGAACGGCGAAGCCATCGCTCCGATACCCCACGCTCCGATTTTCTGAGCATGTTCGGCAAGTCTGCGGCTCATCTTAACACACGTACTACCAACATGAACGATCACCTTGAACTCTTTGGGTGCGACTTCCACCCATTTTTCTGCCAAAAGCATACGTTCTTCTTCCGTCAACATATACCCTTCTCCCGAAGAACCGTTGATAAAAACGCCCTTCATGCCGTTCTTTGCAAGAAGTTCTGCGTATTTGGCTATCGGAGCTAGATTTAACTCTCCTTTCTCATCAAATGGTGTAAAAGGCGCATCAATCAGCCCCTCGATAAAAAATTTGTTTTCCATGATATGTTGTGTAAAATGTATTAATATTACGTTAATTTTACCGACAGCAAATAAAGGGAATTTTAAATTATCCACAAAGTTTTCATTATATTTTTTGAGTAAAAAAAATATTTGAACAATAGAGCGCGACATTAATAAATTAATTACACAACCAGAGGAGCAAGACCGCTCCGGAACGCCACGAAGAGCTTCACGAAGAGCTTTTTATTTTGCATTAAAGCATTCCGCGACTGCATTTGTAACACGATGAATAGTTCTTTTATATATTATTTTATATATATTTGCAAATATATACAACCTTAAACCGCAATCAGATCCAGAAACACATTCTAATAAAGGGTAAATTCAGATCATTGTCATTTCAATTCACACATTAAATTGATTTGGATATAATTTACTTTTAACATCAAGGTCAAATGCGTCCTCTACATACCTTTTGTCGGGTATCTCATCATTAAGTGAACTAGGGCGATTTCATTAAAAGAGATTGATTATTCTAATTTTTCCGGAAGCGACTACGAATATTAAGACAATGAATGCAAAAAAACAAAATTAAGAAAGTCGCAAACGTTAACATTATGCTGCTACTAAATACAAAATAGGGTCCAGAATGCACCTAAAAGGAGCGATTCATGAACCCATAAGCCCCTGCTTATAAATACCTACGTCAAGCTAGACGTATCTACCCCCAGCTTCAAACGCCCGGATGCCGTCAAAACTATTTTTTGCTCCTATAAAACTCAAAAGTGATCCTATACTTTAACTGTTTCACGGCGGTGAAACGAGCCTTCGTCCACCGTGAAACGAGCCTTCGTCCGCCGTGAAACGAAAGTTCATCCCCGGTTAAGAGAACTTTTTATCGTATCGCGTTTGTATTGGATAGGATTCGGCGTCTTTTTCGTCCAATTCCGAGTATCGAGGGGTGTTTCAGGCAGAAAATGAGGTTTTTTGGAAGATATTCGGACTTCTTCGTCAATGAATTTAACCAAAAATCAAATGTTAATTACAGTCGAGCATTCTCAACTTTTATAGTTGAGCCCCAAAGCGAGGAGTAGGGATATAAAAAAAGCGAAGCGCAAAAGATAAACTTCTGCGCTTCGCTTTTGAGCCTCTTGTCGGATTCGAACCAACGACCCCGAGATTACAAATCACGTGCTCTGGCCAACTGAGCTAAAGAGGCAATAAAGACCTTATAAAATTTTCATATAAAACCGGACTAACTTGCGTTCATCCTGCATTTTATTTTTTGAGCCTCTTGTCGGATTCGAACCAACGACCCCGAGATTACAAATCACGTGC
>JAVVQG010000005.1:0-261491 GCA_036655355.1 Bacteroidales bacterium
TCGAAAGACAGCAGATTTACAGTCTGCCCCATTTGGCCACTCTGGTATTCGCCCTTACTTTACATCGCAATACCGGATCAACTTACGCTACCCGGATCACTTCCGTAAACCATTTTTTGAGCCTCTTGTCGGATTCGAACCAACGACCCCGAGATTACAAATCACGTGCTCTGGCCAACTGAGCTAAAGAGGCGTTTATAGTTGCACCCGCTAAGCGGGTTTATAACTACTAAGCGGGTGCAAATTTAGGCATTAAATCCAAACTACAAAACTATTAGTCTTTTTTTTTCAAACTATTAATTCTTTTTCGTGAGCTCGGTATTTAATTTCTCTTTGTACCTGCCAATCTGCTTTATGATAGCATCTACCGCCAATGCGACAGACTCTTCAAACGTATCGGTTTGTTTAACCGCAAACAACTCGCCTTCGGGAACCAGAAGCTTTATACTCGCCTCTTTGTTGGCCCGCTCTTCAGACTTGGATAAACGCAATGTCACTTGCGCCACAACCGTTTTTTCCACATACTGATCCAGCTTACCCACTTTTTTATTGATAAACTCGATCAACTGAGTTGATGCGTCAAAATGCAAAGATTGAATGTTGATTTCCATCTTAACCTCCTTTTTCTTTTTTGGCTCTTGGATGAGCCTGGTTGTAATTCATCATGATCTCCCTGGCCGATATATGGGTATACACCTCCGTGGATGATAAGGTACTATGTCCTAACAACTCTTTAACTGCGGTAAGATCCGCCCCGCTCCCGAGCATCGCCGTTGCAAAGGAATGCCGTAAAACGTGGGGACTTTTTTTCGAAAGAGACGACACCATGGAAAGGTATTTCGTAACCGTCTTGTACACCTGCGATGCACTCATCGGTTCTCCACTTTCCTGCACGAAGAATGCACCGGGTTTCCCCTTCACCTCCCGCGAGCGAATATCCTGATAACGAACCATCAACTCCCGAAGCTCCTCACCGAACGGTATAAGCCGCTGCTTGTTACCTTTTCCGGTTACCTTGATCGTAGAGTTAAAAAAATCCACATCATCATCTCTCATGCCTAACAATTCCGAACGCCGCACCCCCGTGCTATAAAACACAAGTAGCAACAATCGGTCTCGTACGCCCCGGAAGTCATCCCCGAAATCTATGTCATCGATCAGAAAATCCATCTGCTCCTCTCTGACAAATACGGGTAATTTCTTTCGGATCTTCGGCAAAGTGATCAGACAAAGCGGACTCTCCGTTATCTCCCCCTCTCTCTTTAAGTATTTAAAGAATGAACGTAGCGCGCTGATTTTTCTTTTCACCGAACTCACCTCCATCCCGCCTTGCGACAACTCCACCATCCAATTACGGACGATATCGCGGTCAATCTGAACTGGATCGAATGCTTCTCCGGTTTCGCGCTCTACGAAATCCTTAAACTGCAAAAGATCATTGTGATACGAAATCACCGTATGAGAAGAATAGTTCTTCTCATACTGGATGTATCGCATAAATGATTCCACCATCATAAAGAACGTTGTATGTAACTACAACGAATATAGAAAAAAGAATTCAATCTTACAATGAAATCAATTGAAAATTATTAATCTTCAACTTCCTGAAGGTGCTGTACATATACCGCACGTTCTCTTTTGATTCTGTTTTCTACAGATGGTTTGATGAATGCCTGACGTCTGCGCAATTCTTTGATTACACCTGTTTTTTCAAATTTTCTTTTGAATTTTTTCAAAGACTTTTCAATGTTTTCGCCTTCTTTTACTGGAACTACGATCATAACTTTATAGTATTAAATAATTTTTCGTGCGTAAAAAGCGATGCAAAATTAGAATTTTGTTTCTTGATTCGCAACAGTTTCCCCTAATATTTCAAAAATCGGTTTTTAATAAAACTAAATCATACCCATTCCATTACGATTTCATAACCTCCTTTCAGTTGTCCGGAGTTTCCGGCGTTCCTATTTTTGTTCATAAATCAAAAAAAACGATAACTTTGTTTTCGCTTATCTAACTGCAAATATCCGAAGACTTTATCTAATAACATTATAATATGTCAGAAAAAAAGAATATGTCAGCTAAAATAAAAGAACGCATCGCCGCACTACGCGCGCAAATGGCCGAAAAAGGGATCAGCGCCTTCATTATTCCCGCTACCGACCCGCACATGAGTGAATACGTAGCGGATCATTGGAAATGCCGCGAATGGATTTCCGGGTTCGACGGATCTGCCGGCACCGTGGTGGTGACCGATACGGATGCCGGACTTTGGACCGACTCGCGCTATTTCCTTCAAGGCGCACTTCAGCTTGAAGGTACCGGAATTCGACTCTTCAAGGAGGGGCTTCCGGAGACTCCCTCCATCCCGGAATTTCTAATCGACACGCTTCCCGCAGCCGCTACGGTTGCCATTGACGGCAACGTTTTCTCAGCTTCGGCGGCAGCCGATCTACGCTCCCGTTTCGAATCACGCGGCATCGCATTCGCTACCGATTTCTTCCCTTTCGACACCATCTGGACCGACCGCCCCGCACGCCCCGAACACCCCGTTTTCATCTACCCGTCTGAATACAGCGGCGAAGAAACCCTGGCTAAACGCGCCCGTATCTTGAAAGCGCTTGAACAGGAAGGCGCCAACGCATTGATGCTTTCCGCGCTCGATGATATCGCTTGGGCTCTGAACATCCGCGGCACAGACGTGGAGTGTAATCCGGTTGGAATCTGTTACGCGTTCATCTCCGAAAAAGAGAACATCCTGTTCATCGACAAAGAGAAACTGACTTCGGAACTACGCGAATACTGCGATCACAATCAAATCATTACGGCAAGCTATGACAAAGTTTCCGATTTCTTAAAACAACTACCCGACGGCTACACCGTACTCGTTGATCCGGCCAAACTGAACGAATACCTGTTCGCTTCGCTCTCTGCCGAGTGTGGAAAAAAATGCACGACTTCTCCTATCGCGATCATGAAAGCGGTAAAGAATGAAACTGAAATCAAAGGGATCAAAAACGCGATGGTGAAAGACGGTATCGCACTGACCCGCTTCTTCCGCTGGTTGGAAGAGAGCATCCCTACGGGACAGGTTACCGAAATGGGAATCGCCGAAAAATTAATTGAATTCCGCGACGAACAACCGGCTTACGTGGGCGAAAGTTTCGGTACGATCGCCGGCTTCAAAGGGCACGGAGCAATCGTTCATTATCACGCCACACCCGAAACAGACAGCACCATCACGAACGACGGATTCCTACTGATCGATTCCGGAGCTCAATATTTCGACGGAACCACAGACATCACCCGCACCGTAATCCTGGGTGAACCCACTGCAGAACAGAAACGCGATTTCACACTGGTATTGAAAGGACACATCAACCTGAGCCGTCAGAAATTTCCACAAGGAACCCGTGGCGACCAGTTGGACGTATTGGCCCGTCAGGCACTGTGGAATCTAAACCTGAACTACCTGCACGGAACCGGTCACGGCATCGGCCACTTCCTAAACGTACACGAGGGGCCGCAAAGCATCCGCATGAATCACAACCCCGTAACATTGGTACCGGGAATGATCACTTCGAACGAACCGGGACTCTACCTGACAGACAAATACGGCATCCGCCACGAAAACCTGATTCTGACAGTAGCGGATACGACCGGCGAATTCGGACCGTTCTACAAGTTTGAGACGCTCACGCTATTCCCATTCGACCTGAACGGCATCGACGCTTCGTTACTCTCGGCTGAAGAGAAAGAATGGCTCAACAGCTACCACCGCAAGGTTTACGAATCGTTGGCTCCCCACTTGTCTGCCGATGAACAAAACTGGCTGGCTGAAAAAACAAAAACAATCTGATTAACGGGTAACCACTCCCTTACATAACCTTAAATTCCTATGGCTCTCATTAAATCCGTAAGAGGTTTCGACCCGATCATCGGCGAGGAATGCTTCTTGGCCGATAACGCCACCATCATCGGCGATGTGGTGATCGGCAACCAATGCAGTATTTGGTTCTGCACCGTGCTCCGTGGCGATGTAAATTCCATCCGTATCGGAAATCGCGTAAACATCCAGGACGGCTCGGTATTGCACACGCTCTACCAGAAATCCACCATTGAAATCGGCGATGATGTGTCGATCGGACACAACGTAACCGTTCACGGTGCGAAAATCGAAAACGGCGCACTCATCGGCATGGGCTCCGTATTGCTCGACGATGTGGTGGTAGGCGAAGGCGCTATCGTGGCAGCCGGTTCCGTAGTGTTAAGCAAAACGATCATCGAACCGGGTACGATTTGGGGCGGCACGCCCGCACGGTTCCTAAAGAAGGTGGACCCGCAACAAGCAAAGGAGATCAACCAGAAAATCGCAAAAAACTATTTGATGTATTCGAAATGGTATCAACCTGAAGAGGAGTAACACCCCCTGCGAAATACAAAAAAACGCCTCCTGTTCCGCACATTCGGAAACAGGAGGCGTTTTCTATTCAAAAACACCAAAAACAAATCGTAAAACACTGTTATACAGATACAGAAAGGAAACATCCCGTTTTGCAAGGCCGTGGCGCGGTCGAAGCAAGGCGGTGGCGCGGTCGAAGCAAGGCCGTGGCGCGACCGAAGCAAGGCCGTGGCGCGCAGATCGGAATGCTTCCCTCGGTGAACGGAGTGCTTCCCTCGGGAATCAGACTCCTTTCCCTTTGAGTTATACCCTTTCCTTGGCTATGGAAAACACCCTTGCCGAAGGTTTAGACTCCTTTCCCTTTGAGTTGTATCCTTTCCACTTGAATATCTTCTCCCAGAAACATCGATCCGTACTCCAAAAACTTCGCTTCCGATTCGGTGGTATAGAAACGACAAGTTCCGTTTTTCGAGATACCCTCCTCCATTTCGGGATGGCGACGCAGGTAATCGCGCAGACTGGCAGCCACGATCTCCCCCTGGGGCACCAGACGAATCCCTTCGGGCAAGAACCGGCGAATCTTCGGCATCAAAAGGGGATAATGCGTACACCCCAGGATGATGGTGTCTATAAGCGGATCGGCTGACAGGAGCGCATCAATGTACTTCTTGACAAAGTAATCGGCACCGGGGGCGTTCGCCTCCATGTTCTCCACCAGCGGAACCCACATGGGACAAGCCTGTCCCGTTACCACCAACTCCGGAGCCAGCTTGTGCAGCTCCATCGGATAAGATTCCGACTGGATGGTTCCCGTCGTGCCGAATACCCCCACGTGTGCGGTTTTGCTGAGCGACACCACCTTTTCCACGGTGGGGCGGATCACCCCGAGCACCCGTCTCGAAGGATCGATCTGCGGCAGGTCGTGTTGCTGGATGGTACGCAAGGCTTTCGCCGAAGCAGTATTGCAGGCCAGAATGACCAGGCGGCATCCCATATCGAACAGACGTTCCACCGCTTCAAGCGTGAAGTGGTAAACCGTTTCGAAGGATCGACTTCCGTAGGGAGCGCGGGCATTATCGCCCAGATAAATAAAATCATGTCCGGGCAACTCCTTCCGGAGCTGCTCCAGAATGGTGAGTCCCCCGTATCCTGAATCAAAGACCCCGATCGGAGCGGCCTTATCGCTGTATTCTTTCATTTCACAATCAATTAAAAGGAGATATCAAAGTCACCGACGCATCCCCGGATAACAAAAATAAGAAAGGCCACTCAAAAAAGAGCGGCCTTTCCTATTATTTTATCGGATTTGATTATTTCAAACCAAGTTTTGCTTTTACCAATGGCAAACAATCAACCGTATTCGTTTCCGAGAAGAAAAGAATACCTGAATTGCTTAGGTCGAAGATGTAAGTGAAACCGTTTTCCTGACCAACTTCTTTGATCGCTTTAGAGATTCTTTCGAATACCGGCTGGAATTTAGTCTGCTGCTGCTGTTGGAAATCCTGAGCGGCTACCTGACGGAAGTTCTGAATGCGTTGTTCCAATTCACCGATTTCCTGAGCTCTTCTCTGTTTGATGTTTTCAGGAAGTGAATCCTGTGCAGCAAGAAAATCAGAAACTTTACGCTGGTGCTCTTCACCCATTTTCTGAAGTTCACCTTCATATTTTGTATTCAATGCTTCAAGCTCTTTCTGGATTGTGTTTTTTTCAGGCATTGCATCGAAAACCTCCATTGAGTTGATATTTCCAAATTTGAAATTCTGTGCGAACGTTGCAAGAGGCAACATACACATGATGATGACTACTAACTTTTTGAACATAGTATAAATTTTAGTTTATGTTTTGCGAATTACTGTATTGCCCACAAAAATAGGCAATTATTTTGAATATCCTAATTTCACCAATATATCATTACTGATATCGATGCGCGGAGATGCGAATATGATATTTTGAGAGGATGCCCGATCCAACACCATCATATACCCTTTCTCTTCGGCAACCGTTTTTACGGCATTGTAAATATCGTCCTGAATAGGGGCGATCAAAGCTTCCCGCTTCTTAAAAAGCTCGCCTTCAGGTCCGAAATATTTCCGACGAAGTTCCTGCGCCTCTTTCTCTTTTGCCAGGATCTCCTCCTCTTTTTTATTTTTCATCGGTTCGGAAAGAAATACCATTTCCGCTTGATAATTCTTATACAAAGTTTCCACTTCGGCCATTTTCGCCTCTACTTCAGACTGCCAGCGTTTGGAGACCTGTTCCAGTTGCTGATTCGCCATCTCGTACGAGGGGATGTTCTTCAGGATATATTCCATATCCACTAAGGCATATTTCTGAGCGGTTGCAGAGATACAGGTTAACATTACGAACCCGATCGCCATCAAAATCTTCTTCATAATCGTGCTTTTTAGGTGAGCGTATAATTTGATTAAACCAAAGTTAATAAAAAAATCAACGCTCTATCCGATGCTTCTGTTTTACACTTAAAAAAAAGAAAGGCTAAAAACAGGAAACTGCTTCCCGTTTTTAGCCTTTTATCTTTTCACCTGCTTCGCCGTCGCCTTTTAAGAGACCGTTTCCGGTATCTCCTCGAGGTATTCCGCTAGCGATTGAGCGGGTTTGAATTCAATTAAAACTCTTGTCCGATCACGAAGTGGAAATTGCTTCCGCTGTTGGTACGCGATCCGAATACAGGATCGAAACCATAAGCCCAGTCAATACCCATCATACCGATCATCGGAAGGAAGATACGCACACCCAGACCGGCTGAACGTTTCAAGCTGAATGGATTGAAGTTTTTCATCTCCGTCCATGCGTTACCCGCTTCCACGAATGCCAAACCATAAATCGTAGAGGATGGCTGAAGCATCAACGGATAGCGTAATTCCGCTACGAAACGCGCATAGGTAGTAGCTACCGTGTTGCCGTATCCGTCTGTGATGGCTCCATTCTCATAACCTCTCAACGGAATGGTTTCCGTGATGTAGCTTGAGCTGTATCCCGACATACCGTCACCACCCATGTAATAGGATTCGAACGGCGAGCGTTTGTATTTGTTATAATACCCCAGGAAGCCCATATCCGCACGTGTCATCAACACCAGGGTGTTGTTGTTCGTAGTAAGCGGTGTAAAGGTCTTCGCTGCGAATTTGATCTTGTAGTATTCCAACCACTTCAGCTTCTCTTCCGAGTAAACATCGGTTTCCTTGTAATGATCGGTGTTCTTAAACAACGAATAAGGAGGAGTAACCGTTCCACTCAAGCTGAACATCGATCCGCGACGCGTATAGATCGGGTTGTCGATCGAGTTACGGGTTACGTTCAATTCCAAGTTCACACTGTTGCTCGTACCGTTCTCAACAGGGAAATAACGCCACTGTTTCAGAATATAGCACTGGTAAGACAATGCCGCCGAGAACTGGAAGTAGTCATCCGGCCAATTCAAACGCTTACCGAATCCTAGCGTAGCCCCGATCATCTGAATCGATTTATCCGGGTCGATCGCCATTTCATAGCTGTTGTTATTGTAGCCGTTGTTATAGCCGTAATTGTTTCCATAGTAAGAGTTGTAGTTGTAATTATTATACATACTGTTACTATAGTAATTGCTGCTGATATCGGTCTGCTTGCTGTAATAAGCGGATACGGAAAGCGAGTTCGGACGTTTTCCGCCGAACCAAGGATCGAAGAACGACATGCTGTACGATTGGTAATAACGGGCATTCGTCTGAGCCGAGATGGTGAACGTCTGTCCCTCACCCTGCGGAATGATACCTTTGTATGAGCTTGGGTTCAACAGGTTCTTCATAGAGAAGTTCGTAAACTTCAGACTCAACTTACCGATGATACCGGTTTGACCCCATCCGGCCGAGAACTCGATCTGGTCATTGGCTTTCGACTCCAGTGCATAAAGGATATCCACCGTTCCGTTTTCCGGATCCGGGAGCGGCTGCGGGTTGATGGTTTCCGGGTTGAAGTGACCGGTCTGTGCCAACTCACGTGCCGAACGGATCAGAGCCGATTTGCTGAACAACTCACCCGGTTTGGTATAAAGCTCGCGACGAACCACGTGTTCATACAAACGGTCGTTCCCCTCGATGCGGATGCGGTTGATCTTAGCAGGCTGTCCTTCGTAGACACGGAACTCCAGGTCGATCGAGTCGTTCTGTACGTTCACCTCTACCGGATCCATATTGAAGAACAGGTAACCCTGGTCCATATAGAGTGTACCGATTCCGTCTTCGTCGGTATGGATACGGTCTTGAATTTTCTTTTGGTTATAAACATCCCCCGGCTGCATCTGCAACACATCCTGCAAGAACTTCGAAGCATAGATCGTATTACCCACGAATTTCATGTCGCGCACGTAATACTTCTTACCCTCTTCGATTTCAAGGAGTACATTTACCGTTTTGGAGTCGTTCGCCCAAACTGAATCTTTTACGATGCGAGCGTCACGATATCCCAATTCGTTGTATTTATCGATGATCAGCTGCTTGTCATTCTCAAACTCTTCCGGAACGAATTTCTTCGCACGGAACAAGTTCACCAACTTTCCTTTCTCGTTGGTTTTCTTCATGACACGCTGAAGTTTGTTGTCAGACATCACTTCGTTTCCTTCGATAATGATCTGATTCACCTTCACCTTCTCTTTCTTATCGATCAGGATGTCCACGATCATCTGATTTTCATTAGCCAGGTCGTCTTTCTGCAGAATCTGCACCGTGGCATTTTTAAAACCTTTCTCGTCGAAATAACGTTGAATCAGTTTTTTGGCGCGGTCCACCATGTTCGGGGTGATCTGATTCCCCTTTACCAGTCCGAGCTGCATCTCCAGATCCTCACGCTCCGACTTCTTAACTCCCTGGAAATTGATCTGCGAGATACGCGGACGCTGTTTCAGGTCGATGTTTAACCACACTTTATTTCCAACAGACTTATCCACTGAGATCGAAACGTCAGAGAACAGACCTTGTTTCCAAAAGCGACGCACGGCAGTCGTGATGTCATCGCCGGGAATTACGATCTGCTGACCTACGCTCAGACCGGAGAAGCCGATCAGCACATAGTCTTCGTAGTTTTTCACGCCTGAAACCGAAATCCCTGCGATTTCGTACTTCTTGGGAGAAGCCGAATAAAGGATCGAAGGATTGTAAATCGTATCCTGAGCCATCTGTTCCTGAGCGAAACTCAACGGACAACTCAACAGCGTCAAGCCCAACAGAGGGTATAATTTTTTATGCATATCGTATCGCAATATTTTCGATTTCTATTTAAGCTAATTGTTCGCTGGTTTTACCAAAACGTCTTTCCCGGTTTTGATAATCGCAGATTGCCTCATACAAAGACTCCTCTCCGAAATCAGGCCAGTACACGTCTGTAAAATACAGTTCGGAATAAGCGGCCTGCCACATTAGGAAATTACTGATACGTTTCTCTCCTCCGGTGCGGATCAACAGGTCCGGATCGGGGAGACTGGCGGTAGTCAGATAAGAAGAGATCAGTTCGTCGGTGATTTCCTGTTCAGCGAGTTTACCTTGTGCGAACTCGCCGGCGATTCGTTTCACGGCATTCGTTATTTCCCAGCGGGAAGAGTAACTCAGGGCCAACACCAAGGTAAGACCGGTATTGCGCGAAGTCTCTTCGATGCATCGGTCCAAACGGTGCTTCACCTCTTGCGGCATACGCGAGAGGTCTCCGATTGCCTGCAGACGCACGTTGTTTTTCATCAGATCGGGAGTTTCCCGTTCGATAGCCATCACCAATAAACTCATCAATGCTTCCACTTCCTGATCCGGTCTATTCCAGTTTTCAGTAGAGAAGGTATATAAGGTAAGGTATTTGACGCCCACTTCCGAGGCAGCCTCGGTAATGGTACGTACGGATTCAACTCCGTACTGGTGGCCGTAGCTGCGCTCTTTGCCGCGCTCTTTGGCCCAACGCCCGTTCCCGTCCATAATAATAGCGATATGGCCCGGTACCCGTTCTAATTCTATTTGTTCTTTATACGACATAAACGTCGGTATCTTTTTATTCTAAATTATTACACTTTCTTTTTCGAATTCCGAACTCGTAGGTAACCCCCACGGTGCAGGTTGAATACCAATCCGTATTCTTCCATCCGGAACTTTCGATCGGATACGGATCCTCAATTCCGTCACTCTTATCCGTCAGCATCTTGGCGAAGGTTACTTTTAGCACCGCATTCCATCGGGGGGCGAATTTATATTTCAACCCCGCTCCCATCGGAAGCGAAAAACTAAATGCCGTTTCGCGGTTACCGCTCACCGCCCCGATTCCGATTCCCAAAGAGAGAAAAGGCGATATACGGGATGTATTGCGGTAATCGTATCCCCAGCCGTAGTTCAGAAAATTGAACTCGGCGCTTGCACCCGCTTGCCAAAGGCGCGAACTGAAAGAGAGCTGTGCATCGCCGGGAAATACATTTTCAAAATCCCTGCTGTCTCCCCGCAGCCCGGCCGTAAGGAATTCGCCGAGGAATGCCCACCGCAAATTGCGGTTATACCGGAAAGTCGCCTCGAAGGCTACGCCGGGGTTGTAAAAGAACTTCCCCTGATTGATGTCTCCGTATGCGGAGCTGACGCCAGCCGCCACGCCTCCCTCGTAGAGGTAATCCTGCGCTTTAACGGAGGAAAAGAGCGTGCCGCATAAACATATGATGATGATGCCAAACCGTTTCATTACTCCCTTTTTAGATAGTTTATCTTATAATAGAAACGAAATGAAACAGCTTTAAGTATATCATATCCTTAAATTACTCAACGGGTGTGAAGGCCAATTGGTTCAAACGCCCTCTCCAGATTTGATTGATTTCACCTTCGGCGTTTAATCCGCCCAACAAATTGATATAATAATCAGATCCCACATAAACCGAACAGAATGCTCTTGCGGCATACGCTTTCGGGAAAGAGAGATTATCTGAAACACGTTTCCAGCTTACCCCTTTATCGTATGAATAATAGATAGAAGGTGTGAAGGTTCCGTTTCCTGTAGTAGCGGTCTCCCCGCCGATCAACATCCAGAATGTATTGGCATAGCGCGGATCGGTCTGATACGTGATCAGCGTTGCGCCTTGTACTGCCGGAAGGTATTTCTGTTTGAATTCCGCCCATGGGTTTACACCGTCGTAACTCCAAGTTGAAGCGGTCAGCGATCCGTCTGCAGTCTGTCCGCCTACGATTACGATGCGTTGCAGCGTACCTCCGAAATATTGAACCGCATCGGAGAACCCTTTAACCGGGAAGTCCGCCGGAACGATTCCGTTCAACGTCCAGTTCACCGCATCGGTTGAATAAGCGAATGTCGACACACCGCTATTATCCACGATGGCGATCAATTGGTCTTTCGCTCCGTTAACACCTGAAAGTACCCCGATCAGGTTTTTGAAAACAAATGCGTTGCTGCTTACATTCCAATTCGTACCGTCTGAAGAACCGATCAGTTCTCCTTGTGCGGATACCATATACAATGAGTTAGAGAAGCTTTTCAGAGAAGATAGAACCGGTTCTGATCCGGCCGGAACAGCAACTGCTCCTTTGGTCCACGATTTAAGATCTGATTGCGGCGCCGTATAGAGAGCATACGCCGTTGCGTTCTGTACATACCAGTAAAGGTCTCCCGAGAAAGAAACCGCTTTCTGCTGACGAATCACGCCCGCATCAGCCAACGGATTTGCCACATACTGTTTCCATTCAATGGTATCGCCGATCACTTGGTGCACATTCACCTTAATATTATAATACTTCGTATTGATTCCGTTGGCAGCTACCACTTTCATCAACACCGGCGAAGAGAAATCGATTGAGTCCGTCGCCGAATACTCCATCGTGTCCGATGCCGTGTAAAGGGTTACTGATTCAGGAGCAGAGAATGAGATTTCCGCAAGAAGACGGTCTGTTTTAGATCCCACCGGTAGCGAATCTGCATTAAAGATCTGCCCCACAAGGTTCCCCTCCGCATCTTTTTGTCCATACTGGTCGATGGTAAAAAACACCGACGCTAGATCACTCATTACAGAATCATTGTTTGCCAAATTGAAGCTTGTCACCAATGCATCCGTGTACTCGGTTTTATCATTCTCGATCGAATCATCACTACAAGACCCAAAGCCAAGCCCAAGTAAAGACAATGCTAAAAAATATATTTTTCTAATCTTCATTCTTTGAAGTTTATTATAATTTATGCCCTGCAAAATTAAAAACAATTTTGGCTTTCTTGTAGTTAGCCAAACATTATTATCATAAATTAGAAGTAGACACCCCCTAAAAAACGCTAAAATGTATTTATAAATCAATTTTTACCGTAACTCAGCACCAAGGAATCCCCAAAGTGTTGAGATTCAAATAAAACTCCGCGGATGCAAGGAGCTTTCACACCGTCGCCGATTTGAACGGAACCGATTTCTACCCTTGCCTCATCCCAAAGAGCGGAATCGATGAAGCTTTGGAGCAGTTCGGCACCCCCCTCTACCAAGACGGTCTGGATATCGAAACGAAGTAATTCGCGAAGCGTTTCTTTGAGCAATGCACCGTCGAAAGGGAGCGTAACATAGGTAACCCCGGGATGCGGATGACGATCTGCGGGCACTTCCCCGGCGGTTATCACCACTGTGGGAATGCTACCGTCCAGGATATTGGCCTCGACGGGAATCCTTAGGGTACGGTCTAGAAAGATACGGGTGGGATGAGAGCCGTCCCATTTCCGAACGGAGAGTTTGGGGTTGTCTTTCAACACGGTTGTGGTACCCACCATGATGGCATCCACCTCGCTACGCAACTTATGTACCATGATTGAGTTCACCTCATCGGATATGCTCAGCGGTTTTTCGTCCGACCCCGGCGTACGATGACGATCCATAAAACCGTCGGCACTCTGCGCCCATTTCAGGATCACATAGGGCCGTTGCTTTTGTTGTACGGCAAAGAAACTTTTATTCAGCGCCAGACACTCCTGCTCAAGCACGCCCACCTTCACCTCGACACCGGCGTTTCGCATCATACGTATTCCGCGACCCGACACTTCGAAGAAAGGATCCAATACGCCCACCACCACGCGGGGAATCCCCTTTTCGATAATCAGCTTCGAACAGGGAGGCGTCTTTCCCCAATGAGAACACGGTTCCAGACTCACATAAAGGGTACTCTCTTTCAACAATTCCTGGTTTTTCACCGAACGGATGGCATTCACCTCGGCATGCGCCTCACCGCATTTGCGATGAAACCCCTCTCCGATAACCTTTCCGTCATGGACGATTACCGCACCCACCATCGGATTGGGAGAGACATGTCCCCGTCCGAGCGCCGCCAATTGAAGACATCGCTCCATGTATTGTTCATCTGTCATATTTACATCTGTATTTCTTGTTATCTTTGCAATAAATCAATCGCACATGCAAGCAACGATCAATCATATCCGCACCAATCTGAACGGACTCTATCCGCCTCAGGAGATCGAACAGTTTATCCTACTCATATTCCACCACCTGGCGGGATACTCCCGAGTGGACCTAATCCTCCACAAAAATAACAAATTATCCGACTCACTCCGGGAGGAAGCGTTCCGAATTACCGAAAGACTCCGCACCTTCGAACCCATACAGTATATATTGGGGGAGACGGAATTTCTGGGCTTCCGCTTTCACGTACGACCGGGAGTATTGATTCCGCGTCCCGAAACGGAGGAGCTGATTGAGCTGATCCGCACCGAAAACAGCGGCAGGGAGGGGAATCTACTCGATATCGGCACCGGAAGCGGATGCATCGCGATCAGCATCGCCAAGCTCCTTCCGCACCTGAAGGTGTCTGCTTGGGACGTATCGCCCGAAGCGCTCGAAATCGCACGGGAGAACGCATCCCTGAATGACGCGCAGGTTGATTTCCGATTGACCGACGTATTAACGGTGCAACCAAACGAAATCCCGGCCCGCTATGACCTGATCGTCAGCAATCCGCCTTACATCTGTCAGAGCGAAAAGCGAGAAATGGAGCGTAACGTGCTCGATTATGAACCACATCTGGCGCTGTTTGTTGAGGATTCAGACCCGCTTCTTTTTTATCGGAGAATCGCGGAACTGGGAGGCGACTTACTGACTCCGGGAGGCTCGCTCTATTTTGAGATCAACGCCCGATTCGGCGCGGAAACGGTAGAGATGATGCAAGAAACCGGCTATACCGATGTACACATCGTCTGCGATATCCACGGTAAAGAACGGATGGTGCGAGGTACTAAAACCACATAAAAAAATGAAGAGTCTAACTCAGGGGGAAGCCCTGCACAAAGCAGCCGCTTATTGCTCGAAGTCGGAACATTGCATTTCTGAAATCAGAGAGAAACTAAAGCAGTGGGGAACCGAGAGCGAAGATGTCGAACCGATCATCACACGCCTGCTGAAAGAGAAATTTATCGATGAAAACCGCTATTGCCGCAGTTTCATCAACGACAAATACAAATACAACCGCTGGGGACGCATCAAGATCGGCTATGCGCTTCGGATGAAAAAGATCCCCGACTACATCGTGTATGAATCGATGGACGAAGTGATCGACGAGGAGCTGTACCGACAGAACCTCATCGCCCTGCTTCGCGAAAAGAAGCGATCCGCAAAGGGAATAAACAAACAGGAGGAGTATGCGAAGCTTTTCCGGTTTGCCGCTTCACGCGGATTCGATTGTTCAGAAATCAGCAAAGCCATCAAAGAGATGACCGAGTAAACCTTTAGAGCGTATCTCATGTGGAATCTGTTATTTCCTAAATCATGCCTCATCTGCGAAAACCCGCTTTGTAAAGGGGAAGAGGGTGTGTGCCGCTATTGTCTGGGGCATTTGCCCCGCACCAATTTTCACCTGGAGAAGGATAATCCGGCAGAACAATTGTTCTTCGGCAAATGCGAGATCCAACAGGCAGCCTCGTTTTGCTATTTTGAGAAAGGAAACGACTTGCGGAGACTGATCCATGAGTTCAAATACCGAAACAACCGGGATGTTGCCGTACAACTGGGCGCACTCTACGGGCGCGAACTGATGCGAAGCGACTGGAGCGATGGGATTGATCTGATCGTGCCGGTTCCTTTACATTATTATAAGAAGATAAAACGGGGATACAACCAAAGCGAATACATCGCACGCGGATTGAGCTCCGCGCTTTGCAAACCGCTCTGCAACTCGGTATTAAGGAAAGAGCGGAATGCCGCCACGCAAACGCGGAAGACGCTTTACGACCGCTATCTGAATGCAGATCGCAGTTTCTCGCTCCACAACGGTGCGAAACTGAGCGGCAAACACCTGTTGCTGGTTGACGATGTGCTCACTTCCGGGGCCACGCTCGAAGCCTGTGCAAACACATTGCTTGCCATCCCCGATGTGAAAATCAGCATTATCACTCTTGCATTCGCAGAATAATACTTTATCTTTGCCCAATCCAAAAAATGCACCTCGCAAATGGTTCCTTTGGAACACAGACGACGCATTTGACCTTGATGTTAAAAATAAATTCTATCAAATGAAAAGTTTAGAACGTTTAGTAGCAGAAAAGCTTTTAGCAATTAAAGCATTAAAATTACAACCGGAAAACCCTTTTACATGGGCATCAGGCTGGAAATCTCCAATTTATTGCGACAACCGTAAGACTCTTTCTTATCCTGACGTTCGCAACCTAATCCGTATCGGACTTTGCTCGACGATCCTTGAAAACTTCGGACCAATCGATGCCGTTGCCGGTGTCGCAACAGGTGCTATCGCACAGGGAGCTTTGGTAGCAGACGCTCTTGGCTTGCCTTTCGTTTACGTTCGTTCATCTCCGAAAGATCACGGATTGGAAAATCTGATCGAAGGTGATTTGCGTCCGGGTCAGCGCGTAGTAGTGGTGGAAGACCTTATCTCTACAGGCGGAAGCAGCTTGAAAGCTGTTGAAGCAATTCGCAAAGATGGTTGCGAAGTGGTAGGTATGGCTGCTATCTTCTCTTATTCATTCCCTATCGCACAGCAGAAATTCGAAGAAGCAGGCGTAAAACTGATCACGTTGAGCAACTACGAAGCTGTACTTGAAGAAGCGGTTGCTACAAATTACATCAAAGAAAGCGATATCGACACATTGAAAGAATGGCGCAAAGATCCTGCGGCATGGAATCCTCAGAAATAATTACGAATAACATACATGGCAACATTTGAAAGTCCCGTAAAGACGATCGCGGCTTCTCAGGAAGCTGTTTACACGAAATTCTCCAATCTGTCAAACCTTGCGGCTATCAAAGACCGTCTTCCGGAAGATAAGATCAAAGAGTTTGAATTCGATAACGACTCGGTTAGCTTCTCTGTTAGCCCTATCGGCAAACTAGGACTACGCATTATCGAACGCGAACCTTTCAAAACGATCAAATTCGAATCGGAAAAATCTCCGATCCAGTTCAATCTATGGATTCAGTTGGTAAGTGCGGCACCTTATGAGACGAAGGTTAAAATCACCTTAAAGGCGGAACTGAACATGTTTATCAAACCAATGGTTTCTAAACCGCTTCAGGATGCGCTCGATAAGATGGCAGACATGATGACCATGTTGCCTTATTGATTCCTTTCTAATTCAAAAAAGACCAAAAATCGTTTCGGCACGCGCCGATCGGTTTTTGGTCTTTTTCATTTCTCACCCGAAGGCAAATCGCATATATGCTGAATGAATATCAGCTATCCGGACGTTTATACCTTTTATTTTCAATTTCCGGAAAAACTCCTCCCCGACTTTGCCACTTTTTGACTAAATTTCCTCCAATTTACAGAAATATGCGCGACGCATCGTTGCGATCTAATTATGGATATATACAAATGAAATCGCCATAGCTCACCGAATGATGAGATACCCAACGAAAGGTATATAGATGGCGCATTTGACCTTGATGTTAAAAATTAAACAATATACAAATGAAACTCTGGGAAAAAAGCACGAAAGTAAATGGGGAGATTGAAAAATTCACCGTTGGAAAAGACCGCGAAATGGATCTATACCTCGCTCCTTTCGATGTATTGGGCTCTATGGCCCACATCACGATGCTCGAAAGCATCGGGTTACTAGAATCGGACGAATTGAGTCTGTTGTTGGGCGAACTTCGCAACATCTACCAATTGGCGATCCAAGGGGAGTTTGTAATCGAAGAGGGTATTGAAGACGTCCACTCTCAGGTTGAACTGATGTTGACCCGCAAATTGGGAGACATCGGTAAAAAAATACACAGCGGACGCTCACGCAACGACCAGGTATTGGTTGACCTGAAACTCTACATGCGTCGTGAGATCCACGAAATCACCCAACTCACCACGTGTTTATTCAACACCCTGATGTGCCAGAGCGAGAAATTCAAAGAGATCTTGATGCCGGGCTACACCCACCTGCAAATCGCCATGCCCTCCTCTTTCGGACTCTGGTTCGGAGCGTATGCCGAGAGTTTGGTGGACGACCTGATCGTACTGCAGGGAGCTTACAAAGTAGTCAACCGAAACCCACTGGGATCGGCAGCCGGCTACGGTTCCTCTTTCCCGCTGAACCGCCGGATGACAACCGACTTGCTCGGATTCGACTCGATGGCGTATAATGTGGTATATGCTCAGATGGGACGCGGCAAAACGGAACGTATCGTATCGTCTGCACTCGGCTCAATCGCGGCAACCCTTTCTAAGTTGGCCTTCGACGCATGCATGTTCAGTTCGCAGAATTTTTCATTTATCAAACTGCACGATGCCTTTACCACCGGATCGAGTATCATGCCACATAAGAAAAACCCCGATGTATTTGAGCTGACCCGTGCTAAATGCAACAAGATACAAACCGTACCTCAGCAAATCATGATGATCGCCAACAACCTTCCTTCGGGGTATTTCCGCGATTTACAAATCATCAAAGAGATTTTCCTTCCGGTATTCGACGAGCTGAAAGAGTGTCTGCACATGGTGAATCTGATGATGGAACACATCGAGGTAAATCCAAAGATCCTGGATGATCACAAATACGACCTGATCTTCTCGGTAGAGGAAGTGAATCGTCTTGCAACCGAAGGAATGCCTTTCCGCGATGCTTACAAACAGGTGGGACTGGATATCGAAGCGGGCAATTTCACGCCGGATAAGTCGGTCAACCATACCCACGAAGGCAGTATCGGAAATCTTTGCAACGAAGAGATCAGACTGCTCCTTCAGAAGATTGTGGATGATTTCGGTTTCGACCGGGCAATCGCCGCGGAAGAGAAATTGGTTCAATAAATAGATGTCCCAAACGATACGATAGCAATATTAATTATGGAATATACACCCGATACAGACCGTTATGACGGTCGGATGAGTTATCGCCGCTGTGGAAAAAGCGGCATCGTGTTGCCCGAAATTTCGTTGGGCTTGTGGCACAATTTCGGTGAAACGGATCGCTTTGAGAATTGTCTTGCAATGGCACGCTATGCATTTGACCAAGGCATCACCCATTTCGATTTGGCGAATAATTACGGTCCCCCTTTCGGATCGGCCGAAGAAACATTCGGACGTATCCTGAAGAAATCGCCCGCGATGCGTCGCGAAGAGCTGATCATCTCCTCCAAAGCGGGACACAGCATGTGGAATGGACCTTATGGCGACGGTGGGTCAAGAAAGATGATGCTTACAAGCCTGGATCAGTCGCTCCAACGAATGGGACTCGATTATGTGGATATCTTCTATTCGCACCGATACGATTCCTTGACACCGATTGAGGAAACCATGCAGGCTTTGGTCGATATCGTGCGAAGCGGGAAGGCTTTGTATGCAGGGATCTCGAAATACCCGCCCGAGCAGGCTGCTTTTGCTTACCGTTACTTGCAGGAACGGGATGTGCCTTGTCTGATCTACCAGGGAAGATACAACCTGTTCGATCGTGCACCCGAAGCGGAAACACTTCCCTTGGCGAAAGAAAACGGAGCGGGCTTTATCGCCTTCTCCCCATTGGCACAAGGTTTGCTGACGAACCGTTATTTGAACGGCATTCCGGCTGACTCCCGCATCGCCCGTCCGGAAGGATACTTGAAACAGGAACAGCTGACTCCCGAAACATTACGTAAAATCGAAGCACTCAACCGGATCGCCCTCTCCCGCGAACAAACGCTGGCGGAAATGGCGCTTGCCTGGGTATTAAAGAATGACTTGGTCACCTCCGTCATTATCGGAGCGAGTTCGGTTCAACAGCTGAAAGACAATTTGCAGGCCACGCGGAATACAAAATTCAGCGAGGCGGAACTGGCACTGATCAATGAAATCCTGAATTGGTAAGAAGGAGTACTTTATTTAATTTTGATCCGGATAAAATAAACCGAAGATGCATCACCTCAAAAATTCACTTTTTATTTACCTCACTTCACTCCTCTCCCTGGTGTGTATCCTCTCTTCATGTGAGGATATCACAGAGAGTGTGGTTCCTTCTGTGAAAGTTGAAGCGACGTTGAATACCTATACAACCGATAAAGAGTTGGCAACCCCCGGAGGGCATAAGCTAATTCCGGTGCGAACCAATGAATCGCCTTATGTGGGTTACGGTGGGTTATTGGTGGTGCACGGTTATCTGGATAATGCGATTTATGCCTATGACCTGGCGTGTCCGGTTGAAAACAAACCGAATGTAAAATTGAGCATGATCGAGGGGATCAAAGCCAAATGCAGCCAATGCGGATCTGAATTCGATGGTGTTTTTTATGGAAATGCGCTTCCTTCGGCAGGAAAGGCAAAAGAAAACAAATTAATCCTACGCAGCTATCGCGCCTCATTTTCAGACAATTTGATTCATATTTGGAATTAATTGCTTTTGTTTTGCAAAGAAACCTTCTGTTTTTTAGCAGAAGAAATTTGGAAGCATCGATATTTCCTCCTATATTTGCACACGTAATCGCGAAAATAGCTCAGTTGGTAGAGCACAACCTTGCCAAGGTTGGGGTCGCGGGTTCGAGTCCCGTTTTTCGCTCTCGGATGCCCGGATGGTGGAATGGTAGACACACAGGACTTAAAATCCTGCGACCATAACGGTTGTGCGGGTTCAAGTCCCGCTCCGGGTACAAAAAGCGCCTCTTAATCGAAAGATTTTGAGGCGCTTTTTCCTTTTCAAAAACTCCCGCTCCACACCCCCATTTCGAATCCTCCGCCTGTTATTCAACACCCTCCGGTTTCTACATTTATTTTTTTAAAAAAATACCCAAAACAAAACCTGATTGAAGATGTTGTATTTAAACTATTGAATTTTCCGTTTACATACAATAACATCTTAACACTAAAAAGACATGTTAGTACTAATGGGGATCCTCTTTGTGATCGGATATATCCTGATTTCCATTGAGCATTCCATAAAAATCAACAAAGGGGCAACCGCCTTACTTCTTTCCGTATTTCTTTGGACCATCTACATTTTCATCGCACACGCTACGGTGCCGCTCTATTTTAGCGAGGAATTCAGTAACTACCTGGCCCAAAATCCCACGTTGAAGGGAGTGGATTTAAAGAAACAGATCTTAGATTACGTTATAGACGTACAACTTTTAAGTCATGTGGGAGATATCGGCGAAATCATCTTCTTTTTGCTGGGAGCGATGACAGTGGTTGAGATCGTCGATATGCATCAGGGATTTTCACTCATTACAGACCGGATCACGACGCGCAATAAGCGAAAACTCCTCGGATTACTCATGTTGATCACCTTCTTCTTGTCTGCCGTAATTGACAACATGACAACTGCCATCGTAATGGTATCGCTCCTCAACAAGCTGATTCCGGACAAAAAAGAACGATGGATTTATGCAAGTATCGCAATTCTGGCTGCCAATGCGGGAGGAGCCTGGTCACCGATCGGAGACGTCACCACGATTTTGTTGTGGGTAACCGGAACGATTACCCCGGTACCTTTGATTAAGTACCTTTTCTTACCGAGTGTGGTTTCGGTACTCGTACCACTTATCTGGGTAGGCAGGTCGCTGAAAGGTGAGATCGCACCAATAAAGGGTGTATCGAAAGAAACCTGTAACCTATCCGTTCCCTATCACCATCGCCTTTTAATCTTGATGCTGGGAATCGGCGGATTACTTTTTGTTCCGGTATTTAAAAGCATTACACATCTGCCTCCGTTTACGGGTGTATTCTTGGCGGTAGGCGTGCTTTGGGTCGTAACGGACCGGATGTATCGAAACATCTCTTCCGACGAGCCTTTTCACTTAAAATTCTGCTCATTAATCAGACGAATCGATGTGCCGACGCTTCTGTTTTTCACCGGAATCTTGTTAGCAGTAGGCGCACTACAATCTTCGGGTGCATTACTTCTGGCTTCACGCGCACTTGAAGAGAATTTCAACAATGTATACATCATCAATGTGCTGTTAGGATTACTCTCAGCCGTCATCGATAACGTACCGTTGGTTGCTGCAGCCTTGGGATTATATCCGATTGCCAACCCGGCTACTTTGGCCACCCTTTCGGATGCTACCTTCATGAGCAATTTTGTTCCGGATGGTGTCTATTGGCATTTCCTAGCTTATTGTGCGGGCGTGGGAGGCAGTTTGCTGATTATCGGATCTGCTGCCGGCGTAGTGGTCATGGGGATGGAAAAAATCACTTTCACCTGGTATTTGAAAAAAATATCATTGGCCGCATTAGTGGGCTACCTGGCGGGTGCACTGGTTTATTATCTGGAAGTTCAACTCTTCGGTGCGATTGTATAATAGCTCTAGAAATAACAAAATACAACGACTGAAACACATTTCGTCGGAAATCAAAAAGGCTTCGGAAAAACCCGAAGCCTTTTTTGAATAAAATTCAGTGAACGTTAATTCTTACGTTCGGAGAAAATCTTATTTGTATTTAACCGGACTACTTTTCCATACGCCTCAAGTGCTTTTAGATCTACATCTTTGGGATTTCCTACAATAGCGATAGCGTAAGGTTTTCCTTTAATGTTCTGATCATAGACTTTCTGAACGTCATCAAAAGAGAGATTCTCAATCTTTTGATGATTTTCCTGTGCGGGATCCTGATTATACCCCATCCGCTTCCATTCTTCATATACCTGACTTGCTGTACGGAAAAGCGGCTTCTCGGTCAAAAGACTCTCCTTTAGATTCATCTTGACTGAGTTCATCCGTTCGGGCTGTACCGGGAGATTTGCGAGCAACGCAGTAAATACCTCAACTGCCTCAACGGTCTTATCCCCTTGAGTACCTACAAATCCCTGCATGATCGTTGGATTCTCAGGCAATTTAGGTCGAATAAGAAATCCTCTAGCCTCATAAGCCATTGAACGCTTCTCACGTATTTCATCGTAAACCAGACGTTGAAAATAACTATTGAATGCACGTATCGGGATGTCATTCTCTTTATTAAAATCAGCACCTTCTACAAGAAAATAGATCTTACTTTGTTTTGCATCCGGATTAGCTACGAAGTAGACCGTATTTTGCTGAGCCTTTTCCCGTTGCCTTATTTCAGGTGATGCACTTGCAATCTCTCCTTGTTTCAAAGGAAGCGAGGAGGCGAGTATTTCTTTTACATCTTCAAATGGCAAAGTACCCACGTAGTGAATTTCAGCAGCATAATTGGTCGCTTTTTGAAATAGTCCGGTATAATCACTCACTGTAAGTTCTGAGATTTTCCGAATCGGAGTGCGGTCAATAAACCTTGATTTATCGCCGTAAAGAATATACTCTATTAGGGCGTCACTCTGAGATTCAATATCTTTTTCCGCAATGGCGCGTTCCTGATAAACACTTCCTACCAGTTTAGCAACCTGCTTTTCGTCTAATGCCGGCATCAGAATCTGCCGAGTGAGCAAAAGGCAAGCTTCTTGCAAATTGCTTTCAGAGCCCGACAACGCGATATAGAGATAGTCATCCGTTACCCGAAAACTACACCGAGCATTGAGCTTACTCATCTCTTGTTTGAATTCGAGCGGCTTCATCTGCCCCATTATTCCGGCGTTCGCCATGAGCGAAACTGCATTATTCAAATCCGGAATTTTTAATGTTCCCACACCATACTTAAGTGTAAGCGTATAAATATCATTTTCTGTATTCTTTGTATAAAAGAGTTTGCTTTGGTCATTAATGGCAGCGGTATTCACAGAATTAAAATCACAATACGCTATAATGGGATCAGATTCTTGAATCCCCTCCAACCATTCCGCATAGGGTGATTTTTGGCTTGTTGCTACCTCTACTGCTTTGAAATCGGGCTTATTCAGCTTTTCACCCGGAGCAGGGTTCCCTGTACTGATCTTCATCACGACCAGATCAGAATTGAAATATCGTTTGGCTACCTCCAAGATCTGTTCACGCGTAACACGCTTCACTCGATCGGGGTATTCAAGTATCTCCCCAATTTGTTTATCATACACAAACACTTCGAGCAACTGATTCATTTTCCCCTGGTTTGACTCCATGCTGATGTTATAGGATCGAATCATCTCCCCTTTTATCGATTCCAACACCCAATCTTCGAAATTTCCATTCTTCAGATTATCGATCTCTTTCTGAATCATCTTTTCTACTGAAGCGTGCGAACTCCAGCTTCGTTGCGATTGATCATAATAAGGTATGGCGGTAAATAGGATTCTGCCTGATTCTTTACGACTATCAGAATTACAACTGATTCCGTTCACCTCTCCATCGAGCATCAAGCGATCAAGCATCCCTGTTTGAGAACTATTCGACAATAAACGACATGCGATTTGTAGCGTTAGTTCATCAGTATGGCCTGCAATAACACCTTCATATCCCATAACCAACATCGGATAAGGCATTAATTTGGCTGAGACTTCCTTTCTTCCCTTTATTTCCTTCGTCACATGTGACTGCCGAATAGGAAGCGGGCGTTTGGGCATCTTAGCGAACTTTTCCTTTATTAATGGGAGAGCCTGATCAAAATCAACATTTCCCACCAATATCAGAGCCATATTTTCAGGTATGTACCACGTATTATAGAAATCAATCAACCGACTCAATTGAGGATTCTTCAGATGACTCCCCAATCCGATCACAGCTCGGGAATAGGGATGACCATTATACAGATTCTCACTCACAAACTGCATTAAACGCCTGCCCGGATTATCCTGTGCTCTATTATATTCTTCGTATACCGTTTCCAATTCCGGTTGAAAAGTGCGAAAGACGGGATTAATCATTCGTTCAGAATAGAGTTCCAACCATTTTTCGAGATGATTCGACGGGAAAGAATTATAATACATCGTAAAATCATATGATGTACCAGCATTCAACCCTTGCCCTCCTATTTGCTCAATTAATTTAGTAAACTCATCGCCGTTAGAATATTGTGCTGCCTCGAGCGTCAATTTATTAATTTCCGCAGAGATCGCTTTCCGCTTATCCGAATTTGTTTCAGCAGCCATTTCATCGTATTTGGCAATAATCTGTTCATAAATCGGACGCTCCTTTTCCCAATCCAAGGCACTTATCACCTCTGTTCCCTTAAACATTAAATGTTCCAGATAATGAGCCATCCCAGTCAAATCTTCCGGGTCATCCACACTACCTACACGAGCCACCGTTACACCTGTTATATCTGGTTTACTCTTATCTTCCCACGCATATACGGTTAATCCGTTACGCAATTTGGCTACTTTGAGTTGTTGCGCTTCTACGTGACACAGACTACTGATACTAAGTGCCGACAATACCACCAAAAGTTTAATAGTTCTCATGATTATTCAGAATTTAAATATCATTTTACAATTACCTTTTTCATGAATTTCTCATGATCATTACCCCCTTCAAGAATATAAATCCCTTTCGACCATGAGGAGACGTCTATTGTCATTGATGATCGTTGCATGTTTGAGTTATCATATACAACATTTCCTCCAATTCCGTACACTTTGATATAGGAAAGGGTATGATTAGCAGAAATATTAATACGATCCGAAGTTGGATTCGGATAAACCTCAACTAGGATATCGTCTTCATTAAAAGGACTAGCTACCAAACCTGCATCAATCTGCCGGGACTCTATCTTAATAAGATCACTGGTTAATGTTACATCCAAATAGGAAATATAATTTGCAGCAGCATAGATTTTAGACCATTGCTTCTCTCCGGTCGCTTTAGACATCGCGTACACTTGATACTTACCATTGGGAATCTCCAACGGTATTGCTACTCGAAACGAAGGAATATCCACACCATATAAAAGTGCGATAGACTCCTGAGGGATGGAAGCTCCTAGCTGATGTACAAGTTCTCCATTTTGAAATAATCCCAGTCCCAATTCACCACTGAAAGGATAAGCTCCGAAATTATATACCATTCCCGGTTTTACAATCAAAAGGTTAGTACGACTTGTTTCCGTTTGTTGACAAGTCAGGTTATTTCTAAATATGAATATGGAACGAGGCGTCGATTCGGAACTTGGTTTCTGAATTCCTACGGAGATAACATGACTGCGGTTATAACCATTATCAGCAGAAGTATTAAGCGGATTTAATGCCGTAAGAACAAAATACCCATCTGCAACTCCATCCCATCCCCAATTAAAATGAAATAATCCCTGCTGATCGTATCCATCACATACAAAAGAGTGTCCTCCTCTGGAAGATTGCCCCCCATAAAGTACGGGGCGACCTGCATCCAATTCATCTCGAATTAGCTTTTCCCACTCGTTGTAAGGAACATATTCCCGATGATAATTCTGCATGTTCGAGTCATAACCAAAGTATTTGGTCAATGAAATGGGAACAAATTCATTATAAGCACCACTTCCTCCATTTTCCCCGATATTGTAATCCATTTCAATAGAAATACCACAGTCCGACATTAATAAAGAAACTGCGTCTTTGGCAACTTGAGGGGAGTTCTGATCATAGGTAGGAAGCATATTATCCCAATCATATTGATGTTCGGAAAATACAGAACTCAGTGCCATATTTATTGAGGGCGTAACATAATACTTCATACCTAATCCTCTTTCAGGATAAGAATAATACTTCATAATTTGAGCCATCGCGGTTGCTACACAACCGGTGACAACCTTTCTACCTTTTACAGAAGGACATAAATCATTATAAGGGGCATCCTGTCCCCATTTTATTTCACCTAATAACGGGGCACACTCCTTCATTTGAGAAGCCTGTTTCTTCTCGGGCATATACACGAATCCATTATTTTCCGAGTTCAATTCATCTTTATAGAGCGTTATCCAATTGAAAAAATTCGGAGGCAAATTATCAACATCAATGCTACTGCTCGTAGAATAGCCCAACACGGGCACCAATGCGTCATCACCCGATGCTATGACAAAACCCTGTGAATTCTCCAAATTAAATATATAAAACAGAGGATCTTTTGTACCGTCCTCTTCCAATATCGATTTGATTACTACCTCTTTAAACCGGACATCTTCATTTCCGGAACGAGTCGTAAATTTCATCTGATAAAATTCCTTCGCATTTTGAAGAGCGACATGCTTCGGAATGACTGCTCCCTGAAGAGATATCGAAAGAAAACATATAAATACCAACAATAATTTATAGTATTTCATGGTGTTATGAGTAATAATATAAAGAGGCAATTTCCAGAAGGAAACTGCCTCTTTATAGAAGTTTTAATTGTTCATATTTCTCACTCTTTTAATTTGCAGGAATGGTGAACGACTCGGCAAACGAACCGAATGAGCCTGCAGACACATAATGCTCAAGATCCATATAAACCACCCCGTCTTGCATAATACCGCTTCCCCTTACAGAAACGTAACCATAGGTCGCGTGAGTCCAAGCTTTTTGAGAGGCGACAGTAGCTTTTCCGGTATTGTCTACATCCACTCTCACATCTAAGTTTTCTTCATAAAGATTTTTTAGAATAAAGAAGTTTGCCTGGTCAGCTTTAACAATCTCAACTTCCCATTCTCCTCCAAACGCTTCAGAAGTAAAAATACTTGGTTGCGTCAGGGTTGTCCAGCTCAGTTTACGAGAAATCGTAACATCCATCTCCCCTATTCCATGTGTTCCAACTACATTTCCTTCTGCGATACTTAATTTTGCTGTATACTTTGAAACAAAGTCCATATTCTCAAGATCACATACAATCTGAAGGACTCCTTCTTTAGAGCCGTCCGCAAATGAAATTGTTTGACTAGGAATTGAAAGAGCATCTGATATTTTCACAGGAGTAACCTTGACAGTATTAACAGAGGTTGATTCTCTATAGACTGGTACCGATACGATATTATCAGTATTTACTTCTACAATCAAAGTCTTGTTGCCAAAAGACACATAATTCAAATTTTCACTTTCATATACTTCTCTGATGTTATCCTGATTACATGCAGGAAAAAGAAGAGACAAGGAAAATATTGCGGTCAATATATATATTTTATTCATAATATCTACACATTAAATAATTGATTATAACGGATTCTGATCCTCTTCTGAGATATTGACATTACCATCAAATTCCGATTGAGGAATCGTAAGAATAAATGTCTTCCATCCAGCCTGTTTGGTTTCTGAAGAAACAAGTTTTTGTGAATGGTTAGACCCTTCGTAATCACGATTGAACCCTACATGCAGACGTAATAAATCAAAGATTCGACCAGTTTCACCCCAGAGTTCGATACGACGCTGAAGAATAATCTCATCGAGAAGCGTGACAGGCTCAGCTACCGTAGTTGTTCCATATTGATCCTTGGTCAAAGTGGATGATTCTGCTCTAGAATTTAGCTGAGCTTCATAATTTTTGTCTCGGATCACTCCAAACTTCAGCATCAATTCTTTAGCTCCGCTATAATTACCCAAACGGCATAAAGCTTCGGCTTCCACTAAAAGCATCTCTTCTGCACGCATAAAGATATAATCAGACTCAGTGGAAGAATTCGCCAATGTGAATTTAAACTGATTATAGCTGCATTCTGTTCCAGTTGCATTGTTTGCTGCAAGCTTACCATACCACCATTTCTTACGAACGTCGGTAGTATTAATCTGCTCATATAACCAAGCGCTAATGCATTTGCGAGAAGTTTTTCCGTAATAATCCTGCGAAGAGTCCATATGCGAACCAAATGAGGCATAAACAGTGGCTTGATCTCCAATGATTTTAGCACCCCAAATTACCGAACCAAGAGCTACACTATTAAAGCCTGAAGTCAGTTCTTTATCGGTCATCAAGGTCAAACCTGGTTTTAGACGGGCTGCTTTTGCGGCATCAGCTGCTTCTTGCCATTTATTTTGAGTCAAAGCAATATTTGCTTTAATACCATAAGCGGTATATAAATCCATATGAGATGGATGTGCTTGTGGTTCAGCTTTCTTCAGATACTCAATTGCAGCTGTAATATCATCATTAATCAAATCATATGTTTCTTGAACGGTTCCTCGTGCCTTACCTTCTGTTCCCGCTGCGGTCGGTTCGGTATAAAGCGGCACTCCCGGTTTTGATTCATTTCCGATATAGGTCTGCTGAAACATTCTGATCAAATAAAAATAGCTATAAGCACGTATTGCGTAAGCTTGTCCAATCACACTGTTTACCTTGGCTTCTGTTCCTTTAATATCATTCTGCGCAGCCAATATATAGTTTGCATTGCTTATTAAAGTATAATAATAGTTCCAAGTCGCGTATGAGCGCCATGCTTTACTTGAATACCGTGAATTTACATTGTGTCTGTAATCAAAATAAAACCATCCGGATCCCTGTTCATTCTGATTCATATCATCACCCAACAAATCTCCTACTAATCCGGTTGACATGTTACCGAAATTCTGGTGCGTATTTCCGTCAGACCATCCGGACGAATACATCATACGATAAATTCCGTTCAATGCAATTTGTGTTCCTTCGGCATTCCCCAAGAGCACCGATCCCGAAACCGCATCCGTAGGAACTGTTTCTAGCTTATCTTCACAAGAAGTGAATCCTGTCATTAGTCCAGCTGCTATAACTAATGCGTTTATATATTTTTTCATCATAAATACAATTTAATTGGATTAGAATCTAATATCAATACCAAAAGAGATGGTTTTGGATGGTGTGTAAGTATAATCGGTTCCACCTGAGAAGTTATACTGAGGGTCCATACCATCAAGATGTGAGAATACTGCCAGATTATCAGCTGTTCCAAATACCCGAACTGATTCAAATTTGATTTTATTCATCCATCTTTTAGGTAAATTGTATCCTAACGTGATGTTCTTAATCGCAAAATAAGAAGCATCAACCAACATATCACTTGTTGTTCTTTGGTCATCACCCCACATTATTTTTGCAACATCAGTTTGATCACCCGGATTCTGCCATCTTCTAAGAGCATTTGAATGGAATGTTATCCCTTTATAAGTAGTTGGATTCATGAAACCATTATAAAGACCGTCTAGAATCTTTCCTCCAACAGAATAAGTAGTCATGATTGACAAATCGAATCCACGATAACGCAACTCATTGCTCCATGATCCGAAGATTTTCGGCATACGAGAACCCGCTATAACACGATTGTCATTAACGTTACTTGTACTGCTTGTTTTAACACGTTCTGTCCCTGTCACATTACCGTCTCCATCTTTGATGTCTCTGTTCTCCCAATACAATTTACTACCTGTGATTGGATCAATACCGGCTGATTCAGGTAAGTAGAATGAATAAATTGATTCTCCTTCACGATAAATATAGCTTCCACTGATAATATCTTCTCCATCTACCAGTTTCGTGATTTTATTCTTAACATGGCTACCCATTATAGTTGTAGTCCACCCAAAATTATCTGTACTAAATACATCGTATGCCAAAGACAACTCAAAACCACGGTTCCACATGTTACCGATATTGGTATAGGCACCGTCAAATCCGGTAGATGTTGCCATTGGTTTAAACAACAACATATCGGAAGTTTTCTTCTGGAAGAAATCAGCAACAATGGACAAACGATTGAATAAACGTGCGTCAATTCCGATGTTCAAGTTTTTATTTTTCTCCCATTTCAGGTTTTTATTTTCAAGACCTGACACGACAGCACCGTTAAGGGCCGCATTACTCCAACCCAAATTATAGTTGGACTGCCATGCGTAATAACCACCTACCTGGTCATTACCCTGCACACCGTAACTACCTTTCAAGGATAGGTTATCAACCCATGTAATATCTTCCATAAATTTCTCCTGAGAGATTCTCCAGCTAGCACCCATAGACCAGAAATTACCCCAACGACTGTCTTTAAAGAAACGAGAAGAGCCATCCGTACGCCAGCTTCCCGATAGGTAATATTTACCTAGGTAGTCGTAGTTCAAACGAGTCAATACCGATTCAAGAGAATAACGGTCTTGAGAAGAAGATGCATCCGTAATCGTTGATGCTCCCGCTAATTCATAAATACCGCCTAATGGGAATCCTGTTTTTTGAGCTGACAAATTATTCACTTTAAGTGCATAATACTCATGTCCTAACAAGAACTGCACGTTATGATCACCAAATTGGTGATTATAATTCAATAATTGATTAAATGTATAGGTAAGAGCTCTGGATGTAGATTTTGACAAACGTCCATTTACATTGGCTGCATTTCCATTATAAGGGTTGTAATATGACATTACTTGAGAGTTATAATAGTCAGCTCCAAAATTAGCAGTCAACTCTAACCCTTCAAATACGCCGTATTTATCGCCTTCTAGGAAGAAACGAACATATTCACGTGTCGAGAAGTTATCACGAACGGTTGCAGATTTATCATCTATCAATGTACCAATTGGATTCCAGTTATTCTGAATCGGACGGTTTGCACCATAATCAAATACTTTATTACCGTTTTCATCCAATACCGGTCCACCGTCCGGACTCTGTGCATATACCGGATAAATCGGCGCCATCTGTTGTGCTGAAAACCAAACATTCGAGTTTTGAGAACCCGTAGCTGAAGAGTAATTGTATTTTGTCTGTGCAAAGTTTACATTCATTCCGAATTTCATCCAGTCCGTTGTATTATTATCAACATTCATACGACCGGAAAAACGCTCAAAGTCTGTTGTTATCAACAAACCTTCTTCTTTCAAATAACCCAACGAAGCAATAAATTTCGTGTTTTTAGAACCGCCATTCACACTGAACTGATACTCTTGGCGCAAAGGATTTTCTTCTGTTAACTCATCCATCCAGTCTTCGCTATATCGAAGTTGGGCATTTGGATTAAACAATCCCGTAGTAGGGTCAATTAGCTCAGAAGCCGGAACATTGTAAGGATTATACTCCTCATTTACACCAAAAATACCAACTGAAGAGCTCGCCATTCGTTCAAGGGCGACCTGTGCAGCTGCTGCAGCACTCATACCATCTTGATAAATCGCCTGATTTTTATACCCTTCATAGGCCAACTGAATAAACTCTGATTCATTAACCGTATCGTAACGTTTCAATGCTCTTGAGGCAAAACCCCAACTTGCTTTAAGGTTTACAGTTGTTTTATCTGAACTTCCCGATCCTTTTTTAGTTGTGATCATCACAACCCCATTCGCACCACGAGATCCATAAAGAGCTGCTGCCGATGCATCTTTCAACACAGTTAAAGATTCAATGTCATTTGGATTAATCGCAGAAATAGAGCCTCCATAAGGCACTCCGTCTACTACATATAAAGGGGTATTTGTAGCATTGATTGATCCAAATCCACGAATAACCAAGTTCGAACTAGAACCCGGTTCTCCACCACCCGATGTTGACTGAACACCTGTAACAGTTCCTTCAATTGCCTTTGATACAGAGGAAACAAGACGTTTTTCAATCTTATCAGCTTTCACAACTTGCGCCGATCCGGTAAAAGAAGCTTTTTTCGTTGTACCGTAAGCCACAACCATTACCTCTTCAAGTTCTTCGGCATCTGACTCCAATACAATTCTTAAATTAGGTCTGATAGCAACTTCTTGTGTTTTCATCCCCACATATGAAACAGTCAAAAATTTCACTGTTTTTTCAACATTCAACTCAAATTTACCATCAAAATTAGTTACCGTACCCGTTGTAGTTCCTTTAGCCACAATTGAAGCACCGATAACCGGCTCTCCGTCTTCCGCAGAGATTACAACACCCGACACCTTGGTCGTTTGTGCTGTCGCTAAACCTATACCTATAAATAGGCATAATAACATACTGAGTAGTTTTCTCATAATTAGCAACAATTTTAATTAAACAATGATTACACTTTTTATTACTTGGCAAATATAAATATAATTTACAATTGGATGTTATTTTTTATAAAAAACTTTCTTTTTGTAAAATATAAGCAAACAAAAAAACCATAATAAAACTAAGAACTAAAGCAATAACGTAATTTATTAATATTCAAAATAATACAATCTCATTCATCTATAAATACGCCAAATTCACTTTAATAATTCATCTATTAATCCTCGGTAATGGTTATAATTTGATTAAATTAAAGCATTAAAAATATCAATAATAACCACAAGAGAATAATTCAGCCATAACACTAAGACAGCATAAATGTTAATTAAATAACTTTTGTGATATCTATTATAAATATTAAGACGCAACTGCTTGGATTAAATATATATAATTTTATTCTATTTTCATTTAATAAAAATAAAAATTAAGACCTAAATTCTGCTATAGGACACTTTTATAACTCAACAAATAGTCTCAAATCCCCAATTCTCTTAAAAACAAGCAGAATGATTCTCAATTATGAATAAATCGTTGTAGTGAAAATATTGAACTTGAAAGGTTTCGTTATAAACACAGCGAACCCCGAAAGTTTAAGTTTCAACTTTCGGGGTTCATTCCATTTAAATGCACATGTAAGTTCTATTTAGAAAACCGAATCAACGGTTTCCACCGGCCCACCACACATTTTCGGTATATACATACTCGCCATTTCCATAAGCCTCTTTCACTTCCGGATTAGTCGTTGTATCGGCATTTCCGTATGGACAACGCAATGGGAACGGCTTCGGATTGTCCAGGAGAATGAAATCCTCGCCCAGCGCTTTCAGACGACGCACATCATTATAACATTCCGTTGATTCGCCGGATGCTCCGAAGAAAGCAAGGTATTTCTGGATCATTACCTCTTGCAAAGGATTCGCATCAAACAAAGGTTCCACACTGGCTGTGAAATACGCTTCGGCATCCGATGCCGTCAGGGGAGCCGAGGTTTCCGATAATCCGCCGTAATACATCACCGCCGGAGCCTTTAATGCTGAATAAACGCTCAATTCCATGTTTCTGAAAGCAGCGGTGATGGCTTCCTGTAGAATCGGTTTGGCATCAGCGCTATTATTCAACCGACAGAGTGCTTCTGCTTTTAGAAACAACACCTCATGATAGCTAAGATAGAGCGTTGGTGCAATCTGCGAGTAAACAAAAGCGGAGGTATTATAGGTATATTGCGCCTCTTCAGCTGTTCCGTTGGGAGCCATATAGAAGTTAGGGTCATCCGCACCGGTCATCTGTACCCAATCCGGGTCGAAGAATACGCGGCGGATACGCGGGTCATTTCGGGCGATCAGTTTATCCGACAAACTCTGGCTGGCGGCTAATGCATCGCGACTCCACTGAAAATCGAACAACGGATTCAAGTTATTCGCATCATAGATACTCAAGGCAGCTTGCTCTTCAAAACTCTGAAAAGAGAGATTCGCATACGAAATAACATCGTTGAGCGTTTCTGTTTTATTCGTGCTTCTGTAAAGCAAACGCATGGTGTAACGCGCTTTCAGACCATAGGCGAATTTGATCCACGCCGCTGCATCTCCCCCATAAACCAGGTCTTCTTTTGTAATCGGCGAAAAATCGGTACTCCCGAGATCGGCGATCGCCTCATCGAGTTGGGTCATGATACCCTCATAAATAACACTTTGTTTATCAATCGCCGGATTCATATAAACCGGTAATCCCTCCGGAGTAACCAATGAAGCTTCTGACCAAGGAGTATCCCCGAACATATCCGTAAGCAGAGCGGAGGTATATGCAGCCAAAACACGAGCCATCCCACGTGTTACGAAATTCTCATTCGCGGTTCCCTTGTCGATGGCAATACGGGCATTCTTCAATACGGCATAGAGGTTTACCCACACATTATTAAAGGTAGAGGAAGCCTGCGGCTCGCCCTCGCGGTGTTCGGCACGAGAAAGCTGATTATGCACCCCCACTTCGTGCTCAATATAAGAAGAGAGATAGGTATTGAAGTCGCCCCCTACATTATAGAAAGCCGTGGCAACAAGCAAATCGGCAACCAAAAGGTTTTCAGGAACATTCTGAGGGTTATCTTTATTCACGTTGATCCGATCCAGCGTATCTTCCGAACAGGCCGCGAAGCAACACCCCATTAAAAGCGCAACTGCTACACCTTGTATATGTTTACTAATTTTTCTCATAACAGATACTATTTAAAAATTCACATTGATACCAAATCCATAACTCGCACTTCCCGGCAGAGAGAACCGCTCAAATGCCCCGGCCATATTGTTATTACCCTGAGATGCTTCCGGATCGAGTCCTTTTAATTCCGACCACAGAATCACATTACGTGCAAAAACACTTAGGTTAACCGCCAATGAGTTCTTTTTATAAACCGGATAAATAGCCGAGATCTCACGAAGTTTGATAAATGAATTGTCAAAAACCATCGATTCAGAGATGTTATTCATAGCCGAGAAGTAAGCAGCGGCATTGCTTCCGGATATTTCGATATCATTCGGCGCATAGATCGGATTTTGGTCGGCATCCAGACCTATCTTTTTTACGGCATCGAGTTCAAACATAAAGGAGCTCTTTTTACGGAAATCGGCAGATCGTTGAGACGTTCCGTAATAGTCAAGCAAACTGGAGGTTCCCGAATACATTTGACCACCCTGTTTCCAATCCAGTACGGCGGAAATCGTAAGATCCCACAACTTTAGCGTGGTATTCAGTCCCAGACGGAAATCCGGAGAAACCGAACCGATCACCATCTCTTCGCCCATTTGTGGTAATCCGTTCTTATCCACTACGATCTGTCCCTCCGTATTCCGAAGGTAACTGGTTCCATAAATCACCGGGAACTTATCACCGATGCCGGCACGTACCTGAGGCTCTACGAATCCACCCAAGAAAATACTATTCACTCCGGGTGCAAGTTCATCTACATAATTGTCGAGTTTGGTAAAGTTGAATCCAATGCTCCAGTTGACATGTTGATTGCGAATCGGCATTACCGTCAGGTTCACCTCGTGCGAATTGGTATGAATCTTCCCCCCGTTCATCATCAGACTGGAGATACCGGTAGATCCCGCCAACGGTACTTCGAAAATCTGATCTTTCACATTTTGTCGTGAATAGGTGTACCCCAATGTAACTAGTCCCTGATAGAACGTCAGATCGGTTCCGAATTCATAGGAAACGGTATTCTGTGGTTTGAGGTTCGGATCGTAAACCGTAGATGCCTGAATATAGCCGTTCACCGTGTTGATTGGATATAGAATCGGTGTACCGGAAGAGAAACCTCCGCCATACGATGGCACCGTATAGTAAGATTGATAGAAAGTACCGGCTTGTCCCACTTCCGAATAGGAAGCACGCAGCTTACCGAAGGTCAATACATCATTCCGGAGCGGCTCGAGTTCGGTAAACACCCAACCCAACGAAACAGAAGGGTAGAAGAAAGAGCGGTTATTATGCGGCATCGTCGAAACAATATCGTTTCTACCCGTAGCATTCAAGAACAACATACTCTTGTAAGCTAGAGATAAACTTCCGAAAACACCCACCGTGCGCTCTTTTCGATAAGCGGAAGAACCGCTGTAGACGGAAGCGTTATTCATATGGTTCCAGCCCGGGAAATTGAAGTTAGCGCCATACGCTTCAACGAATTTACGCTTGTACTCAATCCACTCATTTCCCAATACGGCATCAAATATCAGCTCATCATTAATCACCCAGTTATAAGAAGCTGTCAACAAAGAGTTCATTTCGTTGATCGTATAGTGCCACTCGTCAATATTTCCTTTGCTGCTCGAGTGACCAAATCCCCACACATCCGTATAGTTCGTCGTATACGCGTCATTACCCAATTGGTATTTCACATCCAGTTTGTGATTATCCGTATCGAACTTCGTAGTGTATTTCAGAAAAGCATTCCCGAAAAAGCGTTGTGAGCGTTCGATGAACTGGTTGTTTTCTACCGCCCAATAAGCGTTGTCGAAACTTCCACCTCGATAATTATTCTGAGTATAAGGATCCCCATCTATATGAGACGGAATCCCTGCCAAATCGTAACTTGGCGGAGCACCGAATACGGTTGCCACAATACCGTTATTCGCACTTGTTTGCTTCATCAGTTTGGAGGTTACGAAATTACCAACGAAACCGGTTGTCCAATTCTCATACAATTTAGCTTCCCCTCCCATTTTAACGTTATAGCGACTCAAACTCGTATTGGGCACGATCCCTTCATTTATCGTATTTCCAATAGAGAACGAGTAGTTTCCTTTCTCAAAAGCCTGGGCTACATTTGCATAATTGCTCCAAGTTGTTCCGGTCCGGAAGAAATCGTCGGTATTGTCATAGGCACGCGGTGTCGCCCACGGATCCAAACCGGCACTCAATCGCTGTGGCACAAAATACTGCCCCTCCTTCATACCGTATTTATCGGTATAGGCATTTTGCGTATTCCCTCCGTATTTCGGATCGTTCGGTAAATCTGAGATAAGCGGCCCCCAGCTCATGGATGAATTGGGACTATATTTACCACCCGCTCCCTGAGCAAATTCCATTTGGAAGTCCGGCGTAGTGGATAACACATCGAATGAAAGGTTTGAACCGAATGAGATCTGTGGTTTCCCTGCAGCAATTCCTTTTCCTGACTTGGTAGTGATCAAGATCACCCCGTTAGAAGCTCGCATCCCGTACAATGCGGATGCGGCCTGCCCCTTCAGTACGTTGATGCTTTCGATATCGTTCGGATCCAAGTCGAGAGAACGCGATGCAAAATCGGCACCCGTGACCGAACTTCCCGTACTAACATCTGCCGTTGAGGAGATCGGCGTACCGTCTACAATGTAAAGCGGCGTATTATTTCCTGTAAAGGAGCGCGCACCACGAATCGTAATCTGCGATGATGCGCCGGGCATGCCGGACGATTGTTTAACTTCCACTCCGGATACCTTTCCCTGAATGGCTGATGAGAGCGTGGTATTGGCAGCTGCCGAAACCTCACTCATATCAATCTCCTGCGTAGAATACCCCAGTCCTTTTTTATTCCGCGATATACCCATAGCGGTAACAATGACCTCTTGCAACTCTTCCGAATCCGACTGCATTACGATCCGCATCCCAGCCTTAGCCGGAAGTAACATCGTTTTCATACCTACATATGAAACCATCACTTCTTTCACCGTAGGTTCCACATTCAATTCAAAGCGACCATCCAGTCCGGTAATGGTCCCCGTAGTTGTACCTTTTGCCACAACAGAGGCTCCGATAATCGGTTGGCCATCTTCTGCCGAAACTACAACTCCGGAAATCTTAGTCATCTGTGCTGTTGCCATCCCTATGCCTATCAACAGGCATAATAAAAACGAGAATAGTTTTCTCATAATCAGCATCTTTTTTTGTTTAACATTCTGTTCATTTATATAGTCTATCTTTTCAACATCAAGGTCAATACACCATCTATATACTTTATAATGGTTATTCTTACTTTAGGTAAACTCTGGCGATTTTATTCAAATCACAGTAAAAAGAAAACCAATTGTTAATGTTTTGAAGCCATAAATGCGTTTTTGCAATATATTTTACCACTATAATTACAAATTACAACTAACACATGTTATTATATAACTTTTTACCCATTGATTTTGTTCGATTGAATTTTATATTTTTTTACACAAAGATTAAATAAGGTAAAATGAGTTGATAAAAGGAAGGGTTTTTTATTTCGCTCCCCATATACTTCATTATGGATATTTTTTCTATTTTTAACAACGATACTAGGAAAACACTATGCTTATGGAGACGCTGTTGGATAAAATACGGAGGAGTGACGAAGATGCATTCTACGAATTGTTCCGTACCTATTCTTTTAGACTACAACGATTTGCCTTTGAATACATCGGCGATATGGACGATACGATGGATATCGTTCAGAATATCTTTCTTTCGGTTTGGGAAAAACGGGAAACGATGGATGCCGGTATCAACCCCGACGCTTATCTGCTTACCCTCACAAAAAACGGCTGCATCGACCACCTCCGGAAAAGGCAGATCCGACGACAATATGCCACGGAAACACGTGAACGGCTCCAACTTGAACAGACCCTTAACCTCGATGCGCTCGAAGCACTGGAGATTGATTCGCTGAATCTTCAGGATATGAAACGGTTGGTCAACCAAACACTCGCCACCCTTCCAAGCGAGAGCCGCGAAGTATTTCTCCTCAGCCGGAAAGAGCAATTGAAATACTCCGAAATAGCGGAACGCCTCAACGTCTCGATCCGAACCGTTGAACGACGTATGGGATTGGCACTCGCCTCTTTACGCAAATCACTTCGGGAGTTTTACACCCTTCTCTCTTTTCTGATTTAAAAAAAATAAAAAAATATCGCTTTTTCCTGTGGGTACCTCTGCTGCTCAAACGTCTTACTTATAGAAAAGGGAAAAAAGAATAACGGAGAATTCGAAATGCAATCGCCATCGCTCAATCTCATTGGGATATCGTGCAAACGGATTTCAATGGCGCATCTGACCTTGGTGCTAAAAACAGAATCAATCGGATGAAACATATTATCAGTAAATATCTGAACCACCGGGCCAACGCCGAAGAACTGAAGCGGCTTAACGAGTGGGCGGATGCTAATCCGGAAAACCGGAAAATGCTCCGCGACCTGAAAAACAGCTTTGTCTTATCCGCACTATCGGAGGAGACCTCCGAAACGCGCCGTCCGGATGCGGGGGTACAAGCCCCTACAACTCCACTTCGCCCTCACGGGCGCCGGAAATCATGGCTGAAATATGCCGCCGTCATAGCCGGCATCGTGATTGCGGAGAATGTGATTCGGATCGGCTTTGAAGAGTGGAACGGCCCGCAGATGCACTACCTCTCCGTCAATGAGGGCGAAAGAGCTACCGTCGTATTGGCTGACGGAACCACCGTATGGCTGAATTCGAACAGTTCAATCTCCTATCCGGAAAAATTCAGCCGGCGAAAAAGAGAGATCGAACTTTCGGGCGAAGCATTTTTCAAGGTGAGCAAGGCAAAATTCCATCCCTTCATCGTAAAAACCTCCGAGATAGACGTACGCGTAGTGGGAACCGAATTCAATGTACGCGCCTACCCCGAAGATTCACAGATCGATGTACAGGTGGTGGAGGGAAAAGTGAAAGTGTACCCATCCGATCAAGATAAGAATGCGTTATTTCTCACTGCAAACGAGATGTTCACCTACGATCAGCAAGAGAAACGGATGAGTCGCGACTCCTTTGATTCCGAAAGCGGAAACTGGCGTGACGGTCGCTATTCCTTCAAAAATCGGAAGCTTCGTGAAATTGCATCCCAACTGGAACGGATCTATGCCGTGGATATCCTGATAACCGATCAGGAAGTGGCGGATCAGGTGTATTACGGCGAAATCAATATGAATGACCCGATTGAGAAGATCCTGGAAGTGATCAGCCTGAACAAAGCGTTCCGTTATGAGATCGATAACCGTAACATCATTATAAAACCTTTTTAAGTGTAGATGCCTATGAGGTAAAAGAATCCTCCTTTATCCCCCCTTTTTCTAGCCTTATATCTACCAAAATCCCCTATGACAATGCTGTGCTTTTTTGATATGTGCAATGATCCGATCATTATGCAGCACCCTTGTCATACCTAATAAAATTAAACAAAATACAAATGAAATACACACCTAAAAGTCTGTTTCTGGGTGGACTGGCACTCTTATTGGCCACACCGACCCTCTCGGCTCAGAATGTTTCCGTGCAACTCTCCGAAGCTCCCCTGCGGGAGGTGTTGGATGCAGTGAAAAAACAAACCGGTCTGGCGCTGTGGTATAAGAAAGGAGACCTGAACGTAGAGAAAAAAGTATCCGTAAACGAAAAGGAGATTCCACTTGATAACCTGCTGAACCAGATACTCAGTGATCAGCCCGTAGAATTTGAGATCAAAGACCAATACATCAACATTTACAAATCGGCGAACGAAAAAAAGTCCGACGCACCAAAAAGAAAAATTACCGGCCGTATCCTCGACGAATTCGGTGATCCGCTCCCCGGCGCATCGGTTATCATCAAAGGGTCGGTGACCGGAACCATCACCGACATCGACGGTAATTTCGCACTCGATGCCGCTACGGGCGAAACGCTCGTGGTGAGTTACGTAAGCTATGTGCCGCAGGAGATTACCGTAGGGACGTCGGCTTCCTATCAGATCAAACTGAAACCGGATGTGAAAAACATCCAGGAAGTGGTGGTGACCGCCCTCGGTGTGAAGAAAAATACGCGTGCCCTGACCTACTCCAGCCAAAAGATCGACTCAAAAGAGCTGATGAAGGTGAAGAGTGGCAACTTCACCAATTCACTTACCGGAAAAATATCCAATGCCAATATCCTGCAAGCCTCCGGGGGTGCCGGATCACCAACAAAAATCGTACTTCGCGGCAATAACTCGCTGAGTGGCACGGGACAGCCCCTCATCGTTATCGACGGCATGCCGGTAACCAATTACAACCCGCGCCAATCTACCGATCAGGGTGCTTTCGGAGGGGTTACACTGGGCTCCGACGGACTTTCGGCTATCAATCCGGACGATATCGAAACCATCAACGTGCTCAAAGGACCCTCCGCGGCCGCCCTGTACGGAAATAGTGCCGCAAACGGTGCCATCCTGATCACAACCAAGACCGGAAAAGCCGGTGCCGGAAAAATCGAGGTGAGTACGAATACCACTTTTGACCGCGCCGCGTATCAGCCCGATTTCCAAACGCGCTACGGCGCATCGCCCGATAGTCCTTACGAAGAGAGCTGGGGCGAAAGGAGCAGTAATGCCCAACGCAATAAAAATGCTTACTCCGATTTTCTTCAGACAGGCGTCAATACCACCAATAGCGTCAACTTCACGGCTGGAAACGAAATGGTTAAGTTGTTCACGTCGTACGCCAACACCTTTACCAAAGGGATCGTGCCGGAAAACAAAATGAACCGTCACAACCTTACGGTACGCGGTTCGGGGGCTTTTCTGGATAAGTTTCTGGAGATGGATGTGAAACTGATCTATACCCAGCAGAAAGTAGACAATCCCTTTGCACCGGGACTCTACAACAACCCGCTGATTTCGTTCTACAAGATGCCGGGTGATTTCGATGTGTCACCTTACAAAGATTTCGAACTGAAAGGAAAAGCACCCTATGTGAATGCCGAAGATCTGAATCCGAAATCTTATTATCAGAACTGGCCCGTTACGCCGCGTGAGATCTATGAGAATCCTTTCTGGATCACCAACCGCGAACGTAACATCAACAACCGAGACCGCCTGTTGGCCTCGATGAACCTTCAATTCAACTTCACCGACTGGCTGAACCTGCAACTTCGCGGAACACTAGACAATACGAACGACCTGCTCGAAACGAAACTCTATCAGGGCACAAACCTCATCCTGTCTGGCGTAAACGGAAATTACAGTCGTGCGGAATCCTCTGCCAGACAATATTATGGCGATGCGATCCTGAATTTCAAGAAAGAGCTGTATTCCGATTTCAACGTAAACGCCTTGTTGGGTACCAGCATCCGCGATTATAAAAACGAAGGAATCACTTTGAGCGGCAACCGCGGCGCACTGTTCCAACCGAACTTCTTCAACGCTTCGAACCTCGATTTCACGAAGGGCGCCTACAACCAGGCGATCTACGACCGGAAACAGTTGCAGTCTCTTTTCTACTCATTCGAAGTGGCGTGGAAAAATGCCATTTTCTTGAGTCATACCGGCCGAAACGACTGGGCATCCTCCTTGCCGAAAGATAAAAACAGCTACTTTTTCCCCTCTGTGGGATTATCGGCGGTAGTTTCGGAATTCCTCCCGGTCAACAAAGAAACCATCAACCTGATCAAGCTGCGCGGATCCTACACGCAGGTGGGTAGCGAATTGCCGTCGTTCATCATCACTCCGGTAAATACGGTAACGACCGGTGGCAGTCTGCTCCGTCCCGATGTGATTGTGCGTCCCGGTGAAATATTGAAACCCGAACTCACCTCTTCGTGGGAGATCGGTTTCGACCTGGCGTTTCTTGAAAACCTGATTCGTGCGGACTTCACCTATTACCATACCAATACCACCAACCAGCTGTTCCGTATTTCGGCTCCGGCCAGCAGCGGCTACGCGGGGTATTACGTGAATGGGGGCGACATCGAGAACAAAGGACTGGAGGCTTCCGTAACGGTAAATCCGAAACTCGGACCGGTAGACTGGAATTCCACGCTCAACTTTTCCCGCAATATCAACAAAGTGAAAAAGCTGCATGAATCGGCAGACCGCTTCATCATTTCAGAAGATGATAAAAAGCGATTCTTCTCGCAAGTAAAAGAGGGATCCAGTCTGGGAGATATGTATGCCTACAAACTGGCGCGCGATGAGAACGGCAACCTGAAACTAAAAGACACCTATATCAACAACGAAGTGGTCGCTTCCGAACCCACCCTTTCCAATTCAATCGAATACGTGGGAAATGTAAACCCCGATTTCATGCTGAGCTGGAACAACACCTTCATTTGGAAAAACCTAAGTTTCTCATTTCTGATTGACGGTCGTTTCGGAGGCAAAGTGATTTCGCTCACCCAATCGCTTCTTGATTTCACCGGCAACAGCGGTGCGAGTGCGGATATGCGCGAGGCAGGGGGATTCGATATGGGCAACGGCGATCGTTTCGACACCAAATCATACTACAGACTCGTGGGGGGAAAAGACGGTGCGTGGGGAGAGTACGTCTATGACGCCACTACCGTCAGATTGCGCGAAATGGTGCTGGCCTATTCGCTTCCGACCAGGATATTGAAAAATACGCCGATCAGCGGTATTCAGTTCTCGCTAACGGGACGCAACCTGTTTTATTTCTATAAACCCGCCCCGATCGATTCTGAAATCGCATCGTTCGCCGATAACTTCCTGCAGGGAGTGGAGACCTACTCCTTACCGTCTACCCGCAGTTTCGGCTTCGGTATCAACCTTACGTTCTAATCAAATTCATAAAAACACCATACCATGAGAAAATATATTTTAATGCTCCTGTTGGGGTCCATCACACTGGCCTGTACAGATCATTTCGAGGACATCAATACCGATAAATCGGGCATTCCCACCACAGACGAATCGACGGGCGAAACCAAAGAACCCGCCATCGAATACCTCGCGCTCGCCCAACGTGCGATCTATTCCGACGATACCGGTCCCTATCCCATCGCCGCATGGGTTCTTCAGGTACAAAGCAATCTGAATGTGGACATCTGGTCGGGTTACCTGGCCAGCGGCACCAACTTTCTGGGTGGCATCAACAACCAGAGTTATGCATTGGTTGAGGGTTGGAACGGCTACATGTTCGAATATTGGGGACGCACCATGGGACAGGTGAAAGACATGACTGCCAGTTACGATGCGCTCCCTTCGCCGGGCAAAGCCGACAAAACGGTACGCGCCATGGGCATCGTGACCCGCATTCTGGCCAGCGTACGCACGGTAGATATGTACGGTACGCTCCCCTACACCAGTTTCGGAGGAACGGAACCCGCTTACGATTCGATGGAGGAGATTTACAACCATTTCTTCAGCGAGCTTGATGAAGCCGTAACGCTTCTCGAAGCGGGCGAAAACGTACCCAACGCACAGGATAAGGATCTTTTCTTCGGAGGGAATCGCGAAAAATGGTTGCGATTGGCAAACTCGATGCGTCTGCGTATCGCACTACGCATCGTAAAGGCGGATCCGGCATTGGCGAAACAGGAGGCGGAAAAAGCGATCGCACAGGGAGGTGGAATGATCGTTGAAAACACGCAGAATGCAGGGTTCAACAACAGCCTGCTCAACGGTTTGTGCGTATTGGCTCAAGGATGGGGAGATACCCGCATGAGTGCCGATATGGAGAGTATCCTCACCGGATATGAGGATCCGCGACTGCCTGCTCTTTTCTCAAAAAACGACGGCAAATACAGAGGTGTACGCGTCGGTTCGGTATTTTCAACCAATTCCGGAGCACTCTATTCCAGTCTGGGTACGGCCTTCCCGCTCGGAGCCACCTATGAAAAAGCACCGATGTATCTCTTCACGGCGGCAGAAACACATTTCCTATTGGCGGAAGCGGCATTGCGCGGTTACGCCGGAGCCGGTTCGGCAGAAGCGAATTACAACAACGGAATTACCCGCTCGATGGAGCAATGGGACGTGACGGATCCGAATACGATCAACGACTACCTCAATTCCGATGCCACATTCGCCGACTGGGTATCCGGAAATGAACAGATCGCCAATTCGGTGAGCGCACAAAGCAAGGTGACGCCGAAATTTGCCGCGGCCACTTCGAATGAAGAGAAACTTGAAAAAATAATCACCCAGAAATGGATTGCGATGTTTCCGGCCGGCTCTTCCGAAGCGTGGAGTGAATACCGCCGTACGGGATACCCGCGACTGATTCCTCCTTACCGTGCCTATTCGTTACCGCGAATCAAGGTGAGTTACGGTCCGGGCGAAGTGAACAATGCTAAAAAAGTGCGATTGGCACAGAATGAATACGACACGAATTATACCAATGTCGATAAAGCCGTTACCGCTTTCTTTAATGGTGTAGATGGATTGGGCACTCCGGTATGGTGGGATGTGGACGTACCGAATCTCTGACAAAAACACAGAAGGTGGGCTGTCTGACTCGTTCAGACAGCCTTTTCCTTTTATAAACGTTACAAACGTTCGAAACTGTAACCTTTCGCTTTGAGGGAAGTGATGATTTCATCCAGCCGGTTGTACAACTTATCGGTGCGAGCCGGTTCGGTACCGGGATGAATGAGGATGATGGCACCGTTCAGTCCGTTTTTCTGTTCGAACTCATACAACAGGTCGATCAGTTGCTGAGAGGAGCGGTAATTCTTCATGTCGGGCGTCGTGTAATCGGCCGCCGTCCGGATACCGGGTGTATAATTGATCGATACCTGTCCGAGCTCCTCCACCAGTTGCACGCTTTTCCGGTTATACCACTCGTAAGGGGGCAGGTAATAATTCACCGAGTCGCGGGAAATCCCGAGTTGCTCGAGCTCCTCCATGTTGCGGTTAAAATCGCGCATCAAGCTATCGGGCGATACGATCAGACTATCGCGATTTTCCCACGTCGCATAAAGGAGGTGCTTATCGGAATGGGCCCCTACATAATGTCCCTGCCGGATAATCTCCCCAATCACGGCGTGATGGCGGTCTGAGCGCAGGCAATTCCCGGTGAGGAAAAAAGAACCTTTTGAATCGTGTTTCGCCAGCGTATTCAGAATCACGGGAGCTCCTTCGAACTTATCGTCGGCCGAAAAGATAAGATATACCACTTTCCGGTCTGTATTAAACCGCACCACGGCTCCCTGCGAATCACGAACCGGCTCGTTGGGAGAGGTACGGGCGGTAACCTCCTTCGCGCCACACACCGAGGCCATCAGAAGAAGGAGGGTCAGAAAACGTTTTTTCATGCACTTGTAATTAAAGCGATTTGTGTTTATCGGTATCGGGATTCGTCATAACTGCGAAACCCGTTGTTTGTATTCGTTCAGGCAGCTGTCTAATCGTTCGTGCGCCGTGGTGTCGCCCGGCACGTTGTGCGACGGATGGATGTACAGCTTCACGCCGCGCTCGGCCAGGATCTCGGCTACGGTGGTAATCGTGAGCCAGACCAACGTAACGAAAGCGTGGGTAGACAACGGACCGATCTTATCCTGATGGTTCTTCAGCGGAACGGAAGCATCAACCACCGGCACGCAGGAATCCACCACGATATCCGCTACCTCGAACAACGTCTTTCCGCTCGGATGGCGTGTCACCTTCCCTTTCGCCTCAGCAGCAGAGCCATACACGATCACTTTCATGCCCAGCTCTTTGGCCCGTAGCGCCACATCGATGTTCACATTATTGATGCCGGTATGCGAAAAGATCCACATACAATCTTTCTTATCGAAATTGTACGCCTTCATGATGGCATTGCCATACCCTTCGCACCGTTCCAGAAATAGGAACTGATGAATGCCCATCTGACCGGTTATCCCTGTAAAAAAGGTCATCGGCAACTCCACGATGGGGTGGAAACCCACAAAACCACCGATACGGGGATACATCTCCTCCACCGGAATCGTGGCATGCCCACACCCGAAAGTATGTACCCAGCGGTTTTGTTCGATACTGTCTGCCATCGCAGTGGCGGCTTTTTTAATGTTTTCAAGTTGAGTATCCTCAATCTGCTGCATCACGCTACGCGTATTTGCTAACCATTCTAATGCTAACATAGTAATTAAAATTTAAGAATTCGTATTGATGATTCGTTTCTCTTTAAAAAGGATAACGGACTGGAGAAGTAAGATGATGATGAGTGAAAAAGGGAATGAACCGATTCCGAATAATTCGGTGGTGAAGCCGATGAGGTAATTCAGAAGGGAATTTCCCGACAATGCGATAAAAAGAGCGAATCCGATGGCACTTCCCGGAATATCGCGGTACAAAGAGCCGATCAGTCCGATGATTACGGGAAATCCCGCAGCCAATCCCGCCCCGCAACAGAAAAGAGCGATCGCTACCATGCCGTAACCGGTGGCATATTTCAACAGCAGCAACCCCAGGATCGTCAGCAGGCTGCTTGCGGTGAGAATGCGGAAATGCGGAAACATACCCAGCAACTTACTGAGGGCAAGTCGCATCAGGGTCATTCCCAAAATCACAAAGGTGAGTGAGAAAACGATACGCTCCGCTGAGAGTGCGGTTCCGGTAGCGGCGAGATAAGTGGTCGTCCAATTGTTGAACAACCCCTCCAAACCGCTTTGAAAAAATAAAAACAGCGATAACATCAGAATCAGGGGTTGCCGCACCAATCCGAACATCTGTCTGACGGGGATCCCCTGCGTACAGGAGGGGCGCGGAAAACGGATCGCCGCGAAATAGACGATACTCAGCAGCAAGATCACGGCACATCCCAACAGGATGGTTTCGTAACTGAATCGCCGGGACAAGGAGGCAAGCAACACCGGGATCAACAACGCCCCCACTCCGTAGCACGCTCCGAGAATACTAAGCCGCGAACTCCGATTCCGATCGTCGCTGATATCAGCCACCAGTGCATTTGTGGAGCCGTTGAGCATTCCGCCCCCCCATCCGATGAGAAAGATGCAGAAACGCAGAAGCGTACGGTGATCGAAGAAAGAGAGTCCGCAGAGTCCCGCCACCTCCACGGCAATACTCACAATAAGCAGGCTGCGATAACCGTAACGATCCACCACCGGTCCGAAAACCAGCGAACCCAAGAGGATCCCGATCGGCAGAAAGGTCACGAGGGATGCCGCTTCGATGGAATTCAAATCGTATTTCTGCGTTAATGCGGGCAAAACCCCGCCCATCACGATGAAGGCGACTCCGAAAAAGGCTATTCCGATGCAGGCTGCTATAAATACGGATCGTTTGTTGTACATGATTCGAGAAGATTATCGGGATGAAAAGGTGTCCATCTCGGGATGAAGAAAAGCATCAATCGTTTTTCATGGAAAGCAGGGCGAGGTAACCCGCGCCGTAAAGACCCGCTTCGCCGCCGGGTAATTGGGACGCTTCGAAAGAAACCTGTCTGATTGCAACCGACTGCGCCCAACGGCATGATTCGGCATAGATGCGGTCGATGAACTGAACGGCGGGACCGAATACGCCTCCTCCCCAGATTATTTTCTCGGGATTGAGCAGACTCACCAGATTAGCCGCCGCCAATGACCACATCAGAATCGCTTTTCCGATCACGAATTCGGCCAGATCGTCACCACGTGCGTACGCCTCAAACACATCGCGCGAAGTGACCCGTTCCATATCCAGACGATACAGCGAACTCCCCACAAACAACATCCCCTCTTTCAGGATACGTCTGGTCTGCAAGGCGATCCCGTCACCCGAAGCGTATTTTTCAAGTTGACCGTAACGATCGTATTCGTCAAAATAAGGTGAACCGAGCGCCAGCCAACCGGCCGCACCCACCACATCGCCGAAACCGTGTACGATACGGCCGTCGATAAGGAGTCCCACGCCGATTCCGGTTCCCACCGCAATAAACATCGCATTTGACACTTCGCGTGCGGCACCTTTCCAGCGCTCACCCAGAATATAGCAGGTGCGGTCACTGGCCACGTTGACCCGGACCGGGTAGGAGAAGTGTTCTTCAATCTCTTTTTGCAACGGGTAATTTTCCCATCCCGGGATATTCGGAGCCCATACCAATCCCGTTTTACTGTCCGCAATGCCGGGCACGCAAATGCCAATAGCCTCAATTCGGGATCGGGAAAAGCCGGAGATTCCGATCAATTCATCAATCAGCCGGAGTACCAGTTCACCCACCTCTTTCCCTTCGCGGTTTTCCAGCAGGTACATCTCTTTACTCCGTATCGTTCCTTCTTCGTCAAAAACGGCTCCGATGATTTTGGTCCCACCCAGATCTATACCAAGTACTACCATTGTTTTTCTATTTAAGGTTAACAATTTGAGATCCCTGTTTCTTAAACAACCTCACGGTCATTCTACTTGATACCAGTAAGATACAAAATAATATTCAATATAGAACCTGATTTTTAAGTTGATCTCACCCAACCTCTCCTCTGGCATAAATAGGAACCACGTTGTACAAGAAAAAAGATAGAGTCGTAATGCCACGAAGATTGGGACGAAAAGCTTTTAATTTTGCATTAAAGCATTCCGCGGCAGCATTTGTAAGAGGAAGAATAGTTTTTATGGATTATTTTTCATATATTTACAAAAATATACAACCTAAAACACAATCAAAGAGAGAAACACATTCTAACGAAGGGTAAATTCAGATCATTGTTATTTCAATTCACACATTAGCTTCAATTTTGACACGAATATTAACACAACGAGTGCAAAAAAACAAAATTTAAAAAGCCGCAAACGTTAACATTATGCTGCGAATAAATGCAAAAGAGGGTCCGGAACGCACCTAAAATGACCCGTTTATGAACTTATAAGCCCCTGCTTATAAATGTCTACGTCAAGCAAGACGTATCTACCCCCGGTTACCAACTACCGGATGCCGTCAAATCTATTTTTTGCTCCTATAAAACTTAAAAGTGCCCCTATACTTTAAGGATTTCACCGCGGTGAAACGAGCCTTCATCCGCCGTGAAACGAGCCTTCGTCCGCCGTGAAACGAGAGTTCATCCGCGGTTAGAACAACTTTATATAGGATCGCGTTAGCATTGGGTAGGATTCGGAGTATTTTTCGCCCAATTCCGCGTTTTTTCGTGTGTTTCAGGCATAAAATGAGGTTTTCGGGATGAAATTTGGGCTTTTTGGCCAATTAATTTAACCTAAAATCAAATGTTAATTGCAGCCGAGCATTTCCAACCACTTCTTCCCGGTTTTTGCATCTCGGTTTGTGACAACTGGTGAGGATCTCCTTTGGGGTACCTATTGGGTGTAAAAAATAAGAAAGGCACCTACGAATAAATTCGTAAGTGCCTCACTAGAAGCGTGGTCCCACCTGGGCTTGAACCAGGGACTCCCTGATTATGAGTCAGTCATTATAAAACTCCAGGAACTCTATTCCGTGCTGTGTAAGTCTATAAGTTTGATTTGGAGAAGTCTTTTCTTGAGTGGGTTGTACCAAGTTATTCTCAATTAATGGCGTAATGTAAATTCTTTTATAATAACTATTATCCGGAACTTCTATAAGTGATAAAATTTCTGAACGACTTTTTTCTCCGGTTTTCAAATTCAAAAGAATACTTTTTATAACGATCTGCAATTTATCATTGAATGCAAATTGTTCCGGATTGAAAGGTAAAAAACTTCCATGACAAGGTATATCTATTAAGAAATAAGTTCGATCATCATCCGTATCCAATATTGCCGGTGCAGAACCATTTTCTCGCAATTCCTTTTGAATAGTCGGAATCCCGGTACTGCGTCCCTCCGTCAAATCCAGTTCCTTTAAGAAATCTCCTAAACGACGATTACGGTAACGACGACAGCGAAGATTCTCAGCCTTTTCTATAGCAACTTTACTGATTGAGCGATCCGGCCCCGAATAACTTAACACCGAAATTTTATCTGGTTCTATTACGATTTCTACAGGTTCTTGCTGAGTATAATCCCTATGATATAGCGCATTAACTACAGCCTCCTCCAATGACTGATACGGATAATTGTATAGTGTAACAGACTCTTCTTTATCTTTCTGCTTATGGACTTTCTTCTGAATAATATTCGTTCGCAAGTAACTTAAAGTTGCAGCAATCATAGATGGCACAGCTCCTTTAATAGGAGGTACTTCTATAAAATTATCCGGATTTTTAATTTTACCATCAGGAAAAATAACAATATCAACCTGAGTATATGGAAAAAAACGACTAGGATCTTCACAAAACATCATTAATGCTAAATTCTTGACATACCGCCTTTCGGGAGCCCCTGTCATCAAATCCATTCGCTCCAAAATTTGCTCTAACGACAAGGTATTAACAAGACTCGCCAATTTGCTTTTAACCTTTACTAAGTGGTCGCGTACTAATATAGAAGAGATATCATCAAGTTTTGCCCTCTGGTTAGGACGATCATCAAATGGGGTCTGATTCGCCATATCTTGCAATTCTTGCAATTGCTCACCTCTTGCTACAATAGAACTTGTACCATAACGGATATAGGGTTTATATACTTTGTTTCTTGCTGTAATATTTTCAGGAACTTGGTAGGGTCTACTTACTCCTGAGGTAATCCACAATACCAAAATTTGAGTATCATCAATTTCTTCAACAGATATTTTGGGGGTATAATACGGATTAATTGAATTATTATAATTGATTATTTCTTTTTGTATTCTATCTAATTGTTCCGAAGGAAGTCCCTTCACCGGCCGTTTAGCTATTCCATTCTCTTCTTGGACACCAATTAAAATATACCCTCCCCCTATATTATCAAAATCATTTGCAAAAGCACAAATTGAATGATAAATGGAATCCGGATTCCATCCCTCTTTAAATTCAATCCTATTAGATTCTACTTTATTTTTCTCTAATAAGTCTTCTATATTGATTGGTAGTGGCATAAAATGCTTGAATTTATATTATGAATTTCATTTACAAGCTTGTAAATGAAATCCTTACAAGCAGTATCAGAATAACCCACAACACACTAATAACCAATATATTAACTTGAAAAAAGCTTGTAAATATAAAGTTTACAAGCTTTTTAAAGTTAATGAGTTATTTATCTCTAGATCTCTCTCAAGGTTTTAAAACGACAAGAGACCTCTTGGGTTTATTAAGCATATTGTTTGAGGCTATACAAAAATAATTGAATTTATCTACTTAAACAACTGAGATACTACTAATAAACCACTTGGTCAACGGACATTCATATTATTCAAATGAATGCAATCAAATCCAAGTCGCAAAAAGCCACCTTCATCATTCATTCAGTCACGATATGGCCAAAAATAAGAAAGGCACCTACGAATAAATTCGTAAGTGCCTCACTAGAAGCGTGGTCCCACCTGGGCTTGAACCAGGGACTCCCTGATTATGAGTCAGGTGCTCTAACCGACTGAGCTATAGGACCGGCAACGGTTTGATCCGTTTTGCGTTGCAATATTAATCCATTTTTCTGAATTATCAAAACTTTAAGAAATGAAAAGATTATATTTGCAGCCTAAAACAACAAGAAAAACCTATGAATGGTATAAAAAACATACTCTTCGACATGGGAGGTGTATTGGTTGACCTTAACCGCCATGCATGCATCGAAGCTTATGAGAATCTGGGATTTAACGACGTCAGCGAATACCTTGGCGACTATGGCCAGAAAGGCGAGTTTCTTCAATTGGAAGAGGGCAGCATCTCTTCAGAAATTTTTTTTGAAAAAATACGCACACACATTCCTGAGGCTTCCGACGCCGAAATTACAGCTGCCTTTTGCAAGTTTTTAGTGGATATGCCACTCTATAAACTCGAAATGCTGCGGAAACTGAAAGAAAAAGGATATCGCCTGTTGTTACTCAGCAATACCAATCCCCTTTTGTTTCCATACATCTGTGAAACTTATTTCACACGTCAGGGGCTAACCATATCCGATTATTTCACCGATCTGTTTCTTTCTTACGAGATCGGCGCCATCAAGCCCGATCCCAAAGCATTCGAAGCGGTGATTGCCGGTTCGGGTATCAATCCCGAAGAGACGCTGTTCATCGACGATTCGCAGGAGAACCTCGATGTGGCGATAACCTTCGGATTCGAAACCTATCTGGCTCCTCAAAACAGCGATTTCAGTTCAATATTTAATATGTGATTTTTTCCGTAATGCAGATACTTACCCCCCCTTTCTCTACTGATATTCCACCACTGGTAGCCAGCATCGGTTTTTTTGACGGCGTACACCGGGGACATCGTTTTCTGATCGGCGAGTTAATCGCGGAGGCGAAAAGAGAAGGGCTCTCATCTGCCGTCATCACCTTCCGCAATCATCCCCGCAAACTGATCGACCCCTCTTTCTCGCCCGAGCTGCTTAGCTCTTTCGACGAGAAGATGACGCTGCTGGAACAGACGGGTGTGGATTATTGCATCGTACTTGATTTTACGCCGCAGATACGCGACCTTTCAGCGAGTCGTTTCATTCAGGAAATTCTATCCGAACAACTCCATACGAAAACATTGATTACGGGTTATGACCACCGTTTCGGGAAAAATCGCGAAGAGGGATTTGAAGATTACTGTCGCTATGGAAAGGCTTGCGGAATGCAGGTGTTGCGCGAAACGGGATATGCTCCCGACGGCTTGCACGTAAGTTCTTCAGAGGTACGCAGAAAATTGCTCAGCGGTCATCTCAGCACGGCGAACGAATTGCTGGGACGTTCCTATAACCTGGAGGGCGTCGTGGAGGAGGGATTCCGCATCGGACGGAAGATCGGTTTTCCAACAGCGAACATCCGTCCCTGCGAACCGGATAAACTGATTCCCAAACAAGGCGTGTATGCTGTTTATGTGGAGATCGACGGCATCGCTCGACCGGGAATGCTGAATATCGGAATACGCCCCACGGTACACGACAGCGGAAATATCAGCATTGAAGCGCATCTGTTCGGTTTCGATGGCGATTTGTACGGAAAAACCGTCAACATCCGCTTCATCGAGTTTCTACGCGAAGAGCGGAAAATGGAATCGCTCGGTGAACTTCAAAGGCAGTTAGAGAAAGATAAGATCGCTGCACAATCGGTATTATCCCTTCACGAAGCGGTCAGTACGAAATAAAAAAGGAGGTTGTCTAAAATTCAGTGAATGAATTAGACAACCTCCTTTTTTTATCTTATTCGGAAAGCGTTATTTCTTCGAATTATTGTTGATGCTTGAAATCTGAATTTCACGTTTCAGGCTTTGCTCCAAAGAGATGAGTGTTTCTGTAGCCACAACTCCGGGAATCTCCTGAATTTTGCTGTTCAGCAACTCCATCAGGTGTTCATTGTCTCGTGCATACAATTTACACAACATTGTGTAAGGACCGGTTGTAAAATGGCATTCAACCACTTCCGGTATTTTTTCAAGTTCCGGTACCACATCTTTATACATGGAGCCTTTTTCAAGTTTTACTCCGATATAAGTACACGTTTGGAAGCCTAAGATTTTCGGGTTAACATTATAACCTGAGCCTACAATCACATTGAGATCGATCAGGCGTTGGATACGCTGGTGAATCGCCGCGCGGGAAACGCCACATTCGATGGCCACGTCTTTTGATGGGATGCGGGCATTGCGTGTGATGATATCGAGGATTTGTCTGTCAAGATTATCGATTTTTTCCATTGGGAATCAAATTTGTAGTATTTCTGAATAAAAGTACAAATTGTTTTTATCTAAAAAAGAAATTTGCTCACAAAAATTCATTTTTGGATAAAAAACTTACCCTTTTGACAGGAAATAGCCGCAAAATTAGACTTACAGCTATAAAATAAAAGACGTGAAGGAAAATCCCCCACGTCTTTTGATGTTTCTGTTACTTACAGATTATTTTTTAGCATCTGCTTGTTTTTCAATACCCAACAATTCAACTTCGAATACAAGTGTTGAATTTGGTTTGATTTTTGGTCCGGCCTGACGATCGCCATAAGCAAGATCGGCAGGAATATACAATGTATATTTAGATCCTACAGGCATCAACTGAAGAGCTTCTGTCCATCCTGCAATCACCTGGCCAACTCCGAATGTAGCAGGTTCGCCACGTTCTACCGAGCTGTCGAATACAGTTCCGTCCAATAACTTACCTGTGTAGTGAACTTTCACTACGTCTGAAGCTGTAGGAGTAGCACCTGTACCCAAAGAGTCAACTTTGTACTGCAAACCGCTCGCTGTAGTTACGATACCGTCTTTTGATTTATTCTCATCCAAGAACTTCTGTCCTTCCGCAAGGTTTTTGTCTGCTTCTTTTTTCTCAGCACCCTGGAAATAGTTCTGGATAATATTGATAGCCTGCTCCTGAGTCAAAGTAGTATCGCCTTTCAATGCATTTGCAAAACCGGCGATCATATCGTCAACGTTCGCTTTTCCGCCCGGGAAGCTTTCTAGGTTCTGTTTGTAGCTCAAACCTGTGTTTACGCCGATTGCGTAGCTTACGCTGTCGATGTCTGTTTTAAGAGAAGCAGTCTGTTTGCCGCCTCCGCAAGAAGATAGGGTCAATGCAAGCGCACCAGCTGCAAGCAAAGGTAAAACTGTGATTTTTTTCATCTGTAAAATGTGATATATTTATTGGTTAATTAAAGAATCGCAAGAAGTTCAACATCGAAGATCAATGTGCTGTTCGGTGCAATCGCATCTCCCGCTCCGTGCTCGCCATACGCAAGATCAGAAGGGATCACCAACTGCCAACGTGAACCCACAGGCATCAGCTGCAACGCCTCAACCCAACCCGGAATCACCTGGTTTACGCCGAATTCAGCAGGAACACCTCTCTCTTCTGAACTGTCGAATACTTTTCCGTCGATCGTTTTACCCGTATAGTGAACTCTTACTTTATCGGTTGGTCCCGGTAGAGCGCCTTCACCCTGTTTCAACACTTTATATTCCAATCCGCTAGGCATAACGATTACGTCCGGCTGCTGTGCATACTCTTCAAGATAAGCGATACCTGCTTTTTTGTTGTTGTCCAACATATCTTCCTGAAGCTTCTGGAAATAATCATTCACTACTGTTTTCGCTTCTTCCATCGTCATCTCCGGTTTGGTACCGTCATAGATTGCTTTGACGCCTTTCGCGAACTCTTCCACATTCAAATTCTTGATTCCTGTCCCTAGGAAATTGCTTCCCATGCTCAGTCCGAGAGCATAACTCACTTTGTCCATTCTATTGTTGATTTTGGGTTATTATGTTACATAACAAAAATAGCGTCTTTTTTGTTTTAATGTAACGTTCTTATGGAAGAGTATTCCTCCGAATTGCAAAGCTAACAGTTTTTCCGGATGGAGACTCCGATTGATATCGACAAATTTAATTAATTTTGAGAGAATCGGATTCCCGTCGCAAATATTTATCAATACCAATATATATGAAACCTAATTTAGTGATACTCACGGGTGCCGGCATGAGCGCCGAAAGCGGCTTGTCTACTTTCAGGGATGCCGGGGGACTCTGGGAAAAGTACCGGATTGAAGATGTCTGTACCCCCGAGGCATGGCAACGCAACCCGAAACTGGTGCTCGATTTCTACAACGCCAGAAGAAGGCAACTCTATGAGGCAAAACCCAATGAAGGGCATTTGCTGATTCGTGAACTGGAAAAGAATTACAACGTTACGGTGATTACTCAGAATGTCGACAACCTGCACGAGGTGGCGGGATCAACCCGTGTGGTACACCTGCATGGCGAATTGTGCAAGGTGAGATCTTCGGTCGATGAGAACCGGATCTATCCGGTGGATCCGTCAAACCCCGATACAAAGATTGGAGACACCTGTGAGTTGGGATCGCAACTGCGTCCCCACATCGTCTTCTTTGGCGAAGGCGTTCCGATGATTGAAACAGCCGCAGAGATCGTTTCGCACGCGGATATCCTTATTATTATAGGTACGTCGCTGAATGTGTACCCCGCCGCCGGACTGGTTCGCTATGCTCGCACCGGAATTCCGATCTACCTGATCGACCCGAACGACGTGAATTTCCCTTTCCGAAATAATTTCGTACAGATTAAAAAAGGAGCTTCCGAAGGAATGAAAGAATTAATGCAGATTCTGAAATAAGGATCGGTTCTTTTCAGACTGAATTGAATAAAATTGCACCTGCAAATAAGCATTCTTACATTAAATTTAAATTTAATTGATTGTTACAAAAAAAGCATTCTGGGAAACAGAATGCTTTTTTTTATAATCCATTATGAACATATTCACACAATAGCTAAATTATTTAACATATAACTGCCAATAAATTAGTTTAAGCCTCTTATTATTGTTAAGATTTTATTTCACTTACATACCTTTTATATTATTTTTATTTTATTACATTTGAGCCATGAATAAATAATATTATTGAAAACACAACAAATTATTTATTTTTTAACCGTGACACAATTTAAAGAAAAACATTTTTACACAATCATTTATTAATTACGAATACAAACAAGATCAACGTACTTAAACACATCATTATCTGCTTATTAATCTATTTTACATACCAATACAATTAACATGCTAAAGAGAAAACAAACAGTCGGCATGATTCTATTAATGGGAGCTACGTGCACTTTTAATGCACCGGCTGCCCTGGCTTCGGAATCAAGCACATTGACTTATCTTCATTCCACCCAACAAACCGGACAGGTGAAAGGTATTGTGGAGGATGCATTCGGTCCTGCTACAGGAGCCAGCGTTATCGTGAAAGGCACAACAAACGGTACCATTACAGACATGGATGGTGGGTTTGTATTGAACGGAGTAAAAAAAGGCGATATCATTCAGGTATCATTTATCGGTTACATCACCAAAGAAATTACGTACACCGGACAGAATTCTCTGAAATTCACAATTGAAGAGGACACTCAGAAACTGGATGAGGTGGTAGTAGTGGGTTACGGTACTCAGAAAAAAGTAAACGTAACCGGTGCGGTTGGTCTGGTAAATGCAGAAACACTTGAAGCTCGTCCCGTTAACAACGTATCACAGGCGCTTCAGGGTGTGGTTCCCGGTCTAAACTTCTCGGTGAATGACAACGGGGGGATGTTGAACAACTCTTTGAATGTAAATATCCGTGGTGCCGGTACGATCGGCGACGGTTCGAACTCTTCTCCGCTGGTATTGATCGACGGAATCGAGGGTAACATGAACTCGCTTGCACCACAAGACATTGAATCGATTTCGGTATTGAAAGATGCTGCCTCAGCCGCTATCTACGGAGCACGCGCTTCGTTCGGGGTGATCCTGATCACTACCAAAAGCGGTAAGGCCGGAAAAACAAAGGTAAACTACTCGAACAGTTTCCGCTATTCATCGGCTGTAGCGGTTCCGGAAATGATGGATTCTTACCAGTTCGCTCAATTCTACAACAAAGCTGCGAAAAATGCAGGTATGGGTGCCGTATTCAGCGACGAGGTAATGGAACGCATCGTGAAATTCCAGAACAACTCGTGGAGCGACGAAGAGCGCGAAATGGGCTTGGACTCGGGTACACTTCCTAAACCAAATGGAACACAATGGGAACAGTATGTGGGCTCACACGCCAATACAGACTGGTTCTCTGAACAATATCAGAGCTGGGCTCCCTCTATGGAGCACAACATCAGCGTAAGCGGCGGTAACGAAAAAGTGACTTACTCGGTATCGGGAAGTTTGCTCGACGTGGAAGGTTTGCTTAGACACGGAGGTGATAACCTGAACCGTTACAACCTTTCAGGTAAGATCAATGCCAAACTAAACGATTACGTTACCCTGAATTACAATTCAAAATGGATCCGTCAGATCTATGACCGTCCGTCTTACCTAACCGGATTGTTCTTCCACAACATCGCTCGTCGCTGGCCGACCTGTGCCGTAACCGATCCGAACGGATACTACACTGAGGGCTCGGAAATCAATCAGTTGCGTGACGGTGGTCGCGACAAAGAGGAGCGTGATTGGACGTACAACCAGGTTCAGTTGGTAGTTGAGCCGATTAAAAACTGGAAAATCTATGCGGAAGGTAACCTGCGTACCGAAACTTGGTTCAACCAGTGGGAAGTACTTCCGGTTTACTACCACGATACGGAAGGTAATCCGGTAGGGATGAACTGGAATGGCGATTATGCTCCGGGATTCTCTCGCGTAAGCTCGAATGGCAACAAGCAAAACTACATCACAACAAACGTATATACCGATTATTTCAAAGATTTCAAAAACGGTCATTACCTGAAAGGAATGGTCGGATTCAACTCGGAATTGATGAAAACACGCGGCGTATCGGGAACAATCGACGGTTTGACAACTCCGAACGTTCCGACGCTGAATACGGGTACAACGAACATGAAGGCTTCGGGTGGCTATGCACACTGGGCTTCAGCCGGATTCTTCGGTCGTTTGAACTACAACTACCAGGAAAAATACCTCTTGGAGGTGAATGGCCGTTATGACGGGGTTTCTCGTTTCGTCGGCGACAAACGTTGGGGATTCTTCCCATCGTTCTCTGCCGGTTGGAATATCAGCCGCGAAGCATTCTACAATGAATACCTGGGAGCCTTTGCAGAGAAGGTAAACACATTGAAAGTGCGTGGATCATGGGGTGAACTTGGAAATATGAATACCGATGCATGGTATCCGTTCTTCCAGTCGATGAGCATCGGTAACGCGAACAACTCTTGGCTGTTGGACGGCAAAAAACCGAACTCGGCGAGTGCTCCGGGATTGGTAAGCTCTTTGATGACTTGGGAAACCGTACGCCAGTGGAACGTGGGTGCCGATTTCGGTGCTTTCAACAACCGCTTCACCGGGTCGTTCGACTATTTCAAACGTACCACGCTGGATATGATCGGACCTGCTCCGGAATTGCCTTCTATCCTTGGTACAAGCGTTCCGAAGATCAACAACTGCGACATGGAGTCGTTCGGTTGGGAACTTGAATTGAACTGGAGAGATCAGGTGGCGGACTTCAACTACGGCGTTAAAGTAGTGGTATCGGATGACCAGCAGCGAATCACGCGCTATCCGAACGACAACTGGAACATCGACCAATATTACAAGGGTCGCATGTTGGGTGACATCTGGGGTTATACAACCGTAGGGATCGCTCAGGATCAGGAACAGATGGATAATCACTTGATCAACAACAGACCGTCATGGGGTAACAACTGGCAGGCCGGAGATATCATGTATGCCGATTTGAACGGCGACGGCGTAGTAAACCAGGGGAACGCTAAACTTGGCGATTCGGGTGACTACACAATCATCGGTAACAACACGCCGCGTTACAAATTCGGTATCACACTGGATGCGGCTTGGAAAGGTTTCGACTTCAGCGTATTCTTCCAAGGTGTTGCGAAACGCGACTACTGGTTGAACGGTGCTTATTTCTGGGGTATCAACGGAGGTCAATGGCAATCTGCCGGATTCACCAACCACTGGGATTTCTGGAGACCTGAAGGCGATGAATTGGGTGCGAACACAGACGCATACTATCCACGTATCGACTTCAGCACAGACAAAAACCAATACCGTCAGTCGGGATACCTGCAAAATGCAGCTTACATCCGTATGAAAAACATCCAGTTGGGATACACTTTCCCGAGATCATGGATGAACAAGGTTAAAGTAGACAACCTACGTGTATATGTATCAGGCGACAACTTGTTGACAATCTCTGACATCACAGGAATCTTCGACCCGGAAACATTAGGTGGTTCATGGGGTGCAGGTAAACTTTACCCACTTCAGAAAACACTATCATTCGGTTTAAGCCTAAGCTTCTAAAGGATACATCGTGTACCTTTCGTTTACCCTCCCTGTCGGAGGGTAAACGAAGTAACATTCGCCAACTTTAATAAATACCCAAATGAACTTTTTAAATAAAAAACTAGCATATTCATTTCTGATGCTTGGGGCGATGAGCTTCACCTCTTGCGAAGATTTCCTGACCAGAGAACCTCTGGATCAGATTACGCCGGAGCAGTACCTTCGTACCGAAGCCGACCTGGCTACCTATTCTCTTTCTGCTTACAGCTTCAGCACACACAGCGGCTTTAGCGTAGGGATACTTGGTAACGACAGACACACAGACAACATGGCCTCTTCTTCAGCGTCCACCTCTTATTGGGAGCCGGATCGTTGGACTACGAGCCCCAACGGAAGCATTGATTTCGGCCCGATCCGCAACATCAACTTCTTCATGGAGCGTGTGCTTCCACGTTATGAAAACGGTGAAATCACCGGAAATGAAGCCAACATCCGCCATTACATCGGCGAAATGTACTTCCTGCGTGCTTGGAGATATTTCGGAATGCTAAAATCTTACGGTGACTTCCCGATCCTAACCACAACCCTTCCGGACGAAGCGGAAGTGTTGGTGGAAGCGTCTAAACGTCAACCGCGAAACGAAGTGGCTCGTTTTATCCTTTCGGACCTTGATAAAGCGATTGAATTCATGAGTGCTGACGGAGCGGTTCTGAAAAACAAAAACCGTTTGTCTTCTTACGTAGCCCAATTGATTAAATCACGCGTGGCACTTTACGAAGGAAGTTGGCTGACATACCATAAAGGAACGAATCGTGTACCGAACGGCAAAGGATGGCCGGGTGCGAAACTTCATCCGGGATATCAATTCCCTGCAGGATCAATCGAAGCGGAAGCGGACTTCTTCCTGAGAGAAGCGATGAAGGCTGCCAAAGTGGTGGCAGATGCTACTCCGCTTACGCAGCAGGGAGTTGGTTTGACAAACCCTGCCGGAACAGAATATTCTGGTTGGAACGACTATTATGAAATGTTCACGACGCAGGACATGGGTAAAATCGATGAGGTTTTGTTCTGGAGAGCATATAATACAGAATTCAACGTTACGCACGGGGTAAGTTTGTATGTTCGTAACGGTGCGGACGTAGGCCTTACCAAAGGATACGTTGACTCTTACCTGATGAAAAACGGCTTGCCGATCTACGCTAACAACAGCGGATACAAAGGCGACGTTTCCATCGATCTACAGAAAACCGACCGCGACCCACGTCTGCAGCTATTCGTTTGCGGAGAGAGTGACCGTTACAACATCGACGACACGGAAAGCACTTGGGGCGGTTTGTACTGTTATCCATACATTCTGGAGAAAACGGAAAACCGTATGGTAACCGGATTCAATGTTCGTAAATGCTATTCTTACAACAAATCGATGTATCCTGAAAGTACCCTTCTTGAAACAAACGGTTGTATCGTTTTCCGCGCCGCAGAAGCGTATATGAATTATGTGGAAGCTTCTTACATGCTTACAAATTCATTAGACGGCGATGCCCGCAACTATTGGGAAGCGATCCGCACACGTGCCGGTATCGAAGAAAACACAATCGACAAAACCATCGCCGCTACCGATCTTTCAATCGAAGCGAAAGGCGACTGGGGTGTTTATTCGGCAGGAAAAACGGTTGACGCTACATTATATAACATCCGCCGCGAACGCCGAAGCGAATTTATCGGCGAAGGCATGCGTATGGACGACTTGTACCGTTGGGCAGCCCTGAATCAAGTTCGTGACTACGTTATCGAAGGATTCAACCTATGGGATGAAGCGTATGAACGTTACATGAAAAAAGATGCCGACGGAAACATGACAAACGAAACCCGTTTGATCCAGACCGGCCAAGCAGGTACGCCAAACGTATCAAGCAGCAAAGTGAGCAAATACATCCGTCCTTATCAGATCGTGAAAGAAAACAACACCATGTATAACGGATACAGATGGAGACAGGCTAAATACCTTTCGCCGGTGCCGATCCGCCACATCACGTTGGCTTCACCGACAGGAGATGCAGAAAACTCAAACTTCTATCAGAATCCGGGCTGGCCTACACAGGGCGAAAAACCGGCAGACATTTCTGATGATCCAATGGATAATTAATCTATACCTATTATTTATGAAAGGGGAGAAAACGATTTTGTTTTCTCCCCTTTTTTTGTTTTCCAGCCCTTCAACCTATTCACGCTCTACAACTTCCGATTCTTTCCCCAATACGATCCACCTCTTTTTATTATTTAATATTTCACATTATCTGACTGATATTTATCAAATATTTGTAAACAAAACGCCCTGTATAGTTATTTTAATTATTTTGTTCAATAATTTATTGCTATTTTTTTATTATTCAATACTTAATTATATATTTGCTGCCCTCTTAGTAATCTTTATTTATAATATTTTTATTAATACAGACTAAAAGAGTGCTTTTTGTTATCGAATTATTAATCATTCAGGCTTATTTTTATCATATAGAGTGCCGGTAACTGGATTCGTTGCATTTTTAATTAAAACCAATGTAATTAAATAGAATATTTGAATAGTGGAATCAAAGTCTATTTATTCAAGAGGATATTTAAACTCTCAATCAAATTTATCCGTCACTTAAATTGAAGGAACTATGAAAAACATACTAATTCCGTCATGATAAATGCAACTCCCGAACCTGCTGAGGAGAAAGGAGAAGTAAGCCCTGTCAGAACAAAATAATCTAAATCAACTATGTCTAAATTAAACAAATCAGTCAGTCTTCTGATGGCTGCCAGCGTTCTTGCACCTGCTTCGCAAGCTTTGGCTTCCTCAGAAAGCGAACACAGTGCAATCGTTGCCGCTGTTCAGCAGAGCTCGAAAGTAAGCGGAACAATTTCCGATACGATGGGTGCTGTAATCGGGGCTTCAGTGGTAGAAAAAGGAACGACAAACGGTACTATTACCGATTTTGACGGGAAATTTTCATTAGATGTTCCGAAAGGTGCTACGCTTGTGATCTCTTATGTAGGGTATGTGTCTAAGGAAATCAAATACGATGGCCAGGCTACCCTTAACATCACACTCGAAGAGGATGTTAAGAAACTTGATGAGGTTGTTGTGACCGCATTGGGACTAAAACGTTCTGAAAAAGCTTTGGGTTACGCCGTAACCGAAGTGAAAGGAGATGAACTTGCTGCAGCCAATACGGTTAGCCCGGTAGCTGCCCTTCAAGGGAAAGTGGCCGGTGTGGAAATCGCTCAGTCTGACGGTGGTTTGTTCGGTGCAACAAAAATCCAAATTCGCGGGGCTTCTACCCTAAACGGAAATAACCAGCCAATCTACGTAATCGACGGGGTAATCCTTGATAACAACGTATCCGGTAATAAAGACTTGAACTGGGGCGAAAATGCTACCGACTACGGTAATGAATTAAAGAACTTGAACCCTGACGACTTTGCTACCGTTTCTGTATTGAAAGGTGCAGCAGCCAGTGCGCTTTACGGTTCGCGTGGTTTGAACGGTGCTATCGTAATCACTACGAAAAGCGGTAAAGGCCACAAAGGTATCGGCGTAACCGTTTCTCAGACTTTCGGATGGGATCACGCATTCAAAACAGCTGATATCCAGACAAAATATGGTCCGGGAACATTCACCGGAAGCTCGGATGCCGACGGCGATGGAAACAGATGGAATCCATTCCAGTTCCAAGTGAACGCAGCAGGTCAAAACACATTGATCGGCGCAAGCGGTCGTGGTTTCGGTCCGCGCTATGACGGCAGCATGATCGAAGGTTATGACGGCAAAATGATCGCATACAGTCCCCTGAAAGACAACATGCTAGACATGTACCAAACGGGATTCAACTCGAATACAAACGTTGCGGTACGCGGTGGAAATGACAAAACCTCTTTCTACTCCTCTATCTCATACAAACACGCTACATCAGCTACACCGAATAACACATTTGACCGATATTCGTTCCTGGTAAAGGCATCTCATAAATTGAACGACCGTATCGAGGTGAACGCATCGGTAAACTTCGCGAACTCTACACCTAAGAATGCAGCCCGCAACCTCGGTGAGAAATTCGTTACCGGTACCTACAATCCGCTTTACGACGCAAAATATTACCGTAACCGCTACTTGGGCGACCACGGCGGACTTGCCTCAACCACCTATGGCGATGTTTACGGAAACGTACCGGGAAAAAGCTACTGGTTTGCGATCGACAACTATGAATATACTCAGAAAGAAACCGTAGTTCGTCCAACTTTGGATGTAACGGTTGACATCCTCGATTGGTTGAAGTTCAAGGCTGACGCCAACATGAACTACTACTACAATCGCGGCGATAACAAAGAGCTTGGTTCCGGCTACGCAAACGAAGGCGGCTACTACGGCGTATGGCAGAATACAAAAGAACAAACTACATTCGGAGGTACTTTCTCTGTAAACAAACAGTTGAAAGACTTCTCGCTAGGTGGTTTTGCTCGTTTCGAATACTACACGACCAGACAAAACAACTACAAAGTTGAAACATCCGAAGGGATGGTAGTTCCGGGACAGTGGTTCGTTGACAACTCGAAGAATCCGAAAAAATCGGAAGCAAGCATCGCCGGAAGCAAACGCATGCTTTCAGCAATCTTCGCGATCAACGCCGGCTGGAAAAATCAGTTGTTCCTTGATGTAACGGGACGTAACGACTGGTCTTCTTCGTTGGTTTATTCAAATGGATTCGGAAACTACTCTTACTTCTATCCTTCAGTATCGGGATCTTGGTTGATCAATGAAACATTTGCGATGCCAACATGGGTATCTTTGGCCAAAGTGCGCGGATCATGGGCTCAGGTAGGTAGCGATACCGATCCTTTCTATGTGAACCAGGCATACGGATTCAAAATCATCGAATTACCGAACGGCGAAAACATCTTCACCAACTCATTGGGTAAAACGATGAAAAGCTCCAACCTGAAACCGGAACGTAAAAATGCATGGGAGGTGGGTATCGACTTCCGTACATTCAAGAACCGTTTGAACTTGGACGCTACATTCTACAAAGAGAATACGAAAAATCAGATCATGGAAATCTCCGTGCCTTGGGTTTCGGGTATCGACACACAGTTGATCAATGCCGGTAACATCCAGAACCAGGGGGTTGAGATCGCATTGAATACAATCCCTTACCAAAACAAAGACTGGGAATGGGCTTTGGACTTCACATGGACCAAGAACGTCAGCAAAATCGTATCCCTTCACCCGGATGCAGCTGAATACATCGAGCTTTCAGGTCAGGTAAACGCTTACGACTACCGTATCGGCTCAGTGGCAAAACAGGGCGGGTACTTACGGTATGTTGATGAGTGACATCCTTCCGGCTCGCGACGAAGAGGGTCGTTACATTCTGAACTACAGCGACAGCAACAAAGCGGCTTATTACAAAAGAAGCGGCAAAGTGGAGGAATTGGGCAGCATGACGCCGGACTTCCTTGGTTCTGTCGGAACAAACATCAGATGGAAGAACGTAAGCCTTCACGTCGGATTGGATATGCGCTTCGGCGGTTTGGTTGCGATGTACAGTAACCGTTACGGTTCAGGAAGCGGTTGGACAGAATCTTCACTTCGTTACCGTGATACGGAAAACGGTGGTCTGACTTGGACCAGCCAATTCGCAGGCGGTATGAACGGAATGACGTACAATGACGGTGTGGTATTGAACGGTGTATTCGCGGCAGGTACGAAAGTAACCGGTATCGACGGAAAAACACACGATATCAGCGGCATGAGCCATCAGGAAGCGATCGACAAAAAAATCATCGAACCGACACACGCCAGCACACACCACGTATATAACAACGACTGGGGATTGGGGGTGATTACAGAAGATTGGGTTCACGAACTTAGCTATATCGCGCTTCGCGACATCACCCTGACTTACCGTTTGCCTGCAAATTGGGCGAACAAAGTGGGTGCAAGAGGCATCAACCTGAGTGCATCGGCTCGTAATCTTGGTTACCTGTATAACTCATTGCCGAATAACGTACACCCGGAAAGTGTTCGTGGTAACGTCTCTTCTGAGTTCCGTATTCGTGGATATGAGCCTTACATCGCTAACTACATGTTCACGATCAACGCTGAATTCTAATTAATCAATTGATTTCAAATATCATATTCCGGAAGTTCCCCGCCGAACCACAAGGAAGCGGGGAAGCTTCTGTATTAATAAATAGAATATACTAATGAACTATAAATCTTTAGTGGCAGCATCCCTACTGGGCGCGGTTGCACTGACCGGCTGTCAAGATCAATTTGCAGATATAAATTCCAATCCGTCCGATATTACAAAACCGAATATCCGTTTTCTGTTCACTGAAGCACTGACTGAAGTTGAACCGATGGATTATGCGGCATGGTACTACGATTTCGCCCGTCTGGGTGTGTGGAATCAGGCTACGGTTTCCAGAGGAGGTAACATCGACCGTTTCAACCTGATCACAGAACAGGGAAGTACAGGATCGCATGTTTACGACTTGCTTCGTATGGCGAACGAAATCCGTTTCCAGATCAGCAAACTCGAAGGTAGCGAAAAAGAAAAATACGAATACGTTCAGTACCTGCTGAACCCGCTTTTGGTGATGATCGGAATGAATGACTCTGACGTATTCGGTTACCGCCAGTATACGGAAGCGGAAATGGCTCGTTACACAAACCCGCCGTTGTATACACCGAAATACGATACACAAGAGGAGTTGTTCGATGTGTGGTTGAAAGAGCTTAACGAAACCATCGACTACCTGACTACCCATAAAATCACCAATGTATTGATGAAACAGGATTTCATCTACAACGACGATGTGACGAAATGGGCGAAACTGGCCAACTCGATGAAACTGAAAGTGGCTGCGCGCCTGATCAACGTTGACCGTACCCGCGCCATCTCTATCGTAAATGAAGTAGCCGCTTCCGAAGCGGGCGTGTTGGAAGAGGGCGACGACCTGATCTTCAACAAAGGTAAATATGACAACCACTGGAACAACGACGTTGCCTCTTCGATGGACATCGGTTCAGACCTGTTGATCAACTTCATGAAAGAAAACAAGGATACCCGTTTGTTGAGCGTCTTCACCAAGAATGATTTCAACGGTGCGGTGGTTCAGGCCTTCCTTGATCAGAAGAAAGAACTTCCTCCCTACATCGCAGAAAAAGCGATTGTGGAAACCAATGATAAAGGTGTAGCGGAATTCAAAGGATGGAAAGCACCGGGTGAACCTTGGGTTCGCTACTACGGAGCGCCACTTGAGCTGAACGCGTCAGACAAAGAGGAGTACAAATGGATCTTCAACCCGTCGGGTACGCTTTTCACACTTAAAACAAGCGCCGGAGCAGATAAGAAATACACACCGCTTACTTACCGTAATCAGGAGATCGTTCGCGGAGTATATGACTTTACCTATCCAGACGCACCGGATGCTACTCCGGATAAGGACGTGAAGATCACAGGATGGCACGGTATTTATTTCTCTGCCGCAGAGGTAAACCTACTTATGGCTGAATTCAAACTATTGGGTGCCAACTTGCCGAAATCCGCTCAGGATTACCTGACCGAAGGGGCTCGCCTTTCTGCATTGAGCTACGACAAAGCAGCGGAATTGAACGAAATTCCATATTACAGCTACACTTGCAAAAACGACAAACACGACGCTACGATCAAAGTAACACAGCAGATGTTGGCGGAAATGCTTGAAAGCGAAGTGTTGCAACTGAACGGTTCGATGGTTGAAAACCTGGAGAAAGTATACATCCAGCAATACATCCATTACATGACCAATCCGATTGACCAGTACGTAACCGTACGTCGTTCGGGTATCCCGATGAAAGGCAGCGAATTGCTTCCTTGGCAGGATTTCCACCCGACATTGGCTACTACGTCAGACATTCCGCGCCGTTTCCGCGTAACGGAGCCGAAACCGTCGGATCAGCTTTACGACCTTACTGTAAAAGCATATACCGAACAGGGCTTTACGTACGGAGCAGACAACAACGTTCCTTCTTTATTGAATTCAGAACGTATCTGGTACGATAAAAACGCTCCTCAGTTCGGAGCCGGACCACAGCTGTAAGAGCTATACTCACAACATTTCAATCCCCGGATTCGGTCTCTGAGTCCGGGGATTTTTCAATTCTATCCCCGCTGCTGTTGGGGAAATCGAGGATACTGCTATCTTTGTTGTCTCAATCGCATGATTGCTTTATCAGGTTACTCCTTAATCAGATTATTGCTTAATCAATCTATTACATATCAATCTATCACTTATCAACAACACAACCCCCATGAGAAAATTAGGACTGCCTGCTATGGCACTCACCCTTTTCACCGCATGTCAGCATGCGCCTGCCCCCGAACCGATCTTACCTGTTCCCACTCCGGAACAAATCGAATGGCACAAAATGGAAACTTATGCCTTTGTTCATTTCGGACTGAATACGTTCAACGATTTGGAATGGGGTTACGGCAACACACCTGCGGAAACATTCAACCCAACCGATCTGGATTGCGACCAATGGGTACGCGTCATCAAACAGGCCGGATTGAAAGGTGTGATCCTGACGGCGAAACACCACGACGGATTCTGCTTGTGGCCAACCAAAACAACAGATTACAACATCAGCAAATCGCCTTATAAAAACGGTCAGGGCGATATGGTGAAGGAACTTTCGGATGCTTGCGCCCGCCAGGGTTTGAAATTCGGATTGTACCTTTCGCCGTGGGATCGTAACAACGCGGCCTACGGAACACCCGAATACACCAAGATCTTCCACGCACAGATGGACGAGTTGATCAGCAACTACGGTCCGCTGTTCGAATATTGGTTCGACGGTGCCAACGGTGGCAACGGATGGTACGGAGGAGCGAACGAAACACGTTCGATCGATCCGAAAACCTATTATAAATATGAAGAAGCCCGCGAAATGATCAAAGCCAAACATCCGGGTGCGATGATTTTCGGCGGTACCGTACCGGATATCCGCTGGATCGGAAACGAATCGGGCTGGGCCGGCGAAACAAACTGGGCTACGATCACCGAATCGGAAGTAAAACATTATACCGAGCACCAGTGGGGTCATGAAAACGGTAAATTCTGGAACGGCGGCGAGTGCGACGTATCGATTCGTCCGGGTTGGTTCTACCACTCACGCGAAGACCACCAGGTACGCTCGGTGGCGAATCTGACCGACCTGTATTACCGCAGCGTGGGCCACAACGCCAACTTCCTACTGAACTTCCCGGTTGCGCTCAACGGTCAGATCCACCCTGTCGATTCGGCTCGCGCGGTTGAATGGCACCACACCATCGCTGCCGAGTTAAAAGACAACCTGCTTGCCAAAGCGAAAGCTACCGCTTCGGAAGATCGCGGCAGAGGATATGCAGCTTCAAACGTGACAGACGGAAACTGGGATACCTATTGGGCTACGACAGACAACAGCAACACCGGTTCGCTGACATTGGAATTCAAAAAACCGACTGCCGTGAACCGTCTGATGATCCAGGAGTACATCCCGCTGGGACAGCGCGTAAAAGCGTTTAACGTAGAAGTACTTCAGAACAACGAATGGAAACCGGTGAATCCGGGCGAAGAAACCACAACCGTGGGATACAAACGTCTGCTTCGTTTTGAAACGACAGAAGCCAGCGCGATCCGTATCAACTTCACCGATTCGAAGGGTGCGCTTTGCATCAACAACGTAGAGGCTTACCTGGCTCCTGCCCTGTTGAGCGAACCCTCAATCTATCGCAATGCGAAAAACGAGGTGGTGATCAAAGCGGGCGATAAGAATGCCAAGCTTTACTACACGACAGACGGTAGCGAACCGACCACTTCTTCCGCCTTGTATGAAGCGCCGTTCATCCTGAACACAAAAGGTACCGTAAAAGCGATCGCCCATGACGCTACGTTCAACAAAAGCAGCGTAGCATCGGCTATCCGCTTCGATATCCCGAGCACGGATTACACCATCCTCTTCCCGAAAGAGGAGAAAGCGGCGATGCTGATCGACGGATCGGTAGGTCATTGCTACTGGCTTCCGAAAGGAAAACAGGAGGTAACGCTACAGCTTGCGAACGAAGAATCGGTTTGCGGATTCAACTACATCCCGAACCAGGCACGCGACGGCGGCGGCCACATCACCAACTACCGTTTCTACGTAGATGGCAAATTGGTTGCCCAGGGCGAGTTTTCGAATATCAAACACAATCCGGTGGAACAGCAGATCCGCTTTGCTCCGGTAAAAGGGAAACAAGTGCGTCTGGAGGCTGTTTCAATTATGAACGATGCCAAACAGGCTGCCATCGCCGAACTAAACGTTGTAACGGCTGACTAAAACCGGTGCGATAACTCCCGCAAGGAGGTCCAAAATAACGTCACGTTCCACACAGGCGATTTAGCCGAAAGGAGGCGTGATGCATCTTATCTCCAAAGGGGAGAAAGCCGATTGGTTTTCTCCCCTTTTTATTTCCGCTATTTTGTTTCCGCTCTCCCCCCTATCCAATGCCTCCTATTTTAGCTCCCCGCAACCCGTTTGTTAATTATAACCATAATTAATCGCATATTAATATTAGTTATTAAAATGCTTTAATATCCACCCCCACTTAATCACAAACAATTTGTTAATAATTAAATTTTAAGGGAATATATATTCATATATTAATCTGTATCGCATATATTTGCCACATAAAAACCTTTGAATTGCCTTAGATATTAAAACTTTTTATTTAATGTAATAAAGGTTACAAATTGAGAATTCACATTATTGACTCTTATTTCTATCTGAAGAAAGTATTTTAACCGGATCTTAACTGTTTGCGTCACAATCAAGATATGTTTTATTCATCACATGTCCTGACCGGTCATTCTCTTACCTCTTTTGAAGATAAAAATGAGTTGTGCAAATAATTACTTCACACTCAATCTTAAATTAACTATGTCAAAATTGAACAAATCAGTAAGTGCGCTTTTAGTTGCTTCTGCCTTGTACCCTGCTGCGGATGCCATTGCATCGAACAACGGGGAAGTAGCTGCCGTAGTGGCTGCAGACGGGCAAACATCAAATTTAAGCGGTATTGTTTCTGATGAGATGGGTCCGGTCATGGGTGCCTCAGTGATTATTAAAGGTACAACCAATGGTACAATCACTGACTTGGATGGTAATTTCACACTGAACGACGTACGTAAAGGAGATGTTATCGTAATCTCTTTTATCGGATACGCATCTCAGGAAGTCGTTTTTAATGGCCAGTCTTCACTTCGTGTAGCTCTGAAAGAGGATACACAGAAATTAGATGAGGTAGTGGTTGTAGGTTACGGTACACAGAAAAAAGTGAACCTGACCGGAGCGATCGCGATGACAGACGGCGACATCATGGAGAACCGTGCCATCGGCGGAACGGCTCAGGGTCTACAGGGGGTAATTCCCAATCTGAACATCGACTTTAACAGTGGAAAACCGGATGCAACAACACAGTTCAACGTTCGCGGTAACACGTCATTGAATGGAGGCGGTGCCTTGATCTTGGTTGACGGTGTTGAAACGGAAGACATTTCTTTGATCAACCCGCAGGACATTGCCAGCGTATCGGTACTGAAAGATGCTGCTTCAGCTTCTATCTACGGTGCTCGCGCGGCTTTCGGTGTGGTTTTGATCACTACGAAAAAAGGGGGTAAGAACCAGAAAGTGAAAGTGAACTACAACAACAACTTCTCTTGGTCTACGCCTTCGCATTTGCCGGAATCCGCAAACTCTCTTGATTGGGCGAATGCGGTGAATCAGGCCAACATCAACCAAGGTGGCGGTGCTGTATTCAACAACAAATTCATGAGTGCCCTTGAAGCGCATCACAACGACCCGATCAACAACCCGGGCATCCTTGTAGACCGCGAAGGGATCCAGAACAGTGCACATACGGCAACAAACCCGGGATGGGCGTATGTTTCGAACACAGACTGGTTTGATGAATTCTACACAACAGCCTTCATGCAGCAACACAATGCCAGCATTTCGGGTGGTAGCGAAAAGAACGCATATTACGGTTCGGTAGGTTACAAAGACCAGAACGGTTTGTTCCAGCACGGAACAGACAAATACAAACGTATCAACATGTCGTTCAACTTCGAAACCAGCGTAACCGATTGGTTGGACTTGCGTTTCGCTACAAAATACAACCGATCTGAAACAGATGAACCGTCTTCAGGTGTTTATGCCGATATGGGTTCATTCTATCACGAGGTTTACCGTATGTTCCCTACCGTTCCGATGTATTTGGAAAATGGCGATTACGCAGGTATGGAAGGTAACGGATTCAACAAGAACGTAGCGGGTCGTATGGCTCAGGGTGGCCGTACCACAAACAACCGCGACGACTTCTGGTACACAGGGGCCATCACCATCCGTCCGATGAAAGGATTGGTTGTGAAAGCTGACTACACCGGAAATAAGTTCTTCCGTTCATACAAACAACACGCGAAAACAATTTATCAGACCATGCCGGAAGGCGCACCTTCTCTAACGGTGGTGAATCCGAACGGCGTAAGTCAGACTAAATTCAACAATACATACCAGGCATTCAACGCGTGGGCCGAATACGAGAAATCGATCAAGGACCACAACATGAAGTTGATGATGGGTTACAACCAGGAATCGAAAGAGTTGACAGACTTCGGTGGCACAAGCACCAACCTGTTTATCAACAACATTCCGGTAAGTGACCTTGCCGCAAACTTCAAGAACATCTCCGAAGGTGGAACCATCTGGGCGGTACAGGGAGCTTTCTTCCGTGCCAACTACGATTACATGGGCAAATACCTGTTGGAGGTGAACGGACGTTACGACGGATCTTCCAAATACATGGAAGGAAACCGTTGGGGATTCTTCCCGTCGGCTTCTGCCGGATGGCGTTTGTCTGAAGAGAAATTCTTCGAACCGGCTCGCAACGTGTTCGACAACGTGAAACTACGTGCTTCAACAGGTCTTCTGGGCAACCAGGTGACAGACGGTAACTTCCAGTACATCGGTTCTCTTGGCTCTGCCAACCTGAACTACGTAATGGACGGCAAACCGGTAACCGGTCTTACTCCGGCTACTCTGGCCAGCACAAACATCACTTGGGAGAAAGTGCTTACCAACAACTTCGGTTTGGATTTGGGCGTATTGAACAATCGCCTGACTGCCTCTTTCGACTATTATGTACGTTACACCCAAGGTATGGTGCGTAACAAAACATATCCGGGCGTTATCGGTACTACCGGTGGTAAAGAGAACGTAGCGGACATGCGTACCAACGGATGGGAATTGAGCTTGCAGTGGCAGGATCAGATCGCTTCGGTACTTGGTAAACCGATGAAATACTCGGTTAGCCTAGGTTTGTCTGACGCATTCAGCAAAATCACGAAATACGACAACCCGACAGGTGCGCTTTCTGACTTCTACAAAGGAAAGAACATGGGTGAGATCTGGGGTTACGTAACAGACGGTTTCATCATGACCGAAGAGGAAGCGAAACAGATGGCTACCATCCAGGGCGTAATCTCTAAAACATGGTTGCCGGGTGATATCCGTTACGCTGACTTGAACGGCGACGGCGTAATCGACTACGGTAACAACACCCTTGCTAACTCGGGCGATAAAAAGGTGATCGGTAATACCACTCCTCGTTACCGTTTCAATATCCAGGGTAGCGCGTCATGGCGTAACTTCGACCTTCGCGTATTGTTCGAAGGGGTAGCGAAACGTGACCTTTGGATGGGTAGCTCGGTATTCTGGGGTTATACAGACAACGTATGGCAGCAGAACATCAACCAGTACCACATCGAAAACAGCTGGAGCGAAGAGAATCCGAACGCATTCTATCCTCGTCCGTTGTGGGGAACAAGAAGCAAACAGATACAGACTAAATATCTGATGAACGGAGCTTACATCCGTCTGAAAGATATCACACTAAGCTATACGATCCCGAAATCAGTGCTTTCGAAACTGAAAATCGAACAGGTTCGTGTATTTGCAAGTGGTGCGAATCTTTGGGAAGCTTCTGGCCTGCCTCCGTTCTTGAATCCTGAACAAACAGGAACAAACGTGGATGGTAGCAACAATGAAGGTAAAGTTTATCCTTTCAGCAGAAGCTATTCTTGCGGTGTAAACCTGACTTTTTAATCAGACATACTAGCTAAGTGGAAGCCCTCGGTTCTTATTGCAGATAACCCCTTCAGGGCTTCCATTTGCAAACGCTTATAATAGACACTCAAATGTGATCGCCAGAACTCTCCTAGAGATGAGTTACCAATAGAAGGTATAGGGATGGCGCATTTGACCTTAGCGTAAAAAAATAAAAGAAACTCAAATGAAATTCAGAAATATTATTTCAGGTGCGTTCGGTCTGTTGTTGATTTCGTCTTGCGACGTTCTTGACAAAGAGCCAATGGATACGATTGGTGAGAACACTTTCTTTGAAACTGCGGATGCTGCAGCATTCGAACAATATTGCAACTGGTTCTATCCGCGATTGATTAAAGGTCACGGCGATCCGAACAACTACACCCTGGGGATGTTGGAGACTGATTACAACTCAGACAACATGTACCCGTGGAACTACAACACCACGGCTTTCGGGCACCACGTTGCGCCAACAAGCAAAAGCGGTACGGAATGGCAATGGGAAAACCTGCGTGCAGCCAACAACTTCCTGAACAACTACCACCGCTCTCCTGAAAAGGAGGAGGCGAAACAGCGTTATGCCGGTGAAGTGATGTTCTTCAAAGTGCTTGACTACTTCAACAAGGTAAGAGCTTACGGTGACGTACCTTACTATGACGAAGTATTGGCTCCGGGCGATGCGGCGCTTTACAACCCGCGCGATTCACGTACATTGGTGATGGAGAAACTTCTTGAAAACATCGATCAGGCGATCGCTTGGTTACCTGCTAAAACAAAAGTTTACCGTGTCAGCAAAGATGCTGCGTTGGCCTTGAAAGCGCGCATGTGTCTGTACGAAGGAACTTGGAGACGTTACCACAACATCGAAGGCGATGTGGAATTCCTTGAAGCAGCTTACGACGCTGCAGGCGTTCTGATGAGCGGCGAATTCAACTACGCTTTGCACGAAGGCAGCTCTCCTGCGAAATCTTACTATGAATTGTTCATCCAGGAAGATTACAACAGCAGCACAGAGGTGATCCTTTCGAAAGAATACGATCCTAAGATCTCTAAAGGTCACAACATCTCTCGCGAACTTCCTACCGGCGTGAATCCGTTCGGTATGAGCAAAGACATGGCAGACAGCTATCTTTGTGCTGAAACGGGACTTCCTGTTTCACAGTGCGAATGCCACAAAGACGAAACCGGCCTGATCGCTTCTATGAAGAACCGCGACCCGCGTATGTTGCAGACCGTAGCGCTTCCGGAAGAGGGTGATTTCACATACTACCTTGAAGGTAGCAAATCGGTTATCAGCAACTTGATCGGTTCAGGTAAAGGTGCTACTTCTACAGGTTATGCGGTTGTTAAATTCTACAACAAAGCAGAAGACTTGGCAGCTCACAACCAGGGAACTTCGGATGCTCCGATCTTCCGTTTCGCAGAGATCCTTTTGATCCGTGCCGAAGCCGGTGCGGAACTTGGTAAAGATCCGGAACTAGACAGAACGATCAATGCGCTTCGTCGCCGCGTAGGTTTCAACGTTGACCTTACAAACGCTCCGTTCGCAGATCCTGCTTTGGCAGATATGTATCCGAATGTAAAAGGTGCGAACGCAAACCTGATCCGCGAAATCCGTCGTGAACGTCGTATCGAACTGTTCGGCGAAGGTCTTCGTCGCGACGACCTGATGCGTTGGGCTTCTGGCGAAGTGTTGGCGAAACCGAGAAAAGGGATGATCCTTGACGAAACGCTTTACACATCGGAAGAGATCGCAACCCTGAAAAGAGAGTTGGGCGTATTCGCAGACGGTTCATTAGACGTATACGGAAAACGTGTACAGATGCCGGCTGAGTTCATCGCTCCAAAACACTACCTGTACGCTATTCCAATCAATGAAATCGCATTGAATCCGAATCTTGAACAGAACCCGGGTTGGTAATCAAATCGTAAGATTTAACTTCTTATACACTTAAAAGTGCTCCCGTACCGTTGGTATGGGGGCACTTTTTGTTTTGGGAGGTTTGTGAGGGGGGCTAAAGGAGGCCACAACAAGCGCGAGTTTGCAACTCGTGCTATATTAAGCGATACGAGCTATATACTGCTTTAATTAGAGGAGAATAAACAGAAACAACAGAGTTGGTAGAGAAGCGCGAGTTTTTAACTCGTGCTGTATTCGCCATAATGCAAAAAAGGAGGAACCGGCCATGCCGATTCCTCCTTTTTGTAAGTGCCCGAAAGCACCGTTATCGATAAAGATTAGCTATGCAATCTTCTCTTCTCTTTTACCGCTTCAAGCACATTGATGATGTAATCACCCAACTTTTCAGACTCAGAGATCAGGTCCATATAGAACGTACCCGCCTGATATTCGTATTCGTTGTTCTTCACGCTCTCAATATTCTCGTTACGAAGCTGGTTGCGGAAGTTATTGATTTCATCTTCCTTATTATACGCTTTGTTCAGATCCGACTCCAACATCTCGTTTTTCGCCAGAATCTGCGTCATATGCGCTAGGGCCTGATCCACTAAATCGAACATCTTATCCACGTTCTCATTGATCTGCGGTGTGAAAGTCACATGCGCCTCGGTTTTGCGAACCATCGTGCGGGCCAAGTGATAACAGCTGTCGCCGATGCTTTCAATCTCATCCACCACCTTGAACATCGAGCGGATTTGACCTTCGGAACCTACCGAAAGGTTGCTCGAAGTGATGTGGTTCAGGTAATTCGCGATCTCAAGTTCCATACGGTCGGAGATCTTCTCATACTTCTCAACACGGCTGTAAAGCTTCACGAACGTATCGCTGCCCTCTTTCTCGTGGAAAAGGTCTTTCGTCATCGTCAACATACGCTGGGTACGCTCTGCGAATACGATGGTTTCTTTCTTCACCTGAAGCAAGGAAAGCTCGCCGGTAGAAAGCATCCCCGAAGAGATGTATTTAAGCTGAAACTCTTCGTCGTTCTGTTTCTGAGGAATCAGTTTGGTTACGATCTTCACATACAATCCTACGAACCACGCCATTAAGAATACGTTGGTAATGTTAAAGATGGTATGGAACAAAGACAACGCGTACGATACAGACACCTGCATGTTGGCATATTGTGACTGCATGTCCGCCAGTCCCGCATCCGCCACGTTACCCTCCGAAAGCTGACTTACCAACGCCGGATCTGCCGTGTTTACGAAGTTCATCAATGCCGAAGGGTCGCCCGGACCGTATTCCGTTACAATCCACGCCACCATGCGGGTGAACGGGAAGAAAACGATCAGCATCCAGATGACACCGAAGATATTGAACATGAAATGCGCCAAAGCGGCACGTTTCGCAGATACATTGGCATTCAGCGCGGCGATGTTCGCCGTGATCGTCGTACCGATATTCTCACCCAACACCATCGCTGCGGCGATATCGAACGAGATCCATCCCTTACTACACATGATCAGGGTAATGGCCATCGTAGCACTCGAAGACTGCACGATAACGGTCAGAACCGATCCGATAAACAAGAAAAGCAACACCGATGCATACCCCATGTTGGTGTATTCGGTCAAGAACTCCAGGATCTGCGGGTTACTTTTGATATCGGGAACTGAATTTTTAAGGAAATCCAACCCCATGAACAAGAAGGAGAACCCAACCATGAATTCGCCCCACGATTTTCGCCGGCTATTCTGCGAAAAGATAAACGGTATGGCCAAACCGATGAGCGGTAAGGCAAAAAGTGAGATGTTCACTTTGAATCCGAAGATCGAAATGATCCACGCGGTTACGGTAGTACCTACGTTGGCTCCCATGATGACGGAGATAGACTGAGTCAAAGAAAGGAGTCCGGCATTCACAAAACTCACTACCATTACGGTTGTGGCTGACGATGATTGGATAAGTGCTGTTACCAACACTCCGGTGAGAATTCCGGTGAAGCGATTTTTGGTCATCACCGTTAAAATGCTTCGTAGTCTGTCACCGGCTACCTTTTGGAGACCTTCACTCATGATTTTCATCCCGTACAGGAATAATCCCAGGGATCCGATGAGCTTTAAAAAGTCAAGAATCGAATAATCCATTCAGTTTTAAAGATTTGTAGTTTAGTTTAATTTCAATTCATGCCGCCGTTTTTCAACCGCCGCATAGTAAGACGCGGACAAAAATAGATAAAAATACATTTAGCGCTATTAAAGCGTTGAAAAAAAACAAGATATACAATTTTTTTATGAATTGTAACACGGCTGTAGCATCGCGATTGTATCTTGCAAACGCCCCTCCTACCTCCCCATTTCGGTGTCATTGCCATTAAAACAATCCGTTTGCACTCCTGGTTCGGTTTCAATTTCTTATCTTTCGAAAAACCTGTAAAAGATTTTAGCCATGCCTAATTTCACGAAGATATTTTGTAAAAACACCAACTCGTTTCACGAGGTGCCCGTGGGCAGTACCCTACAGGAGATCCAGGAGCTCCTCCAAGTAAAACTTCCCTGGGAGTGCGTCGGCGCACAAGTGAACAACATGGCCGAGGGGTTGCGTTACCGGGTGTACAAACCCAAAGACATTGAATTCATCGACATCAGCTCGCTCTCGGGCATGCGCATCTACGTACGCTCGCTCTGCTTTGTGCTCTACATGGCGGTCGACGAGGTGAAGCCCAATTCGCGCCTGCGCATCGAACACCCCATCTCACGCGGCTATTACTGCGAAGTGAATCACCACCAGTCGGTCACAGACGACGAGATCGAACAGATCAAACGACGCATGCACGAGATTATCGCCCGCGATATTCCGTTCCACCGCGAAGAGGTGCACACCTCGGAAGCCGTGCGTCTCTTCCGCGAGAAAAACCTCAACGACAAAGCCGACCTGCTGGAAACCTCCGGCATGCTCTACACCAATTACTACCGCCTCAACAACCACATCGACTACTATTACGGCAGTCTGCTTCCCTCAACGGGCAAACTGTACCTGTTCGACCTGGTGCGGTATGACGACGGGCTGCTGCTGGTGATCCCGCAGCGCAAACAACCCGACCGCCTCGAGGAGGTGATCCTGCAACCCAAGATGATGAGCATCTTCGACGAGTTCACCCATTTCAATTTCATCGCGGGACTCTCAAACGTGGGGAAGCTGAACCTCCTTATTAATAAAGGACACGCCAGCGACCTGCTCCAAGTCAACGAAGCGCTTCATGAGAAAAAGATCGCCACCATCGCCGATGAGATCGCCTCGCGCAAGCACGTGAAGGTGATTCTGATCGCCGGTCCCTCCTCCTCCGGAAAAACCACGTTCGCCAAGCGACTCTCCGTGCAACTCATGACCAACCTCGTCCGTCCGGTCTCCGTTTCGCTCGACGATTATTTCGTGGAACGGGAACACACGCCGCTCGATGAGAACGGCCGGCACGACTTCGAATCGCTCTACGCGCTCGACTTGGAACTTTTCAACCGCGACATCCAGCAGCTCATCGCCGGAAAAGAGGTGAACCTGCCTACCTTTAATTTCCATACCGGAAAACGGGAGTACAACGGCAAGAAGCTCAAACTGCATCCGGCCTCGGTGTTGCTGCTCGAGGGGATCCATGCGCTGAACCCGGAACTTACCCCGCACATCCCCGAAGAGGTGAAATACCGCATCTACGTATCCGCCCTCACCTCGATTTCGCTCGACGACCACAACTGGATCCCTACGACGGACAACCGGTTGATTCGCCGCATCGTGCGAGACAGTCAGTTCCGCAACTATTCGGCGCAGGAAACCATCTCGCGCTGGGAAAGTGTGCGCGCGGGTGAAGACAAATGGATCTTCCCGCACCAGGAGAATGCCGACGCGATGTTCAATTCGGCGATGCTTTACGAACTGGCGGTGCTAAAAAAATACGCCGAACCGCTCCTGCGCGACGTACCCCGCAGTGCACCGGAATATGCCGAAGCATACCGTCTGAGTCGCTTCCTCTCCTACTTCAAGCAGATCCACGAATCGGAAATTCCACCCACTTCGCTGTTGCGCGAATTCCTCGGCGGATCGAGCTTCAAGTATTAATTCCAATTTTTATTTATCTTTGTTCTAAACCAAACCGATGATTGATTCATGCTTAAACAGCAACAAGTTCTTCAACAGACCCAAAAATTATCGCCGCAACAGATCCAAGTGATCCGTATGCTTGAGTTGCCGGTACTGGAACTCGAGGAGCGCGTACGCCAAGAGCTTGAGGAAAATCCCACACTCGATGAAGGCGCTGAAATCGCCGCGGCGGAGAAAGATGAAACAGAGCGTGACGGAGGGGAAAGCGACGGAGCAGAGAACGATAAATTCGAATCCTCCGATGAGATTTCGCTCGGAGATTACCGCGACGAAGATGACATCCCCGATTACAAGTTGCAGGCCTCCAACCGGGCCCGTGACGAACGGCAACCGGAGTTCACCTACAGCGGAACCACCACTTTTCACGAACAACTGGAGGAGCAGCTCGCGCTTCGCGAATTACCGCGCTCGCTGACCGCCCTCACCAAATACCTGATCGGGAATCTCGACAACAACGGATACCTGAGTCGCCCGCTGCACGCCATTGCAGACGACATCGCATTCAATACGGGACGCGAATTGCCGCTCTCCCTGCTCGAAGAGGCGCTCGCCGTGATTCAGGAACTCGATCCGGCCGGGGTGGGTGCCACCGACCTGCGGGAGTGTCTGCTGCTGCAGCTGGAACGCAAAAAGGCTCAGGCGGCCACCACCCTCGCCTATCGCATCGTATCGGAAGAGTTCGAGGCTTTCTCCAAGAAACACTACGACAAGATCCGCAAGAACCTGGAGATCTCCGAAGAGGAGTTGCGCGACGCCCTGCGGGAGATCATCGCGCTCAACCCCAAACCGGGCAATGCGTGGAGCGATGCCTTTGAGGATAAGATGGAGCAGATCGTGCCCGATTTCATTGTGGAAAATGTCAACGGCGAACTGCTTGTATCGCTCAACAACGGCAACGTTCCGGAGCTCCACCTCAACAGCACTTATTCGGCGATGTTCGAGGATTGGCAAAATAATAAGGCGAATCGTACCGGCGATACGAAAAACGCCATCCTTTTTGTAAAACAAAAACTGGACTCCGCTCGTTTCTTTATAGATGCACTTAAACAACGCAACCAAACCATGCTGCGTACCATGCAGGTGCTGGTGGAGCTGCAACGGGATTTCTTCCTGACCGGCGACGAACGGAAATTGCGTCCGATGATACTCAAAGACGTGGCCGATCCTTCGGGATACGACATCTCCACCATCTCACGTGTGAGCAACAGCAAATACGTACAGACCGATTTCGGGGTTTTCCAGCTGAAGTATTTCTTCTCGGAATCCTCCCGTACGGAAGATGGCGAAGAGATCTCCACGCGCGAAATCAAGAAAACGCTCGCCGAGGCAATCGCCGCCGAAGAGAAACGCAAACCGCTCTCCGACGACAAACTGAGTGAGATGCTCCGCGAAAAAGGGTACGTGGTGGCGCGCCGCACGGTGGCCAAGTACCGTGAGCAGCTGAACATCCCGGTAGCGCGTCTCCGCAAGGAGCTCTGATTTGGCGCGAGTTTGTAACTCGTGCCGCATTTGACCTTGATGTTAGAAATAAACTATAACAAATGAAACTAATCGCCCGATTCTTCTCCAGTGTACTTCACCCCCTGTTAATGCCGCTCTACGGCACCTTTATCCTGATACACTACTCCTACCTGGATGTGTATCCGGCTTCGGTAAAGCGGGTGATTCTTTATATCGTTGGGTTATTTACCCTGGTGATCCCGCTTGTGGGAATCGTATTGCTCAAAGCCCTCAGGCTGATTGAGCACGTGAGCCTGAATCGGCGCGAAGACCGCAAACTGCCCTACCTCATCACCCTCGCCTCCTATTTCGCGTGCGGCTACCTGCTGTACAAACTCAACCTGCCGCCGTGGGTGGTTGGTTTTGTGGCCGGGGGACTCCTTTCGCTGATCGTGGCCTCCATCATCACCATCTGGTGGAAAATCAGTGCCCACATGACCGGAATGGGCGGTTTTCTGGGAGCGATGGTTTTTCTTTTCCATTACATGAACCTGATGCCCCTGTGGCTGCTTCTGACCGCGATTCTTCTCACGGGATTACTCGGTACGTCGCGCATCGAACTCAACCGACACACATTTGGTCAGGTTCTTGCCGGAACATTTAACGGATTCGTTTGCGTATATCTCACAATGTTGCTATTTTAACGGAAAATTTCTTAACCTATTTATTTATACCCTTATGAAATACCCAGAAAATCTAAAGTACACCAAGGACCACGAGTGGATCCAGGTAACAGAGGGCAACACGGCCCTAGTCGGAATCACAGACTTCGCTCAAAGTGAACTCGGCGAAATCGTGTATGTAGACATCACAACCGAAGGCGACACGGTGAATGCCGATGAAGTGTTCGGAACGATCGAAGCCGTAAAAACCGTTTCAGACCTGTTCATGCCCGCTACCGGTACGGTAGAAGAGGTGAACCCGAAACTCGAAGACCACCCCGAACTTGTAAACGAAGATCCTTACGGCGCGGGTTGGATCATTCGCGTAACGCTTTCCGATCCTGCTCAGCTCGATAAGCTGATGAGTGCCGAGGAGTACAAAAAGTGGACCGGCAAAGAGTAATCAAGGTGGCACCGCTTGGCGCGAGTTTGCAACTCGTGAGTAATCAGACCTAATTTTCAAATTATAATAATGAAGCCAGTAGTAAGCATTATCATGGGAAGTACATCCGATCTTCCCGTTATGAAAAAAGCATCCGATTTGCTTAACGAATTCGGAATTCCTTTTGAGATGAACGCCTTATCGGCACACCGCACCCCAAAAGAGGTGGAAGAGTTCGCTACGAATGCCCGCGAGCGCGGAATCAAGGTGATTATTGCAGCAGCAGGCATGGCGGCCCATCTGGGCGGCGTTATCGCGGCAATGACAACCCTTCCCGTAATCGGCGTTCCGATCAAATCAAGCCTCGAGGGACTCGATGCGCTTTACGCCATGGTACAGATGCCTCCCGGCATTCCCGTAGCCACGGTAGCGATCAACGGCTCACTGAACGCCGCGATCCTCGCAATTCAAATGCTTGCTCTTAGCGACAAGGAGATTGAAACCAAACTGATCGCTTACAAGGCGGGTCTGACACAGAAAATCGTTGAAGCCAACGAAGAATTGGCCGAACTGAAGTACGATTTCAAAACGAATTAAGTTCGGATTCAAAACGAACGAATCACCAAACGGGCTGTCTCAATCGAGACAGCCCGTTTTACATTCCCCCCAACCGCCAAACCTTTTGTTCCAACCCTAATTTCGAATCACCTCCGGCACCGAACCGTTTTATATTTCCAAAGCCACCCAATCGTTTATTCGTATCCTAATTTCGAATCACATTCCGGCTTCGAACCGTTATATATTTCCAAAGCCACCCCCGGTTTTTTCCCCGTTTCAACTATTCTTTTCTTTTTGGATTATCTTTGTAGTTGGAAACCAACCTGGCGCGAGTTTGTAACTCGTGACGGCAAACTCGCGCTATTAAAAAGATATACTTAGCTTATTTGGCGCGAGTTTGCAACTCGTGCCCCTAAAGAAAAAATATTGAATCATGAATTTTAACTATCATCGCCGAAAATCTACGGAAGTAAAAATCGGCAATACACCCCTGGGAGGCACTCATCCCATCCGCCTCCAATCGATGACCAACACCTCCACAATGGATACCGAAGGGAGCATCGCACAGGCGATCCGCATCATCGAACGCGGTGCGGCTTACGTGCGACTCACCGCGCAAGGCGTACGCGAAGCGGAGAATCTGGAGCTGATCCACAAAGGAGTCCGCGCTGCGGGCTTCGACACACCGCTGGTGGCCGACATCCACTTTAATCCCCGTGCAGCAGATGCTGCCGCGCTTTATGTGGAGAAAGTGCGCATCAACCCCGGCAATTACGTCGACAGCGCACGCACCTTCAAAGCACTTGAATACACCGACGAGGAGTATGCCCGCGAGATTGAGAAGATCCGCGAGAGACTCCTTCCGTTCCTGCAGATCTGCCGCGAAAACAACACGGCGATCCGCATCGGCGTGAATCACGGCTCGCTGTCAGACCGCATCATGAGCCGCTACGGCGACACCCCCGAAGGGATGGTGGAGTCGTGCATGGAATTCCTGCGCATCTGTGTGGCCGAAAACTTCATGAACGTGGTGATCTCCATCAAAGCCTCCAATACGGTGGTGATGGTGCGCACGGTGCGACTCCTGGTGCAGGCGATGGAACGCGAACAAATGGCTTTCCCGCTCCACTTGGGCGTGACCGAAGCGGGCGACGGGGAAGACGGACGCATCAAATCAGCCGTGGGGATCGGCGCGCTACTGACCGACGGTCTAGGCGATACGATCCGCGTTTCACTGAGCGAAGCCCCCGAATTGGAGATCCCCGTAGCGGAGAAACTCACCCGATACATCACCTCACGTGCCGGACACGAACCGATCGACGCCCCCGCTCCCCGTTCCTACGACCCGATCTCGAACGAGCGTCGCAAAACGAATGCCGTCGGAACGATCGGCGGATCGCACGTACCGGTCGTGGTGGCCGACTACGCCCACACCGACGAACCGCTGGAGATCGCCAACCCGATGCTCGCACCCGACCTGATTTGGCTGGGCTCGAAAGCGGTGCCCGGATTCATCGAACAAAACAAAGCGCTCATCGCATCGTATGACGAAACCGAGCGCATCATGCAATTGAAATCGGGCGGCACGATTCGTCTCATCACGGAAAACGATCCCCGCTACGTAGCGCTCACACTCCAATCGCTCGGTTCGGAGGAACTGATCGAGCGACTCAAAGGCGACGCATCGATCGTAATCCTGGCACACACCACCAACCGCAACATTCCGGGAGAACACCGTGCGATACTTGCCACGCTCGAAGCGAACGGCATCGCCAATCCGGTGATTCTCTGCACCGAATATACCGAAGACGACGCCGAATCACTGCAGGTGAAGGCGGGAGCCGACTACGGAGCCAACCTCATCGACCGCTTGGCAGACGGTATCCTGATCTCGAACCGCGGCGCGATCCCCACAGCCAAAGTAACCGAATACATGTTCGGAACGTTGCAGGCCGCCCGTCTCCGCACCACGAAAACGGAATACATCTCGTGTCCCGGTTGCGGCAGAACCTTGTTCGACCTGCAAACCACCATCGCCAAAGTGAAAGCCGCCACCGCACACCTCACCGGTCTGAAAATCGGCATCATGGGTTGCATCGTGAACGGACCGGGCGAAATGGCCGACGCCGATTACGGATACGTCGGTGCCGGACGCGGAAAAATCTCCCTGTACAAAAACAAGGAGTGCCTTGAGAAAAACATCCCCGAAGCGGAAGCCGTTACGAAACTAATTGAATTAATAAAAGCACATGGAGACTGGACCGATTAAACAACCCTCTCTTTCCGATTCGAAAATCACCAACCGACTGGGCCACGAACCGATCGGGAAATTGCTGATGCAATACGCCATCCCGGCAATCGTCGGCACCATGGTGATGTCGTTGTATAACATTGTAGACCGCATCTTTATCGGTCAGGGGGTGGGACCGGAAGCGATTTCGGGACTCGCCATCACCTTCCCGGTCATGACGCTTTCCGCCGCGTGCGGCATGTTGATCGGAGCCGGCGGAGGTGCGCGCATCTCCATCGTATTGGGAAAAGGGGAACGTAAAACAGCCGAGCAGATCCTCGGCAACTGCCTCATCCTCACGTTCATCATCGCCCTGATCTATAGCACCACGAACATGATCTGGATGGATCAGATCCTCCGGGCTTTCGGGGCAACGGAGATTACACTCCCCTATGCCCGCGATTACCTGAAGATCATCATTCCGTTCACCGTTCTGAACAACCTCGGATTCGGGTTCAACAACATGATGCGCGCCTCGGGCTATCCGAAAAAGGCGATGTACACCATGCTGATCAGCGCCTTGGCGAATGTGATCCTCGACCCGATCTTCATCTTCGTATTGGACATGGGCATACAGGGTGCGGCAATCGCCACCGTCATCTCCATGAGCATCACCGTCACGTGGGTGATGTTCCATTTTGCGAATCCGAAACACACCGTGAGCTTCTGCCGCCACAGTTTCGTCTTGAAAAAACGCATCATCATCGCCATCCTCAGCATCGGTATGTCGCCCTTCCTGATCAACGTAACCGCCGGTGCGGTGAACGTCTTCTTCAACCGTACGCTCTTGACGCACGGGGGCGACCTCGCAATCGGAGCGTTCGGCATCATCAACAGCTTCGCCATGATCGTGGTGATGCTGATCATCGGATTGTGCCAGGGAATGCAACCGATCGTGGGCTACAATTTCGGAGCGCGCCATTACGACCGTGTCGAATCGGTGTTCATCAAAACGGCCACGGTGGCGACGGCGATCTCGCTGCTCGGCTTTCTGGTGGCGATGTTCTTCCCCGGTTTGATCGTGAATGCCTTTACACGTGACGAAGAGTTGATCCGCATCGCCACGCACGGACTGCGCATGGTGCTTATCGCCTTCCCGATCGTAGGGTTTCAGATCGTCACCACCAACTTCTTCCAGTCGCTGGGCATGGCATGGAAAGCGATTTTCCTCAGCCTCTCCCGCCAAGTGCTGTTTCTGCTTCCCATGATCTGGCTACTGCCCCGCTTCTTCGATCTGAACGGCGTATGGATCGCCGCTCCCACTTCGGATGCCGTATCGGGATTGGTTGCCGTACTCTTCCTGATCTATCAATGGAAACGGTTTAAGAAAGGAATTGCGGAACCGAAATAAAGGAAATAACCTCGCAAATAGTACACAAAAAAAGGGCACCCTCCGCGTGGAGGATGCCCTTCGTTATTTTATACCCCGAGGGTAAGTTTCGTGATTACTGACCAACAGTTGGTTTAACCGGAACGGTTACTGTTGTTGCAATGTCACCCCATTTCGTACTTACCACTACCGGAACGTATAGGTTGAATCCTGTGTTTACAGAAGTACCGTTGTTCTTGTAAGTAAGGTAACCGTAGAAGTTGTCAGTCGGATTAGTTACACCGGTAATAGTGTTCAACTGTTCGATATCAATTGTAGTCGGAACAGCTACCGGAGATGGTGCGCCGTTGATGTTACAAGTGATTGCATCTTCATCTACAGTGATGTCATTAACTCCATAGAAACCGAAGTAGTTCGTATGGTCTGGCAAGAACAGGAAGTTTCTCCAGTCGCTCATGTTAACCATAGAAGCCAAATCGATGTAAGAACCTGCCGTACCGAAGTCAACACCGTCTGTGAACGTGTCGGTAGATACCGGACTTACATAAACCGGCTGTGCGAACAACGCTACGAAGTAATTGTTACCGTTGAATGTGATCTTATAGATGTTTTTCGCGCAATCCTGAGCGGTAGCGGCGATCATCACCTTCATCATACCCTTGTTACCTGTAGTTGCAGTGTTCAACAGTTTCAACGCTGTTGCAGTCTGCTGGTAAGTAACGGTGTTATTCACTGTAGCAGCTCTTGTTTCAAGAGAGTTATTTGCGATAATCGCAACCTCTTCAGCAGCAACTCTTGCAGCTACACCGTTTACAGAAAGAATCTGAGCATACAGAATAGTGCTTGTAGGGTCAACTGTGAATTTAACGTTGTACTGACCGATTGTTCTTGTTCCTACCATTTCAGGAGCGAATGTGTATTCAACAAATTCAATACCTGCAGTTGGAAGCTTGATGTAACCGCTATTATCTGTTACGAACGGTGAGTTCAGTTCATTTACATACGTACAGTTAGCAGGGTTGTCATCTGTAGAAGTAGTTGGAACCGCAACGTTGAACTGTGTATAGCTGTAGTTATCGAACCAGTAGTTAGAGATCATGTTCGTAGTAGCGATGTTAGCTACCTTGTTTACATTACCTACGGTACCTTTCAATACAACCGTAACCACTTCATTTGGCTGAGGAGATGCAGATGTAGCGAACGTAACCGTGATCTGAACCGGTTTGCCTGCATTTGCCCACATTTGAGCATTTGTCAAGGTCCATTCAACTACATATGTATTCTCTGCTGCGCCTACTGTTGGAGTAACCAATTTGGCTGAACCAACGTTACCGGCTGCGATTGAATAAGAGAATACGTTGTAAACTGTGTGGAATTCCTCTTTTGACATACCCAATGCGTTGTAGATATCCACATTCATCTCTTCTACGGTAGTAGAATCAGCTTGTGTCAAGTTAGCACATGCGTAGTTGAATGTATAACCATCCAATACGATCGGATCGATCGGAGTTGGAGGAACGATCGGAGTATCGATGATGTTCACCTTGATGTAACCCAACGCAGCGATCTGAGTGTTAGCTGCATCAACCAAAGTAACACGTACGATCGGTGTACGGCCGATAGCGGCTTTACCGTCAGTACCGAATACTTTCGATGTCATGATACCGTCTGCAGAGATGGTTGCGAACTGAGACTGGTCTGTAGCCGGCGTACCGATGTTGTAATTGGTTACCAACTGGAATTGATAGCTCAATCCGTAAAGATCCATCTGAGCCTGTGTCAGAATCTCATTGCCACTCGGTGCAGATGCAAGGGTAGCCACGATGTTGTTCAGGTTCAAATTACCGTTGTAAACCAATACGGTATCGCAACTTTCCGGTGTGTACACACTCCATGCAGCAGTTGCATTTGTACCTACACCGCTTTCATTGATAGCGGTACGGTAATCGTACTCAGTCGGAGTAGCAAGGTTCGTACGCGTAGGGTCAACCAATTTCAAATCATCGATTGTCTGCGCATAGATTGTTGCGAAGTCAGAAGTGATGGTGTCTTTACCTTCTCTTACCACCTGAAGCGCCAACAAAGAAACCAGGTTGCTTTCAGTGTTCGTCACGTAGTTCTGAAGGTCGCCACCCAATTGAACATCTACCGTCAGAATACCATTCTCGAATGAGTAGAAAGTTGGGTTAGCGGTAAAGTCGCCTGATTTTGTAACAGATTGAATGTTCTTCGTTGCATACATCAGGTTCTTAAGTTCAGCCGCGTTTGCATTTGAAGGATTCACATAATAGGACGCTACCAAACCGTTATTGATGGAAGTAAGGTCCTTTGAAGGGGTAAATACTTCTCTACTTGAGTTGAGGTACTTACCTGTCAACGCGTTGTAATCCGTCTTCGTATATTTCATTGCGTTGCGACCGTTCACATCGATCTGCGGAATGAATACAAGGCTGCGTACATCTGTGCTCAAAGCGATAACAACAGTACCTGTAGATCCGTCAACACCCGATAAGATCAAATCGTATCCGTCTAATACGGCTGTTACACCGGCTGCTTTCCAAGAGATGTTTGTAGGAGTCACCACTTTCTCGCCGTCAACAAAAGTCACCAAGTCGAAATAACCTGTTTCCTGGTTCGGAACGTAGTATCCGCCCTGTTCGCCTGCCGGACCTTGTTCTCCCGCTGGACCCTGAGGACCTTCCGGACCTACTGGACCTTCCGGACCTGCCGGACCTTGCTCACCTGCAGGACCCTGTGCCTTATAATCGGTTTTCACACCGTCTTTGTACCAATAACCGTCGTCTCCGATTGTCCAAACCGTTCCGTTTGTTCCGTTTGTTCCATTCGTACCATTTGTCAATGTGAATGAACTTCCGTCACTTAAGGTTACTTTTACACCATTCTCTGTTGATGTAACTCCGGTGATTACCGAACCGGCTTTTACCAAGGCATCAATCTGATCGATCAACTTCTTGTTCGCATCGATCTGCGACTGTAGGTTGTTGATGTCGTCATCATAATCCTTACAACCGGTGAAGGTTGTTCCGAAAGTAGTGGCAACTAGCAATGCCGCACTAACGAATTTGAGATTTTTTTTGTTCATAATATAATTATATTGATAGTGAAAAAAAATTGTTGTTTCCTGGGCAGGTTATCATTATACTTTATCGATCATTCACGCATCAGGTATAACAACACATCAAATTTAATTTTAGAAATTTTTATATAAAACACGGAAAACCGTCACTCATATTTACTTTTCCAAACACTATCCCCGTTTTTAGTGAATTAGATTTTAAATACCTCTCTAAACGCTATTACGAGCCAATTTCATCTATTTTTAAAAGCGTCGGTTCTACGAAAAAAAAAGAAATCGGAAAAAATTAATGATTATGTATTACTTTATTTATTTTAATCTCATTAACACTTGGCGAAACCGTCATTTTACTAGCTAATTCATACCGGAAAACCGTTACCAACTCACTTGACATTCAAAACATCTCCTACGGCATCCGATCAGGAGTGCGAAGAGTAGGGTGAGATCATCCGTACGAGCGCTTTCTCAAACTCCCCCTCTTTAAAAGGCTTTTGAATAATTTCATCCACCAAAACCTGTCGCAGGTAATTGAGATACGATTTAGGCACCGCGGGAATCATTACCAATAACGGAATATCCGGTGCGAAGAGTTTGATCTTCTGCGCAAGTCCGAAATCGCCATCCCCCTCCATCTCACACAGAATGATCAGGTCCGGTTTCTCATCCAATTTGTGGAGGATACCCGGAGCCGCAAGATCAGCGTAGGTCAGACGCAACGAAAAAGGCAGGTGCTCCGCCAAATGTTCCAGCCCGAGACGTTCCATCTCCATCGCGCAATGCACCAAAGCCGTAGTCTGTATTTTCATCGATAAAATTTCTGATTTTATTTATAGACTGATCCAACCCTCTTTATAAGCCTTAACTACCAAATCGATGGCATTCCGCGCATCGAACTTCTGGATCAGTTTCTTCCGGAAACTCTCCACCGTATTCTCACTGATTCCCAGTTTTCGGGCGATCTGGGCGGAATTGTCACCGCGCGCAATCGCCTCCAGCACTTCCAGTTCCCGTTTCGTGGGACCGTCTTCGTGACAACCCTCTCTCGAATCCGCATGCGGAATCACCGTTTTGATGCGGTCGTAACGCGAACTACAATATATCTCGTCCCGAAGCACACATTTCATCGCCTTCTCCACCTCTTTCACTTCGGCTCTTTTACACAAAACTCCGTTAATCCTCAAATCCTTCACACGCTCCATCATCACCTCCTCCTCACACATGGTGTTGATTAAGATACGGGCACGCGATTTCTGAAGACGGATCTTCTCGATCAGCGCCAGTCCCGATACATCCGAACCACCCACTTCCACAATGTACAAGTCATAATTCTTCTGTTCGATGGCTTTCAAAAATTCCACTTCAGACGAGAGCATCACGATTCGGTTTACCTCGGGCATCTTCGACAAGATACGCCCCATGCCCAACAAAAAAAGGTTGTCTTTGTCGTATGCCAGAATATCCTTGTTTTTATTATTTATCATGCTTATTAAGAAATTGTCTAATCCAACAAATCCACTCACAAAGCTTCCCAAATATCTAAATTAGTCATTTTTAAATAAATACAAGCGTAAAAACACAATAAATGCAAAATAAAAACCCACAAAATGCGCACTTATATTAATTATTATTAATAAGCAAATTTAAGAAAACCCGCTGTGAATAGGGGATACAAGCGCTATTTGAAAACCAAAACGACGCAATAAAAAAAATAAAGAAAAAAAGAGGAAGAGCTAAAAAAGCGCAGAAATTAGAACATTGAAAGAGAGGAAGATGGAAAAGATGAGGATAAAAGAGAAAGATAAAAGAAAGGAGGATGAAAGAAAGGAGGATGAAAGAGATATTGAAGATAGAGAGGTTGAAGATAGAGAAGTTGAAGATAGAGAGGAAGAGAAAAAGAGGAAGGCTATAAAATGTAGTCAATAAGGTTGGAGTAGAGTTAATAACCTAGAATTAATAAGGTGTAGATACCCAAGGTGATCAAGACGATAAAAAAGAGCTAAAAAAAAGGGTGAGCCGCCGAAGCGAATCACCCTTTTGTTCTTTTCCGATGCATTACCGGAATTCCGGTTACACCTTATATATACCTCATGCCTTCTGCATTTAATAAGATACATCACCCCATTCAAATGCGCGGCGGCATGATTATTTAAGCATTGTTCTCGTTGCCGTTGTTCTTCTGAATCGGACGCTGAGGTCTTGGACCACGGTCACCGCGATCGTTGCGATCGTGACGCGGTTCACGCTCTCTGCGCGGCTCACGCTCCTGCTCACCCTCTTTGCGAGGAGGACGTGGCGTAAGTGCTTTCATAGACAAACGGAACTTACCTGTTTTCTTATCCACTTCGATCAGTTTCACAGTCAGCTCGTCGCCCTCTTTGATACCTGATTCTTCCATCGTTTCGATGCGATCCCAGCTGATCTCGGAGATGTGAAGCAAACCATCCTTACCAGGCATGAATTCAACGAATGCGCCGAACGGCTGAATCGTTTTCACCTTACCTACGTACGTTTCGCCCTCTTCAGGAATAGCGATGATACCTCTCACCTTCGCCATAGCCGCTTCGATCGACTGACGGTTCGTAGCTGAAATCTCTACGCGACCCTGATTTTCGATCTCTTCGATCGTAACCACGGCACCTGTAGCTTCCTGGATTCCCTGGATGATTTTTCCGCCCGGTCCGATGATCGCGCCGATAAACTCTTTCGGAACCATGATCACCTCGATACGAGGAGCATGATCTTTCATCTCAGCACGCGGAGCAGCCATCGTATCGGTAATGATACCCAAGATGTGCTCACGACCCGCTTTCGCCTGGCTCAACGCCGTTTCAAGAATCTCGTAAGAAAGTCCGTCCACTTTGATGTCCATCTGCGTAGCGGTGATCCCTTTCGCAGTACCCGTTACCTTGAAGTCCATATCGCCCAAGTGGTCTTCGTCGCCAAGGATATCCGAAAGAACGGCGAACTTCGCGTCACCCGCATCTTTGATCAATCCCATCGCGATACCCGATACCGGAGCTTTAATCTGAATACCCGCATCCATCAAGGCCAATGTACCCGCACAAACGGTAGCCATTGAAGAAGATCCGTTCGATTCGAAGATATCCGAAACCAAACGCACCACGTACGGACAATCCTGAGGGATCATGCGTTTCAACGCGCGGTTCGCAAGGTTACCGTGACCGATCTCACGACGGCCCACACCTCTTGAAGGACGAGCCTCACCCGTAGAGAACGGAGGGAAGTTATAATGTAGCAAGAAGCGATCTTTCCCTTGGTTCAACACCTCGTCGATCATCTTCTCATCCATTTTCGTACCCAATGTACAAGTGGTCAGTGACTGCGTTTCCCCGCGTGTGAACACCGCTGAACCGTGAGGTCCCGGAACGTAGTCTACTTCAGCCCAGATCGGACGGATTTCCGTAGTGGTACGGCCATCCAGACGTTTGCCAAGATCCAGGATCGAACGACGCATCGCCGCTTTCTCCACATCGTGGTAGTAACGTTTGATCAAGCCCATCTTCTCTGCCGCATATTCCGGATCAAGAGACTCGATGTACTCTTTCAATACGGTTTTAAATGCATCGCCGCGCGCATGTTTGTTGGCGTTACCTTCGGATGCGATTGCGAATGCTTTCTCGAAACAAGCCGCGTGGATCGCCTCTTTCAGCTCCTCGTCGTTCTCTTCGTGGCAATAAACGCGTTTCTCCGTTTTACCGGCAGCTTCCATCAGTTCCAGCTGAACACGGCAGTGATCCTTGATCGCTTCGTGTGCGATTTTCATCGCTTCCAACAGATCCGCTTCAGAACACTCGTCCATCTCACCTTCCACCATCATGATGTTGTCCATCGTAGCCGCTACCATGATGTCCATGTCAGCCTGCGCCAATTGAGCGAACGTAGGGTTGATTTTGAATTCGCCGTCGATACGCGCTACGCGAACTTCAGAGATCGGTCCGTTGAAAGGGATATCAGAAACAGCCAAAGCAGCCGATGCGGCAAGACCTGCCAACGCATCCGGCATCACTTCACCGTCTGACGAATATAGGGTTACGTTCACGAAAGTATCCGCGTGGTAATCATCCGGGAAAAGCGGACGAAGCGCACGGTCGATCAAACGTGACGTTAGGATTTCATAATCTGACGGACGTCCTTCACGCTTTGTGAAACCGCCCGGAAAACGCCCTGCAGACGCAAACTTCTCCTTGTAGTCTACAGACAAAGGCATAAAGTCCACACCCGGACCAACTTCGGTAGCCGATACTACTGTCGCCAAAAGCATAGTACCACCCATTCTTACCTCTACAGCACCATCAGCCTGTTTGGCCAATTTGCCCGTTTCGATCGTGATGGTTCTTCCATCGCCTAATTCGATCGTTTTTTTGATAGGGTTAATCATAATTTATTTTCTTGTTCTCTTACTGTCAAATTTGGGCAAATATAACGAAAGTTTAGGGTAAAAGCATTGAAAATGAAATAAAACTACGCCCTGCGGCTTCAAAAAAACATCAATAGAATGAAATATACCCGACTCACGCTGCAATCTAATCCCAAACAGGTGCATTTATCCCCGTTTGATAGGCGCAGATTTATTTAAGTCACTATCTTTGCCTAACACTCGAAATAATAAAAAACCAAAATATATTACAACGTGCGTATAAATTACATCCTCCTCTTCCCCCTGCTTTGCGGGATGCTCGCATCCTGTGCCGATCGCAAAGAATTCACGATCGAGGGGAAAATCTCCGATGCGAAAGATAAAACCGTTTACTTCGAAAAAGCAGGCGTATCGCGCACCGTGGTGCTTGATTCGGCGAAACTCAAAGGCAACGGCACCTTCAAATTCGAACAACCCGCAGCTACCACTCCCGAATATTTCAGATTGCGGTTAGACAACCAATACATCAACCTCAGCGTCGATTCTACGGAAACGGTTCGGGTGGATGCCAACGCGGGGGAGTTCGCTACCGGCTACTCGGTAACGGGATCGGCCGAGAGCGAAAAGATCAAAACGGTCACCCTCGAAGCGATGAACCTGCGCCGCCGTTTGGTGGAACTCGACAAACAGTACGCCGCCCGCAAGATCAACGCCCAGACGTTCTCCGAAGAGGTGAACGCCGCCGTAGCCGCCTATAAGAAAAAGGTAACCCCTTTCATCTTCGAAAACCCGCGCGCCGCCGTGGCCTACTACACCCTGTTCCAACGTGTTAACGGACTGCTGATCTTCGACCCCTACCTGAAGGGCGATTACCCGGCGTACGGTGCCGTAGCCACCTCGTGGGATACCTTCTACAAAGGATCGGAACGCGCCGCACAGCTGTATGACATCACCCTCAACGCGCTTCGTCTGCAGAAGCAGGGCAACGCCCCGGTTGCGGATTTCAGCAATGTGCAGGAACAAAATCAGATTGAAATTGTTTTACCTGATATCAAAGGAAAACAGATTCGACTATCCGATATGAAAGGAAAAGTAGTTCTCCTGGACTTTACCGCATACCAGGCGGAATATTCAGGACCGTATAACATTGCGCTGGCGAAGATTTACGACAAATTCAAACAGAAGGATTTCGTGATCTACCAGGTCTCACTTGACAACGACGAGCATTTCTGGAAAACAACCGCTTCAAACCTGCCGTGGATCACGGTGCGTGACAAAGAGGGCGTGTATTCCAAATATGCCCGTAGCTACAATGTAACTTCTCTTCCAACCTCTTACCTGCTCGACCGTGACGGCGCCATCGTCTCTCGCGGAGGAAGCGTTCAGGAGTTGGAATCGAAAATCACTAAACTGCTTTAACAAAGTAACATACTGTTGTTAAGCAGTTGCAAAAATGCTTGACAACGGAACATTTATTCTTTATATTTGCATAGAGATTAACCAAAAGGAGTTCCGGCGCCGCTTTTCGAGCCGGAATTCTTTTTTGTTTTTTAAAGCGTTCCCGCAAAGTGCGCTTCTTATATTATCCAACTTGAAATAACCATTTAAAAACGATATGATATGGCAGTAAGTTACATGACACAAGAGGGCTACAACAAGCTCCTTGAGGAAATCGCTTTCCTGGAATCGACGAAACGTCCGGAAATCTCTCGCCAGATCGCCGAAGCCCGCGACAAGGGAGACTTATCTGAAAACGCCGAATACGACGCGGCTAAAGAGGCGCAAGGCCTTTTGGAAATGAAAATCGCTCAGCTGAAAGACCTGATGTCGAAAGCACGTGTGATCGACGAGTCGAAACTATCCACCGACTCGGTACAGATCCTGAACAAGGTGAAGATCCGCAACACGAAAAACAAAGCCGAGATGTCTTACATCCTCGTGTCTGAAAGTGAAGCGAACCTGAAAGAGGGCAAGATCGCCATCAACACCCCGATCGGCAAAGGATTGTTGGGCAAGAAGGTGGGCGATATCGCCGAAATCAAAGTGCCTTCCGGATTAATGACTTTCGAAATCGTTGACATCTCATTCTAAACGCTATGGCCTCAATATTCACCCGAATCATAAACGGCGAAATCCCGTGCTACAAGATAGCCGAGGATGAGAAACACTTCGCTTTCCTGGATATCAACCCGTTGAAATTGGGCCACACCCTGGTGATTCCCAAACGTGAGGTCGACTACATCTTCGACCTGGACGACCGGGAAATCGCCGACCTGAACATTTTTGCTAAGAAAGTGGCTCTGGCCATCCAAAAAGTGATATCCTGTAAACGAATCGGAACCTGTGTGATGGGAATGGAAGTTCCGCACGCACACATCCACCTCGTGCCGCTCTCCAGCGAGGGCGACCTCAACTTCAGAAACAAAAAACTCAATCCCGAAGCGGAAGAGATGAAGCGCATCGCCGAACAAATCGCAGCCGCGCTCTAACATCCTCCAACCGCCGGAAGTGTATAAAAACAAAAAGCCACGTCATCACGACGCGGCTTTTTTTATTCGTTACATATATGAGAAAACACATACACACACCCTCGCGGGCACTGCTTCATCGTATGCTATTATTGCTTATTTCTAATTAATTATCAATCATCATTATCTATTTAACCTATATCTATCTTAACATTATCTATTTTAACTATATCTATTTTAATCTATATCATTTTTATTTGCTTAGAACAGTTCGGTAAGAATCACCACTACCGAGATCAGCCAGATGATCAAAAGGGTCCAGTTGGCTCCCTTCGAGATCGGCTGTGCGTGTTTCGTACGCACCATGATCACTTGGATCAGTTTGTAGACCGGCAGCACGATCGCCACCAGACACGCTACGAACATCGGAATCGGATTGCCCTGTATCGCGATGGAGTAGTTGCCGAACGGCATCATCCCCGGTACAAATGGCAGGTTGAACGAGCTGAAGAAGAACGGCAGCGAGGTCATCCCCACCATCAGTAAAATCAGCAACGCCACCAAACCCAGGCAACTTCCCGCGATCACGGCGAAAAACTTCACGATGAATCCCAGCGCCTCACCCAGCGCACTGCGCCGTTGCGGAGCGGTACTCGCCGTCAGTTCACCCTCGTTGATCGCCGTGCGGATATTCTCCACCGTAGGCGATTCGCCGCGCATCTGCAATTTCTGCGCCACCGTTTTCGCTTCCGGCACGATGATCCACATCAACACGTAAATCAGTACCGGCGCACCGAATCCGAACAGACACGCCACCACGAACAGGGCGCGGATGATCCACGGCTCCACATTGAGGTACATCCCCAATCCCGAACACACCCCGGCAATCACACGCTCGTCCGGATCACGGAACAGGTGTTTTCGCTCTTTCTCAGGTGCGGTACGGTTCGCGCCGCTCTCTTCGGTACGGGTTCCGAACGATTCGCCCGAAGTTGAACCGGAAGTTGAACCGGATGAAGCACCGGCAGCGTTACCCGAGGTTGCTCCCGAAGCGTTTCGCGACTCCGACGAATCGGTTTCCCGTTCATCCGAAGCGGGAATCGCCTCCAAAGAAGGCTCTTCGATCTCTTCGGGATGCCCCATGATCGCAACCACATCTTCCACATCCGCTTGACGAATCACCTGCATTCCGTAACGCATCCGCTCTGTAAAGAGCTCCCCGATACGCGCCTCGATGTCTTCCATAATCTCCTGGGCACCCTCCTCACCGGCAAAGTGCGCCTTCAGATTTCCCAGATAGGCCGACAACACCTCGTAGGCATCGTCATCTATATTGTAAACCCTTCCGTTCAGGTTAATCGTGAATGTCTTGTTCATCTTTCCTCTTTTATATGGTTGATCACATAATTCAGTTCATTCCAGGATGCCTCCAGCTCCCCAAGAAACAAGCGCCCCTTGTCTGTCAGCTCGTAATACTTGCGTGGCGGACCCTGCGTGGACTCCACCCATTCGTAAGTAAGCAAACCGGCATTCTTCAGCCTCGTCAGCAACGGATACAACGTACCCTCCACAACGATCAGCCGGGACTCCTTCAGCGCCTGAATGATATCAGACACGTAAGCCCGCTGCCTGTTGAGAATCAGGAGTGTGCAATACTCCAGGATTCCCTTCCTCATCTGCGATTTTACATTTTCAGTATTCATATCCTTTCTTATTACACCTCAAAGATACGGTTTTATTGGTACTATGTATTACAAAGAACCTTTTTCTGCACATATTTAACACAAGTTAAACCTTCCTCGGTCTTGAATACAGATCAGCCTCAAGCTCCAACTCCTTATCCAATGCCTCATAAACCGAGTTGTTGCTCCGGAACTCCGGCACCAACCGCTTCATCGCCCGCACACAGGCGGTGGCATCGCCCCGCTGACAAATGTTCAGCATCGTCAGCACCTGTTCGAGCACCTCGTTGTAGTCGTAGCGACGCACCAGCGCCATCGTAATCTTCTCGTGCGGCGTGGCGAGCGTCTTCTCCTTGTCGCTCAACAGCTCCTCGTAGAGCTTCTCGCCCGGACGCAATCCCGTTTCCACGATCCGGATGTCCTGATCGGGCACCAGGCCGCACAGCCGGATCATCTTGCGCGCCAGGTCGTAAATCTTCACCTGTTTCCCCATGTCGAACACGAAAATCTCGCCGCCGCCGCCGAACACGCCCGCTTCCAACACCAGACTGCACGCCTCGGGAATGGTCATGAAATAACGTACGATGTCGCGATGCGTGATCGTCACCGGTCCCCCCGCCGCGATCTGTTTCTTAAACAGCGGCACCACACTGCCGTTCGATCCGAGCACATTGCCGAACCGGGTGGTGATGAACCGCGTGGTCGTTTCCGGATTCTGCTGCGTATAATAGAGACTCTGCACATAAATCTCGGCGATGCGTTTCGAAGCGCCCATCACGTTGGTGGGGTTCACCGCCTTGTCCGTCGAAATCATCACGAAACGCTCGGCACCGAACTCCAGCGCCAGGTCGGCCAGGATGCGGGTACCCCCCACGTTCACCGAAATCGCCTCCAGCGGGTTCTCCTCCATCATCGGCACGTGCTTGTAGGCGGCGGCGTGGTAGATCACCTGGGGACGATGCGCCTCGAACACCCCCCGCAGGCGGTGCGAATTGCGCACGTCGGCAATCACCGGCACGAAATCGAGGTTCGGATAGGCAAGTTGGAGTTCGAGCTGCAACTCGTACATCGGCGTCTCCGCCTGATCGAGCAGGATGAGCCGTTTGGGACGAAAGAAGGCTACTTGGCGACAAATCTCGCTGCCGATGGAACCCGCCGCGCCGGTCACCAGCACGGTATGCCCCTCGATCTCGTCGTGCGGATCGCTGTTCTCCAAACAAATCGGTTCGCGTCCCAGCAAATCCTCAATCTGAATCTCGCGCAACGAAGAGGCGATCCCCTTCAGGTTGCCCTTCCCGTTGCTCCCCTGATGGCTCTCCACATCCTCGAACCGGTTCGACACTAGCACGCGGATCTCCCCCTCGATCAAGACGTTCAGCAGCGAGTCGCGGACAGCCGGCAAGTTGCGCGAATGCACCAGTGCCGTGTGACTGCCGTACGCCCGGAAGAGCGCCAACATGTCGGGACGCCGCTCCACGATGGGGATGCCCATCAGGTCGAACGACGACTTGCGATGCTCCAAGTCCACGATCGCCACCGGATCGTACGTGGAGTGCATCTCGTTTTTCACGGCCGACGTGAGCAGCAGCGATTCGGCATCGGCGCCCAGCACCAGCACCCGCTCGCCGTGCTCCTCGCGCAGGTTACCGGCGAAAAGGCGAAACATCAGCTTCACCCCCATCCGGACGGCGAACATAAAGGTGAAGGCCAGCGCCATCATCATCGCCGCCAACAGGAAGTTATACGCCAGCGGCAATCCCGCCAACCACAACACCCCGTTGATGGCATACAACGTGAGCAACGTGGCGCTGTTCGACATCGCCAGGCGGAAAAAATCCCACACCCCGCTGTACCGCACCACCCCGCTGTACGTCCCGAACAGAATGGAGTAAAACATACTCGTCCCCACCACCGTAATCAGGCGGAACGTAAACATGTTGCCGAACCCGCGGTCCTGAAACAGCGCCTCGCGAAGAAACGCCACCAGCAGAAACGCAATCAGCATCACCGCCTGATCCAGCACAAAGACCATCCAACGCGGCGTAAATCCGCTCAACATGTAGTTGCAAATGCGTTGGTTAAATTTTTCTATGTATTTCATACGTTATTTCGTTTATTTTCCAAACAAACCGTGCTGCCGCATCAGCGCCCGGATTCCCTCCCCCGGCAGCCAGTCGCGGAACGGATACAACGTGCGCACCACGCTCCCGAACCAGGGACGGTAATAGAGGGCGGTGCGACAATAAGCGCGACGGAACCGGAATTTCTCCACCAAGAAAAGCTGCACGCCCGATCGTTCGCGCATCGTGCGAAAACCGTCGGAGACCCGCTCCAGCTTCCGTTCGGCGAGGTAATGGCGATTCATCTCATAGAGCAGCCCGTAGAGCGGATAGTAGCCCCGCAGGTAACGCGCATCCGCCCGGAAGCGATCGTAAAACACCTCCCGGCCATACACCCGAACCAGGGCGAACCCGATGCGGCGACCCTCCTCGCGCGAATAGATCTCCCAATGCTCCGTCTGCGGATCGAGGCGATCGGTGAACCGGCGATAGCTACAGCGCCGCAGTGCCCGCCGCACCTTCGAGCGGGTGGAGGCACTCAACTCCTCGAGTCCCCCGAACCGCTCCTTCACGATAAACCACCCCTCGCCCGGCGTACAACGGTCGAGCGAAGCGGTACACCGCATCATCAGCGCACCCCGCCGCCGCATCATCCGGCGCGCCTCCCGCTCCTCGGGCCACACGTCGGTAGCGGGACCGGCGGCAGGAATCAGGCAGCCGTTCAATTTGATCCATTCCATCGTTTCATTCCTCGCATCGTTTGATACATTCATACTCCCCAATTAACAAAACACCGCCCCCACCGTTTTCAGAATCACCCGCACATCGCGCCCCGCACTGCGGTTTTCATAATACTCCAGGTTCATCCGCACCTTGTCGGGCCAGATCACAGTATCGTTGTAACGGAGCGGATCGCACTGCCGGGCCAGCAACTCCTCCTCGTGACGGTACTTCAGCGTCGCCTCGCAAGTGAGTCCCGGCTTCAGCTCCAACAAACGGCGGTCGCTCCCCTCCAATCGGTCGGCATACCCCGGGATGTCGGGACGGGGACCCACCCACGCCATCTCGCCGCGCACCACGTTCCACAACATCGGCAGCTCGTCGATCTTCCGGCGACGCAGAAAAGCACCCAGCCGCGTCACCCGCCGCTCGGCACCTCCGCTCATCGTACGGAATTTCACCACCTCGAAAAGCGTCCCGTGCCACCCCACGCGCACCTGCCTGAAAAACACCGGCGCGCCGCCCCCGAAAAGAGCGATCGCCAGCGCCGTCACCCCCAACAGGGGGGAAAGCAAAAGGAGCAATGCGGCCGCCATTACGCGTCCGCACCACTCCCGTGCACTATGTGTTGTTTCTATTTGCAATACCGTTACAATTTTTCACATATTATAATAACGCAAATATAACACAATTGTTCTCACTCTACCCGCATTACTCCGAAACTTCCGGCGTCTTCGGCACGCTGAATGCTTTGAAGCGCGCCCCCTGCAAGGCGCTACGCAACTGTGCGCCGGGTGCGAAGACGTAATGCAGTCCCCGGATGTTCGCCTTCTTGAAATCTTTCGGATCCGCAACGGGTTCCGAACGCATCGCCAGACTCACCGAACCGAACTCGCCCAGCTGCACCGCGCGGGAGTTCATCGTCTGCACCACCAGGATCTGGATCAGCGCCGAGAGCACCGTCTCCACATCGCTGCGCGTCATCAGCGAACGAAGCGAGATCATCTCGCAAATTTGTTGGAACGTGGTCTCATCGGTATATTTCACCTGAGCCAAAAACTGCTTTCCCATCTCACGGTGCGCGGGATTCTCACGCTGCACCACCGTATATTTAATTGCCATACTACTGATTTTTATAAATGGATTGATACTAAAAAATTACGATCACGCGATCGGATCATGCGATGGGATTTACTCCTCGATTTCAGGCTCCTCCTCCTGTTTCGGTTCGGCCAACGTCACGTGCGAGAACTTCGCGTTCTTCAGCTTATCGCGCAACTTGGCGCCCGGCGTAAAGCGGATGCGAGCCCCGCGGATCTTCGAGGCGTTGAAATCCTCCTCCTTCGGCACCATCTCGCAACAGATCGAGGCGCGGAACGTCCCGAAATCGCCCATCCGCACCATACGCGAATTGAGCACCTCGTTGGTCAGGATGTAGATGAGGTTGTCGAGCACCCCCTTCACATCGGCGGTGGTAGCGGAACACTGGTCGGAAATCATCTCGGTCAACTCCTCGATCTGAATGCGGTCGCCATGTTTCACACGAGCGATGTAAAGCGGCTCACCGCCTGGCAATGTGGGGTTCACCCCCCTACTGATTGTATATTTTACGGCCATAATATGGTGTATTTAAAGATTAAAAGAATTTATTTCTGAATTTCGATGATGCGCGAATAACGGATCTGCGCGTCCGGATTACCGAGCGAAAGGGTCTGCACCAGCGTGCGGGGACTGAGGATCCAGAGCCAGGGGTGCTTTCGGGGACCGCGCCGCACCACCTGCAGCAGCGTATCGTTCAGCACCAAGCGGATCTGCTGCGAGTCGCCCGCCGCCATCCCCTCCACCCGCAGGTAATCGTTTTGGAACCGGAACACCTTCACCGTATCGAAAAGCGGTGCGGGCGAGAAGGGGTCGTCGCGGATGCGGTTCCCGGCGATCACCTCCGCCCCGTCGCCGCTTCGCTCCCGCACCGAATCGCGCAGGGCCACGGTAAACGTCGCGGTGGTGCGGATCGCCGTCTCCTGTATCCGCTCAATCCGGTTCAGCTTCAGCTCCATCGCCTCCAGCCGACTCACGGTGCCCGGCATCCACGCCCGCAACTCCGCCATCCCCGTCTGCAACGTCGCCGCATTCACCGCCTCCCGTCCGTCCAGCATCTCGTAACGCTCGCTTTCCAACCGTAACTGTGTTCTCATTGTCTTCCTGTTGAGATAAGTCTGAAGCGCCACGCCCGCCAATCCGATCAGCGCGACGGCCTGAAATCCGTTTCGTATCATATGCATTTTTTGTTTGTGATGTAAAGGTAGATCGGGGCCGGAGGGGGAGTTGGCGAGTAGAGGCAAAAGGAGGCAAATCTTGGCGCGAGTTTGCAACTCGTGCCTTCCTTTTAATGGATTTACAACAAATAATCCCTAATTTTGCCCTCTTATTATTTAAATTATATGAATTCATCCACACCTTATCTCTCTTTGTTTGCACTGCTGGCTCCGTTTTCGGCGGTTTGCGCGGCAGACACGGCAGCAACCGAATCGGCATCGCAACCGATCGGGGTTTACGCCGAGAGTGCCGTTTCGTTGAGCGACGGACTCCACACCCCCTTCTGGCTCACGGCCAACCGCTTCGGACTCGCTTCGCTGGAACGCAACAACGCGTACGTCAGTGCCGGCGTGCTCCGTGAAACACAAAACAGCAACAAATTATCCGTCGGATTCGGCGCCGAACTGGCAGCCGCCTACCGCTTCGATGCCTCCGTATACGTACAGCAGGCGTATGTAGCGTTGCAATACCGCTGGCTGCAACTCACCGCCGGCTCCCGTGCCTACGAACCGGAAATCGTGGAGCGCCGCTTGAGTTCCGGCGGATTGGTTTACTCGGGCAATGCGCGTCCCGTTCCCCAACTCCGCATCTCCATTCCGGAATACGTATCGCTCGGCTTCACCAACCACTGGTTCGCCCTGCGCGGCCACCTGGCCTACGGCATCTTTACCGACAACGGCTTCCAGAAAGATTTCACCGCAGGCAAACACGCCTACGTAACCAATACGCTCTACCACTCGAAGGCGCTCTTCGCCAAAGTGGGGAAACCGGAATCGTTGGTGGATGTGGAAGGGGGTATCGAATGGTACGGCCAGTTCGGCGGAAACAAACATTTCACAGACGGCACGGTGTACAAAGCACCGCATAAATTGGAGGATTTCTTCAAGATGCTGATTCCATTGTCGGGTGGTTCTGATTCGCCAGTTGGCGATCAAACAAATGTATTGGGGAATCATATCGGCGCATGGCACGGCGCCGTCACGGTGAAACCGGGCAATTGGCGCATCAAAGGGTATGCGCAACACCTATTTGAAGATCATTCGCAACTTTTCGCTGAGTATGGAAGGTGGAAAGACGGTTTACTGGGGTTGGAAATAACGTTGCCTGCCAACAGTTTCGTTTCAAAGTTCCTGTATGAGTTTATGAACAGCCGCGACCAGAGCGGGCCGATCTACCACGACACCACGGAAGCGATTCCAGATCAGGTCAGTGCAAGGGATGCTTATTGGGACCATTATTTTTACCAAACCTGGCAGCACGGTGGAAATATGATGGGAACACCGGTGATCTATTCACCTCTTTATAATAACAACGGTTCTATTAATATACGCAGCAACCGCACCCGGATGCACCATGTGGGGATCGAAGGGGCTCCTGCAACTGAGTGGGGGTATCGCATGCTGTTGAGTTATGTGCAACATTGGGGTACATACAGCAGTCCGTTCGATGAGATCTCCGATACCTTCAGCGGCATGGCAGAAGTACGCTATTCACCGACCTACTTGCCGGGCTGGGATTTCCGGTTGGCAGCCGCACTCGATCGCAGCGATTGGATCGGGAACAATACGGGGGCTACCGTTACGGTTCGGAAATCGTTTAAATTTTAATCTTAAAAAATCAACAAATGAAGCAAATACTTTTCCTTACCCTTCTGCTCCTGCTTTCGGTTTCATGCAAAAAGCGACCGAAGAACGGCGACCTGGATGGTTTCTGGCAATTGCAGCAGTTGGTGGAGTTCGCCCCTTCGGCAACGGAAGCGAACGATACGCTCTACCCAAAGAAACAATACCTCTCTTTCCAACTCGACCTGATGAGCTTGCAGAGTCCCCAAGGCACACGCCTCGGACGATTCGATCACGCCGGCGATTCCCTCTTTATCAACATGCTGGAGGGCGACCTGCCCTTTATGAAGCAATACGGCGCCTCTACGCTATCGCCTCGCTACAAAGTGGTACGGCTGAACAGCGACCGGATGGTGCTTCGCTCGGGGGAGTCGGAACTGAGTTTTCGAAAATGGTAATTGAAGGGGCACGAGTTATAAACTCGTGCCAATTACCGATATACTGGCGCGAGTTTGTAACTCGTGCCTTTTTGTTTTTTAGTTCTCCCCCCTCCAAATAAAAGTACCCAATATCGTCATGATCGCCGCAATCGCGGCACACACCGATTCCTGCATCTCTTTGCTTAACGCCACCACGATCACCACCATCAGGAACGAAAGGACGATGGCGGTGAGTAGGAGGCGACCGTAGTTTTGGGGGTTCATCATGATTCACCTCCTTTCTTTTGGCTCTTGAGGCACGAGTTACAAACTCGCGCCAGGTCCTCTGATGTTTGGCACGAGTTTGTAACTCGTGCCCTCATCAACCGATCCAATGCCATTTTCGTCCCGAACCCCACCAGCGCGGACAATGCCGCATACACCATCACCTCCAGCAACGAACCGGCGGAGAGGGCTACCGATCCGTTGGCGCAAGCCACCATTGTACCGCCGAGCGAACCGCTTCCGGCACAAATCACATTTAATCTGAGATTTTCCATACTGTTTGTTTTTTGATTCGCAACGAAGGTAACACCCGCGAAAAGCGAAGGTTGATACGACGTCCGAAACGGTCCGATCGGATGCAAAAACAGCCGGATAAAAAATAAAATGCGGGAGAGGCCTCCCCTTTGCGAACAAAATAAAGAACCCTTTGTTAACCGTAACCAAAAGGAAGCAACTCCGTTCGTTTTAAATTAAAATAAACAAAAGAGGTGCTTTCCAATTAACTTAATAACAAAAGGATTAAAACCATGGAAAACTTCAAACTCAGCGAGTTCAGCAACCGGCCCATGCCGGAGGCGATCCGTCAAAACATCGAAAAACTGGTACGTCACCTCCTCGATCCGCTGCGCAACGCACTCGGCTACCCCGTACAAATCACCAGCGGCTACCGCAACGCCGAACACAACCGCCGCGTGGGCGGTGTCTTCAATTCCGATCACCTGCGGGGATGTGCGGCAGATTTCATCCTCCCCGGCCACCCGGCTCCGGCTGAAGCGGTACTCCGGGTGATTCGTGCCAATCGGCTGCCTTACGATCAGTTGATACTGTATAAGACGTTTATGCACCTTTCGTATCGGGAGGAGGGGAATCGGGGGATGATTATTGACAAAAGAGTATGAGAAAGCCTATGACCACTACCCCACGATCATGCGTCAGCATCAAAGAGCTGGCGTGCCGTTACTTCCCTTACTCGTTGCCCGAGAGTGCCGCCAAGCACCTGCGGGTGTGGATCAAACGCAACGAACAGTTGCTGAAATTGCTACTCGAAACCGGGTATTGCAAGCACCAGCGGGTGCTGACGCCGCTGCAGACGGACCTGATTTTCCATTACCTCGGCGAGCCGGATTAAAAAATGTATTTTGTGTGAGGATACGCCACGCGTTGGCAGTGCAGCCGTTTAGTTTTGTTAGATAAATAAACTAAATGTTAAATGATGCACTCACTGAGCAACTGTTTTAAACTGTACAACCTCTTGCTAAACCAGCAATATACCAAGCGTGAGATCCTCGAAATGTGGACCAATTACGGTAGCAACCAAGAGATTGCCCCCCTCACCGAGCGCACATTCTCTCGGATGTTGCGCACCACCGAGAAGCTTTTCCACACCACCATCTCCATCAAACAGAAGCATGGCTCCTATTACTATTGCATGACACCTGTGGAGGGGTTTGTGGCCGACGAGGAGTTTCGTTGGAACCTGAAACTCGGGGAAAGTCTCAACTTCGGCCAAGGATTCGGAACCATCCGCCAAGTGGAGATCAGACCTGCCGCACGCTCCGTTTGTCTCCTCCCCACACTGGTGGGAGCGCTTGAGAAAGCGGAGCTGCTCCGGATCCGATACCGCGACGAAGCGCAACAACTCAACGAAGTGCAACTCGTGCCGCTCCTGCTTACCGACACGCACGAAGGGTGGCTCGTCACGGGCGAAAACGCTGCCGACGGGAAGCTGCAGGTGCTCAAGCTCCCCTTTATACAAGAGGTGACGCCCACCGGAACTAGTCGCGTGGCCACACAGCAGAACAAAAAGGCGGTGCAGAGCGGCAACTATTTCGACGGCTGCTACGGGGCGGATCGCTCGGGCGAACGGATCGATCTGCATTTGCGGGCGGACGCCACCGAAAGCATCCTGTTGCACGACAACCCGCTCCACACCTCGCAAGAGCGAGGGGAGCAGCACGAACAGTACACCGATTTCCACCTCAGCGTACGGCCCACGCGCGAGTTGATGCTGGCGCTCCTTCGGCGCGACGGCACCGTGATCGTACTCGCACCCAAATGGTTTGACCTCGAAGTGCAGGATCTCGCCATCGCCCAACAACGCAAAAAAGAAGCGGATGCCGCCGTGCTCCGCTCGTTTCCCAAATAACCAATTTAGTTCACTTTAAATCTAAAAACCATGATTGTAACTCCATTGGAAACCCTCCGCGAACGTTTCCACCGCGATTACCGGGTAGAATTGCCCACGCTGTATTACGAAATTTTACTGATCTGGATCTCCGAATCGCGCGTCATCGTTGACGAAACGGGCAACAGCATCACCGTTGAAACCCTGCAAGAGTTGCTCGGTCCGCTGCTCCATGTGGGCAAACGACGCATCTCGCGCGTACGCCAAACCAAAGAGTATCACACCGTGCTCGAAGAGATGCTGCGGGTGATCGGCCTCAAACACCAACTCACCTATTCGTGCCACATCCCTGCCCCACTCCGGCCCCAACTGCGTCAATTCCGCTCCGGCCGGGTTTGGTACAATCCCGTTTTCCGCGACAAACTGCAAGAATTGCTCAACCTCTCGAACGAAAGCGCAGGCGAACCTTCCGGGATGCAGTACGAGCGCATGCAGGTACTGCTTATGGAGTGCGGGAAGCTTTAAATTGTCGATTTCCCGGCCGTGAAACAGGCTTTCGTCCCCCGAGAAACAAGCCTTCGTCCGCCGTGAAATAAGCTTTCGTCCGCCGTGAAACGACCTATTTTATCTTTTAAAACGAAAATTATGAGTATCAAGTATGATTTATACCGTTCCATGCTGCTGAACGGCAGGGAAGATTCCGCGCGCTACATCCCGCGTCCCGTCTCCTCCGGCAACCGTACCCTGACCGAAATCGCCGATTCCATCTCCGATTCGAACACCTTTACGAGAAGCGATGTGGTGGGTGTGTTGGCGGCATTAATCGCCGAGATCACCAACGACCTGAAGTGCGGCCGGCGCATCCACATCACCGGCCTGGGCACTTTCGGCGTTTCGCTCACCACCAAAACCCCCGTTTTCGGAGGGGCAACGACGCATGGTGGCAACGTCCGACTCAGTCGCATCCACTTCCGACCGAGTCCCGACCTGTTTAAAACGGTGGGGAACGTCCGGTTCTACCGCACCCACACCTACCATGCCGATCCGGACGACGCGGATACCCGCTTGGAGCACATCCGCGAGGAGGTGGCCGCCAACGGCTATGTGACCTGTTCGGAGGTGATGTTGCTCAATCATTGCTCCCGCAAAACGGCATGGAGTGACCTCAACGAACTGGTGGAGGCGGAAGTGCTGCGATCGTACGGTACCGGATCCACCCGCTTCTACAGCGGCACTACGTGGGATCCCAATGTGAATATGCCCACGGAGGTGATGGAAAACGTGTAACATTGTCCACCTAATTTTGACAGCCCGAAGGTGTTCGCAAGGCATTTTCGGGCTTTTTAAGTCCTCTTAAATTCAAGTTTTCTATTTGTCTCCGAACTTTAACATTCCAAATTCAAGTTAATTTTTATGCGATTTAACGGTAAATTCACACCTACTTACAAGTATTAAATTCGCTCAAAACCTTTGTTATTAGTGATAATCTGCTCCAAATATTTATACGATTTCCTTAAAATGTACATTTAACACTCTAAGAAATACAAAAAACAACCCCTCAGTACCCCTTGAAATCTTAAAAAGTTTTATTAATTTCGCCGTCCGATTACCGATGGTGTGTATTTATTAACAATTTCACCTCTAAACCGAATTTTCACGTTTGCTTATTCATTGAATTCTATATGAACAAAATCACAAACTCCTTGCTGTCGCTATTATTCGTAGCGCTATTAAGTAGCTGTGCATCCTCCTCAAAAATTATCTATCTGAAGGATGCCTCCCAATTAAATCAACAAGAGATTGAAACCAAGTACGATTTACATATCAAGAAAGATGATATGTTATCCATTATCGTGAACTGCAAAGAACCGGAATTGGCCGCACCGTTTAATATGCAGTTGTCTCCCGCAGCATTTACAGGTAATAATCAGGTTTCGAACAGTTATGGAACGGGGTCACCTCAAGGGTTCTTAGTTGATTCAAATGGTGAAATTGATTATCCCATCTTTGGAAAGATGAAAGTGGAAGGATTAACCCGTATGGAATTGGCTGAAAAAATCCAAAATTTACTGGAGGAAAATGGTTACATCCAAAATCCAGTTGTAAATATCAAGATGATCAATTTCAAAGTTTCTGTATTGGGGGAGGTTACCAAACCTGGAGTTTTGAAAGTAGACTCTGAGCGTATTACGTTATTTGAAGCAATTAGCCAAGCCGGTGACTTAACCGTTTATGGACGTCGTCACAATGTAAAAGTTATTCGTGAAGAGAATGGAAATCGCAAAGTTACTGAGATTGATTTGGGTGATCCAACTTTAATGTACTCTCCCTTCTATTATTTACAACAGAATGATTTGGTTTATGTGGAGCCTAATAAGGCTAAAGCATCGCAGGCTAGCTACTCCGCATTCTGGGGGACAATTATTTCTGTTCTTTCATTGGCTACTACCGTTGGTCTTTACTTTGCTAAATAAATGGAATAAACACGAGTTACAAACTCGCGTTCCAGCATTTCTATTAATAGCGCGAGTTTGCAACTCGTGATTATCATTTAATCATTGAATCCCATGTCTGAATTTCAAAATAACATAAATAACGAAGAGGAAGAGATTGACTTCTCCTCCATCCTTAATATACTTTTGGGTAAATGGTATTGGTTTTTAGCCTCTGCCCTTTTATTTATTAGCCTAGGTGCAGCCTATCTTTACTTTACTCCGAAAACCTATTCCAGATCAGCTACCATCTTGATCAAAGATTCAAAAAATGGAGCGGGAGCCAATATGGAAGCGATGGCTTTTGCGGATATTGCAGGCCTATCTGGTCTTTCGGTTTCAAATGCAGAAAATGAGATGCAGATTTTGAAATCACGCTTTTTGATGGAGAACGTGGTGACAAAATTGGGTGCAAATATTACTTACTCGATACGTGAGAATTTACGTTCGGTAGAATTGTATGAAAACGCTCCGTTTAAAATCAAGGAGGTGATGCCTGGCACTTTGATGCCCGCTGATTTTACTGTTGAACTCATTAATAATGACCAATTCAAATTCATTTCTGAAGATACCGTCTTTACGGGTAAATTCAACGAAGAATTGCAGTTTCCATTCGGTGTGGCTACAATTGAAAATTACCCACTCTTACAAGAAATTCACCAAGGAGAGGAAATAAATGTATCAATTGAAAGCACCAAGAAAGTTGTTACTAATTATTTAAAAGTATTACAGGCCAATCTTGTGAGTAAAAATGCCAGTATGGTTGAGGTTCGTTTTAGTTCTTCTCGTCCGGGAAAAGCTACAGATGTTCTAAATACGTTATTAGAACTCTATAATCAAGAAACTATTAATGATAAGAACCTTGTATTAGATAACACACAATCTTTTATTGAAGATCGATTGAGTGTAATCCGTAGAGAATTGGGTGATGTGGATAGCCGCATTGAAGGTTACAAACGAAGTAGCCGTTCAACGAATATCCTTACCGAATCACAAATTTATCTACAGAGTGCAAGCAAACTGGAGGAAACAATTTCAGAAACCGAATTACAAGCAAGCTTGGTCGGGATCTTAGCTGAATTTCTATCCAAACCACAAAATAAAGGGGAGTTACTACCCTATAATATCGGCTTGGATAATGCTGGCTTGAATGCGCAGATTCAGAACTACAACGATAATATCATCAAAATGAATCGTTTGTTAGCGGCATCATCTGAACGGAATCCGGTTGTAGCTGATATGGGAGTCAGTTTGGAAACGGCTCGTCGTTCCATTGAAAAGACAGTTGCCGATATGCAAAAGTCAGTTAAAATGCAGTTAAAGGAGCTTTCCTCACGTAATGCATTGGCAACCGGTCGAATTGAAGCGGTCGCCACCAATGAGCGCAGTGTACAAAGCATTGAACGTGATCAAAAGATTAAGGCCGAATTATACTTGTACTTATTGAATAAGAGTGAAGAGAACGCCATCTTGAAATCGATGACTGAGGCGAATGCACGCATTATTGACCGTGCATTTGGAGAAGATATGCCGATCAAACCCAAGAAATCGATTATTCTTTTGGCGTGTATGTTGATTGGCTGTATCATTCCAGCTGCATATTTCATCTTGAAAGACTTGCTTTATACAAAGGTGCGAGGAAGAGCAGATGTTACAAAAATTATTTCTGCTCCTGTGTTAGGTGAAATCCCGGCTAAACCAGAAAAACATGCAAATGATTACATCGTTGTACATCAGGGGAGCAATACACAAGTGAGTGAAGCATTCCGTATTCTACGTACGAACCTTGGGTTTATGAATATTGGACGTAATCATCAGGTTATTTCTACAACTTCCACTCAACCGGGTGAAGGAAAAACGTATGTTTCGGGGAATATGGCGATGGCATTGGCATTGTCAGGTAAAAAAGTTTGTTTGGTAGGACTTGACCTTCGCCGACCAACCATGCAAGCTGAATTTGGTCTAAAAGGAAGATCTGGTGTAACTGAATTCTTAGCAAATCGATCACAAAATTTATCAGAGTTGATTCATCAAACGTCTGATAATGAAAATTTATTTATTCTTCCGGCAGGGACAGTTCCACCAAATCCGGCAGAATTATTGATGTCATCCCGTTTCGATGAAATGGTAAAACAGCTTAGAGACAAATTCGATTATGTTATCCTTGATAATCCTCCGATGGACATTGTCGCTGATACAGGTATCGCAAATCGCGTAACAGACCTATCTTTGTATGTAATACGAGCAGGTGTATTGGATCGCAGACAACTTGTAGGAATCGAACAAATCTATAAGGAACAGAAACTGACCAATATGGGCATTGTAATTACCGATGTGGATTATGAACGACTTTATTACTCGGTTGGATATAAGGGTTATGGGAAACGATATGGTTACTCTGGATCCGATAATGGCTATTATTCTTAATTATAAAGGAGGTTAATCAACCGCCCAATTATATGTCTTTGCTGTCTAAGCGAGACTCTTAACCCAAACTGTCCTTGAGAATCTCACTAACTATGGGGCTCTCAAGGCGCAGCATACCCTAAACTCTATGCTCTCAACTCCCTCTTCACTTTTTTGGTTCGCAGCTCGAACTCGCTACAAACAGGAGCGTCGCATCTGCGAATGCCTCGCCGAATTGGGTATTGAATATTACGCCCCCTTCCAGACAGAAAAGCGCCAATGGAGCGACCGCGTCAAAATCGTCGAAGTGCCCCTCATCCCCTCTCTTGTATTTTTACGAGCGGAGTTCGAAAAAGCCACATCGCTGCTTTCAGATCCGCGTCTGTCCATCCATTACATGCGCGATTTGGCAAATGCCCAACGCCTAATAGTGCCCGATCGACAAATGGAGCAATTTATGCGTCTTGCCCACTTACAGACAGATGGGCTCACCCTATTGGATCACAATCTAAAACCTGGAGATCGGGTACGCGTTATCGCTGGAGAATTTAAAGGAATTGAAGGGGAGCTGATCCGTATAAAGAGACATAAACGAGTAGTAGTACGGATGGAAAGATTGTTTGCATTGGCAACGACTTATATTCCTGGAGAGTTTCTGGAACGGATTGAATAAAAAAATAATAGAAAAATATGAGCATCTTCAAAGATAAAACACTTATGATTACCGGTGGAACAGGTTCGTTCGGTAATGCAGTATTGAATCGTTTCCTTCGCACAGATATAGCCGAGATTCGAATATTCTCCCGCGATGAGAAGAAGCAGGACGATATGCGACATGAGTATCAGGTAAAATATCCTGATGTAGCACATAAAATTAAGTTTTTCATTGGCGACGTGCGTAATCTTCAGTCTTGTCGCAATGCAATGCCTGGTGTTGACTATATCTTTCATGCGGCAGCCTTGAAACAGGTTCCTTCATGTGAGTTCTTTCCGATGGAGGCTGTAAATACAAATGTTATTGGTACAGACAACATCTTAACGGCTGCTATTGAAGCAAAGGTTGGAGCTGTCATCTGTTTATCTACAGATAAAGCGGCATACCCAATCAATGCGATGGGAATCAGCAAGGCGCTTGAGGAAAAGATTGCCGTAGCTAAATCTCGCTACTCAGGTGACACCAAAATCTGCTGTACCCGCTATGGAAATGTGATGTGCTCTCGTGGATCAGTTATTCCTTTATGGATTGAACAAATCCGCAATGGCAATTCAATAACCCTTACCGATCCCACAATGACTCGTTTCATCATGAGCCTTGAAGAAGCTGTTGATCTCGTGCTCTTTGCTTTCGAACATGGAGAGAATGGTGACATCCTCGTTCAGAAAGCTCCTGCATGCACAATTCAAGTTCAGGCCGAAGCTGTTTGCGAACTATTCAAAGGCAAGAAGGAAGACATCAAGGTTATCGGGATTCGTCATGGTGAAAAGTTATACGAAACACTTTTAACCAATGAGGAGTGTGCTAAGGCTGAAGATCTGGGTGATTTTTATCGTGTCCCTGCTGACAATCGTGGCTTGAACTATGATAAGTTCTTCAATGAGGGTGAAACCGAACGTAACGTGCTTACAGAGTTTAACTCTAACAATACGCGTATGCTTAACGTTGAAGAAACAAAGGATAAGATTGCAGCCCTAGAGTATATCCAGAAGGAACTTTGCGGAGAAGGAAACTTTATTCAGTAAGAATCTGCTAATAATATCGTTGGAATCTTATGAAAATATTGGTCACAGGAGCAAAAGGGTTTGTTGGAAAGAATCTCTGCGCTCAACTCAATAACATTAAAGAGGGGAAAGCCCGCTGGTATGAAGGCATTCAAATCGACGAAGTCTTCGAATATGACCTTGGCAACACACAGGAGGAACTTAACCAATGGTGTGCCGAAGCTGATTTCGTTTTCAACCTCGCAGGTGTTAACCGTCCTCAAAATCAAGAGGAGTTTATGCAGGGTAACTTCGGTTTCGCCAGCACGCTCCTTGACACCTTGAAGGCGCATCAGAATGCTTGTCCCGTTATGCTCTCATCTTCCGCTCAGGCTTCATTGACGGGCCGTTTTGGCAACTCAGAGTATGGCCGTTCAAAAAAAGCGGGAGAAGATCTCTTCTTTGCGTATGGAGAGGAAGTTGGAGCGAAGATACTCATCTACCGCTTTCCTAACTTGTTCGGAAAATGGTGTCGCCCCAACTACAATAGTGCCATCGCAACCTTCTGTAACAACATTGCCAATGACCTGCCTATCCAAGTCAACGATCGATCTGTAGAGATGGAATTGCTTTACATTGACGACCTAGTGGATGAAATGATTTCAGCGCTCGTTGGGAAGGAACATCGTTGCGAGTTCGAAGGTCTTGATCTGTTACCAAAGGTAGATGGTCGATACTGCTATTGTCCTATTACTCACACAACCACTCTTGGCGAAATTGTAGATATCATCAATAAATGTGCTACATCGACAAATCCGGCAGAGGAAAACGTTCAAACAGCAATGGCTGTACCACAAGGTAGTCTCGAGTATAAGCTTATGACTACTTACCTCAGTTATCTGCCGCAAGACAAGGCTGTCATTGACCTAAAGATGAACGTAGATCAGCGCGGTTCTTTTACCGAGCTTATCCATACCCTCAACAACGGTCAGGTATCCATTAATATCAGTAAACCGGGAATCACCAAAGGCGAGCATTGGCATCACTCCAAGTGGGAAACCTTCATTGTTGTTGCCGGTCATGGACTGATTCAGCTTCGTAAGGAAGGAACTGACGAAGTGTGGAACTACGAGGTTAGAGGTCAGAAGATCCAGGCAGTTCACATGCTCCCTGGCTATACTCATAATATTATCAATCTAAGTGAAACTGAAGACTTGGTAACCGTAATGTACTGCAATGAGGTTTTCAATCCTAATCGTGCAGATACTTATTTTGACCCAGTAGAAAAGAAATAAGACAATGGAAAACAAACTTCCTAAATTTGATTATAGCGACGTTAAGTGGCAAGAAAATGGTAAGTTAAAACTTATCATCGTAGTGGGTACTCGTCCTGAGATTATCCGTTTGGCTGCCGTTATTAATAAGTGCCGCAAATATTTTGATGTAATTCTTGCCCATACTGGTCAAAATTATGATTACAATCTAAATGGGATCTTCTTCAAGGACCTCAAATTGAAAGATCCTGAAGTTTATATGGATGCTGTGGGTGATGATCTTGGTGCTACTTGTGGCAACATCATCAACTGTAGCTACAAGTTATTCAATCAAACCAAGCCGGATGCTGTTCTGGTGCTTGGTGATACTAATAGCTGTCTTAGTGTAATCGGCGCCAAACGTCTGCATATCCCTATCTTCCATATGGAGGCTGGTAACCGTTGCAAGGACGAATGTCTGCCGGAGGAAACCAACCGCCGTATTGTAGATATCATCAGTGACGTGAATATGGCATATTCAGAGCATGCTCGTCGCTATCTTGCTGATTGCGGTCTTCCAAAAGAACGTACGTATGTGACAGGATCGCCAATGGCTGAAGTACTTCATGAAAATCTTGCAGAAGTCGAAGCAAGTGACATTCATCAGCGTCTTGGTTTGGAGAAGGGGAGATATATTCTTTTATCTGCACATCGTGAAGAAAATATCGATACAGAGAAGAACTTTACTTCTTTATTTACTGCCATTAACAAAATGGCCGAGAAGTATGATATGCCTATTCTCTATAGTTGTCACCCAAGAAGCCGCAACCGTTTGGCTGAATCTGAGTTCAAGCTTGATAATCGAGTTATTCAGCAAGACCCTCTTGGTTTCCATGATTACAACTGTTTGCAAATGAATTCATTTGCGGTAGTTTCCGATTCAGGTACTCTTCCTGAGGAAAGTAGCTTTTTTACCTCCGTTGGGCATCCTTTCCCTGCTGTTTGTATCCGTACCTCAACAGAGCGGCCTGAGGCATTAGATAAGGCGGGTTTTGTACTATCGGGTATTGATACAAAGGGGCTGCTTCAGAGTGTAGAGCTGGCTGTTGAACTAACTAAAGATGGTTATCATGGAACTCCTGTACCGAACTATATTGACGAGAATGTCTCAACGAAGGTTGTGAAGATCATTCAGAGTTATGTAGGCGTAGTGAATAAAATGGTTTGGAGGAAGTATTGAAACAAACAAATAATGGGTTATATATGAAGAAGAAAGTAATGCTAGTCTTCGGAACACGACCAGAGGCAATTAAGATGTGTCCTCTGGTAAAGGAATTTCAGAAGAGGGAAGATGAGTTTGAAACAATTGTCTGTGTAACAGGTCAGCATCGTGAAATGCTAGATCAGGTCCTTGATATTTTTGATGTGAAACCTAATTATGACTTGAATATCATGAAGCAAGGTCAAGATCTGACCGATGTGACTGCACGTGTGCTTATTGGACTTCGCGACATATTCAAAGAGTGTCGTCCAGATATTGTTTTGGTACACGGTGATACGACTTCATCTACAGCAGGTGCTCTTGCTGCCTTTTATGCTCAAATTCCTGTCGGTCATGTAGAGGCAGGTCTTCGTACTCACAACATCTACAGTCCATGGCCGGAGGAGATGAACCGTCAGATCACGGGTCGTATCGCAGCCTATAATTTTTCTCCAACACCTCTTTCTCAAAAGAACCTTTTAGAAGAGAAAGTCCATGGTAACATTTTCATAACAGGCAATACTGTTATCGACGCTCTTCACATGGTGGTAGAAAAGCTAAAGACTGACAATACTCTTGCTAAGCAGCAGGATAATATACTTGTTCAGGCCGGTTACGATATAACTCGTCTTGCTAACGGCAAGAAATTAGTTCTCATAACAGGCCATCGTCGTGAAAACTTCGGAGACGGTTTTATCCGTATGGTAACAGCGATGAAGGATCTCTCAGAAAAGTATCCTGATGTTGATTTTGTGTATCCTATGCATCTAAATCCAAACGTGCGTAAGCCAATTCATGAGATTTTCGGAGAGAACCTTAGCCGTCCTAACTTGTTTTTCATTGAGCCGCTTCAATACCTCGAATTTGTCCATCTCATGAGCAAGGCTTCCATTGTACTTACCGATTCAGGAGGAATCCAAGAGGAGGCCCCAGGTCTAGGCAAGCCAGTTCTCGTAATGCGTGATACTACAGAGCGTCCAGAAGCACTAGCTTCCGGCACTGTCCATCTGGTAGGTACTGACTACGATAAGATTATGAATGAGGTAAGTGTCCTTCTCGACGATGCTGCTGCATACGAAGGAATGAGCAAAGCTGTCAACCCTTATGGTGACGGATGGGCTTGTTGTAGAATAGTGGACATACTTGCAGGCAAAGAAACTGATTGTTACGATGTTTACTAAACAATATGTATTTGGTTGTATCGGAAGTAGCATTCGAAATGTGGTTCAATATTACCAGCCAAAACAAACCTCCAAGATATGACAGGAACAGAATCTTCAAATAATGTTCGAATTGCAAAAAATACCATTGCGCTTTATCTCAGAATGATATTGCTGCTTGGAGTAACACTCTATACGAGTCGTGTTGTTTTAGTTACTCTGGGCATTGAGGACTATGGCATATATAATGTCGTAGGTGGCTTTATTGGTATGTTTGCATTTTTAAATAATGCAATGAGTAGTTGTACACAGCGATACATTACATATGCATTGGGTAAAGGGAATGAGGACGAATTGAAATCCGTGTTCTCTACTAGCATTATAACCCACCTATTGATTGCTGTTATCGTATTCATCCTTGCTGAAACTATAGGTTTGTGGTTTGTTATAGAAAAATTGGTAATTCCATATAATAGGTTTATTGCAACCATGGCAGTATATCAGTGTGCAATTGTATCTACATTAGTTATGATTATGAGTTTTCCTTTCAATGCGGATATCATAGCTCATGAAAGAATGGCTGCTTTTGCTTACATTTCGATTTTCGAAGCTATTGCAAAATTATTGATTGTGTATTTTTTAGCAATAGGAAGTGTTGATAAATTAGTCTTGTATTCAATATTATTGTTAATCATACAGGTTCTTGTTATTTTAATTAATATTTTCTATTGCAAAATAAATTTTGTAGAAGCTATGCCTAATTGGAGATTAGATAAGAAACTTGTAAAGGAAATGATATCATTTACCGGATGGAATCTTTGGGGAGGTCTAGCGGCTGCTTTGTTCGGGCAAGGCATAAATGTTTTGCTTAATATTTTCTTCGGTCCTGTGGTAAATGCAGCCCGAGGAATATCAGTTCAAGTGCAAACTGCTGTACAACAATTTTCTGTAAATTTTCAGATGGCAGTCAACCCACAAATAACAAAGAGTTTCGCAAGTGGAGATTTGAGATCAATGCACTCCTTGGTATATAGAAGCTCAAGGTTTACTTTTTTTCTATTATTGTGTTTGATTTTACCAATAATCACAGAGATTGATACAATTTTGTCTGTTTGGCTAAAAGACGTACCAGATAATACTAATGTGTTTGTGCCTCTAATGTTATTAATTACAATGATAGATGCAATTTCAAATCCATTAATGATTTCTGCCGCTGCAACTGGTAAGGTCAGAATCTACCAATCAGTAATAGGAGGATTGTTATTATTAATTGTACCTATCTCTTACGTAGTCCTCAAGCTAGGAGGTGCTCCATATATGGTATTTATGGTTCATTTGTGTTTAGCCCTTATAGCCTTTGTTGTAAGACTACTTATTATACGCCCTCTTATAAATTTGCCACTTCGAGGTTATTTAAAACGTGTAATATATCCATGCATTCTTGTTGTTATACCCTCTATTTTGACTGTATGGATAATAAAACGCATTATATATGAAAGCATAATGGGGACTGTCGTAATATCTGTTATTACATGTATAGCAGTCCTGTTCTATTCATTTATGTTAGGACTGACGGGAGGAGAGAAAGAATTCATTATCGATAAAATTAGAAATTTTAGAATACGATGGTCAATATAGTTGATAAGGTTCGCTGCTGTGGTTGTGGTTCTTGTTATCATAAATGTCCAAAAAAATGCATATCAATGAGATATGATGACGAAGGGTTTTGCTATCCGGAAGTCGATCATGATAAATGTATCGAATGTAGCCTTTGTGAAAAAGTATGTCCTTGCCTTACCGTAGAGGATGAGAAGGAACCTCTTAATGTATATGCCGCAATTGCTAATAATGAAGATTTGAGACGAGAAAGTTCCTCAGGAGGTATTTTTTCATTGTTGGCAAATAAGATAATAGAAAGAGGAGGTATTGTTGTCGGAGCTGCTTTTACTTACGATTGGCAAGTTCGAATGATTTGTATTTCTGATTTACGAGAATTATGGAGATTACGAGGCTCAAAATATGTTCAGGCAGATACTGCTAATACTTTTAGCGAAGCTGAAAAGTATCTAAAAGAAGGGCGTGAAGTACTGTATTCAGGAACCCCTTGTCAGATTAAGGCATTAAAACTCTTTCTGCGAAAGGATTTCGACAATCTTATTACGGTAGATGTTGCATGCCATGGAGTTCCGAGTCCGGGGGTATGGAATAAATATCTTGAGGATGTTTCTAAAAATGCCCGAAAAGCAATTGATGACGGAAGTGTTGATTTTTCTTCACTAAACGAAATGTCCCTAATAAAGAATATTAGATTTAGGGAAAAATCTGAAGGATGGAGGAAATACCGAATTGTTTTCTATATTGGCGAGCCTAATAGCGATCGAAATATCGAATTATCCTCTATCTGTTGTAAAAATCCATACTTCAATGCATTCAACTATAGTTTGATTATTAGGCCATCATGTACGGAATGTACTGCCAAATTAGGGAAAAGCAATAGTGATGTTACAATTGCCGATTTTTGGGGTATAGAAAAAGTAGCACCTCATATGGATGATAACAAAGGTACTAGTTTAATTCTCATCAATACTCTAAAGGGAAAAGTATTATTTGATCAGATTGATGCAAATATTGTTCAATGTACCTATGAGGATGCTTTGAGATATAATGCTGGCCTTCGTGAAAACACCAGATATCACTCTAAACGCCAGAAATTCTTCAAAAAGTACAAAAATAAAAAGTCAATAACAATGTATATGCAGTCGCTTTTAATCGAGTCCTTTACACAGCGTGCAATAGGATATCTAAAAAGAAAAATTCGAGTATGAAAATAGGTATTCTCACAATCACGCCAAATATTGGGTTTGGTGGAATCATGCAGGCCTACGCTTTGAAGTATATTTTAGAAAAGTTAGGTCATGATGTTCAGGTGGTAAACTACACTACAAAGGTGTCAATCAAAGATTTTGTTTTATTTTTTATTAAATCAATATTAAAATTTACACAAGGAGAATATACAAAGTTTTTTCCTAAATCCGAGTTCAAATATAAGAGCCAGAATGTTCTTCCTTTTATTGAAGAGAATCTAAATTTTTCCCAAAAAGTTACATCAAAGCACGAATTGGTTCAACTGATAAATACTAGCTACGAAGCAGTAGTGGTGGGGAGTGATCAAGTGTGGCGTCCAAAATACGTTCTTGGTATAGCCAATTACTTCTTTGATGGGATAGATTCTAATATTAAAAGGTTAGCTTATGCGGCATCATTTGGCGTAGAAAACTTTGAATATACAAAAGAAGAAGCTATCAAATGCTCAGAACTTCTCAATTATTTCTCCTACGTTTCTGTAAGAGAGAAGAGTGGAATCGATATTGTGAAAAAGAATCTATGCTATGCTGGTGATGTTAACTGTGATCTCGATCCAACATTGTTAGTAGGTCGGTCTGCTTATAAAAAATTCCTTTCAAATAAAGGACTGTCAAAAGGGAAAGTCTTTACTTATATATTGGATTATACAAAGAAAAAGGAAGAGGTAGTAGAATTAGTATCAAAAACTTTTGATGTTGAAGTATATCGCTTTAATACAAATGCCGAAAACCCTCAAAAAAAATTGGAAGAAAGAGTGGCTCCACCTGTTGAAGATTGGTTGAATGGTATTTATAGTGCTAAGTTTGTTGTAACAGATTCATTTCATGGTTGTGTCTTTTCTATATTGTTCAATAAACCATTTGTTGTATATGTAAATAAGAATAGAGGCGCAGAAAGATTTGTATCAATCCTTTCACAATTGGATCTCTTAGATAGGTTGGTTTATGATTTATCTGAGTTCGATTCTGCAATATTGACCAAGAGTATTGATTGGAATAAGGTAAACATTTATTTGGAGTTACAACGAAAAGAAATTGCTAATAGATTAAAAATAGCGTTATAATAATATGATAATTCATGCACATCATTCTAGTAGTCCTGTTGCTGGAGACACAAAGAGGGTGATTAACATTAATAAGAATGTGGCGAGTTTTTTGTCTGACAAGATAGTCGAGATCGAGTATGTTCCTTTCCGATCACTTCTTAAAGTTCTTAGAGGTGCAAAATTTAAGTTATCTAAGAATGTAGTAAAGAAGTATTATGTTCTTAGCGTTGAACACGCTGGAGTATTGAATGATATATGGCTATATATTATTCTTAAATTGATTTTTTGGAAGTATACTCCTACATATTATATTGAAGAGTGGTATTTACCTAGATTTATTAATAGCATCTGCGGTTTCAAGGTAATCAAGATACTTGATATGCATGGTGCTACTCCAGAAGAATATGAATATGTTAATGATTCTTCTTGTCAAAGATTAGAGATTCAGGAACAGAAATCTGTAAATGATGCTAATTTCATTATTTGTCAATCAGATGAAATGAAACGTCACATTGTGGCAAAATATTCAATGGATATGGACAAAATTGTAGTATTTCGTTGTGGTGTTGATACTTCAGCCTTTAAATATAAAGATGATGATCGTAAATCAGTGAGAAGAGAACTTTTGATTGATGATAATTCTATCATATTCGTTTATTCTGGAGGCATGCATAAATGGCAAAAAATTGTAGAAACACTTAGATTGTTTAAAAAATATAATGATTTGGACTGTTATTCGAAAATGCTTGTCCTAACAAGAGATAAGGAAGCTCTAATCAAGATAATTAAAGAGAATGCTTTAGATTCAATAATGAATAACTTAATTATAAAATCTGTTGCATTTCATGATGTATCCAAATACTTGTGTGCTGCGGATGTTGCATTCCTTTTGCGAGATAATGTAGTAATGAATGCGGTAGCTTCGCCTACGAAACTAGCAGAATATATGGCTTGTGGTTTGCCTGTATTGTCTACAGATGTTGCTTCAAAATGGGTATCCGGATTAGGACTCGGCTATATCATAAATATAGAAACACTGCATGTTGAGAATATTCGAGAAATACTGACCGACATAAACAGAAATGATGTAGCAGACTATGCTAGCAGCAATTTGTCTATAGATTGGGATTGCGGAAATATTCATTCGTTTTTTAGTTCACTAATTAGTTAAAGGGAGTGAATATACTTATTAATGCTTCTAATTTAGCAGGAGGAGGAGGTCCTCAAGTTGCGGATTCCATTTGTAGGTCATTAGTGGCTTTTGAACAACATAAATTTTGTGTGGTACTACCATCTTCTATGAAGTTAACAAAGTTAATGCTTGAGTCATTTCCTAATACAGATACAGTTCTATATGATTATCCACATAAGGACTACAAGTCCTTGTTGACTGGCCGAAATGATTTCTTAGATACAATCGTTGAAGAAAAAAAAATTGATTGTGTCTTAACTGTATTCGGTCCAATGAAGTGGATACCCAAATGTAAACATGTATGTGGTTTTGCTCTGGCTCAGATAGTTGTGCCTGAATCTCCATTTTTTACAAGAATGTCAAAAATAGAAAGATTTAAGTGGAAGTTTACGACTATCTTTTGGGCAAAACTCTTCGAAAGGTCAAATGTGTTATATACTGAGAATCCTTTTATATCAGAGCGTGTACAGAATCTTTTCCCCAATAAAAAGATCTATACTGTTTCAAATTATTATAATCAGGTTTTTGAAGAAGGATCTAAAAGGAATTATCTTAAAATTCATTCTTTTACTGGAGTTCAATTCCTTGATATTACATCCTCCCGACCACACAAAAATATAAAAATAGCTCTTGACATCGCAGAGATCTGGTATAAAACGAAACCTTCGTTTAAAGCCCGCTTTATATTTACTCTTGCAAAAGAAGATTTTCCGCCAATTCCTAGCTATTTAAAGAATTATTTCTATTTTATTGGAAAGGTGGATATCGCTCAGTGTCCATCGTTATATGAGCAATGTGATGTGGTATTTCAACCAACGTTGTTAGAGTGTTTTACTGCCACTTATCCAGAAGCGATGTTTATGAAACGGCCTATTGTTACAACCGATCTTGAATTCGCACATGGGTTATGTGGCGAAAGTGCTTGTTATTATTCAGCGGAGTCTCCTGAAGACGCAGCGTCAAAATTATATAAAGTAGCGACTGACGAGAATTACCGGGAATTGCTTATTCAAAAGGGAATGGTTCAATTGTTTAAATTTAATAATTATACCGAGAGGGCTGCTAAGTTATTGCAGATATGTGAATCAATATAATATCGTGAATTATGGAAAGAAAATATATAATTGTGCCAGATTGCTATGACTACAATAGAGGAGATCAGGCATTAGTATGGGAAACGATAAGGTTAGCCCAAGACTCTGGTTTTAAAGGAGTTTTTTATGTACAGGGCGACGATGAAACATGTAAACAGAGTGTTGATTTTGGCTGTAAAACCTTTCGGCCATTGTTGCCTCATCCATCCCGTAATAAAAAAACCAATAATGTACATTATGGATTGAGTCTATTATTAAAATGGGGTTTGGTTGCAGCGTTTGATTTTGTGAGGTCTTTATATATCTTGCTCATCGCAAATTGTCCAAAGCTATATTGGACTCTTCCAGACGAACTAAGAACAACCATAGAGTTATACAAAAGTTCTAATGGACTTTTTGTTAAGGGTGGTGGTTTTTTGCAAACTTTCGGTAAAATAACAGATCCTTATTTTACATATTATCATATTTATTCTTTGCTCTTTGCTAATCGTATTGGGTTACCCATTTTTGTAATGCCAAATTCATTTGGCCCACTAGACGGATTTTTAGTAAAATGGCAAGTAAAGAAGGCATTAAGTATGTGTAAAGTAATTTATTGTAGAGAGTCAATTTCTTTTGAATATATGAAAAAGACATTCCCGTCAATACAGTTTACTCTGACTAAAGATCTTGGCTTCTATCTTGAAAAGATCTCAAATTCAAAGAAGTACGCCTTTTGGTCTGATAAAAAAAACGTTGTTGCAATAACTGTGAGACCATATAGATTTCCCGAGCATAAAAGCGGAGAATCTGCTTTATATAAAAAATACAAAGATACAATTTGCCAATTTTGTACATATTTAATCGATCATGATTTTTATCCGGTATTGATCCAACATACTTTAGCAGTAAATGCTCATGAAGACGATTTAACTGCAATTAGAGAAATAGCTATAAACCTTCCAAAGGAGAAATATGACATATTTATTAATGACACATATAATTGCCAACAATTGAAATCTATATACTCTAATGTAGATTATATAGTCGGAACACGCTTCCATTCTGTGATTTTTTCTAATGCTTCAAAAATACCAGCATTATCTATTGCATATGGTGGAAATAAAAGTAGAGGTATTATGAGAGATATTGAAATGGAAGACTTTGTTATTGATATAGACAAAGTTAGTCCTGGTGAAATGATTGAAAAATTCAAAATGATCATTAGTAATCGAGACTCAATAATAGAAGGTTTGTCATTATTAATAGAGAATCTGAACTCTGAAAGAAAAAAGGTAATAGAGCAACTTAAAGAACTAAATTAAGATGAAGATACTGACAATATCCCTAAATGCATGGAATGACACAATGGCAACTGGGAATACATTTTCAAATTTCTTTCAAAATCTTGGACCTCAGGACAGAATTGCTAATATTTTTTGTAGAGAAGAACCTGTAAATAATAATGTCTGTCATTTATATTATAAAGTGACAGAAAAAGATCAGATAAAGAACTTTTGGCGCAAAAACAATTGTGGGAATGAATTTGAGGTGCATATCCAACAACAATTCCAAGCTTCAATCTTACAAAAAAATAATTCTCGCCTCAAGCAAAGTATTAATAGGTCACTTCAGCTATATCGGCCTGGATTATTATTGTTTTTTAGAGAGTTTTTATGGGCCTTGAATATTTGGAAATCTGAACGACTAAAAGCTTTTTTGAGAGAATTCAATCCGGATGTTATTTATATGCATGGGCACAATAATATTTACATGCATAAATTATTATGGTATTGTCAGCATATTACAGGCGCTAAGGTTGCGATATATTTTGGTGATGATATGTATAATTACAAAGGAGAGAGATTTATCAAACACCTCTATCATAAAATCTATCAAAGACAACTGGGTTTTACGATTAATCATGCAGATATCTTATTTGGTGGATCTCCTAAATTGGTATCAGAATATGGCTCTATTTTTGGGAAAAAGTTTAATCTGCTAATAAAGTGCTGTGATAATATTGGTGGTTCGCAGCCTAGATATATTTCATATCCCATCACTTTAATGTATGCAGGCAATTTGCTGTATGGAAGAGATAAATGCCTAGTAGATGTAGTTAATGTTATTAAATCTATTAATGAAGAAAAATCTATCTTCCAATTGCATGTATACACAGCGACATATACAAATAATGAAACAACGGCATGTTTGAATGATTGCAAAAATTCATTCCTTCATGCATCTAAACCATTTTCTGAAATATGCAAATTATTAAATGAAACAGATTTGGCTCTATTTGTTGAATCCTTTAATTATAACTATAAAAAACAAACAAGACTATCGTTTTCAACAAAAATAATCGATTATTTTCAGTCTAATTCAGCTATTCTTTCTTATGGTCCCTTAGATGTTTCATCTATAGACTATTTGAATCGCTCAAATGTATCTTTTGTAGCCTCTTCAATTCAAGAACTTAAAAATATTTTGATACAAATTAAGAATAATCCAAGTCAGATTAATGATATGATGAAGAGAAAATACGATTATGCCTTAAAATATCATACAACTCCTACATTGGTTGACGGATTGCGTGAATTGAGAATAAATTAGTAATGGATATTTATATTATTTTTTTTACTTTGCTTGCAATAGTTTCTGTAGCAAACCAACAATCAAAGAATGTTGGAAGATATATAATTGCGCTTTTTTTGTTTATTTTGATAGGATGTCGTGATAATATGGTAGGTCCTGATACAGAATCATATATAGATTATTTCCTTCAGCTTTCACAGTGTTCTTTAATGAATTTGAAGAATGATAGTATTTTTATTAAAGAGCCATTATTTGCTTTATACACTTGGTGCCTTTGCTTTGTTTCTTCCGAATACTGGTTTTATCTGCTAGTGTCTTCTATATTTCCAGTTGTTGCAATATATAGAACACTAAAAATATATAACAAATCGGGAGTAGATAATTTTATTTCAATATTGACTCTGTTTGTATTGGGCATAGCCTCTTTTTTTATGTCAGGGATGCGCCAAACGATGGCAATGTCCATTGTTTTGTATGCATATCCTACTTTTTGTAACAGAGAAAATATCAAGTTTATTATTTTTGTGGTTATTGCAAGTTTATTCCATAATAGTGCAATACTATTCCTTCTCTGTTATGTTGCTAGATACATGACGTTGGATTACAAAAATTTGGTTTATGTTATAGTAGCTGCATTTATGGGGACAGTAGTATCCCAAGGGGACATTCAGCATTATGTTAGTCTTATCTTTTCTGATAGATTCAGTATCTATGGAGATTACCATACAGAAACTTTGTCATATAGCGGTTTTTTTATCCAACTTTTTTTGTTTAGCTTCTGCTATGCGTTTAGAAATAATCTTAAAGATAATGAAAGCCACGTAATTATGAATATCGTGACATTTGGATTAATATTCCAGGCTTTTAGCACAGTTTTAGCAGAAATGTTCCGACTATCAATGTACTTCTCTTTATTTTATATCATTCTAATTCCTAGAGCTATTAATTGCAATACTAAATTCAGATCAATGTTAAAGATTGCATTCGTCTCTATTTTCTTGGTATATCTCTTCTTTATTTCTTCAACTTACCTTCCTAATTTTAAGTCGGCATTGATTTGATCATATTTATTGTGGATGATAGTATTAACTTGAAGTATTTATGTGCTTCCCCATAAATGTGTACTTTCCCATAAATCAGACAGATGTAAATTAGACATAAATATTTAATTTTATGATAGGAGGAAGAAACAATGAAAAAGACTAAGCACACAGAAAGTGAAATGGTTAAGGCCATTCAGAAGTTAGAAAGCGGAATTCAAGCAGATGTAGTTACCCGAGAATACGGAATTTGAAGAGCGACTCTCTATAATTGGAAGTCGAAATACAGCGGAATGGAAGTTAGCCAGGTTACACGGTTGAAAGAATTAGAGGAAGAAAATCGAAGATGGAAGCAGATGTATGCAGATCTGGCACTCGACAATAAAATTCTACGGGATGTCATCGAAAAAAACTATAGAGCCCGAGGTTAAAAAGGAAATTACTACAGAGATCATTCAAGAATATTCGGTCAGCATCGCTCGGGCGTGCCGGCTAATGATGATTCACCGATCTTATTTCTATTATATCGAAAAGAAAGATGATTACGAAGTAAGTGTTGCCATAAAAGAAGCATCTGAATTTGGCGATGGATTTTGGAAAATATTTGCCAGAATCCGGCGGAGTGGTAAAAATTGGAATCATAAGAAAGTATATCGTGTATACAAATCCATGTGTTACAACAAACGATCTAAGCTCAAAAAAGATTACCGGCAAGAGTTAAGAATCCGCTGGTAACACCCCAACGACCAAACCATATCTGGTCAATGGATTTTGTAAGTGATACACTGGAAAGTGGCCGTAAATTCAGGGTATTAAATATTCTAGATGATTTCGATCGGTCTGCTGTAGCTCAGGAAATATCCATGTCGATGCCGGTGAACGCGTAATTCGAATCCTTGAAAAGATTATCTGGATAAAAGGGAAACCTGAAAATATAAGATGTGATAATGGTCCAGAATTTATATCCAATAAATTTCAGGATTGGTGCAAAGCGAACGATATTACTATAAAGTATACTCAGCCCGGATGCCCTACCCAAAATAGCTTCGTTAATAGATTTAATGGGAGTTATAGGCGTGCTATCCTGGATGCCTATATTTTTCGGAATTTGAATGATGTACGCGAATTGACAGAATCCTGGATGACGGATTATAATGAAAATCGCCCACATTATTCATTGGGTGACATGTCTCCCAATGAATACAGACGTGAGTATGAATTTAAAAATGTAACTTTAGCTGTCTAATTTAATACCGTCCGAAAAAGGGGAAGCGGACACTATCACCGGAAAGAATCCAAATTGTCCAAGATCGTCTTAATGATAGGCCAGAAAACGTCTTGGCTTTTTAATACCAAACGAGAAATTTGAACAAGTTATTAATCAGCAACTTGCATTTGTAAGTTGAATTCAGCATATTAAAAATATACAGCAATGAACAATCGATACAACGGGCATTTGTGCATCGTATTTGCTCTCGAGCATTACAACCCTCTGAATATGATTCGCGCTCTTGGCGAGAATGGTATCAATCCAGTATATATATCAGTAAAGCGTCATTATGAGGTGGCTACCAAGAGTAAGTATATTTCTGAGTTACATCGGGTGGATTCTGTTGAGGATGGTTTCAGGCTGCTTATAGTGCAGTATGGTCATTTGGCAGAGGAGACAGGCAAGAAACCATACATTGTATTCTCTGACGATAAGACGGTGGGTTACTTTGACCTCCACTATGATGAGTGGAAGGATAAGTTCATCACTTACAATGCTGGTTGCAATGGCCGCATCAATGCGTTTATGGATAAGTACGAAATCCAGCAATGTGCAAAGCGCCATGGTTTCAATGTACTCGACTCATATGTGATCAGCAAAAAGGATGAGTTGCCTAATAATCTTTGGTACCCTATCATCACGAAGGATATATCGCCTAACTCTGGTAGTTGGAAGGCTGATGTGTATATCTGCCAAAATGAACATGAGCTACGTGAAGCTATTGTAAAGATTGAAAGTCCACTCATTATGATTCAGCACTTCGTAGATAAGCAGAATGAAATGGCTTTGGAGGGCTACTCCATAAACAAGGGCAAGGAAATTCAAATTGTGACTGAGATGAAATGGAAGTACCTTATTCAGGGTTATTACAGTCCTTATCACGATGTGAAGATGTTCGAGGATAAGGAGATGGAGAAGAAGCTTCAAGCAATATTTGAGGAGATTGGTTTCGAAGGTGTGTTTGAGGTAGAATTTCTCATTGATAAGGATGGGTCTTACTACTTTATGGAAACCAACTTCCGTGCTTCCGCTTGGAATCCAACAGGTAAGTTCGCAGGTATGCCATTGCCTTTCCTTTGGATTAAGGGAATGGAAAATGGCTGCATCGATCTAGCAGATCGCAAGGAATTTGAGCCTTTTACATCTATGAGTGAGGTGATTGATTATGCAAAGCGTGTAGAAGGTGGTATGTGCTCTCTCGCTGAATGGCTTCGCGATTTCAAGGATGCCAAGTGTGTATATATCTATGACAAGGAAGACCGTGGTCCTTGGGACGAAGTGATTAAGAATTGGGAGAATTTTAAGTAAAATGAATGTTTTGATTTTTGGTGCAGGTAGTTACATTGGAGAGCATTATCGAGAGGCATTAGAGACAAGAGGTCACCAGCTTACAATGATTGACACCATTAAAGTTAAACCAGAAGACATTGACTTTTCCGGAATAGATACAGTGATCAATGTTGCTGGTATTGCTCATATAAAGATCTCTTCAGATATGGAAGATCTCTTCTATAAAGTAAATACCCACCTTGCTATTGACCTTTGCAAAGAGGCTAAAATTCATGGAGTGAAGCACTACATATACATGAGTAGCATGAATGTATATGGCGACACTTCAGAATGTATTTGTAGTAGAGATCAGGAAAAACCTAAGAACTTCTATGGTAAGAGCAAATGGCTTGCAGATAAAGGTATCCACGAATTAGAATCAGATTGTTTTAAGGTTGCTTCTGTTCGTCCACCTGTTGTATACAGTAAAGGATGCAAAGGAAATTTCGTTCTTCTAGCAAAACTTTCTAATCTATTTTTTATATTCCCTTCTTTTAAGAATACCAAGAGCATGATATTTATTGATAACCTTTGTAATTTTATGTGTGAATTAGTTGAAAATGGTGATGGAGGATATTTTCATCCGCAAAATGCACAACACACTAATATTACAGAAATTATTAAAGAAGTTCGTGCTGCAATGGGGAAGAAGACACTTATCATCCCTGGTTTCGGATGGGCAGTTAAACTTCTTATGAAGTTGAGTCATAAAGCACATAGAGCATTTGCAGACGATTATTACAGCCTTGAGTTCTCAAAATATAGAGATAATACATATTGTTCAATTGATTTCAAAAAGTCGATAAAAAAATCGATAGTAGAATTATGAAAAGAGCTTTATTGATTGCCAATTTTAATAGTTTCCATAGACAATTCAATTTGCCATATATTAAAAGACTTTCCGAAAAAGGGTATCAAGTCTCTCTAGTGTCAGCAGGTGGAAACGAATTTGATGATATTGAAGAGAAATATAATATAGCATTTGATCGTACTCCGTATAAACTAAAGAATATAAAATCCTTCTTTAAGTTGAGAAGTGTTTTCTCAACGTATTATGATGTAATATATATAAGCACCTCTGTTATAGGTGCTTTTGGGCGATTGGCCCTATTGGGAAAAAAGCATGGCCGAGTCATTTATTCTGCTCATGGATATAACTTCTACAAGGTAAATGGTAAGATCGTTGGGAAAATATACCTTCCAATAGAAAAATTTCTATCCAAAATATGCGACTGCATCTTCACGATGAATCAAGAAGACTATGAGACAACAATAGAGTACAATTTTCCTTGCAAAGAAATCTATAATGTTGATGGTGTCGGCATAGATACCAAGAGATTTGGTAAACCAACTGTTGAAGAAAAGAATACTCTTCGTAAGCAGCATGGATATAGTGAAGATACATTTATATTATTTTATGCTGCTGAATTAACTGAAAGAAAAAATCAGAGGATATTGTTTGATGTTCTTCAAGAATTGATAAAAAAACACAAGAATGTCAAACTTCTTTTGGCAGGTGCGGGGACTGAAACTGAAAGCTATAAAACAATAGTAGCTGAGAAGGGTTTGAATGAGTATATTGAGTTCCTTGGTTTTAGATGTGATGTGTCAACGTTGCTTAAGCTTTCGGATGTCCTTTTCGCATCGAGCCTTAATGAAGGTCTTCCTATCAATATGATAGAAGGTCTTGCTACAGGACTTCCTGTAGTAGCAACAGCAGTAAGAGGACATGTGGATCTTATTGAAAATGGTAGGAATGGATATCTGTTTGATATAGACAGCCCAGTTATGGCAAGCGATAGTATTTGTAAACTTATCGAGGATAAACTTCTTTATGATAGGTTTTCAGAACAGGCATTAGTGTCATCTCAGATGTATGACATTAATGTAGTCATACATCAGTATGACAAGATCTTTGGAATATGAAAATAAGACTATCCATAGAAAAGACTTTTTGCATTTTACTGTCTTTTACTACTTGTCTTTACAAGGCTGTCGACTGTTTCTACAGACGCTGGTTACCTAATACGAGCGCTATCAGATCATGCTGAATGGTGTTTAGATAATTTATCTACAATTCGAATAAATCTATAGGATATCTCTACATTCAAAAAGAGATAGATCAGATCCGTGATTTGGTGAAGAAATATAATTGCTATCCCTTCTCAGACCATATTATAGCGAGTTCATATACGCTAGCTCACCTTACATTTTGGTTATGTATCTTGAGAACATTGGCCAGAGAGTGATGCTGATTGATTTGGAATCTAAGAGTTATTAGGAGTGTGGCTTCTGCATAGGTACTCAACACGGAAAACGAACAAGTTACGAAAGATAACTGTGATTTTTTGTCAAGTTCGCTTGAGGAGTTTGTTTTTGGGACTGCTAATGGTAGAGACTCCTATTGAGGGAGTTGAATTCAGCGTGTTAAATGTATTGCTATAGACTATACTTTTGTGCCTATGAATCCATTTTATAGGGTAGTCAAATTGTCGATAGATGATGCTTAAAATGTCTGTACTTGGTGACTAAATGAGTTTTCTTATCGTGATGAGGTCCAAGAGAATGCACTGGGGAGACCGGTTAGGATAGCGCTTGCAACGGTATTTTATTCGGATTTGGGTAAAGATTAGATGCGTTAGGCATATATATATATTAAAGGGAATCAGTAGTGGGTATTATTTGTGTTTGGGGAGGCGACGTAAAAGAATTATTTATTTAGATTTTATTATAACAATGAAAAAAATATTAAAAAGAATTTCTGATGTAGTGCTGGCACTGATTCTTTTCATTCCTGCATCATTAGTTTTACTTTGCGGTATCATCTTAGTGAAGATTGTATCGCCTGAATCATCTCCTATCTTCAAGCAGGAGAGGGTTGGTTACAAGGGCAAGCTATTTATAATATTCAAATTGCGTTCTATGACTAATGAGTGTGACGAGAATGGAGAACTTCTTTCAGACGAATTGCGTCTAAGGAAGTGGGGCAAGATTGTTCGCAAGACTAATCTGGATGAGCTCTTCCAGATTTGGAATATTGTGAAGGGTGAGATGTCTTTCATTGGTCCTCGCCCTATTCTGGCTAAGGAAATGCTCGTGATGACAGAGATAGAACAAGCAGAACGTCAGTCAATGCGCCCAGGTATCACCGGTTGGGAGGCTGTTCACGAAGGAGAGTCTGAGAACCGTCGTCAGATGGCAGAGTTCGACCTTTACTATGTGCGCAATTGGAGTTTGAAACTTGACCGGATGGTATTCTATAAGACGATCCAAATTATCTTTAGATTCCAGCGTCCTGATGATAACGTGAGAGCTCCAAAGATGACCGACGATCTGATTATTGACAACAAATAAGATAAACTCATTTATGGAAATAGGTTCATTTCTCGAACTACAATTACCGAAAGGACGCGAGCTCTATAATCAGCCAACAGATATAGCTCGGTTGAATACGGGACGTATGGGTATCTGGCATGCATTTCGTGTGACAGGATGCAACCGTATTTGGATTCCTATCTATCAATGTGATTCTATCCGCGAGACATTTGAAAAGAAAGGTGTGGAGATTTGTTTCTATCACCAAGATAAATATTTTGCTCCTCTAGATTTAGAGGCTACTGATGATGATGTTGTACTGCTCGTAAACTACTTTGGTGTTATGTCAAGCAGTCGTATGGCTGAATTAGCAAAACCTTATAAGCATACTATTATTGATTGCGCTCAGGCGTTCTTCTGCAAACCAATAGAAGATGCATTAATGGTATACTCTTGCCGCAAGTTTGTAGGTGTTCCGGATGGATCCTATGTTGTAGGCAAGGATGCACACTTGTTTCTGGACGAATATCCTCTGTGCTATAGCTCTGATACAGCAGCTTTCCTACTGAAGCGTATAGAGTATGGTTGCGAAGGCAAAGGGTATGAAGCAAGAAGGCTGAATGAGCATCGCATTGATGCAGAAGATTGCATGAAGATGTCAAAATTGACTCGTGTATTGATGGATGCAGAGGATTATAACTATAATCAAATGAGGCGCAAAGAGAACTTTGAGTATGCACATCAACTGTTTGCAGGTATCAACAAGATTGATCCTACATTATATATGGATTATGAAACGGTTCCTATGGTATATCCGTTGGTTATAGAGGATGATAGCCTTATACAGAAACTCTTTGAAGCAAAGCATTTTCAAGGCCATTGGTGGTCGTACATTTGTGAAGAGCAGCCGGAAGAAAGCTTCGAACATTGGATTAGTCGATATGTGATACCTATTACTATTGATCAGAGATATGGAAAGGAAGAACTGAATCATTTGGCAGAAGTTATCAAGAAGCAAACGGATTATAAATATTAATATAATAAACTTAATTTATTATACCTTACAAGAATTGGATATCCCATACACTATATCTACTGAAAGATAATCTTTATTATTTGATCGTGAATGTTTTATTAATAGAAATATACAATTATGAAATACTTAATTGTTGTAGCTCATCCAGATGATGAGACATTAGGAGCCGGTGCGTCTATATGGAAATGGACTCGTGAAGGTCACATTGTTGACGTTTGCATTATGTGTACGGAAGCCAAGGCTCGTGCCTTTCGTCCGGAAGATAATGAGTTGGAAGATGATACAATTGCATCCAACAAGTTTCTTGGTGTTAACAATATATACGAAGGTACTTTTCCAAACATTGAAATGAATACAGTTCCGCATCTTAAACTTGTTCAATTTATTGAATCCGCCATAAAGGAGAGTGAACCTGATGTTATTATTACTCATCATCCAGCAGATACAAACAATGATCACCTACAGACTTCTATAGCTTGTCAGGCGGCAACTCGTTTGTTTCAAAGAAGACCGGAGGTGAAGCGTGTGAGAGAATTTTGGTATATGGAGATTCCTTCCTGTACTGAATGGAAGATAAACAACGGTATGACAACTTTTAATCCAAACTGCTTCGTTGAGATTGGAAAGGAAGGAGTTGATGCTAAAATTCAAGCGCTTTCTATGTATAGGGGAGTTATGCGCCCCTACCCTCATCCTCGTTCAGAAGAATATATCATTGGTCTTGCAGCTATGAGAGGCTCCCAATGGGGACTTAATTATGCAGAAAGCTTCGAGGTTGTACTTAGGGCCGAATAAGAAACCATATCAACATGCAAAAAATTAACCAGAACCTTCTCGATCGCGTTGCCGAAGCTGCAAAGCAATCTTCTCGTCTTCGGATGAACCATAATTTCCATGACACCCTAGACGCGCCCGCACAACGAATGCTTAACGCGCTCGAACCGGGTACACAGTTGCCTATTCATCGGCACCAACATACTGCAGAAACTTATGTATTGTTGCGGGGACGAATCAATGTGATTTTTTACGACGACCTAAAACAAGAAATCGAACGGTTTGAGCTTGATCCTCTCAAAGGGGAATATGGTGTGAATATCCCCAAAGGGGAATGGCATACTATCGAGGTAATAGAATCAGGGTCCGTGATTTTCGAGGTGAAAGATGGACCTTATATAGCATTAGGAATAGAGGATATCATGAGATAAACTTTCATCTTAATCGTTTTATAGAGTTTATACCTCAATATAAGAAGGTATAAATATTTATCCTTATGCACCACTTAATAAAAACGATTTCTTAAAAAAATCTGTTTATTGTAATACGTATGAAAACGAATTTATCACAATTTATGCAGTTGTTAACCTCGGGCCTTTCTAAAAAAGGTGTTTTAAACATCTATATTCCCCGTTGGATTATTTTCTTACTGGATATCCTACTCATCATGGGGAGTTATCTGCTTATTGCCATCTTGTATCGTTTGGTTTTCCACCGCATTTCAGGAGAGGGATTTGAGATGAGACTTGCCTTCACTTTGGCTGTTTATGGTATCATCGAATTATCAACTCGAGTTTATCGTGGAACGATCCGATATTCAGGTTTGGCAGAAATGGTTCGCCTGTTCCTATTTGTAGGGTGTTCCATGGGGGTAACCATCTTTGGAACATCACTGATCGGAAATTATTATCCGGTATTTGAAACACAACCGATGTTGTTGATCTTACATGGTGCTTTGACATTCTTTCTGTTGTTTACGCTTCGAATCTGTGTAAAGTACTCTTATTATTTCCTCACAACGCTCACTTCACGAAAGAAAAGAGTGGTGGTATTTGGTTCTGATCCGAATTCACTGGCAATGGCACAGACGTTATCCATTGATACGGAATCAACAATCAAGCCGGTCGGAATGATTGATTCAGAAGGTACCATGCATGGAAAACGGATTAGTGGCATGCCGGTAGTGAAACTACCTGAAAGCTCTGCAAAGGTGATGAAATTCATGGAGGAAGTGCATGCCGAGAAAGTGATCTTCACGGAAGAGCGGTTAAAAAGTACTCCAAGTGATGTGATTGATTTATTCTTACATGCTAACATTAAAATGTTGGTGGTAGGTAGTACTACAGATTTGAATGAACACAACAAACGGCAGAAATCAGCACGAATGTCTGTGAATGAAATTCGAATTGAAGACTTGTTGAATCGTGCCGTTATCCAAACCGATAATTCGGTAGTAGCCGAAAAGCACCACGACCGCATCATCTTGGTTTCCGGAGCTGCAGGCTCAATCGGAAGTGAAATTGTGAATCAGGTAGCAGGTTACAAACCGCAACGGTTGATTCTTTTAGATCAAGCGGAGAGTCCACTTCATGACCTCGAACTGAAAATACGTTCGCGCTTCCCGGAATTAGACTTAGTGGTCTTTATCGGTGACGTACGTAACAAAACACGCATGGAGGAGTTGTTCAGCACCTATCGTCCACAAGTGGTATATCATGCGGCGGCATACAAACATGTACCGATGATGGAACGTTATCCGGCGGAATCTATTCGCGTGAACGTGATGGGTACGAAAATCATGGCCGACCTGGCTGTTAAGTACGAAGCACGTAAATTCGTGATGGTCTCTACAGATAAGGCTGTAAATCCGACCAATGTGATGGGTGCATCCAAACGCATCGCTGAGATTTATGTTCAGTCGTTGTATTTATCGTTGGCACACCTGACCGAAGCACACCGTAAACGTACCCGTTTCATTACGACGCGTTTTGGAAATGTGTTGGGTTCAAATGGTTCGGTAGTTCCTTTGTTTAAGGATCAGATTGCAAAAGGTGGTCCGGTTACAATTACACATAAAGATATCATCCGTTATTTCATGACCATTCCGGAAGCATGTAAACTGGTTCTTGAAGCGGGTTGCATGGGGAAAGGTGGTGAAATCTTCGTATTTGACATGGGTGAGCCGGTTAAGATTTATGACCTTGCAAAACGTATGATTCATCTGGCAGGGCTTCGCCCCTTCCTTGATATCAATATCATTGAAACCGGCCTGCGTCCGGGTGAAAAACTGTACGAAGAGTTGCTAAATGATGAAGAATTGACTGTGCCTACGCATCATGAGAAGATCATGGTTGCCAAAGTACGTGAATACGACTACCCAACGGTATGTGCTCAAATTGATTCTCTGATTTCTGAAGCTTGTGCCGGAAACGGTTTTGAAGTGGTTCGGAAGATGAAAGGATTGGTGCCGGAATTCAAGAGTAAGAATTCGGTATTTGAGTCGTTGGATGTGGTGGAGAAATAGGTTCTAACATCCTGAATATTAAAACCCACAAAGAGGAAGGTAAGTTTTCTCTTTGTGGGTTTTAATATTCTGATAACTAATTGACACAAAGGAATTTTTTAAATTATTATACCAAAAAATAAAATACCATGGAATGTAACACTTTTGAATTCATCCGTACCATTCATCACATTGGTCAAGGAGCTTTTTACACAGAACAATTTAAAGATCTAAATGATATGCCTATAGCAACAGTTGTTTATGACTGTGGATCAGACAGTCGGGCTAATATATCTGAGGGAAAGAAAAAGTATGTGCAAAACTGTTTTCCAAAAGGAACTGTTATCGATGTTTTATTCATCTCTCATCTACATGCAGATCATATCAATGGTATCAATATCCTAATTAAAGAGTACAATATTAAGACGGTTGTTCTACCCTACTTGGAAGATATTGATAAAATAATGTTTCTGTTTGATTTAGAATCAATAAACCCGAATAATGAGACGTTTGATTCTTTTAAAGATCTAATTATTAATCCAATTTCTTTTTTCAATTCCGAGAGTCATAAAGAGACGAAAGTGTTGTTCATAGATCCAGTTTTAGATGCTAAAAACGAAGGAGAAGAAAGATTTGTTGAAGATATCGATACAAATTCCAATATATCTAATGGTCAACGGTTAAAACTTAATAGGGTTTGCCCTTGGTTATATATACCTCTTTATTGTAACAAGAACGAACGAAAAGAAGAATTTCAAAAGAAAATTAAAGCAGCTTCAATAGAGTGGCCTACAAATCGATTGGATATTTTTGATCCTTCTGAAAAGGTAATGAAAGAAAAAATCAAGAAGTTATATGGTCAAAAAGGTGAAAAGATAAACGAAAACTCCATGATGCTTTATTCTGGAGCAAATGAGCATTTTCATAGTAGAGGTATTCCTCGCAAATTATTGAATTTATGTCCTTGGTTAGATATACTTAATTATACAAGATTAAATAGTAGTTGTTTATATACAGGTGATGTTTCAATGAAAGCAATTGATATCGATAGAGACATTATTAATATTATAGGTAAGGACCGGGCAACTAAAATCTCTTTAATTCAGGTTCCTCATCATGGATCAAAGATGAATTATGATGAGAAAATCTTTAACATTAGTTCTAACAGACCGCTATATTTTCTTTCCTGCGGAATTAACAATAACTATGGGCATCCCTCTTCTGAAACTATTTATGAATTTAATAAAAGACACAAACCGCTCTATTGTGTGACGGATAATCCAGATCGTCAATTAATATTTAGATTTAAAGTAGAAATGAAAACAGTTACTGGAAAAAGGGAGGAAGAGTAATTTTAAAGCTTCAAAAATATCAGGATGATCGGAATAATATCATAGCTTGTAGGCTAATCATAAGAACTTTGGATTGGTTAGGTCTTCGATTATAATTTAATAAGATTTTTAAAAGTGTCACTTTTTGCCATTCAATTATTCTTCTTTGCTCTAAATTTAAAAACAAAATATATAATCCAAGGAATTAAAAAATTAACTCCTATCGAACTTATTCATTAATACCCTCATAATATTAATCACCATGGAAATAAAAGAAAAACTTACACAACAGAAAAATATTTATATTAATATAATTCACACTATTTTGTCAAAGCACATAGATCAGTTTTCAAATATAGATATTAATGAAGAGATAGAGATTGCTGATAAGATTTTAGATATCGCAATTGAACTAGATTTTCTGATGCGGAAGGGTACTATCTCAGCCACTAGCGCAAGACTGAATTTGATGCAAGGTATAATAAATACATTGAATCATTATGAATTCCAAAAAGATCTGGTTACCGAATTAAGGGATTTGTCTATAGAACAATTCAACAAAAAAATGGAAGAGGAAAAATATAAATGCTTGCAGCTGTTGAGTCTGGAAATTCAAAAGACCTTTTAAGCCATCTTGAAAAATCTTTTTGATTATAATATTCCTATGACTAATATTATTTATAGATTCCTTATTATTTTAGGAGTACCTTGTTTTATCATTGTTTACGCAATAACAGTAATATTATTAGGTATGCCATATTTATTTTATATAGCAATGAAGATAATATCTATATTATATAAGAAACTTACTAACACAACTTATTTCTTTTTATTAAAAAACAAAAAGAATAGGGCTAATAATAATTACAAAGGTTTAATAGAAAATTTTGATTCCGAATTATTTGAAATTGAAGTTGAGGAATATGAAAATTTTGACTTATTTAAGATAACTACAGAAACTCGCAAGTTTCATCACTTATTGAGGTTAGTAGAATCTACATATAATGAATATTATGGTAGCATGAAACAAGTATATTCAAAGAGAAAATATTTTGATTTTTGCTATTTATTAAAAAGACTTATATTATTGTTGATTTTTTTATTGTTTGCAATAACTCCTTATTTCCTAAAAAATCATCCTATAAACATTAAACAATCTTGTAAGACTGTTGTCATTGATTATAATTGATTTAAGAGTAATAATTTAGAATAACGAAGAAAAAATATCTTTATTACAATAAAAAGGAATAGAAATTATTTTCAATATAAAAAAATGGAAGAGAACCCAATTAATACAAAAGAATACCATAAGAATCTTTGGAAATGCCGTGATTTCGAAATTCAACATTTGTGGCAACGGTCTGTATTTTTAACGGCATTCATGCTTTTAACTTTTTCAGGATACGGAGCATTACTTATCAAAATAGTTGAAATAAGCACCGCTGTTTATGGTGCTGATATAATCAGTGTAACGGAACCTGTTTATAAGAATGTTACACTTGAAAGCGTCGGAAATAATTTGGACTACCTCTATCTATTAAATGTTATTGCTCAATTCATTTGTATTATAGGTATGATTTTTTCTATTTTATGGATAATGATGGGTAAAGGCTCTAAAGCATGGTATGAAGTTTATGAGAATGCAATCGGAGCATTCGAGAAGAGTGATTATACGACATTTAAAAAAATTGGAGGTTTTCAGTATCATCAATTAACGGATTTCATTTCACTTGATATTGATGATAATATTTTCTCTACATCTGGAGGTAAATATTCCCCTTCGAAAATTAATATCATGATTGGTGTTATCACATTGGTAATCTGGGCTCTCTTAATATTATTTCATGTAGGCTTATCTTATATCGACTTTGATCTATCTGCTATACCGATTAAACATTACTCCTATTTTATGCCGTTTACAACCGGAATAATCCTTGTGATCTTCTACGTATTTGGATGGAAAATGGGACAACTAAAGAGTAATGCTTTAATTGATTACGAAAAATAAAATTGTCATCCTATATGATCCAAAAACTAATATCCCTCCCCCCTAACGCCGTTTCCTCTTTCTACCGCGTCGCAAACGCTGCAGAAGGAGAATATTTCGCGACTTGCGATCCTGTCGGGGCCCGAATCGGCTCGGGCGGCGGTACGGCTTGGGCGCTGGAGGATGCCCGGAATGCGGGCGTATTGCGAGAAGAGAACAAACGAATCATACTCCATGCCGGAGGTCAGAGTCGCCGTTTACCGGCCTATGCGCCGGCGGGGAAAATCTTTACGCCGATACCGGTGATGCGTTGGGCGCGGGGCGAGCGGTTGACGCAGAACCTGATGACGCGTCAGTTGGCGCTGTATGAGAAGATGCTGCAGAAAGCACCGGCGAATCAGAAGACGTTGATTGCCAGTGGCGACGTGTACATTCACACCGACAAACCGTTGGGTGAGATTCCCGAAGCGGATGTGGTGGTGTACGGCTTGTGGGATGAGACCGGAGCGGCGAGTAATCACGGGGTGTTCGCGATTCGTCGCGATGGCAACGGGGCGCTCGACCGGATGTTGCAGAAACCGAGTGCGGAGACGTTGGCGGAGATTTCGCAGAGCCACCTTTACCTGTTGGATATCGGGGTGTGGCTGTTGAGCGATCGTGCGCTTGCGTTGTTGGACAAACGGAGCCGGGAACGCGGTGTGAACGGTGCGCTGGGGAATTACGATCTGTACAGTGAGTTCGGCTATGCCTTGGGCACGAATGCGCCGCTGCACGATCCGGAGATCGGGGAGCTGACCGTGAAGGTGCTTCCGCTTGAAGGGGGCGGCTTTTACCATTACGGCACGAGTCGCGAGTTGATCTCCTCTACCCTGCGTTTGCAGAACCTCGTTTCCGATCAGCGTTCGATCCTTCAGAATCACCACAAACCGCATCCTTCGATCTTTATTCAGAATGCGCGGGTGGATCATCCGCTGTGTAAGGAGAATCCGAATTTGTGGATCGAGAATGCGCACATCGCATCGCAATGGAGTCTGACGCATGAACATGTGATTACGGGGGTGCCGGTGAACGACTGGTCGCTCGCCTTGCCTGCGGGTGTGTGCATCGACGTGGTGCCGGTGGACGGATCGGCGTATGCGGCGCGTCCGTATGGATTCAACGATCCGTTCAAGGGTTCGATCGCCGATGCCGCGACGCTTTATCAGGGGATCGCGTTTGAAGCGTGGACGAGTCGGCGCGGCATCGCATCGCAATTCGAAGCGTTCGGTGCGATGGACCTGCAGGAGACGCCGCTGTTTCCGGTAGTGGATTCGATCGCCGATTTGGGATTGGTGCTGCGTTGGATGACTTCGGAGCCGGAATTGGAAGCGGGTCGCACGATCTGGTTGCGTTCGGAACGGTTGAGTGCCAACCAACTGATGGAGCGTGCGTCGGTGTTGCGTTTGGAGGAGCAGCGTATCGCTTTTCGATTGGAATCGCTGCAACTGCTGGCCCGGAATCATGCCAAGAGTGTGTTTTATCAGAGTGATCTGGCGCAGATCGCCACGTTGTATGCCGAAAATGAGTTGGCGTTACCGGCTCCCCTCCCGGCGAATGAACCGATGATGAAACGGGTGCACGACGCGATGTTCCGTTCCCGTACGCTCGCGTTGAAGGGGATGGAGCAAGAGGCGACGCAACGAAGTAACGATGCGTTCGGACTGTTGAGCGGCTCGATGGTGAAGGCGATGGCGGGTAAGAAGCAATTGCCGGTGATGACCACGCATTCCGATCAGATCGTATGGGGCCGGTCGCCGGTGCGTATCGACTTGGCGGGCGGATGGACGGATACCCCTCCCTATTGCCTGTTGGAAGGGGGCGCGGTGGTGAATGTGGCCATCGAGTTGAACGGTCAGCCGCCGTTGCAGGTGTATGTGAAACCGTCTCGTACGTATGAGATCATTTTGCGTTCGATTGACTTGGGGGCGCACGAAACGGTGCGTACGTTCGAGGAGCTGCGTGCGTTCAACAAACTGGGATCGCCGTTCTCCATTCCAAAGGCGTCGCTTGCCTTGGTGGGTTTCCTGCCTGAGTTCTGTAAGGAGACGTTCGGCTCGCTGGAAGAGCAGTTGCGTGCCTTCGGGTGTGGTATCGAGGTGACGTTGCTGGCTGCGATTCCCGCGGGAAGCGGATTGGGTACGAGCAGTGTGCTGGGCGGTACGGTGCTGGGGGCGTTGAGTAATTTCTGCGGTCTGAGCTGGGATAAGAATGAGGTGTGCAATCAGACGTTGGTGCTGGAGCAGTTGCTGACGAGCGGCGGCGGCTGGCAGGATCAGTACGGCGGTATTCTGCCCGGGGTGAAGCTTTTCACGACGTCGGCGGGAATCTCGCAGCGTCCGGAAGCACGTTGGGCGTCGGATGCGTTGTTCACCGATGCGGCCACTCGGGAGTGTCACCTGTTGTATTATACGGGGATCACGCGTACGGCGAAGAACATCCTGGGCGAGATCGTGAAGAACATGTTCCTGAATTCGGAGTCGCACCTGCGTTTGCTGCGTGAGATGCGTCAGCATGCGTATGAGACGTTCGATGCGTTGCAGCACAACAACTGGGATGCGTACGGTAGGATGATCGCGCAGACGTGGCAGCAGAATCAGTTGCTGGATCCGGGTACGAATCCGGCGGCGGTGGCTTCTTTGATTGCCCGCGTATCGGATTATTGCAGCGGCTACAAATTGCCGGGCGCCGGCGGGGGCGGTTACCTGTATATGGTGGCGAAAGATCCGCAGGCCGCTTTGCGCATCCGCCAGGAGCTGACGCAGAACCCGCCGAACGGCAACGCCCGCTTCGTGGAGATGCACGTGAGTGGGAAGGGGCTGGAGATTAGTAGGTCGTGATATTTGGCGCGAGTTTGTAACTCGCGCCGGTTCCCTGTTTTCTATGACATTCTAGTTTTTGCGGCATTTTATGGCTATATTGCCGCAAATTTTGCGTCATTATTGCATTCTTAACACCGCATTGATTATGTACATACACGAACACTCAAATTGGACTGACTTCAGATGGGATTATGATAAGATCGCATTAATACTGGATGATGTCAGCCGTGAACAAGGGAAATTATATGGTCGTCTTTCAAATTTAGGTTTTAAAGAACAGATTCGTACAACGGCGGAAAACATCGCACTAGATGTAGTATATTCCTCAGAAATAGAGGGTATTAAATTTAATGTAGATGAAGTTCGGTCGTCTGTTTCAAAAAGACTTGGTATTGATAATGTAAAACAAGTTCATTCTACTCATTCCATTGATGCGATCGTTTCTGTAATGTTGGATGCGATCGAACATTATGAGAGGTCATTAACAAAAGATAAATTGTGTGCCTGGCAATCGGCATTCTTTACGGCACCGTATAGTGAGGGGCATAGAATTGAAATTGGGATGTATCGTACGCACGAAGAACATGTCGTCTCAGGAGCTTTTGGAAGAGAAAAAGTTCATTTTATAGCACCCGGCCCTAACCGCATTGAAGAGGAAATGAGCCATTTTATGGATTGGTTTAATCAAGATAAGCCCGTTCCCTCTATTATTCGTTCGGCAATTGCCCATTTTTGGTTTGTAACCATTCATCCGTTTGAAGATGGTAATGGTCGCTTAGCAAGGATTTTAGGAGATGTGTTTTTAGCAAAGGGAGAAAAAAGCACTCTTCGCTTCTACAATATATCCTCTGAAATCAATCGTGATAAGAAGCATTATTATGAGATCCTTGAGAAAACCCAAAGAGGTGACGGCGACATTACAGAATGGCTCTTTTGGTATTTGAAAACTCTTTATAAAGCAATTCTGAATGCGAATGTAGCAGTCAATACGGTACTTAATAAAAGTCTCTTCTGGATTAGAATAGCCGGAATTCCTCTTTCAGAGCGTCAAACGAATACGATTAATTTATTTTTAGATGGGTATGAAGCTAAAATAACATCTAAGAAGTGGGCTGAGATAAATGATTGTTCTTCGGATACCGCCAATAGAGATATTAAAGATCTTCTTGAGAAAGGAATATTATGTGAAGATGTCCCGGGTGCCAAGCGCCCCAGTTATTCGATCGTTTATGTTCCCTTGGAAGATGATATCACACAGCATTTCTCAGATGTTGAGATTCAGGAAGAAGAATCCGGGGTTTATATGGTGGCTCTTTTTGAAGGAAGGAAGCAAATCCATGAGCGCATTCTTAAATTAGATGCTGAACGATATAATAAAGGGGACCTTCCTCTAGCCAACTTATTGAATAAGTATTGTTCTTATTTGATTGATTAGATTGATAAGGATAACCGCGAGCTGATTTATCGGCCAAATTCCTTCAATCGTAATTGACAAAATACCGAAAATCGAGTAATCCTTCAATCGTAATTGACAAAATAGCCAAAACGGGGCGGTTTGTCAATTACGATTGAAGGATTTTTTGTAAATTTGAGGGTAACGTAAAAAGAAATCGCATGAAACTTAAGAAATATATCCCCCGACCGCTGTATGTCGCGAAAATCCGGCCTTTTGTGGGGAAGTCCATTATCAAAGTTTTGACGGGTCAGCGACGGGTGGGTAAAAGCTACATCCTGATTCAACTCATCGACGAGATTCTGAAAGAGAATCCCGAGGCGAATATCATTTTTGTGGACAAGGAGTTGCAGGAATTCTCGGATGTGCGGGATTCGGAGCAGTTGTATCGTTTTGTGACGGCGCAACTGAAGGAGGGTGCGAATTACCTGTTTATCGATGAGGTGCAGGAGATTGCCTCTTTTGAACTGGCATTGCGCAGTTTGCTGAATGAGGAGAAGTGCGATATTTTCTGTACGGGGAGTAATGCCAAGATGTTGTCGGGCGAGTTGGCCACGACGCTCGGGGGGCGTTACATCGAGTTTCCGGTGCATTCGTTGAGTTATCGCGAGTTCCTGGAGTTTCATCGCATCGAGGATTCCAATCATCACCTGGTTAAATACCTGACGTTGGGCGGAATGCCGTATCAGGTACATCTGGGTTTGGATGAACAGGTGATTTTCGAGTACCTGAAGAGTATCTATTCCACGATTCTACTGCGCGATGTGGTGGCGAGGGAATCGATTCGCAATGTGTCGTTTTTGGAGAATCTGGTGGCGTTTCTGGCTGACAATACGGGGAGTTTGTTTTCGGCACAGAACATCAGCAAATACCTGAAATCGCAGCAGATCAATATCCCGACGCAGACGATTCTGAGTTATCTGCGGGCGCTGGCCAACGCTTATTTTATCCACAAGGTGCAGCGGGCGGAGGTGAACGGTCTGAAGATTTTCGAAATCGGCGAGAAGTATTATTTTGAGGATTTGGGACTGCGTAATGCGGTGCGACGGTTCGATTTTCGAAGTGACGTGAATAAGCTGATGGAGAATGTGGTGTATATGCACCTTCGCCGGATGGGTTATACCGTGTACGTGGGTAAGAAGGAGAATAAGGAGATTGATTTTATCGCCGATCGAAACGGTGAACGACTCTATGTGCAGGTGGCGTATATGTTGCTGGATCAAACAACGATCGACCGTGAGTTCGGAAACCTGATGGAGATTGAGGATCATTATCCGAAATTGGTGGTGACGATGGACGAATTGCCCGTTAGCGGCAGTTATTTCGGAATTCGCCAAGTTCATCTGAGGGAGTTTTTACTGGGGAGCACGAGTTGAAAACTCGCGCTAGGTTTGTAACTCGTGACAAATAAAGGAATATGGCAAAATCAAATACAAAATTTGTTTCTAAGGTGAAGCACCTTTCCGATCGCCTTGCGGGGGAGATTCGGGAGGGTGCTTTTCCTGTCGGCAGCCAATTGCCGTCGATCAATACGTTGAGCGCGGAGCTGGGGGTGTCTCGCGATACGGTGTTCAAGGCCTTTATGGAGCTGAAGGAGCGCGGGATGATCGGGGTTGCGCCCGGAAAGGGGTATGTGGTGACGGCGCCGGTGACGCGTGTGTTGCTGCTGCTCGATGAATACACCCCTTTCAAGCACGCGCTCTATACGGCGTTCAGCGCGGGATTGCCGGAGAATCACAAGGTGGATCTGTTGTTTCATCAGTACAACGAGCGGTTGTTTAACCTGATGGTGCGGGAGTCGCTGGGACAGTACGACAAGTATGTGGTGATGAATTTCCATCCCGATCGGTTGGCGCCGGTGCTGGAGGAGGCGGATCCGGAGAAGGTGCTGTTGCTTGATTTCGGCGATTTCGAGAAGGGGGAGCGTGCGTTCATCGCGCAGGATTTCCGGGGTGCGTTCCACACGGGATTGCAGGAGGCGTTGCCGCTTTTCAGGAAGTACCGGCGATTGAATTTCGTGATTCCCGAAGCGTGTCACCATCCCCGTTCGGGCGAGGAGGTGTTTCTGGCTTTTTGTGCCGAAAACGGGTTCGAAGGGGAGATCGTGCGGGAACTGACGCCGGAACGGGTGCGTGCCCAGGAGGCGTTTCTGGTGCTGACGTTGCCCGATCTGGTGACGATCGTGAAGGAGGCGCGCGCACGGAACCTGGTGCTCGGGGAGCAAACGGGACTGCTGGCGTACAACGAAATCCCTCCTTACGAGGTGATCGACAAGGGGGTGACTTCGCTCTCGGTGGATTTCCGGGAGATGGGACGGCTGGCGGCGCGTTTCGTGGCTTTCAACGAATCGGTGCGTACCGTTTTGCCGACGAATCTATTGGTTCGGGAAACGTTATAGGGGAATCGGATTGCATGTAAACGGATTGATTTATCCTTTCCATCGCTCAAGGTGTGCTGAATTATTTTCAGCACACCTTTTTTTGTTTTATATTTGCATAAATTAAAATTGAGAAACGGATGGATAAAAACCCGAATCGGACCGAAAACGCACTTGAAACATGTTATATGGAGGGAACCACAACAACTTATACCAAGGTTCCCGGAGGAAATTTAGCCGAAGCAACCTCCTCCCCGTCCCTTTTTAGAGTGGGCGACGTGAATTACCTCCTCCCCTTCGCACTGGTTACTTCGCTGTTTTTTATTTGGGGATTGGCCAACAACATGACCGATACGCTGCTGGCGGCTTTCAGCAAGATCATGGAGATGACTTCGGTGCAGACCTCTTTCATTCAGATGGCATTTTACGGTGCGTATTTCTGCTTTGCGTTGCCGACGGCGCTTTTTATCCGTCGCTTCTCCTACCGCGCGGGCATCGTGACCGGTTTGGCGCTGTTTGCGACGGGCGGATTTCTGTTTTATCCGGCGGGCGAGGCGGCGAGTTATCCGTTTTACCTGTTGGCGATCTACATCCTGGCAGCGGGTTGCTCCATCTTGGAAACGACGGCGAATCCGTTTGTACTGGCGATGGGGCCGGAACAGACGGCGACGCGGCGACTGAACCTGGCACAATCTTTCAACCCGATCGGCTCGATCGCGGGGCTGCTGATCAGCAAGTATTTTATCCTTTCGTCGCTCGCCTCAGACGCATCGCGCGGGGAGATGAATGCCGTGCAATTGGCGGAGAACCGGCAGTCGGAGCTTTTCGCGGTGAGTGCCCCCTATTTCGTGACGGGCAGCTTGATGCTGATCGTGATGCTGGTGTTCGCCTTTTACCGCATGCCGCAGATCCAGGATCGCGCGGAGGGAAATTTGCGTGCGGTGGTGGGCCGATTGTACCGCAACAAGGTGTATCGCTACGGCGTGGTGGCGCAGTTTTTTTATGTGGGGGCGCAGATCTGCGTGTGGTCGTACCTCATTCAATATGTGTGTGCGCAGCGTGGGATATCGCCCGGCGAGGCATCGCAATACAGTGTGATTTCGGTGGCGTTGTTTACGGGCGCCCGTTTTCTGTTTACCGCCCTGATGCGCTACATCGCCCCTGCCCGTCTGTTGCTGTTCGCTTCGACGGCGGCCGCGCTGTGTACGTTTGAGGTGATTACGGGAAGCGGGATGCCGGCGATCATCGCGCTGGTGGGGATCTCGTTCTTCATGTCGCTGATGTTCCCGACAATCTACGGTCTGGCGCTGGAAGGGATCGGCGGCGACAGCAAGTTCGGTGCCTCGGGTCTGATCATGTCGATTCTGGGAGGCGCCCTGTTTCCGCTTGCTCAAGGGGCGATCGCAACGAATTTCCCCGCTTTTCAGCCCGCAACGGGAACCTTCGGTGAGAATTTCGCGTTATCTTATGTGGTGCCGCTCGCTTGTTTCGCGGTGGTAATCGCTTACAGTTGGTTTGCAGCGCGAGTTTGTAACTCGTGCCTTAAAAAATAAAAATACCATGAAAGTAGCATTGATCACAGGAATTACCGGGCAGGACGGTTCGTATCTTGCAGAGTATCTGATCGGACTGGGATATACGGTGCACGGCATCAAGCGGCGTTCGTCGTCGTTCAATACCGATCGCATCGACCACCTGTATGAGGGTCCGGAGGTGAAGGATCGCAAGTTGGTGTTGCATTACGGCGACCTGACCGACTCGATGAACCTGACGCGCATCATTCAAGAGGTGCAGCCCGATGAGATTTACAACCTGGGGGCGATGAGCCACGTGAAGGTGAGTTTCGATTCGCCCGAATATGCGGCGGATACCGACGGATTGGGCACGTTGCGCATTCTGGAGGCGGTGCGGTTGCTGGGACTCACCCACAAGACGCGCATTTATCAGGCTTCGACGTCGGAATTGTACGGCCTGGTGCAGGAGATTCCGCAACGGGAAACCACCCCTTTCTACCCCCGATCGCCCTATGCGGTGGCGAAATTGTACGGCTACTGGATTACCGTGAATTACCGCGAGGCGTACGGGATGCACGCTTCGAACGGCATTCTGTTCAACCACGAATCGCCTTTGCGCGGCGAGACGTTCGTGACGCGTAAGATTACCCGCGCGGCGTCGAAGATTGTGCTCGGCCAGCAGGAGAAACTGTTTCTGGGCAATCTGAGCGCGAAACGGGACTGGGGCCACGCGAAGGATTATGTGCGGGCGATGCATGCGATTCTGCAACAGCCAAAGGGCGACGATTATGTGATTGCGACGGGGGTGATGACTTCGGTGCGCGATTTCGTGAAGATGAGTTTCGCTTATTGCGGCGTGGAGATTGTGTTTGAGGGTTCGGGCATCGCGGAAACAGGCCGGATCGGGGCGATCGACGAGGCGCTGTTCATCGAGCGGGTGGGCGAAACGTACCTGGAAGCGTTCCGCAAACGACTGGGCGATACGGTGGTGTGCGTGGATGAACGCTATTTCCGTCCGACGGAAGTGGAGCTGCTGATCGGCGATCCGACGAAATCGAAAACCGTGCTGGGCTGGGAACCGGAGTACGATCTGGCCGCTTTGTGCGACGATATGATGGTGAACGACCTGATGCAGATGAAGAAGGATGCGTACCTGATCGCGGGCGGTTACAAGACATTGAAAAACCTGGAGTGATGGAAAAAGAGGCCAAAATCTATGTGGCGGGGCATCGCGGATTGGTGGGTTCCGCCATTTGGGAGAACCTGACGGAGAAGGGGTATACGAATCTGATCGGCCGCTCTTCGAAGGAGCTGGATCTGTGCGACGAGGCGGCTACGGAGCGTTTTTTCGCGCAGGAGAAGCCGGAGTATGTGATTCTGGCGGCGGCGCATGTGGGGGGAATCGTGGCGAATACGACCTATCGCGCGGATTTTATCTACAAGAACCTGGCGATTCAGAATCATGTGATCGGGGCGGCATTTCGTCACGGCGTGAAGAAGTTGCTGTTTCTGGGCAGTACGTGCATCTATCCGCGCGATTGTCCCCAGCCGATTCGCGAGGAGTACCTGCTGACGGGGCCGCTGGAGTACACGAACGAGCCGTATGCGATTGCAAAGATCGCGGGCCTAAAGTTGTGCGAGAGTTTTAACCTGCAGTACGGCACGAATTTCATTTCGGTGATGCCGACGAATCTGTACGGTCCGAATGATAATTTCGACTTGGAACGCAGTCACGTGTTGCCGGCGCTGATCCGCAAGATCGTGTTGGGCAGGGCGCTGGAGCAGGAGGATTGGGAGCTGATTCGCGGCGATTTATCGCTTCGTCCCGTGGAAGGGGTATCGGGCACCGCATCGGAATCGGAGATGCTGCAGGTGCTGCCGAAGTACGGGGTGCATCGCCTTGCCGACGGCACTGTTTCTGTGGAGATCTGGGGCACGGGAAAACCGCTGCGTGAGTTTCTGTGGAGCGGCGAGATGGCCGATGCCTGTGTGTATCTGATGGAGCACGCGGATTTCAAGGAGATTTATGCGGAGGGGAGCGACGGGGTGCGCAACGGCCACATCAACATCGGTACGGGCGAGGAGATCTCGATCGCCGGGGTTGCGGAACTGATCCGCCAAGCCGCCGGTTTCCACGGCTCCCTCTGCTTCGATGCTTCGAAACCGGACGGCACGATGCGTAAGCTGACGGATGTATCAAAATTGCACGCCCTGGGCTGGCACCATCGAATCGGTATTGCCGAGGGGGTGAAGCGGATGATACAATGGTATGTTTCGGGGATAGAAGTTCGCGCGAGTTTGTAACTCGTGCGGGATATAAATAGAAAAGGCGCGAGTTGAAAACTCGCGCCAATTGTATGTTAGCGCGAGTTTGTAACTCGTGCTTCTTTTATTATAGTGCCTCGATCGCAGCATCGAGCCATTTCAGCTTGGCCTCGTATTTCTTCTGAAGACGGGCGGCGGCGGCATCGAAATCGAGGGCTTCATCTTGGTTGACGCCCGGGTTAAGCGGCCACATGGTGGCATTGAGCGCCCACGATTGCCGGATCGCTTCCCGTTCGCGAACGATGAAGTCGGATACCCCTACGAAGCGCGGTTTGAGCATCGTCCACCGCTCTTTTACGCGGGTCACGAAGGCCGGGTTACGGAACAGCCCGCTGTACCAGATGTGGTTTTTCACCAGGAACTTCGGTTCATGAAGGAACGTCTCCCAGTCGAAATCCCACACGGGACCGGCACACAGCTTGCCGTTGCGCTCTTTGTGCATGTAGGAGCTTTTCGGGTGTTTGGGCTCTTCGTTGCCGGCGAGCTCGTGTACGAACCACCAATCGATGAACGAATCGAAGTCGATGTATTCGGCACTCTGTTGGCGAAGGTCGGCCTCTTCGGAGAAGATGAGTTGCTCGGCACGGTTGAAATAGTTGCGGATGTAGTTGAACTGCGGCGTGTTGAGCGTCTCCTCGTCGGGGTCTTTGAGCATCACGGGAAGTTTGAGCAGGTCGGTACGGAACTTGTTCACCTCATCGAAATAGGTATCGAGCTCGAGGAGGTATCCGCCCGAAATGGTCGCTTCGTCTGTATGGCTACTCTTGAGGGAGGTCACGTTGACGCGGTTGGCATCCACCTTGATCTGCTCGCAAAGGAGGTAGTTCCCCACGTGTTTGCCGTTGATCACCACTTCGACGAAACGGCTACGGGGAGTCCAAGCGAGTCCCGTCTGTTCGGCGATGTAGAAGCTGACGCGGTTGCGAAGCAGGGTACGGTCCATCCAGTTCGCCAGCAACACCCAACTTTTGTGGGCCGGCATGCCCATCACTTCGCTCTTTTTATTGAGCTTGACGGCGTACGGTTTCTTGGGATACGTCCACGTGGAGTTGCCTCGTCCGCGGATGGTAATGGGACTCTTTTCGAAATCGGGAAACGCTTCGTTGCCCACAATTTTCATCTGGGCCGACAGGTAAACCTCTTTGCTCACGATGGGACGGTTCTCGTCGGTCTGAATATGAAGCACGGGAAGTCCCGTAGGTACCTCCACCAGGGGCATATCGTCTCGCTCGATCGTTACGGGATCGGAGTAGAGCCATTGGTCGCCGTCGGATTTGAGTCGCACACCAACGCGAAACTTCTCCTTATACTCCTTTGAGGTGCCGCGGTCTCTGAGTTGGGCGAGGTATTGGCCGGGCTTTGCGATGCCGTTTTCAATCACCCGAGTCACTTTCTGCAGGGTGTAGTGTTCGGGACTTTCCCGGTTGTCGCCTACGTGCAGGGCGATGTTGCAATCAGCCGATGAGAGGTTGGTTACGAGCGAGGCATCGGCCGGAGTGACTTCGAAGCGAAAGGTGCAGGTAGCGTTCGAGCCGATCGCCAACCGGGCACTTTCAGTCGCAATGGCCGAAGGGAGCACCGGATCGGGCTCGACAGGGGGACTCTCCTCCTTGGCGCAACCCCATTGGAGTAGCAGGAGGACGCTCAAAAACCATCGCGCGATTTTGGTAATTTGGATCATGTTTTCTTGGTATCAGATTGGTTATTAGATTGGTTATTACATTGGGGATTCCTGGTATTATATCGTAAAATTGATCCCCATACAAACGTTCGCATTCAAATTGTTGACCGGCACGAATTGCGGCGTTACTTCGGTAATCATCAGGTCGGTACCGAGGAACAGGTTGAATACTTTGGGACGGAAATTGACCATGAAGCCGAACGAAGCGCCGTAGGTTGAGTAACCGCCGCTGAGAGAGGCCTCGAACCATTTGATCGGGTTGACATTTACCGATGCGCGTGCTTCGGTCCAGGTGTAGGGACGGTTGATGTGCGTGGAGGAGAGCAATCCGAACGAAAGCTTGCGATAGGCCGGCAATTCATACTCGCCGCCGATGTTGATGGTTGTGGCAAGGAATGAGTTTTTCGAGATCACGCCGCCATCGTTGAACTTGGCCCAGTCTTCGAAATCGTCCATCAGGTCGTCGAACTGATCTTCAATCGGCGGATTCTCACTTCCGCTGCCGACACCGATGGTATCGAACCCTTTGAAAGAGTAAGGAGTTGCGGGTGTTACGCCTCGCAAGGTGTGTCCCCAGTGAATGAATCCGAGGTCGATCATCGCCGCCGAAAGCGTAATGTCGTCGGTCAATTTATACGATGCGCCCAGGTCGAGTCCCAGACCGAAGCCGCCGATTCCGGGAGCGTTCACCTCGATGCCGTCCACTTCCGCACCGTTTTTCGTTTTAAAGGAAGCGCCACGGATTCCGGCATTCGTATAACCGTCGGCCTTGATTTGCCACTCCGTTTCGCCCATCACGATCTCCATCTGATCGAATTTCGTTTCCACCAAACCCGCACCCAAGAGGAATTTCACGGTAGCGCCCACGGTCAGTTTATCGTCGATCTTACGGGAATGGCCGAAACTGATGTCGGCATAATTCATCGACGTCATCTGCAGATCGGTCAGGTGATAGCGCGTATGATCGCCATTCGGTTGTCCGGTTTTCATGAAATCGAACAGATCGTACGGCAAATTGAAATTGTTACGGGTGTGCAAACCGACGCTTACCGTATTGAAGCCGCCCCATTTCTTAAATCCGCACGAAAGCAGACTCGCGTCGAGGTTGGCAGAGAGTCGGTTCCGGTCATTCAGTCCCCCGAGAAACTCCGCACGCGACACCGCCGAATTCATAAACGAGGTTAGTCCGCTCTTCCCGGTCGGATCGTCGAACTTAAAAAGGAAATTCGAGATTCCGATGTTTCCGCGCGCCGTCACATCGAGGTTTCCGAGCGCCGGAAGTCCCACGTACGCCTGTTCCCCCTCAAAAGCGGGGTTCATCTGATGGCGATAATGGTAGCCTTCCAAGAAATATCCGGTTCGCAGGTTCTGAGCCCCCGCACCGGTGGAGAGAGCTAGTGCGGCTGTCACGAGGAGCAGGGACGCTTTATTTTTGTTTGATTTCATTTGATAATATTTAATTTTTAACATCAAGGTCAAATGCGCCATTAATATACCTTTAGTTGGGTATCTCATCTTTCGGTGAGCTATGGCGATTCCATTTGTATATAATCTATTTATTATTACTGATTGTGATGCCGCCGAGCACGGTGAGACTGATTTGATTCATTTGAACGAATTGTTCATCGCGCAGTGCGACACCCTCGTCGGTTTGAGTGGCTGTTCCGGCGATTCGCAGGTCGAGCATATCGAGGTCGGGCAGTGCGCCTTTTTTCACGAGAATCTTAACCGAAAGTTCGGTGATCACAGGTTTCGCTGTTCCATCGCCCGCTTTGATTGCGTTGGTTTGCGAATGGATTCCCTCGATTTTATTGCGGTCGGCATCGTACCCCTCCACGTTCAGCTCCAGATCGAGCGGAATGGTATTGGCCACTTTCGTTTTCAGCAGCAGGGTGATCTCCTCCTGATTCCCGGCAAAATCTTTCAGATCGTCAAGCAATCCGTTGATCGTTTCAACGTAATGAATCTTCAGTTCCTCGAAATGAAGCGGCACCACCACATCGTATGCCGCGGTGATATTCTTCTGTGAGCGGCTATCGAGATTCACGCGATGCAGCTGATCGTTGTTGGCCGAAGCAGTCATGTCTATTGCGATCAGATCCGGAATCACGGTGAGCAAATCAGACAATTCGGCCACTTTTTTCGTTTCGTATCCCTCCTTCTGAGTACCTTGTTTCGAGATCAGGATCTTGGTATAGGTCACCTCACCATCTTTCTCAGCAGCTTTCAGCGTAACCGGAATTTCCGGAATCCGGGTGCCCGGAAGCAAATTTCCGGCAGCATCTTTGGCACACAAATGCAACTTCACGTCGACCGGCACGCCCATGGTATTTCCCATCCGAAGCTGAATCTGCGGGTTGTGCAGGTTAAGCGTAGCATCCTCGCGCAGGAAATCCATGTCATCGTCCAAAGCCAGTTCGATCGATTCGGCAATCGGGTCGATCTTCGGATCCACCACGCCGGTAACGACACCCAGCGTCATCTCGCCGATGGTCACGGACGGTGTGATGCGAATGTTTTTCAGGACATCGGGTGCCACGGCAGTCGCCTCGCTCTTCACCACTCCCCCGAAAGCGATCCGGTTATCGGAAGTGAGTCGGATGTAATTCTTACCGTCCACTTTCTCGGTCGGCAATCCCGTTTGGTCATTCATCGCCGAGAAATCGAGCCCGGTAATGGTGAGTTGTTTCACGAATCCGGCCTTTGCCGAGAACGATTCATTCAGCGTCAGAACGCCATCGCGCACCTCTTCTTCGGCAAAAGTGATGAATTTCGGTAGCTCGATCTTAAAGTTTTGTAGCGTCAGACGATCCGCCTCCGCAGGGAAATTCGTAGGGAAAGCGATGCGAACGGTCATTTTCGCGCTCGTGCCGTTTTGCAAGAAAGCGCGATGCAGACGAACCAATTCGTCCGGCACCTTCTCATCGAGGTTCAGTTCGGAAGTGCGTTCCACGACAGCCTCGAGCGACATCGTCGTTTCGGCACCCTTTGCTCCCCCCGTTTCCATTCCCTTGGTTCCCGTCGCAACTCGCGTGCCGGCAGTTGGAATAAAATCGACAATCACCGGATCAATCGCGGGGGGTGTGATGTTCAGGTGTACGGGATCGATGCTCACGTTCACCTCATCCACCTCGCCGGATTTGCGCAGGTGATACTGTCCGTCTTCCAATTTAATCAGATCGGACTCCTCAATAAATTGACTGAGGTTGATACGTTCGGTCGCACCCAACGGCAGCGAAATCCCTCCCGCCCCAATCGTAATGTCTGTGTTGATCTCCTTCGACAGATCGTAATCTGAGTTCACGCATGCCGGAAGGAGAAGCATGGAGAGGGCCGCCACACTGAGGGGAAGCCTGAATTTTCGGTTAACCATAATAATATAGAATTGGAAAGTTTAATGATAATTTTTGGGGAAACTCGGGACAGGGTTTGGATTAGCACGAGTTATGGCGCGAGTTTGTAACTCGTGACAGGGCCGGAATTAGCACGAGTTGAAAACTCGCGCTAGGCAAGGATCAGAATTCTAATCTACCGATAAGTACCCGTTGGAGTTTGGCGCGAGTTTGTAACTCGTGACAGGGCCGGGAACACTTATGGCGCGAGTTTGCAACTCGTGACACGACCGGGATTAGCACGAGTTGAAAACTCGCGCTAAGCAAGGACAAGAATTCGAAAATCCGCCTCCGATTAATATTTGTAATAAAGGGTATAAATGGTGATTTCGGAAGCTCCTTCGCGCGTCCGTTTGATTTGAACGGGACGGCTTTCGGCATCGAATATGTATTTGAACGTGTAGCTGTGCGTGGTATGGGCTGCAGTTCCGGTGCCGGAACGCTCCTCTTTCAAGTAAGTCAGGAAGTTGTTGTTCTTTTCTCCGCAATAGCCTTGCATCCCGAAAACGTAATTGCAAAGGGGATCGCCGGCTGCGAAGGTGAGTCCTTCGGTGCAGTAAAGCGCCCAGTTTATATCGAGGTTGATTTTGGAAATTGCTTCGGTGTTGTAGAGCATCGTACTCTTTTCGCGGGTAGCAACCTCTTTCGGATCGTCGCCCCACATCCATTTGAAACCTTCCAGGTTACCGGTTTGACCACCCCAAAGCAATCTATTTTTAGTTAAATCCGATGATGATTCGGCGGCATCGGTGGCAATCAAACGGTTATTGGAATAGGTGAAATCCAGTGTCCGCTCACGTCCGAATACCGCTTCGGTCATTTGAGTTACCTGCAGTTTGTTGTTGACGGCTGCGGTGTAGTGGGTACCGTTCTCATTATCAAAAGCGATCGTACCGTTGCCGTATTTTATCGCGATTTGTTCGAAATCACTCTCGTCGCGCCATGTCAGGAGTGAAATTCGGCCGTTGCCGTCGTACTCGAAATCAAGATTGTAAGATTCCATGTTGCCATCGCCGATCGCCTCCACCTCTATTCGGGTGATGGTGCCGCGATGCAATCGCTCGTTAAAATCGGAATCGGTAGAACATGCGGACAGCAGGATTGCAAGTCCGGACAGTAGAAGTAATTTTTTCATTTGCAACATCTAACACTAATTTAAGCATAATACAAAGGGGAAAGCCGTTCATTGAAACAGGTTAAAGCATCAACCTAATGAACCCAAGAAGATTCTGCAACCTAAGATCCCAAGAAGATTCGGTAACCGAATGAACCCAAGAAGATTCTGAAATCTAACACCCTTGAGAAAGAGCCAAATCCAAAGGATCCAAAAAGGGCCGCTCCTCCCCGAATTCATTTTTATTCGGAGGTTCGGGAGACTTTATGGAGCGTTCATTGGAATCGGTTAAATCATCAACCTAAGGAACCCAAGAAGATTCTGCAACCTAACACCCTTGAGAAAGAGCCAAATCCAAAGGACCCAAAAAGGGAGGCTCCTCCCCGAATTCATTTTTATTCGGAGATTCTGGAGACTTTATGGAGCGTTCATTGGAATCGGTTAAAGATCGTCCTTGTTAAAACCCGTGTTTTATTTTATTAAATGTTACAAATATATACATTATTATTTTAATAGCATCGAGATTCCTATTCGTGAGGCAAATAGCTGAGTAACAACTCGCAAATTCGATGCAAATCGGATTCCGAAACCATCGGTCCTGAAGGAAGGCAAAGACCTTGGTTAAACATCTTTTCGCATACTTCACCGCCATAACGAGGAGCATCGGCGAAAATAGGTTGCAAATGAAGTGGCTTCCAAAGCGGACGACTCTCAATATTTTCCGCTTCGAGCGCAAGACGCAACACGTCGCGCGTTACGCCGCCGGTTTTCTCGGGATCTACAAGGATCGTGGTAAGCCAAAAGTTGGAACGGTAGGAATCATCGGGTTCACTTTGGAAAGAGATGCCGGGCACATTGGCAAGCGCCTTTCGGTAAAGGGCATTGTTGCGACGACGCGCAGCCAGATGTTCATCGATCACGGTCATCTGTCCCCGTCCGATTCCGGCGCAGATATTGCTCATGCGGTAATTATACCCCACATTGGAGTGTTGATAATGGGGAGCCTCATCGCGAGCTTGAGTGGCTAGGAAGAGGGTATGTTTTTTCTCTTCGGCATTGTTGCAAACGAGCGCCCCTCCTCCGGAAGTGGTGATAATTTTATTTCCATTGAACGACAGGGCTCCGAAATGACCGAACGTACCGCACGGTTTGCCGTGATAAGTGGAGCCGAGTGCCTCCGCGGCATCCTCGAGAATTGGAATCTCATAGCGGTTGGCGATATCGCAAATCTCCTGCATCCGGGCGGGCATACCGTAAAGATGAACCGGAATTATCGCCTTGGGTTTACGTCCCGTCTGTGCAATTCGGTCTTTGATCGCCTCTTCCAATCGCACGGGGTCAAGGTTCCAGGTATCTGTTTCGGAATCGACGAAAACCGGTGTGGCTCCTTGATAACAGATCGGATTGGCGGAAGCGGAGAAGGTAAACGATTGGCAAATCACCTCATCGCCGGGGTGCACATCGAGTTGAATGAGCCCCAGATGTAAGGCGGCCGTTCCGGCAGAAAGTGCGCAAACACGAGCTTCGGCGCTCAGATAATTTTCCAGATCGGCTTCAAAACCGTTCACATTAGGACCCAGAGGCGCTACCCAATTGGTTCGAAAAGCCTCTTCGATAAAAGTTTGTTCAGCGCCCGACATGTGGGCGAGGGAGAGATATATCGGCTTATTCATTGTATATAGACTTAAATGTCCTTAGAAACCGTTTGATTTTACATACATCGTATCTTTCCGCACATCCCGGTCGTTGCACTGTTATTTAGAATCAAAAACCGGGAAACTCATCGAATATTATTTAGAATCTATTTATTTTAAAGGGTGTTACGGCTCAAAATCCTTACAACGCCCCCGAGAGCTGTAACTCCGCATTCAAGTGTAACGGGAACGGGAACGGATAGTTCCGGTGAATCTCCTGCGCGGGCACGCCGACCACCGTCGCCCCGTCCGGCACATCGTGAATCACAACCGCACCGGCACCCACACAACACCATTTCCCAATGGTCACGCCTTGAATCACGGTCGCCCCCGCACCGATATGCGTCCCCTCGCCAACCGTCACATTCCCACAAAGCGCGGCATGCGGAGAGATGTGAACGAAATCGCCCACGATGCAGTCGTGATCCACACTGGCAACGGTATTGACAATGGCATGACGGCCGATGCGGCTACCGGCCTGAATGATGGCGCCCTGCATCACTACAGAGCCTTCGGAAATCGTGGCTGAAGAGGAAATCGTGGCAGAAGCGGCGACAGCTGAGGCAAAAGGTCCGTTTAATTGGTTGGCCAATCGGGCCCGGGTGTAGTTATCGCCGATGCAGATGAGAAGCGGAAATTTCATCTCTCGCTGGGGAAGCACCGGATGTCCCTGCAACTCCCGGATTGCGGGATTCGCATCGTAAATCTCGCCAACAGGTTGTTTTCGGGATTTTAAGATATCGAGAATCACTCTGGCATGGCCACTCGCCCCCAACAAGTGTATGTTTTCTTTTTTCATCGTAATTCGGTCAGGCTTAATAAGGTTCGGTCAAGTATATTAACACCTCTTAGCAGCCAAAGTTTTTTCCTTCATACGTTTTTTTGAGGCAAGTATCTTAATTTAGAGTAATTCTATATATTTTAGATTTATTTAGAATGAGTGGGGATGGAAATTAGTCGAGGGATTGATACATGAATGTAAGTTATAAAACCTCGTTTCCTTTAAAAGGATCCATAGTAGCGCTATTTTGTGACGAGATTCCTTCACGATCAAGTATCTTCTTTACAGTCATGATGAATATTTTCGCATCGATTCTAATAGAACAATGATCAATATACCAAACATCTAACTCAAATTTCTGTTCCCAAGTAAGCAAATTACGACCTGAAACTTGTGCCCATCCTGTTAAGCCAGGTTTTATTTCATGTCGTCTAGCCTGTCTCTCGTTATATAGAGGTAAATATGAGGGCAAAAGTGGACGAGGTCCTATCAACGCCATATCTCCTTTCAATACATTAATGAGTTGAGGCAATTCATCGAGTGAAAAACTCCTAATTATAATGCCCAATCGGGTTAATCTCTGTTCATCCGGCAGAAGATGCCCTGTTTTATCACAGGCATTACTCATAGAACGAAACTTAATGATATGAAATGGCTTACCTCGTTTCCCTATTCTTACCTGCATAAAAAATGGATTTCCTTTATAGGCAATCCCCAGGAAAATTATTAAAAAAAGAAACAATGGTGATAGAATAATGAGTGCTATTAAAGAGAATAAATAAGAAAGTATTGGTTTTGTTATTAATGCGTATCTCATAACATTTGGGAATTATTTAAAGAGATAAATACATTTTTTCAAGACATGACCATACATTTTGTTGGTTATACCGTTCTGCTATAATTCGTCTTGCGTTTGTGGACATTTGGTAGGTTTCTTCTGTATTGTTAAGTAACCTAGTCATAGCTTCGAATAATCGATCTTCATTTCTAACAGGGACAATGAGACCATTTACCTTATCTTGTATAATTTCATTACAACCATTTATATTTGTCACAATACAGGGAAGTCCCATTGCACCTGCTTGTAATACTACATTTGGAAAACCTTCACGATAACTTGGCAGCACTAATACATCAGAAGCTTGCAGAAAAGGACGAATATCATCTTGATATCCCATATATCGTATTTTGGAATTTGTGTCAATCTCATTTATTATATTCTCTTTTAATGGTGATAATTCTTTTTCAAATGGTCCGATGAGTAAAAGACGTGTATTGATATAAATCTTAGATAATCGAGAAAAAGCACCAATTAATTCTTCTAATCCTTTATCACGAACCACTCTCCCTATAAAACAAAAAGTAAATACATTGTTGTCTATATACCTTTCTGCAAGAACTCTAACTTCGTGAGATGAGGCGTACCAATTAAGATCTACTCCGTTTATATTTCCATTATATATAATTTCTAATGGTTTATTAGTAATATGTTCTCTAATCAATGTATCCCTAACACCTTTTCCTTCTGGAATTACTTTAGTAGCGAATGCACATGTAATAATTTCCATAAATTTTAAAAGTCTACGAAATATACCTTTCTCTGTTTCAAAACGAAGACCGGTTACAGTATAAATACGATTTTTTGTGCCTGCCAATGTAGCAGCAAACATCGATAAAAGACTACATTTGGGTGTATTAGCATGCACAATTTCCGGTTTTTCGTTTCTAAAGAGGGTATATAAGGCAATTAATGAATTTAGGTCGGCGATTAGCGAAATATCACGATGCATCTTTATATCTACCGTACGAACTCCTTCACGTACGCCGACCTGTTCAAGTTCTTCTTTCCCGGAAGCTACAGCAATCACTTCAAATTTCTGATTCAGAAATCGAAGTTGGCCTCTTAAAAGAAGATTCTGAGAAAGAGCTACGGTGGTAAGACGTATTAATTTAGGTTTCTTCAAAGACATGCTTTATCAATATTTTTAAGGATACTAATTTTCAGTCAGATATAATTTTCCGTATTAATATATTTAGATCATTTGTTTGTCTATCTCTCACTTTCTGATAATTCTTTAGTGCTTCCTCCTTATAGAAATCATAGTTCAATAATAATTTATTGATTTGTATATATAAGTCGTTTTCATAGAAAGGAGAAAATAAAAGACTCTCTTTAGACAACACTTCCGGCATGGAACAAACATTAGAGACGATAACAGGAGTACCATATTTCATTGCTTCAAGAGGAGGATAACCGAATCCCTCTTGAAGTGAAGGATAAATAAATGCAAAAGCATTTTCGTAAGCATATTCAAGGTCAGATAGAGTTAACATCGGTAAGCTAATATGAAATTTTTCATTTACAACTATTCCTCCTGTTGTTATTAGAAAAAATTCTTTGTTACTCTCTTGAAACTTTTTAAAAACACGCATAACGAATGCTGCATTCTTATCCTCCCGATGAGCATTAACAAGAAGATAGTATTTCTTTTTCGTTTGAATTATATTTTTCAAAACAGGATTTAGAACAATATCTTCTTTATATACTTCTTTAAGGGGAGGATAAAGAACCTCTATCTTTTTATCACCTAAAACATTAAAATAATATTTAAGACTACTTTTTGAATATTCGGAAACAGTCAGTAATTCAACATTTTCTTTTTTTATTACTTTCATTATTTCGGCATAGCCCGATATTGGGTTTTCCTTCTTCCGCATTAGAAGCAAATAGATATCTTTTAAAGCATAGATTATTTCAGTCAATTTACTTTTTGGATGATGTTTAAATATACGGTATATTTTATTTGAATAAGTTTCAACATCTCCTACATCATGGATTACCATAATAATCTGACAATCTAAATCAGTCAAATTATAAGGAAAATAACGTTGTCCTATTCCTATGAAGAAGCAATCTATCTCAAACTTTGAAATAATTTGACTTATAGAAACAACGCTATTAACATCAATAAGGTTACCAACCCTACTTCTAAAATAAGAAATATCATTATAGGGCAATTCTTTTTTTGAATCATATATTGCAAAAATTTCCAGATTAGTTTCTAATCTGATAAGCTCACGAAAGATCCGATAAGTATATTCTGCTCCTCCATTAATACAACCTTGAATAGAGATTAGGTCAAATAATAACTTTTTCATTCTCCTTAAATATTCATGAATATCAATATAACACCAATAACAGTGTATTCCATATGAGTTATCAAAAACTACTCACAAGATTCCATAAAAGCCTTTCGGGTCATCTCTAAGTATCCTCTTTTCCATTTTTGGTCCGGTTCTAAATGGTTTCCCTCTCCCCATTCGTTCCAAGCATTGATGAAAAGAAAATTTTCCTCCTTAGAGTATGGTTTAAATCTATTCAGTATATTCTTCAACCACATGTAATAATAATCTGGAGTACTATTGTAAAAGGCAAGAAAACGTCTACGTCTACGTGCAGAATTGTCCCATGAAGGCATAACACACGGATAACGTTTATAATTAGGAAAAGACTGATTCATATTCTCTTCGATGATTTTCTTATAAGGAATTACGATAGGCAATTCATAACTGAAAAACATCAATGACAGTTTCCGAATTAATTTAACAAAGAATTTATTATTAAATTTCCGATATATATATTTGAAGGTTCCATGAGGTTGAAACTCGATTGCAGCATCAAATCCAACTTTTAAATAAGACTCCTCTTGAGTTTCAGCTGTTTCAAATCGACATAAGTAAAGTTCAAGACCAGCATCTCGTGCTTCTTTTCTCCAAATCGCTAATGTTTTTCTCATATCCGGAAACAGGTCCGATCTGTAAACACAAAATACCGGTTTTCCATCTACTCTGATATAACGAGGATCCTTAAAAATGGAAATAAGATATCGAATATGTTCCAAATCATCTTGAGAATTATAATCTTGTTTCATAAGTATTTGTCGATCTCCCCCATCCCAAGTTCTTGTCCAGTTTTCATTTGCCCAACAAAGCATAAAAGGGAAATCCTGAGTTTTATCCTTTAAAATTTCTTTGACCGGTTTTTCGAGAAGTTGCTTTCCATTAAACCAATAGTGGTAGTAACAGAACCCATAAATGCCATATTGTTTTGCCAGTTCAGCTTGGGCATCTCGGGCCTCCTTTAAACGAAGATCATAAAATCCTAAATCTGCAGGCAGATGGGGCTGATAATGAAAAGGAAATCGTGGAGCAGCTTTACTTACATTTGTCCATTCAGTAAAACCTTTGCCCCACCACTCATCATTTTCGGGAATTGGATGATATTGAGGAAGATTAATTGCAATAGGTCTGAGTTTATTTTTCATTCTTTCACAATATTAGATGATTAATTAGAGTACATAAAAGGCTATGCCGATCGTTTCAATAAAGATTTCAATAACGTATTTAATCTGAGAGTTGAGGTATGATTTTTTCGAAAACAGAACGATAAAAACGTATTAAAAGGGATACGTGATAATAAATAGGATATTTGATCTTCTAATATTATCATTCCGTCACTTTGAAGATTATTTTTCTGATTGTATGGATCATAACTAATTTGTTCGAGAAATGTTGATATCCATCTTTTGAAAAGGAAAGTAGCAATTAGCTTTCTTGTTATATTATCCTTACTACCAGTAAGGCTCTCATATGTATATCTAGAAGAAAACAATAATTCATTCGTTGCAACAATTCCTTTATCTTTTGTCAATAAAAAAGATGTTGCTATATCTGAATACCAGCCCAAAGGAAAATTGACGAATCCACCAATTTCCTTTAATGCAGAAGTTTTAATTAAAAACTCCTGAGCACAAGTTGCTCTTCGGTTAATCATACGTTGGGTCATAAAGTCCAGATCAGACTCATGTTCGGAATTAGGAGAAGAGAGAGCGATGACCTTTCCGCTAGCATCTATCACTTTATATCTACAATGAAAAATATTAACTTCCGGATGCCTCTTCGTTAAAATAAGTAGTTTTTCAACATAATGAGGTTCATAAACATCATCGTCGGAAGCCATAACCATATAGGGGGTTTCAACGAGATCTATACAGGCATTCCAATGAGCGATTAAATCTATACCACCTCGATTTTTATCGAGAGCAATATATTGGATACGATCGTCATTATACTCTTTTAGGACATCCTCCAAATGATAAGGAGAAGCATCATTCACAATAATCAATTTTATATTCGAATATGATTGACTTAGAATGCTATCTATCGAAGCCTTTAAATAATTCTGTTTATAAGCAGGCAACAAGAATGTTATCGGAGTTGTATTGTTCTCCATGGCTGATTTACTTTTCGGATTGGTATTCTAATAATAAAAAAACCTTATTTCTTTCGGATACCTTAATAGGAGTAAAGGATTTGAACAGGAATTTAATATTCAACGAGAATTGACATTAACGTCTTAATATCAAGGACCGTACTCTAAACCAAGAAGACCCCATGGTTTTTCTTATAAAGAAAAGAGAAAACATGTACGAGTCATAGAGTCTCGAAAGGTGATTACTTAGAAAGTATATTCCTATTTTATCTATCCAATAGATGGTATTCCAATATTTTTTTATTTCTGTTTCATGATAATCGATAGAGTGATTTAAAATATTAATTCGTTCCTTCCTTGATAAAGAGGCGTCTTTATACATTTCAAAAATAGCTCTACGCAAATAATATAACTTTATAGTCACTTCTGATTCTCGGAAATCGGAACCGACTTCATTGTTCTCAGCAATTTTATCGAGTGCATTCTTCAGATAAATGTAACAATTGTATTCTGATGAAAACCCAAGACATTTCGTAGATAAGGAAAGATTTGAGCCTATTCTATAATAGTAATCAATGTAGTTTGTAAGAGTAAGGCGGTTACAATAAAAAATATAATCTAACATAAAGATCATATCTTCACTGTGATGGATCTTCGGATTGAAAAATAAATTATTTTGTTTAATCAGTGTGACATTATATAATTTAGAGCAAACAAAACCAAAATAAATAAGTTGATGTTGAGAGAAAGCCTTTAGTATTTCCTCTCTTTCCAATACCACGGAACAAAAATGATAATCCTTACTAACCTGTTGTTTCTTTACATCAAAATAATATGCACCTCCTATCACAATCTGTGTGGAAATATCTTTATGGAGGCATGATTGAAGATGTTCCAAATAATATGGTGATACCCAGTCATCACTATCAATGAAACATAACCATTGCCCTTTCACTTGGTTTATACCATGATTACGAGCTCTCGAAACACCTTGATTGAAGGTATGGAACACTTTCACACGTCTATCTATTAGAGCATACTTATCACATAAAGATCCTGATTTATCAGTACTCCCATCATTTATCAAGATTAATTCGAAGTTCTTATAGGACTGTGCCAAAATACTGTGAACACATTGATCAAGAGTCTCTTCACTATTGAAAACCGGAGTTATGATACTTATTAATTCTGTTTGATCCATGAGCGATAATCTTTAGAGAATATATTCTTCATTAATTGAGCACCCAAGGTCGTGTTCGATAGGTGTATAAAACCTTTAATTTTAATATTTTGTCCAGAACTCTGTAAAGGATACAATCCTCTTTTTCTAAGTTCTGCTATATAATAAAATAGTTGTATCAAACTATAATCACGGTAGCGGATTAGGGAGAAAATAAAACCCGAAAGGAAATAGTTCACCCAAACATCCAATATTCTATTTTCATCTTCTGAAAATGATTTTTTGAACTCTAAAATCAGATCTAAACCCTTTAAGGTATCCTCAGCCAAACGTTCTAAATGCTCTTTTCCACCTTGATTGGATATTGAATTTGTGTTATAACAATAATAATAGCTTATTTCTGAAACTGTTCGAATCCTTTGCGCTAAACTTAACAACTGAAAGCTAAACACAAAATCGGTTCCGGTTTTTAACTGATGAAATTTCAGATTATTCTTACTTACAAGCTCTTTTCGTATGACCTTCTGCCAAATAGTATTACAAAAGAGTCTATTTCGGATAAGTTGAAGTCCAGAATCAAAATCATCAAAAAAAACATGATTATTTCCATTCTTTTTATCGAACACTGACCTATAACTCAGATAGATTATATCCGCTGCAGATTCAGTAATCAGAATCAATATCTGATCAATTATCTTTGTATTTATGAAATCGTCTGCATCTACAAACCAAAAATAATCACCTTTACATTCTTCTAATAATCTATTACGAGCTTCCGCTTCTCCTCGATTGGGTGTTGTTAAATACCTAAACCCGGGGGCAGCGAAAGTTCTTAATAAAGCCTCTGTATCATCGGTGGATCCGTCATTCAATACAATAATTTCTGTATTTTCAGGATTGATTTGGGATGCAACAGAAGACAAACAACGCATAATAAATTCACTTACGTTGAATGCAGGGATAAGTATTGATAGTTTCATAGCGGTCTTTATTTAAGATTAAAATAATTCTCGAACTCCGAAAGATTTATCTTATCGGTTATCTTACGAGCTATAAGGCATCTAGATTCTTTTATCGCTGGATAGTCTTCTTGCGTAAGAATGCGAGGAAAATCTGGACCTTTTTTCCAATCAATATATCTTAGTTGATTAGAAGTTGGAATATCAGAAGTATTATCCTCATATATCTTACACCGAAATTCCGAATTATATACTAACGTATGAAAGAATATTTCATCGCCACAGTGGCTCTCTTTAAAAGCTATTAGATAATTAGGATTGCTTATTATATAGTCCAAAATATATTTATTGCATTGTCCTGAAATTGTAAACCAGTTCCCACCTTTATACAAAGGAGGTAGCATATTAAAGTATGGATTCTTTTTCAAAAAAGGATTTCGGTGAAACCATGGTATTTTATCACATAAAACAATAAAAGCAGAGAGACATATATTTCTATTCTTATCTGAATAATAATGGGGATACCGATATTTAAGTCTAACATTGATGTCTTGAGACTTCTTATCGGCATATATAAATTCTTTTCCTCTATTTATTTCTAGAAATTTGATAATAGAATCATTGTCCTGGATAGGCATGCATTCACCCGACATCATAAAAACATAATCATACGGTCCGGCTGCATCTGCAGCTTTCAACAATTCGATATCTGCAATAATTTGATCAAACCCACCCCACCGAACGGCAATACGATTATCCAGGAAAGTCACGTTATCTTTTATTGATATAAAATCTTCAAGAGAAACACGTTTATCCACATGTACTAGAATATCACCTATCTTTGATAGAATATTAATGGATGTAACGAATGTGGCACTCATCTGATGGACCATATAACAGAAAGCTATTCTCATTTTAAAAGCTTTTGATAAAGACTAACGTAAGATTGGCATGTTTTATTAATACCAAACTCTTCTGATTTTAGCCGGCATTTATTAACGATTTCAGTCTTAAACTCTAAATTTTCCCTAAGCATACAGACTTTGTCTTTAAAGTCATATTCATCTCCCGGATTAAAAAGCAAACCTACCCCTTCAACCAATTCTTTCAACCCATTTACCCGACTTGCTATGAATGGTTTTCCCGAAGCCATTCCTTCAAGAGATGACAAGGATAAACCTTCATAATGAGAAGAGAGCGTGACTATATCAGCTGTTTTAAGTATTTGAGGAATATCGCTCCTTATTCCAAGAAAATGCACGCGGGATTCTACGTTTTCCAATTGCACAAGCTTTTCTAATGATTCTCTCCGAACCCCGTCTCCCACTAACGCTAAATGCGTATCGGATGGAAGTAGTTTCATTGCACGTATTAAAGTATCTTGATCCTTCTGTTCTCGAAATCCGGCCACATTTACAATTAAAGATTCACAAGTTGGATCTTTAATCAATTTTTTCTTGTCATAAGGATGTGCTTGAGTTATTAGATCTAGATCTATCCCATTCTCAATTATAGGAAATCGAGAGACCTCTTGTTCTTTTAATAACACTATAAGAATAGCTTGAATTTCTTTCGAAATGCACACTACTTTATCGTATGTTTTATAGATTCTCTTATCTAGTGCCTTGAAGAATATCGATTCCCATCTTCGATTTGTGGTGTTGTGCTCAGTTGTTATGATGGGAATTTTCACTCGGGATAACCACTTTGCAATTATCGCCCAATATTGTGCAGGAAAGAGATGTACATGAATTAAATCATAGCATTTCAGAAAGGGCATTATTTTGAAAATAAGAAGCGGATTATACACAGAATATAACGGTCCCCGACTTAGTTTTATAACTTTTACGCCATTTCTATCCAAGTTCTGAAGATAATGAGATTCGAGTCCGTTAAGAACCAGAACGTCACAATCTATTCCCATACCATACATTCGAATTGCGATATCCGAGACTAGTTTTTCCGCACCCCCAATCCCTAAAGAAGTTATGATTTGTAAAACTTTCATGATACATATTTGTCTTTTAAATGCATATAATAACCAAAAGGAAACATGAAAAGACTATAGGGTGATATCTCTTTTAACAAACTTCCGATATCTCGTTTTGAACTAAATGCAAATCGCCAATAATTTATATAGGCCTTTAATTGTTCGGTTAATGGAATATCATAGGTGGACAACTCTTTATAATAAGAGAGACTGGCAACAGTATTCTCACATCTTAGTTTGATAATCTTTGCTGTCAAGCCATCGGGGAGATATTCGCATAAATAAATTGTTTCATTGAAATAGCGCATTTTATATTTTTGAGAGATGCGATTCCAAACTAGTGCTTCGGGACAGAAGAATTCTCCTTCAATCTCCGGAAATGTATATTCCTTTAAGACTTCCGTACGAAATATTTCTGCGCGGTCACCTTTAACTCTATACCTAGTACGATAAGATAACATATCCGTATCCAAAATGTGAGGGATCTTATCGGAAGAACTTCCGATAATACGACTATCAAAATAGGCTTTAAGTCCTACTACACCTGCAAATAAATGATGATCAGGGATCGTATTCCAATAATTATGAATGAGTTCTATTGCATTTCCACATAGGATATCATCGCTATCTACAATAAAACATAACTCACCTTTTGCTTCTTTCACAGAACAGTTTATTGCTCTGTGTTTTCCTCCGTTATGTCTGTAAATACTTCGAATCGAGAACAGCCCTTCCATCATAAATTTTGAAACAACCTCTTGCGTATTGTCCGTACTTCCATCATCCACAATAATCCACTCAAAGTTTTGATCACTCTGATTCAGCAAACTCTCGTATAAACGGGGAAGAAGATGTGCTCTATTATATGTAGCCGTCAGAATAGATATCATTGTAACACTTCTGTTGGTTTTGCATATTTCATGGTATACTCTCGATCTCTCCAAATTGTGGGCCGCTTTGTTTCACTCATATAAGTTTGATAAGGCATCATATCTCCGAAATCCCAAACTGTTAGTAGACGGAAGTGCAACGCCGAAAAATAAACGACTGTTCCGATTAACAGAGTTTGCCTCATCATGGGCTGATATCGGTATAAATAGGGAATTGCTGATATTACATAGATGATACCTATTAAGAAATACCAAACGAAGCGAATACCGGTAGCATCTCTTAAGGTGAAGAAAGTCAGACAAACATACCCCAATGCAAGGTTAAAGAAGAGAGTACTTTCCTCTCCTTTATAGAATTTATTCCTATTGAAATACAAAAAGGCACCTATTAATGTACTTTCTAATACATAAAAATAGTTGATACCTCCCACTCCTTTATTTGCGTAAAGTTGTGCCTTTTCAATATTCATGGTCTCGCCTACCCCTCCTAAAACAGAGCTAAAGAAAGGAGTTAATCCTAGAGCAAAACTTAAAATAATTGCGACACTTATAAGTCTCGAAGAGTATTGTTTTAAACCAAGGAAATATACGGGAAAGAATAATAAGGCGCTATTGTGAACGATAGATGCTATAAAGACAAGAATGGAAAAACGAAGAATATCTCGTTTGAAAATGGCAGGGATAGCACTCCAAACTATTGCCATGGCTAACATTTGTCTGACATATACAAAACTCATGAGCATGAATTTGCACGAAAATATGAAGATGGCTAAGAAAACAAATGGCATAAATTTCTTGAAGGTCCGAAAGATCATAAAATAGGACAGTATGCTCAATATGAGAAAAAAGTGATATCTGCTGTCTGTGAACAATTTTATAAGACCACCTATTGCTATATAACCAGGCTCTAATATCTGCGGTAATGAAGGATCCTTACCAGATGCGACCAATAAAAAATGCTGAAAGGAAGTAATTGGAGGTGTTATATCGAATATCTCTCCATAAATATAGACATCATAGCCCCCTATCATATCACGAAGTCCTACAAATAGGGAAAGGAGTAAGGTCAGAAAAAGAATCAGCGATTTGCGAGTATCGATGTTCATTGAGTGAGACTGCATGTCTCGCATCGCAAATATCAGAATTATGAGAAATATGATTATGTATGGTAACATAACTTTGATTTTGTATTAGAATAAAGTCATCCTCTTAATCTATTCATCTTGAGCATAAAAACATACATTATCTCTAAATTAAACAAAAACCACATACAACGGTGCTTTATTGAGCCCGAATTGTAAAGATCAAGTGGGTAAAGGGAGAGATTTTTTGATTTTTCAAGTAAAGCAGTTGCTGCTTCAAATGGTATTTCCTTGTCACGGTATATGGAAAGCATCATATTAAACAAAACCATGTTTGCTCTTTCTTTCATGTATCTATTTATCCAAGGATGTTGTTTTTTAGTGCTCTTACCAAAACGCAGAAACGAATTGGCTATTGTTATTTCAGCATCTAATAAGTGGATCCGGTTATTTAATGAGATATTTTGAGTCTTCGATCCAGGACGCGTAAAATAATAATAACCTATAAGAGGTATGTATTTAATACTATTTGCTAAACAAAAGACCTTTCCAGTAAATTCAACATCTTCTCTATAAGACTCCTTATTAAATATGAAGTTGTTCTGTTTCAAAAAATCGCGTCTATAAATAGCATTGCAAGCTGAAGATGGAAAAATTCCATTTTTTAATACTTGCTCTCCTGTATATATTCTACCCGGCTCTAAATTATAGGATACTGTTTTATCAAATTGTTTTTCTAAGTCTGCACCCAATGCCATTTGAAATAAAAAGATATCGGCTTGCATCTCTTTTATCTCTTTCAATAAGAATTTTATGAAATTGGTTTCAATATAGTCATCACCGTCGACAAACCATAAATAGTCTCCTTGAGCCTCATTTATACCCCTATTCCTCGCGGCAGCTGCCCCTTGGTTCTTCTGTGAGACAACCTTTATCATCTGGTACTTATTTGCAAAGTCTTTCACTATCTCGAGACTGTTATCTATCGATCCGTCATCAATAATGATAATTTCATAAAAGTTATTATTAATATCAGGATTTAATAAACTCTTGATACAATTGTTTATGTAACCGGCTATGTTATATATGGGTACAATAATGGATAAAAACATAATAATATTGTATAATCAATTAATAATAATATTTTTCTTTTTACCAATAACATCCTCCCTCTACTAAATGCAAATTTTCAAGTTGATTGGATTTTAAAGGTCGACACCAATAGTCATTAAATAAATTAGAATACGGGAAAGTTCTACTATAAGAATCCTCCCATCGTCTTCCTCTTATGCCAAACAACAATTGTGTTGCCCCTCCTAGATGAATCGCTTTCTTTCCCATTCTTTTTATATGAGCAGCAAGAGGAAACCCATAAGCACCACACCCTAAGATACATATATCAAAATTTAAATTTTCTAGTTCTGCTTTCATAAAATCCAAAGCCTCGAACCAATTATTATAGGGAGTTTTATTATTTGCAAGACTTTGAACAGGTCGATAAACCTGAAGATCAAATTCAGGTAACATTTTATCTGGAAATATTTTTTCTCTATTGGGATACTGCAATAGTATCGTTTCAACAAATGGATGTATAATTAATACTTTTTTACCCTTCAGTTTCCAAGTCCAGGGAGTTGAGGAAAAAAAAGGTTCTAAATCTCCAAGAACTACCCTCTTTGCACTCTTTAATCTATCTTTAAATACAACTTCTTCAGGAATCCAAGAACCCAAAATATCAACATCTAGCATGTCTTGAATCATCAGCTCATAGAACGCACCAATATATTCTTCTGTTACAGGAAAGAATCCTGCACCGAGCGCTAATCCCTTCAAACGTTCTTCATTCCACCACCATGCAGGTATTCTTTGTCGTATAAAATCCAAGATATCTCTTTTTCCATGTTTTACATTTAGATAATTTACCATCGATAACAATTCATTATCTCCAAATCTCGCAATCATACATGGATTATCAGATTCGAGATAAGATGAAATTAATCTATTTGAATAATCCTTTTGGGAGCGTAATATTAATGATGGATATTGTTTTTTTTCTCCAAATAAAGTTTGATGCAATATTCTTAGGTGCATTAAGATAGAGTATAAGTTACTTTTCATACGAATGAGGTTTATATTAAATTATTTATTAAATAAATATTCTATTCTCCATAAGATAGCATTCATATAATGAAGTATTTTACTCGTAATTTTATTCTCCCATAACCTCCCATATTTATAGTTTATTTCAGCAAACCTATTATAATCCTCTTTTACACATTTACCAAAATTTGCTTCAATAAATGACTCTCTTTCTTTTTGTGCTAATTGATAATTAGAAGAGCTTATCCCTGATAAATCATATATAGCAATAAGTTGATTTACATATTTTACCTTACATTTATTTTTAATGATATTTTTAACAAACCAAGTCCAATCGGAACTAATTTTTAGAGATTCATCATAAAATTGATCTTTATAAAATTGATCTCGTAAAATGAATGCACTAACATGAAATAAAGTACCGGTATAAAAATCAAAAAGAGAAATTTGATCGGAAGCAAATCCCTTCGTTATTTTCCTGGATCTTCCTTTTTCTAAGATGACATTTCCATATATTATTTCAAATTCTTTTAGAAATGGTGATATGCGACTTAAAGAATTGGCATCGGTAAAATAATCTCCACTATTTAAAAAATAGCAATATTTTCCCTCTGCCAAATGAATTCCTTTATTCATAGCTTGATATATACCTTCATCTTTTTCTGATATCCATAAAGTTATAAAACGTTCATTTTCTTTAATAATTTCCTTACTAAGATCATTTGAATCACCATCAATAATAATTAATTCATAATCAATAAAATTTTGTTGTTTGATACTATTTATAGTCTTACTAAGTCCTTTCTCATTGTTTAGGTTAATTGTGATTATGGATATTAAAGGGAAATTTTTCATATTTGAATTATTATGAGATATATTTTCCGGAAGATTTGAAAATATTATCAATAAGGGCGACTTTAATCTTTTATGAATTATTCAAATGAAACATTAATCAAAAAATTAGATCATTTGAGATATAGGAGCCTACTTTTTATTAATAATTTGCTGTAGAAAAGACGACACCCCCCCACTGTTCTCAATTGGGCAGAATTTATTTATAATTGAGATGAATGAACCTCTTTGTTAAAAAGGTCTATCCAAGTTTTCATTACATCATCAATTTTATACCGTTGAATATTAAATGACGCATTTCGCCCCATTTTTTTACGTAGTTCATCATCTTGAATCAGTTTGCAGATTCGATCTGTCAATAAGTCCATATCTAATGTAGGCACAACAAAACCATCTATTCCATCCTTTATTATTTCTGACGGTCCAGCTTCACAATCAACTGACACACATGGCACTCCACATTGCATAGCTTCAGATAAAACCAAGCCAAATCCTTCATAGCGAGAGGACATTACATAAATAGAAGATTTTAACAATACCTCTGAAACATTTTCTACGGGATCTTTCAGAAAAACTTGATCAGATAGATTATTTTGTTGAATTAATCTTCTATATTTCTCTTTTTCATCTCCTTTTCCATAAATATATAGCTGCCAATCCGGATGTTTCTTTGCTACTTTAATCCAAGCCGGGATGAGGAGGTCATATCCTTTTTGTGGATGAAAGCGCCCCAATGAAATAACGATTTTATCCTCAAGATTTGAGCATTCTGATTTTAGATAAATAGGATTAGGTATAACATAGATTGGTTGACGAAGAATTTTTTCTCGTTTTTCACGATCTCTTTGCGTTAGAGACACTAATGTGTAGAATGGATATTTAAAATTTAATCTACACCATTCTCGAAAAGAATAAATAGGTGAAATCCGATCTAAAAGAACACAATGAAATTCTAATATACGAGGAATCTTTCTCGTAAATAATATCACTGTTAATGGCTCAATATAATCTCGAACTGTTACTATCAAGTCTGGTTTAATCGATTTGATAACCGATATAAATTTATATCTAAATAGGATAAATCTTATTATTCTTCCTAATAATGGGATTTTTAAATATTGATCAAAATCATCTTTATACAATGAATGCATAATTATCTCAGGATCATAGAAATAATCAGAAATAGCATTAGGCCTGTCGTCCATACATAAATTATGTACTTCGAAGCCTTTTGATATTAGATAATTTTCCTTACAGGATGTAACTCGATTTATACCTCCAAATGCAAACCAATCTTGTATATATAGTATTTTCATGGTCAATTATTTAAGTAATATAAACTCTTATTTTAAGTATTTGCACTTATTTTTAAAGTCATTCTTTCTCATGCTCCATTATAAATTGATCTATGTTAAAGAAATCTCTTTCGATGTCTTTTAGTTTTTCAGGATTATCATAATCCCACCATTTTATATTCAGTAGTTTTTCTATTTGATCTTGGTTGAAACGATACCTCGATACCTTACAAGGAACACCAAAAGAGATAGAATAAGGTGGTACATCTTTAGTCACTACGCTTCCCGCTCCAATAACTGCACCATCTCCAATTGTTGTTCCATCTAAAATTGTAACATTTGCTCCAATAAAAACATCATTGCCTATAAAAATAGGTTTTGTCTCTTCAATTTTATTTTTTTTTGCATACGTAAATCCTATCTGCTTTTTTGAGGAATAGAAAACAGGATGCGTACTAATTCCATCTAATGGATGAATCCCCCAACCACATAATAGATTAGGGCCAATCGAACAATACTTCCCAATGACTGTATTATTTATTGTTGAATTGTAAGAAATGTATGTATAGTCAGATATTACAGAATTTGTAATTCTACAATTATCAAAAACAACAGCATTTTTTGCAATATGAGATTTCCATAACATTTTACCATTGTCTCGAAGTACTCTTATTTCGGGAACTCCAAAAGATATTACTTTAAAAATTATTCTTTTCAGAAATGTAACAGGAAATATCCTTTTCAGATATTTGCAGATTACTTCCCTCATAGACAATTGTGGAACATAAAAATTTTTAATTATCTTTCCTCCGATCTCATTTTCTTCTATTGGAATTTTTTTTACTTCAACCGATTCACAAATCTGCCCCTGATATCTTTGCGAACATTCACAATGTATTCCTGTATTATCAAACCCTTCATTAACAACCATGGATTCATTCGGAAATAAGGTGTAACCATTTTGAATTAAAAGGCTCGCATGCCATTTAACAAACCATGTATTTAATTCTCCTTCAACATTCGCTTTTAATTGTTTTTGTAATTCATTATTACCGAACTTATTGAATCTGCCCCAATCTCCGTGCTGATCAAAATAATTATATAAATATTCAGCATCTGGATTAAAATGCATCCAGGCACGCTCCCATGTACCCCAACCCCAACACAATGGAACATTATAAAAAAAGGTCTTTGGAAGCTTTTTCTTATGTGGATACATGTATCCAGCAATATGCATTACATTAGAATCATCTTGATAGAAACTCAAAGCATCATTCATATATCTAAGAAATCCTTTTGAGGTAACTATATCATCTTCTAGGACAATCACTTTACCATATTTATTAACAATTTCGGTCACACCATCAATAATGGAGTTAGCTAACCCCTTATTAATTATTGATTCTCTTATAATGACTTCTTTACACCATTGTTTGGAATGAATTATTGTTCGAACTTGTTCTATCTTTTCTAATTGGTCCGGAGTTATATGACTCTTTGGTCCGTCTGAAAATATAAACAAAATAGATTCCTCTGCTAAATAATTATGTTGCAACGCATTCAAAGTCCTTTCGGTATGAAATGGGCGATTGTAAACGAATAAGACAATTGGTGCTAACATCGTTGTTAATAATTTGATTGATAAATCCAGTTTATTTTGTATTCATTGATGTAGAAACGATTTAAACAAACCTAAGCCAAAAGCCTTCTTTTCCATGAGACTAATCAGATAATAAAAAAGACGATTCCCCATGTATTTATTTAAAAATCATTTTATAACTAATTTCTGATACAATTTCATTCCTTAGAAATTTACGTTTTTCTATTCTGTAGTTTATACACAATTGATCGTAATACCGAGCCTTCTCGGATGTTTCTGCTCCTTTATATCTACAATTCAAGGGAGTAGAACTAATTATAACTACAGAAGAATCAATTAAAAGTCGATTTGCAGAAAATAGAATATCTTTTTTTGATACCGGATTAAATACAAAATGATTTTTAGGCGTTTGAATTATCCGTTTATGTTGTTCATAAATCCAATATGGGTTATTTAAAAGGAAAAATGAAGAGGTGGCAATTTCCTTGATATTTAGATCTGAAGTTGCAATTAATGTTTCTTGAACTGATAAAGTATCATTGCTTGAAGATATTCTATAGACCCCTTTCACTCTATTTCCATAAGCTACATCAAGAAGGGCTTTAAATGAGGTTGAATCTGTTTCTAAGGATATATTTTTCAATTTTGCACCAACAGGTTGTTCATTCTCCAAAATAATAGTGCCAAAACCAGAATCATTCTCAGGTGAAAACAGACGATCCTTTTGGTTTCTTCCGACCAAAAGCATTAAATTCTTTCCATAAGATAAAGAATGAATACTTTTCTCAGTCTTATTCATTACAATTTTGCCATATACTAAATCGCGAATACCAAGGTTAGGCTTGGATTTCAGACTTGACGTTTTATTAAATTGCATAGCTAACCAAGCATTGCACCACCAAAAGAGCAAATGTTCCTGGGTTGAAGAGAAGAAATATTCTCCCTTACTATATGTATTCCCTTGAGGATTTCTTTCCTGCATTCTTTCAATAGTATCCATACACTGATTTGCATAATCATATGAATCTTTATCTTGAAATATCATATTCATCAGAGCATGATTTAAAATCCAATCAGCATTTCTGAAAATTCTCCAGTCTTGACCCGAAGGATAATATAATCCACCATCTGGTAATATGAGGTATTTTAAATTATCATATAGACCTTGAATTCCGAATTTTAGAAAATCAGGTATCTCTACTCCACGCATCTTATAATCTAATGCAATCTGTGCTGATAAAATAAAAGATGACATATAATCAGGATGTACAATTCCATGATTTTCTAATGTGTAATCATCAAATAGATTTGCTTCATTGAAAGAAGATAAATTAACTCCATCAATGTTTTTATCAGAAAGTAAATCAATCGGTCTTATGTAAGCTGAAACCACCCATTTTTTTTGAGCTTCGCGCCAAAGTTCACACCGAGTGTCTAGAGGCATTAATAATGGAGCTATTGCTAGAATCTGGGCATTCCATGCATTCTCTTCGCATTTTGTATCGAATTCAAGTTGCATTGGGGGCATTTTAGACAAGACAATATCTGCTTCATAACTAACTATCCGTAAAATTCCTTCACAAATATCTTTCGGAAGATCATTCCACATCCAATAGGCACCTCTACCCAGAATGTATGCCCAATGAGCTGATTGAAATTGCCCCCCCCAGCGTGAACGATCTGTTAAACGAATTCTACCCATAATATGTTTTCTAATCATACATCTCATCATAGGTATTATAAACTGCTCTTTAAGTTCATTGCGTTCAATACCGACAATCAATGGATTATAGTCTCCATAGGTATATAAGAATGCAAAACCAGCAACAGCGGTTACATTTGGACGTATATTTTCTTCCTCTTTCCCATATTCAGTAAGAAGTTTAATGTTATCATTCCCATTCAATGAGCGCACTGTCCCTAATAAATAAGAAGCTTGTTTTTGCATACTTATATATAATCTATCAGCACATTTTTGCCAAAGTGAATCATTCTCACTTTTCAAAGAAGGATAAAGATCGGCCTTTGTCAATGCTTGATCCTTAACACAAGAAGTACATAATAAAAAAACACATATAACAGAAAATAAGTATTTCATCTTAAATAATCAATTAGATGATAATGAGATAATACGGAGCGAATCTGAATATCATTTTGTCCATTTGTCAGATTATGGAAGGCTAAAGTCTCTGGATTTTCTGGCATTAACATATAATCCACATAATCAAGATTACCCGTATAATTTTTAATTCTCTTTTTTAACGTATTATTCTTCACTGACATAGCCCAAAACCAGATATCATCTGCAAATGGTGATAAATACTCAAATTTATTCTTGTCAATCGCATCATCATCTAATGAATGCGGAGGAAATAGAACACCTGCACCTGTAGTTGGAAATATTAAATGAGAGCATTCAATGGATGGTACCTGAGATTCTCTATTCCAATTTTTATAAGGGTTAATATCTCCTTTTTCATTAAACGTAATCTTCAATGCACGGTGACAATGAATAACCCTAGGTTCTTCTTTATAAGCATTATATAGTTCTTCCAACCATCTCTTTTCATAAAAAAGGTCATCGTCCGCTGTGACTAAAACAGATTCAGGGAATTCCATTAAAGCTGGAACCAATTTTTTATATGAATGTAAATCTTCACAAAAACGAATTTGAACTCCTTTGCGAATACAACATCGCACTAAAAATGGAAGATTATTCTTATTCCAATTTCTATTATCTAGCCAGAGTATTATACGCGATGGTTTCTTTGTCTGATTTAGAAGTGTAAATAATGTGTAATGAACTGTTGTTAAAACCCTACGTCCATAACTTGTTAATGTTATTATAAGTTCAACATCTTCTTTTTTATTCTTTGAAATGCCACAGAATGGAATAAATATTAATTGTAAATCAATTAAAAACTTACGTGTAGGAAGAGTAAACTCATAAGTTTTACCTCTTAGTTTATTGAAGAGGATAAGTATGATATTCTTTGCTATAGATAAATATTTTCTCATATTTTATAATCTAAAGTACCCATCAATTAATGGCATATTGGCATCTCGAATTACTCGTCCGGTATTCCAATAATCAGAAGATATTACCTTAATTGGCATCAACACATCAAAACAATCACAGAAGTTACTTAACTGTGTATCTTTATAATGTGAAAAAAGACGCAAATAATAAGTTCCACCACGAAGCATCAACTTTGGAATAACTAATTCAATTTTATTTTCAGAAGAATCATATATTGTTTTAACTTCATCTGATATAAATTGTCCTAAATACTCTTGATGAGGACCAAGAATTGTTATCCCAATGATGAGATCATTTTTCTTTATACTAAAATCATTTATTTGATAATCAAGATTAATTTTAATATAATCACCAGACAACACAGTATCGACTTTTTCTCCCCGTTTATCCAGAAGTGTTACTTTCGTAAATCGAATTTTACCATTTCCTTTTCTGTCATGACGATTTAATAAATCTGTTTCATTTATTTCGGAAAAATTATCAGATAAATAATTTGTAACAGCATCCTCTGCTAATCCAGAAAATACAACTCCCCCATCCTTCATTACGATGCCTTTATTACAGAGACTTCGGATTGATCCCATATTATGACTTACAAACAAAACCGTACGTCCTTCTCCTTTGCTTACGTCCTGCATTTTTCCGATCGCTTTTTTCTGAAATTCGGCATCCCCTACCGCTAATACTTCATCGACTACCAATATTTCGGGTTCGAGATGGGCAGCGATGGCAAATCCGAGGCGTACGGTCATACCTGAAGAGTAACGTTTGGCAGGCGTATCCAAATAACGCTCCACTCCGGAAAAATCAACTATTTCATCAAGTTTACGGGTTATTTCGGCTTTCGTCATCCCCAGAATCGCACCATTCATATAGATATTTTCTCGTCCGGTAAGTTCGGGATGAAAACCGGTACCAACCTCTAGTAAAGAGGCAATACGACCTTTTGCACAGATTCGACCGGTAGTGGGGGAAGTTACTTTAGAGAGAATTTTAAGTAATGTGGATTTACCGGCTCCATTTTTACCGATAATACCGAGTACTTCGCCCTGACGAACACTGAAATCGATATCTTTCAATGCCCATACATAGTCGCTGGTACCTTTTTTGGTACGGTCGTTGGTCTCGCCAATCTTAAGATACGGATCCTCATGACCTAAGACGACTGTTTGCCACCATCGATTCAAGTCATGAGAGAGCGTGCGGGTGCTGACCAATCCCAAGCGGTATTGTTTGCTTATATTTTCAAATTTGATTGCGGTATCAGACATAATGATGATTATTTTTAGAATGACTAAACAGTGTCCATAAAACTACGTTGGACACGATTAAAGACCACTATACCCACAGTAAGGAGAAGGAACGTGAAAGTGAGACTGTATCCTAACTGCATCCAGTTGAAAGAGCCAACTCCCAAGGTGGCGTATTTAAACGCTTCGAAAACGGGAGTAACGGGATTAAGCGCCATGATCATCTGTTTGCGGGGCGACATCAGACTCAACGGATAGATTACTGGTGTAGCATACATCCAGAGTTGAATTACGAACGAGAATAAGATTGTCAAATCGCGATATTTGGTTGTCATCGACGAGATCAAAATTCCAAACCCGAGACTTTGAATAGCCAGTATTCCCACGAGAAATGGCGTAAGAAGAAGGTAAATATTCGGGGATACGTCGGTTCCGATAATCACATAATAGAGGTATACGATTACAAAAAGCAACAGCTGAATTCCCAACCTTATTAGATTTGAGAACACGGTGGATAACGGAGAGATGAGTCTCGGAAAATATACTTTCCCGAAGATTCCCTGATTTGCCACAAAGACGTTCGACGTCATGGTAAGGCAACCGGAAAAGTAATTCCATAAACTAATCCCAACCAGATAAAAAAGCGGTTGAGGAACTCCGTCAGTGGGGATTCCTGCAATTCCGCCAAAAACAATCATAAACATAATTGTGGTCATCGCAGGTTGGATAAAAAACCAAAGAGGTCCCAGAATGGTCTGCTTGTACTGAGTAATGATATCTCTTTTCACAAACAACCAGAAAAGATCCTTATACTGAATCAATTCTTTAAGGTTCAGTTCAAAAAGTCCATTTTTAGGCTTTATTTCAATATCCCACTGTTCATTCATATTTGTAGTAATTCATTTTATGAAGGTATTCCCCCACTCTTTTTGCACTCCTTGACCATAGGAATTCACGGATTTCAGCTACATGCTCCACATTGTGTGCATCACTTGCCACAAAGTCAATCTGACCGGCCTTGAGCAATTCATTGGCTGCATTTTGTACATCTCGGCCGTAATGTCCGGCAAAAGAGAGGAGATTTACTTGAATGCGACAATCGCGATCACGCAATGCCCGACACCTCCCCACCAGATTATCTTGGAAGTGGGAATAGCGCTCGGGATGTGCCAGAATTGGAAAATAGCCACGTGCTTGTGATTGAAGAATCGCCTCATCGAAGAAGGGTGAAGGGTTGAAAAAATGGTGTTCAACAAGTAAAGATCGGTCCGGAGCACTCAACAAATCATCCGCTTCAATTAAAGGCAGAATCAACTGAGAAACACGATATTCGGCAGCAACCGACAATTGCATCTTGAGATGTTCTTCCTGCACCAACTGTTTCAATTGTTCGAGTAAAGGGCAAATCGAATCGCGGTTGTTCGGCATATAGGGCGGAGCGATGTGTGGTGTAATCGTCATGTGACGTACCCCCAGATCCGACATCCGACGAATAATTTCGAGAGATTCATCGAAAGTTTTTACGCCATCGTCAATGCCGGGCAGGATATGTGAATGAATGTCGTGCTCGTATGAAAACCATTGTCTGTTTTTCCGGAACCACATTATGCTGTTTCAATTTTATCGTTTGTTTCTTTCTTCTGCTTCTTTGAATAGTCGCTATAGTATCCTCCTTTTCCGGATCCGTAACCGTAGCCATAACCATAGCCGTAGCCATACCCGTAACCATAGCCATACCCATACAGACCGCCTCCACGACTGATATCATTCAATACGATGGCTACATTAAAGAGTCTTTTTTCCTGTTCGAAATCGTTCAAGAGTTTGAGTGCCTGTTTGTCTAGTTTATTGGCGCGAACCACATAGATACATGCATCGGTATATTTGGCAATCGAGAATCCGTCTGACAGCATTCCCACAGGAGGGGTATCGACGATGATGTAATCGTATTCTGTTCTCAGTTTCGCCAAAAGTTCTTTAAACTTTTCACTTCCGATAAGCTGAGCCGGGTTTGGCGGTACTTTCCCTGCGAATACAAGATCGATATTTCCTAAACCACCGGTCTTTTCAGGGAGAGTCACGGAATGTGTCAGTTCACTGATGTTCTCTTTCAAACCCGCAAGATATGCGGAGAGTCCTGTATGGTTTTTCTCCTTATAGAACTCGTTGACCGAAGGATTACGTAGGTCACCCCCCAATACAATCACCCGTTTACCAGATTGAGAAAGGGTAACAGCCAAATGAGATGCAACCATCGATTTCCCTTCGCCCGGAATGGTGGAAGTGACCATCAATACCGCTCCGCGACCGGGTTGGGGCGATACCATATAGTTTAATTTCTCACGGATCATGTTACGCGATTCCTGGATATCGAAATCTTCTACAAATACGGATGTCTTATCGGATTTCATGTGTGGAATACCTCCCAATATAGAGATGTTGGTGGCTTTTTTCACATCTTCGATCACACGTACTTTGGTATCAAAAATCAAAGCCATATAGAGCATCAGCGAGGGTATCAGAAATCCGATCAACAGGGAAATCCCCATAATCTTGGTAGGGTTTACATTGCCGACACCATAAGATCTTGTTTTTGTGATAAATGCCAATGAAGGCTGGTAACTCTGTTTCGTGATCTCGGCTTCCTCTCGTTTCTGGAGCATGTAGATGAACAGTTTCTCTTTAATTTCCTGTTGCCGGGAGATGGATCGGAATTGTTTCTGTTGGGTCGGTGCGCGGTAGATCTGTGCATTGGCCTGGTTTTCACCTTTCATCGCCAGTTGGTATTCATAATCAAGTAACCCTTCTGCCTCGGTAACGGTTTGAAGCACGCTACTGCGGAGGTTATCAATCTGAGAAGTGACGCGCGCAACCGTAGGAGAATTCTCATTTGCATTCCCCAATAATTTATTTCGTTTAAGTATCAATTCATTGTATTGCGAAACCGTTGCGGTCAATACCGGATTGGGATTTCTAAAATTGGATGGCAGTAGGCGGTATCGTCCGTCCCCCATGTCACTCAAAAGATGTTTGATACTTGATAAAAGCTTCAATTCGGCTTGTACTTTCTGGACAGATTCCGAGGAAGCTTGCTTTTGTTGAAGCGCGAATCCCACACTTTCGCCTTGGGCAAGAAATTGATTTTGTTGCTGAAAGTGAACCACGGTCGTTTCAGCCGAATCAAGTTCCAGATTTATTTTCTCAAGTCGCTCATTAATGAATTTTGAGGTGTTATTGAAAACAAATTGTTTCTTCTCTATGCCTTTCTTATTGTAAATCTCCACTAATGTATTTAAAAGTTCTACTCCACGGCGCGGGGCCTGATCGGAGAGTGATAACGTAAGTGTTCCGGCATTTTCATTGTCGATTGAGATTTGCAAAGCACTTAGGAAACTCCCTGCAGCGGCTTCATACGAACAGCTGCGTACGAGAACGGAACCTTCAAATTCGGGATTTACCACATCTACGGTAAATTTATCGTATCCGATCTCGAATGTGCCACCACTTTTCCCCTTATAGATGGTTTTATCATCGGATGTGATGACTTCCACCGCTCCGTTGCCGAGGCAGTTTACAGTAAAGGAAGTATAGGCTGCATCTTCGGGCGTTTCATTCTTTATGAGCACTGGAGTATTTCTGAAATATTCCGATTCTCGGAACTTACCAATATGAAAATAACGGATCTGCAACCCCAACGATTTTACGACCTCTGTCATCAACTCTTCGGATCGCAACTGAAAAATCTCCTTTTCGAGCGATTTGGCTCCCTGACTTAGACCAACCTGTTTGAGGAGCAGGTTATCGGCAGATGTATTTCCGTCAAGATCTTGAATGATTATCTTTCCATATACTTGATAAACAGGCACGCGACTCTTGCTGACATAGAAACCGACTGCCAGACAGATGGGTATTGATATGGCGAACCACCACCAATACTGAACCATTTTAGCTCTCAGTTTCCGATAATCAAATAACTCTACCCCGCCCGGGGTATTCTCCCCCTGTTTTGCATTTGGTAAATCCTTGAACATATCTTTTTGTTTTTTATTAGCGTACGAATATTGCTACCAACGCGATAGCCGACGATAAGATACTGAACATATAAGGCAAGAAGGAACTGGTGGTACCGTCTTGAATACCACTTCGGGATGGTTCTACATACACAACATCATTTTGTTGCAGGTAGAAAAATTCAGAGTTAAAGATCGATGCGGAAGTAAGATTGAGACGTCCGTGCTGCACCTCTCCCCCTTTGTCTCGAACTACCAACACATTTTTGCGTTTACTTTTCAACGGCAAATCGCCTGCCATACCGATTGCGTCTAAGACAGATACTCGTTCTGTATTTACTCGATATTTGCCTGGAGAACGTACGGCACCCAACATCGTGATGTGAAAGTTCATAAACTGGATGGTAACGGTGGGGTCCTTTATCTGTTCGCTCAATCTGGTCTGAAGGGTATCAACCAATTGATCGCGCGTCATTCCTTCAACTTTTAATCGTCCTAATGTTGGGAAGTCGATGCAACCGTTCCGGTCTACGATGTAGCCGGATGGTCCGTCTTGAGTCATACCTCCCACACCTTGCTGATACAGCGCGGTCATCGGGGTGTTGTAGGGTGCCGATACCTCCAGGTCTCCGCAGGAAACCACTATTGAAAGCTTATCGTCTTTGGCGATCTTCATGTTATAGGTTTCCGTATTGGCGAGTGTACGGGCATTGTCTATATCGCGCAAAAGGACAATGTTGCGACGACTTGCACAGGAGGAGAAAAGTAAAATGAGTAGCGTAGAAATGAGAAAGAGTCCTTTTTTATGGGTGTGACAAATATTATCCATGGTAGCAAATGTTGATTTATTATTTTTTCGCTTAATTTTTATTAGGATAATGAGACGACTATTTACAAATATATCTTTTTTACATTATTTATCATAACAAAAACCGGCTTATTTGAGAAGCTGTTTTGATCTTATCCGGAATACAATAATTTGACTTTAAACCATTTACTCAAACACTACGATTAAACATTCCCGGAGTCATCAGAATTCGAATCTGGAGAAAAAAGCTGATCCTCACGGACCAGCTTCTCTCCAATGCTTTTTCAAGAGCATTTTGTAACTTTTATTGCGTAATAGAGAAGTTTACAGAATCGGAATAACCCGTTACGTTGAAGTCGTTATTCACATTTTGAACCGTAATCGACAAACGTGACGGATCAATGGAATATCGATTCACCAAAATATCTTTTACCACCTGAGCACGCTGACGGGCCAATTTTTCATCGTTACCCTCTACATTGCCGATGATGGTTACATCCTGATCCGGATTCTCTTTCATAAACTTGGCGACTTTGAAGATGTTTACCAATTGGAGTTCTTCATTGAACGTATCTTTACCCGGATTGAATACAACCGACGGAATCAACAAGCTGATCTGTGTGATCTGATCAGTGATTTGAATGATTTCCTGAGGTTGTTCCTCCACTTCTCGCCGAATCATGGAGATCCGGTTATTCAACATCGCATAGCTTTCAGGAGAGATCAGACGAACTACAGTGAAGCCCTGTTTTCCCACACGATAGGTTAGTCCCAGCAAAGCAGACATAAATCCATCGAATTTATGACCTTTCCCGATTTCTCCGTCGAAAGTAGCATCGGTTATCGCATAATTATATTCGAGATTCAGTCCCAACCGTTGTGTAATATTCCATGTTCCCTGTGCTCCAATACGGAGGGAAACCTTATCATTTTTTGGCATCGCATGCCATTTGGTGAGATGTAACCATCCCATTCCGGCATACGCTTCTAATTCGAACTTACGGTCGAAACGATAGCTTTTACCGAACGTATTGAGCAAGTCCCACATAAAATCGGCATTTAATTCGGTGTATTTCAATTTCTGAATATAACCGTTGGCGGTACTGATTCCCTTACTCTCATAATACAATTTCAGCGGATCGATGGTGGGATCGGTCGTCCATTGTTTGTTCCCCTGATAAAATCCGGGGATACCGCTATTCCAACCATTCAATCGGGCTCCCCCGAAACCAAGGCGTACGCCGAAAGCCGGAAATAGTTTTTTACCTACCGCGATCTGGAAACCGGGTTGTACTCTCTTGGAAAATTTCAATTGCGTGTCTTCCTCTCCGAACATGAGCCGTTCGGCGAAAGAGGCTTGGATATAGAAGTTATCGAAGAACTTCGAGGTATACTTGGTTTTATAATCGATATCAAGCGTATCATACCTCATTTCAGTTTCCACCCGCTGAGCAAAACCACTCAATGCAAGCAGAGAGGCGGTAATAATTAAGAATATCTTTTTCATTTGTATATTATCTATTTTTCACATTAAGGTCAAATGCGCCATCTATATACCTTTTGTTGGGTATCTCAACCTTAGATGAGCTATGGCGATTTCATTTGTATATTGTCTATTTTTAACATTAAGGTCAAATGCGCCATCTATATACCTTTTGTTGGGTATCTCAACTTTCGATGAGCTATGGCGATTTCATTTGGATAGGCTTTTTATGGTTCAACAATCTGCATGACTACCGCACGGTTCCAGCGGTAATCTTCGTTATACAAACGTTCTTTATCACCCAGTGCAGCTGTCGTAATACGAGCGGGATCGATACCGTAATTTTTCACGATGTAGTTCTTCACGGCATTCACACGTCTTTGACTGAGTTTCAGATTGTAAGCCGGATAAGCTGTTTCGCGGTCGGCATAACCGCTAAGCTGAAGGTTCGCTTGAGGATTGTCTTGCAGGTATTTCGCCACCTTGAATATGTTATAAACCTGATTGGCCTCGATGTTGTATTTATCGATGTAGAATCTGACGATAAACGGAACGGTCATATCCTCTTCGACCACTTCCACCTCTTCAATCTCTACAGGACGTTCAAAGTAAGCGGTTTCAAGAACGATCGGATCCACCTTCGTATAGCGGTTGAATCGCTTACCGCCGAATTTATAGGTGAGACCCGCAGTAAAGGCTCCGTAGCCTTCGAGCGTACGGTTCTTGGAAGAAGAGTAACCGCCCAACTGCCCATTAAACGACTCATCCACAACTGTTCCCTGCATCTCGAACAGAAACGACCATTTATCGGATATTTTCACGTCGAGTTGTGCACCAGCCTTCAATGCGAAAGAGTGGTCGCCGGATATACCTTGATTCTTAAAGGATTTGGAGAAGCCGGGACCGGCAAAGAGGTAAACACCCACACGTTTCTCTTCGTTGGTAAACCATTGAACTACATCTGTCATCAAGTTCAATTGAAAATCCATGTAGGTAAACTTACGGTTAAACCACAATTCATTGTTTTTCTCAGAAATGTAAGGAAGCGCCTCTGATGGAACGATTGTATGATCAGGAATCTGATCGTACGTATTGAAGTAAGCGTAGGGATAAGAATGACCCTCCAATCGTCCAACTCCAAACTGAAAACGAAGACCTAATGCGGGAGTAAACCATTTACCTACACTAAGCTGCCCGACGGGACGAAAGCGCTGGTAAAAGTTATCATATTTCCGGTTAGCTTCCGCAGCCAGAAAGTCTACACCCCCTGCCAAGCTTACAAACCAGTTACTGGCAGCACTGCTGCCTACAGTTACCACATCGTTCGGATCACCCAGATCCATTGCGATCGTTTCTTGCCGATTTACCCGGATGGTATCCGTCTTGATTTCCTGTGCAAAAAGGGAAGTAGGAAACAGAACCAGCAACATTAAATAGCGTAAAGCATTTTTTGTCATAGTTAGGTATAATTTGTTATTTTACTTCATTTATAATCCGCTTATTTATACTTAATTACACACGCATTTAAACTGGATTAACGTAAATAACCGAATCATATGTAAATTCGTTCAAATTATAAAACAATCCTTTATTCAATTTTGTTCCTTAAACAGATAAAATATCCTGTATAAATTTTCAACGCCTAAACCGGAGAGCTTAATTTCAGACAGGGAACCGCATCTATTTCTTATTGTATTCTTTTGAGAGAGGAGCGGCTTTGATGTGGATTTATTTGAAAGAAGAGCTCATTTTCAACTAAATCTAATTTTAATTACATATTATTTTAGATGCCTATATTTTGTAAACCAATTGATAATTTGTATATTTGTACCCCGAAATGGGCGAAGAAAGGAGGGGGCGGTTAGTCTCCTCCTTTTGTTCAAATATATCTCAAGCAAAATAAGATGATTGACAAAAGTGTTGTTACCGGTCTGGTTGAAGAGAAACTAAAGGAATCAGATAGCTTCCTGGTGGATGTCCAGATTAAACCCGGCAACTTTATCGTAGTAGAGATTGATAATGAAAACGGCATTAACATTGATGAATGTATCGCTATCAGCCGTTTTATCGAGGAACATTTTGATCGCGAGGTGGAAGATTTCGAACTTGAAGTGGGTTCGGCTGGCGTTACCTCTCCTTTCAAAGTACTTCGACAGTATCAGAAGAACATTGGAAACAACGTGGAGGTTTTGAGCCGTAAAGGGATCAAACTGAACGGTGTTCTGACATCGGCCGATGAGAATGGTTTCGTGATTACCATTACTAAGAAGGTGAAACCCGAAGGTGCCAAACGCAAGATCGAAGTGCAGGAAAACATTCCGTTCACTTATGACGAAGTGAAGCACGTGAAGTATCTTATTGATTTTAAATAAAATTACACTATTATAATATGGCGAAAAAAGAAGAAACGATCAGCCTTATTGATACCTTCCTGGAATTCAAGGAGCTGAAAAATATCGATAGAACTACTATGGTCAGCGTTCTGGAAGAGTCTTTCCGAAACGTGCTTGCCAAAATGTTCGAAACGGATGAGAATTTCGACGTGATCATCAATCCTGACAAAGGGGATTTTGAGATCTGGAAAAACCGCGAAGTTGTTGAGGACGGTATGGTTACCAACCCGAATCTTCAGGTTTCCGTATCGGAGGCTCGCAAAACCGTTGCTGATATCGAAGTGGGTGAAGACTTTACAGAAGAGGTGTTCTTTGAGAAATTCGGCCGTCGCGCCATTCTTAACCTTCGCCAGACGTTAGCTTCAAAAATTCTGGAACTTCAGAAAGACAGCATCTATAATAAGTATAAAGACATGGTAGGACAGGTTGTTTCAGCCGAAGTTTACCAGATCTGGAAAAAAGAGATGTTGCTGATCGATGACGACGGGAACGAATTGCTTCTTCCAAAAACGGAGCAGATCCCGACCGACTTCTATCGCAAAGGCGATACGGTTCGTGCCGTTGTAGCCCGCGTGGATAACAAGAATAACAATCCGAAGATTATTCTTTCACGTATCTCCCCTCTATTCCTTCAGCGTTTGTTCGAACTTGAAGTTCCTGAAATCGCAGAAGGCGTAATCCGCATCATGAAGATTGCCCGTATTCCGGGTGAACGCGCGAAAATCGCTGTTGAGACTTCAGACGATCGTATCGATCCGGTCGGAGCCTGCGTAGGTGTGAAAGGCGCTCGTATTCACGGTATCGTTCGTGAATTGCGTAATGAAAACATCGACGTCATCAACTACACCACCAATACATCCCTATTTATCCAACGTGCTTTAAGCCCTGCTAAAGTATCTTCGATCCGTCTCAATGAAGAAAATAAAACTGCCGAGGTGTTCCTGAAACCCGAAGAAGTTTCTCTTGCCATTGGTAAAGGCGGTATGAATATCAAGCTGGCCTGCATGCTTACAGATTATACGATAGACGTTTACCGTGATATCGATGAAGCTCAGGAAGAGGATATCTATCTGGATGAATTTACGGATGAAATCGACAGCTGGGTAATTGATGCACTTAAGAGTATCGGATGTGCAACCGCTAAAAGCGTGTTGAACACCCCTCGCGAGATACTCGTGGAGAAAGCCGACCTTGAAGAAAACACCGTGGATGATCTACTTACCATCCTGCGTGCTGAATTCGAGGAGTAATCTCACTTGAAGCTCTGCTTCATCTGGTTCCTTCTTCAAATTATTTAATTGTTAAATCAAAAGTATGTCAATAAGGTTAAGTAAAGTAGCAAAAGATTTTAATGTGGGGATTCAGACACTCGTTGAATCTTTACAAAAGAAAGGTGTGTCGGTAGAAAATAACCCCAACACAAAAATTAGTGACGAACAGTATAATTTACTTCTAAAAGAATTTAGCAAGGATAAAAATTTGAAGATCGAGTCGGACCGAATCAGTCAGGAGCGTCACAATAAAGATAAAAACAAAGCGTCACTTTCTATCGAAGGATATGAAGCTACGGAAAGCGAAGAGAAACCGGTGGAAAAAGCAGCTGAGCCGCAGCCGGTAGAGGAGATCAAGATTGAGATTGAAGACAAACCTCAGATTAAAGAGGTGGGTCGTATCGATCTTGACGCTTTAAATAAAAAAAATTCTCCATCTCATAAACAGAAAAAAAGCGTTACTCCGGTCGAAGAGGCGAAACCTGTTGTTGAAACAGAGGCCCCTTCTGAACCCGTTCAGGTGAAAAAGGCTGAGGCGCCAACAAATACAGAAGCAGACAAGGAAGTCGAAAAAATGCAAGAAAAAAAGCAAGAAGAAACCTCAACAACGAAAGACGAAGTATTTCGTCTGAACAAACCAAGCCTTTCTACCTCAATCAACGTAATCGGAACCATCGACCTGAATGCAATCAATCAGCAGACACGTCCGAAAAAGAAATCGAAAGAGGAGAAGAAGAAAGAGAGAGAAGCGAAAGATTTCAAATCTCGTGACGTTCAAAAGAAGCCTGCTACGGCAGCTCCTTCTACAGAGGAACGTCAGAACCCTAACCGACCTAAACTAACTAAAGCTGGTGAAGGTGGTGCAGCTAACGATGCGGATAAGAAAAAACGTAACCGCATCAACAAACAAAAAGTAGATGTTACTGCTGGCGGAAGTCAGAATCAGCACAATAAACCTCATGCAGGTGGCCAGGGCGCTAATCAGGATCGTAGAAAACCGAACCTGAAAAAACCATTGGTTAAACCGGAAGTGAGCGACGAAGATGTTCAGAAACAAATCAAGGAAACTCTTGCTCGTCTGACCAGCAAAGGTGGACAGAAAAAAGGTAGCAAGTACCGTAAGGAAAAACGTGAAATGGCAGCAGGCCGTATGGCTGCTGAAATGGAAGCGGAAGCAGCAGAAAGCAAATTGCTGAAACTTACTGAGTTCGTTACGGCGAACGACCTTGCCAACATGATGAACGTAAGCGTTAACCAGGTTATCGGTACTTGTATGAGCATCGGTATGATGGTGTCTATCAACCAGCGTTTGGATGCGGAAACCATCAATATCGTAGCTGACGAATTCGGATATAAAACCGAATATGTAAGTGCCGAAGTGGTTGAAGCCATCAACGTGGAAGAAGATGCGGCTGAAGATCTGATCGCTCGTCCACCAATCGTAACGGTGATGGGTCACGTTGACCACGGTAAAACATCGTTGCTTGACTACGTGCGTAAAGCAAACGTAATCGCAGGTGAAGCCGGTGGTATCACGCAGCACATCGGTGCTTATAATGTAAAAATGGCTGACGGTCGTCAGGTAACATTCCTGGATACTCCGGGTCACGAGGCCTTTACGGCGATGCGTGCTCGTGGTGCGCAGGTTACCGACATCGCAATCATCATCGTTGCAGCAGACGACAGTGTGATGCCTCAGACAATCGAGGCGATCAATCACGCTTCGGCAGCAGGCGTACCAATGGTGTTCGCAATCAATAAAATCGATAAACCGGGTGCCAACCCAGAGAAAATCCGCGAAGCGCTGGCTCAGATGAACTATCTTGTGGAAGATTGGGGTGGTAAGTACCAGTGTCAGGAAATCTCTGCGAAGCAGGGTGTGGGTATCGAGGAACTACTTGAAAAAGTGTTGCTTGAAGCCGAATTACTTGAACTGAAAGCAAATCCGAACCGTCGTGCGGTAGGTTCTGTTATTGAATCTACACTAGACAAAGGTCGCGGTTATGTAGCTACGGTTCTTGTACAGAACGGTACGCTGAATATCGGTGACGTGGTTTTGGCCGGTACACATTACGGTCGCGTGAAAGCAATGTTCAACGAACGTAACCAGAAAGTTGCAGAAGCCGGTCCGGCCGTTCCAGTTCAGATCCTTGGTTTCAACGGTGCGCCTCAGGCTGGTGACTTGTTCCACGTTCTTGAAACAGAACAGGAAGCTCGTGAGATCGCAACCAAACGTGAACAGCTTGCCCGTGAGCAGGGTCTACGTACTCAGAAAATCCTTACTTTGGACGATATCGGCCGTCGTATCGCGATCGGTAACTTCCAGGAGTTGAACGTGATCGTTAAAGGTGACGTGGATGGATCGGTAGAAGCGTTGTCTGACTCATTGATCAAACTTTCCACTCCTGAGATCCAGGTGAATGTTATTCACAAAGCGGTAGGTCAGATTTCCGAATCAGACGTTACGCTGGCTGCAGCTTCGAATGCAATCATCATCGGTTTCCAGGTTCGTCCTTCATTGGCTGCACGCCGCCTTGCGGAACGTGACGGTGTTGAAGTTCGTTTGTACTCTATCATCTACGATGCTATCGAAGAGGTGAAAGATGCGATGGAAGGTATGTTGGCTCCGGAAATCAAAGAAGAGATCGTGGCTTATCTTGAAGTTCGCGAGACATTCAAAATCACGAAAGTGGGTACGGTTGCCGGTTGTATCGTTAAGGAAGGTAAGATCAAACGTAACAATAAGATCCGCTTGATCCGCGACGGTATCGTAATCTATGCCGGAGAACTTGGCTCATTGAAACGTTTCAAAGAAGACGTGAAAGAGGTGGGTACAAACTTCGAATGTGGTTTGAACATCGATCGTTTCAACGATATGAAAGTAGGTGACTTGATTGAAGCTTACGAAGAAACACAGGTTAAGAAGACGCTATAATTTTCGAATATAGATCAGGAAGGGATGTCCGTAAGGGCATCCCTTCTTTTTTGCTCCATATTTGATTATCTTTACACGCAGAAAACAACAAGCCTATGGAAGGATTTAACTACATTGATTTCATTATATTAGCCGGTTTACTGGGTGGTTTTATCGGAGGAATACGCTCCGGATTGCTTCTTGAAGTTGCCGGAGTGATCGGGTTATTAGCCGGTATCCTGGGAGCACGCTTTCTGGGACCAATATTTCTCCCCACGGTGCGTTCTTTTCTTAATTCCGATAGCGGGTGGACACTTCCGCTCTCCTATTTCGCAGTTTTTCTCTTAATCACGGTAGCAATCCGAATGCTTGCGTGGGGAATGACCAAGACGGTTGAACTCATCGCATTGGGGGGTATTAACAAATTATTAGGGGGTATTTTTGCTGGTCTGAAGTATATTCTCTTATTTAGTATTCTTTTCAATGTTGTATCGGTTATCGGAAATAAAATCGCCGTACCGGGAGAGGAAGCGCGAAAAGAATCGAAACTTTATACACCTATCGAATCGATTGTTCCCGCTATTTTCCCCTATATCAAAGAATTATATTCCAATCCCGAAATATTAAAAAAAGAGGACAAGACAAACATTATAACTGTCTGACTTGTTGCAACTATAATCAATTTTCTCTATTTAAACCATTATATGCAAGATAACTCAAATAACATATTAGACGAGGTTACCGGCAGTGATTACAAATACGGTTTCGTAACAGACATCGACACCGAAGTAATCCCGGTCGGACTCAACGAGGATGTCATCCGGCTGATTTCTAAAAAGAAAGAAGAGCCGGAATGGATGCTTGAGTTCCGTCTGAAGGCTTTCGAATACTGGAAGACCCTGAAGATGCCGACTTGGGCTCACCTGACGATTCCTCCGATTGATTATCAATCGATCAGCTACTATGCGGCCCCGAAGAAAAAAGAGGGTCCGAAAAGTATGGACGAGGTTGATCCGGAGCTGGTGAAGACCTTCAATAAACTGGGTATTCCGCTCGAAGAACAGATGATGCTTTCGGGAATGGCCGTAGATGCGGTGATGGACTCGGTTTCGGTAAAGACAACCTTCAAGGAGAAACTGGCTGAACTGGGTATCATTTTCTGCTCATTCAGTGAGGCGGTAAAAGATTATCCGGATCTGGTAAAGAAATACCTGGGAAGTGTGGTTTCTTATCGCGATAATTTCTATGCGGCCCTAAACAGCGCGGTTTTCTCTGACGGTTCGTTCGTTTACATCCCCAAAGGAGTTCGCTGTCCGATGGAACTTTCCACTTATTTCCGTATCAATGCAGCGAATACGGGTCAGTTCGAAAGAACGTTGATCGTGGCGGATGACGATGCGTATGTCAGCTACCTGGAGGGTTGTACCGCTCCGATGCGTGATGAAAATCAGTTGCATGCGGCGATTGTTGAGATTTACCTGCACGACCGTGCCGAAGTGAAATACTCTACGGTACAGAACTGGTATCCGGGCGATAAGAACGGAAAGGGCGGAATCTATAACTTCGTTACCAAACGTGCCCTATGCAAGGGCGATTTCTCTAAAGTATCGTGGACTCAGGTGGAAACAGGTTCGGCAATTACCTGGAAATACCCGAGCTGCGTGCTGGCAGGAGATAATTCAATCGGCGAATTCTACTCGGTTGCCGTAACGAATAATTATCAGCAGGCTGATACCGGAACGAAGATGATCCATATCGGGCGAAACACAAAAAGTACGATCGTATCGAAAGGGATCTCGGCAGGACACAGCCAGAACAGCTACCGTGGATTAGTTAAAGTGAGTCCCAAAGCAACCAACGCCCGAAATTACACACAATGTGATTCGTTGTTGTTAAGTTCTCATTGCGGTGCACATACGTTTCCGCTGATGGATATCGGCAATAACAGCGCAATCGTTGAACACGAAGCAACCACCTCGAAGATCAGCGAAAGTCAGATTTTCTATTGCAATCAACGCGGTATCCCTACCGAAGAGGCTGTCGGCCTGATCGTGAACGGATATGCCAAGGAAGTGGTGAATAAACTTCCGATGGAGTTTGCCGTAGAAGCACAAAAACTATTGGCTATTTCTCTTGAAGGGTCGGTAGGATAATATTACGAATAAAAACAACGGACATATAGACACAATAATATGTTAGAAATAAAGAATTTGCATGCCAACATCAATGGCAAAGAGATATTAAAAGGAATCAACCTAACGGTACGTCCGGGGGAAGTTCACGCCATCATGGGCCCGAACGGCGCGGGAAAGAGTACACTCTCTTCCGTATTGGCCGGAAATCCCGCTTTCGAGGTAACCGAAGGTGAGGTGAATTTTTATGGTAAGGATCTATTGGCGATGCCTCCGGAACAGCGTTCTTGGGAGGGTGTTTTCCTTGGATTCCAATATCCTGTGGAGATTCCGGGTGTAAGTATGGTGAACTTCATGCGTGCTGCGGTGAATGAACATCGCAAATACAAAGGCGAGGAGCCGCTGTCTGCTTCCGACTTCCTACGCATGATGCGCGAAAAACGCGAAGTAGTGGAACTGGATAATAAATTGGCGAATCGTTCGGTTAACGAAGGATTCTCGGGCGGTGAGAAAAAACGCAATGAGATTTTCCAGATGGCGATGCTAGAACCTCGTCTCTCTATTTTGGACGAAACCGATTCAGGACTGGATATCGATGCCTTGCGTATCGTTTCGGAAGGGGTGAATAAGTTGAAATCTCAGGATAACGCAACAATCGTAATCACACACTATCAGAGACTGCTAGACTATATCAAACCGGAATTTATTCATGTGCTTTATAAAGGGAAAATCGTGAAATCAGGCGGACCCGAACTGGCACTTGAGTTGGAAGAGAGAGGTTATGACTGGATCAAAAAGGAACTTGGAGAATAAGATATGAAGGTAGCAAATCAATATATCGACCTTTATGAGCAGACCAAGGGGATGATCGACAAACACAGTGCCCATGTACTGAATACCCGTCGCGAATCTGCCGTGGTGATGCTAAAAGGTGCCGGACTGCCCGCTACAACCGATGAAGCGTATGCCCATACGGATGTAAAGGCGATGTTCGAACCCGACTACGGTCTGAATCTGAGTCGCCTGGATATTCCCGTAAACCCTTACGAGGTATTCCGCTGTGATGTTCCGAACCTAAGCACGCACCTTTATTTTATGGTGAATGATCAGTTCTATACCAAGGAGCAACCTTCGGCTAAACTTCCGGACGGTGTGTTTGCAGGCAGTCTGAAAGAATTCGCCGTACATTACCCGCAGTTGGCGGATAAATATTACGATAAACAGGCTTCCGACTGCTCTGACGGCACGGTGGCAATCAATACAATGTTCGCTCAGGACGGCTTCGTGCTTTACGTGCCCAAAAACATCAAGGTAGAGAAACCGATCCAGTTGGTGAACGTACTGCGCGGTGATGTGGATTTTATGGCTAATCGCCGTATTCTGATCATCATTGAGCACCACGCGGAAGCGAAACTGCTGATCTGCGACCATGCCATGAACGATGTTAACTTTCTGGCAAATCAGGTTGCTGAAATCTTTGTGGAAGAGGGAGCTTTCTTCGATTATTACGAATTGGAGGAAAATACCACCTCCACGAAAAGAATCGCATCGACTTTCTTAAATCAACAAGCCAACAGCAATGTGATGACGAACAGCATCACGCTGACCAACGGAATTACCCGGAATAACTTCTTTGTAACATTCAAAGGAGAAGGAGCGGAAACGCATCTTTCGGGAATGGCGATTGAAGACGGTGAACAGCATGTTGACAATTTCTCATTCATCGATCATGCCGTACCGCATTGTCACAGCAACGAATTGTTCAAATACATCCTGAATGATCAGGCCCAAGGCTCTTTTGCAGGCCGTATCTTAGTTCGTGAAGGAGCTCAGAAAACAGAAGCCTATCAGAGCAATAAGAATCTTTGCGCAACCGATCAGGCACGCATGTTTACCCGTCCTGAACTTGAGATTTATGCCGACGATGTGAAATGTTCTCACGGAGCAACGGTGGGTCAGCTTGATAATCAAGCGATGTTCTACCTTCGTTCACGCGGTCTGACCGAAAGCGAAGCACGAACGCTCCTGATGTTCGCCTTCACGGCGGATGTGATTGATCAGATTCGCTTGGAACCGTTGAAAGAGCGCTTACGTATGTTGGTGGAAAAACGGTTCAGAGGGGAACTTACAAAATGCCGTACTTGCAATAACGACTGCAAATAAAGGAAACAAACCCTTTTACAGTTTTCAGAAAAAAAGAAATGAGACTGCCTCTTGAACGAAGCAGTCTCATTTCTTTTTTTACCACTGTTTATATGGGTTTGAAGGATCATCCTTCATTTTTCTTTTCCATTTTCCCAAGCCGTTATGCTTCATCTGATCGATCATGAAATAGTAATTCGCAATCATATTATTCAGTAAAACCTGATTCTGATCGTAGAGGTGCTTATCTCTCAGAAAACAGAGAAAATCAGTGCGATAATCGATCCATTTGCTCCAATTATCGTGCACTCTCCGTATCACCTCCCGTTGATTTTCGGACTTAAAACAATCAATCGTCTCAGCAATTTTCTTATCTACCTGTGCTCGAGTAACCCAAACCCCATTCTTCGCGATACAATAATTCGGATCGGCCGTAATCAGATAAGCCTCCGCTATCGAATGCAATCGAGTTTCATACATGTCGACCAATAGTCTCAATTTATCTTGCTCTCGCAACATGTAATCGTGCGGAGCTAGAAAAACGGAGTCAACCAACACCTTGAACGAATTATACATCCCCTCCCACAAAGGCTGTTCATCGAGCATATATTGATGGAATGGCTCCGATTCGTTCTTGGCATAGATCAACCTGCGGTATTTTTTATTCAGATAGCGGATATTCAATAATTCAAAATCGCCTACATAAATCATGTCCCACGAGGAGTTATCCTCCTCCGGAATAAAGGTTCTGAATTTACGTACACGCATCGTATCAAGCATAAATTCCGCAACCGCGGGAGACACTCCCACCGGTACGGGCTCCACCTCTGCCCTGTGATCCCAGAAATCGTTAATGTATTTCCCTACCGCTTCTTCCGGCCACGTTTCAAGGTTGATCACATGATGCTTTACCGTATCGACTACTCCCGTAATCGTATACCATACAGCAGAATCTTTACTTTTCAGTGCAGGAAGAATATCTTGTTTTATCTTTTCTAAATCGGAATTTATTGCCTGTTGATCCTCCTTCTCGTCATTAAAAGAGCAGGAAGCAAAGAGGAAGAGTAGAAAAATAATGTGATGAATTTTCATATTTTCAACTTAGGTTTTGAAAATGTATGCAAAAATACACAATTTTATCATTAAGCTATATAAACGTCTTAAAAACATTTTTTACTTATTCAGAATTTAACTTTTTAAGACTATTCCTATAAACCTCTGATTCACCAACACATAAAAAAAGGCCGGATTGCTCCGACCTTCCATTAAAGATTCTCTGTTAATCTTATTTCAGACTTGACAATGCCTGATTAATATCGGCGATAATGTCTTCAGCATCCTCGATTCCTGTTGAAAAGCGAATCAAATCCGGAGCAACCCCGGCAGCAATCAGTTGTTCTTCAGTTAATTGACGATGCGTATGCGATGCCGGATGAAGCACAGAGGTGCGTACATCGGCCACATGTGTTACGATTGCGGCTAACTTTAACGAATCAATAAATTTCAACGAAGCATCCCGCCCTTCTTTCAAACCGAAAGAGAGTACCCCACACGATCCGTTCGGAAGGTATTTCTGTGCAAGGGTGTAATATTTATTCATTTTCAATCCGGGATAATTCACCCATGCCACATCGGGATGTGCCTGGAGGAATTCAGCTACCTTCTGTGCATTCTCACAATGACGCGGAACCCTGAGATGTAAGGTTTCCAAACCGATATTCAATAAAAAGGCATTCTGGGGGGACTGTGTCGATCCCAAATCTCGCATCAGCTGTACCGTAGCTTTGGTAATGTATGCTCCCTTTCCGAAAGATTCCGTATAAGTCAAACCGTGATAAGAAGGATCGGGACAAGTCAAACCATGAAATTTATCGCCATAGGCAGCCCAATCAAAGTTACCACTGTCAACGATCACACCCCCTACGCTTGTTGCATGGCCGTCCATGTATTTCGTTGTTGAATGCGTCACGATATCCGCACCCCATTCGAAGGGACGACAGTTAATCGGTGTAGCGAACGTATTGTCCACGATCAACGGCACACCATGACTGTGTGCGATGCGGGCGAATTTCTCAATATCAAGGACCTGTACGCCGGGATTACTGATTGTTTCACCAAACATCACTTTGGTCTCGGGACGAAACGCTTTCGCGATCTCCTCCTCCGGAGCATCCTGATCCACAAAGCTCACCTCGATACCCATTTTCTTCATCGTAACCGCAAAGAGGTTGTGCGATCCGCCATAGATCGTAGCCGAGCTGACGATATGATCACCCGCCTCGCAAATATTGAGTATAGCGTAAAAAGTAGCAGCCTGTCCCGAAGATGTCAGCATTGCCGCAACACCACCCTCAAGAGCCGCAATCTTACTGGCAACGGCATCCGTCGTAGGATTCTGCAAACGCGAATAGAAATATCCGGCTTCTTCCAAGTCGAATAATTTCGCCATTTGCTCGCTGGTTTCATATTTGAAAGTAGTACTCTGATAAATTGGCAACACACGCGGTTCACCCTTCGCCGGGCTCCAACCGCCCTGAATACAAATTGTTGATGGTTTAAAGGTAGATTTCATTCACTGCTTATTATTAAATTCAAAAAACCCCATATTCCGGATGAAAAACCCGGGAATATGGGATTCTAAATACGATTTATAGTTTTTATTTCCCCTGCAGATAATCCTGCATATGCGCTGCCGCCCGCCGTCCGTCGCCCATGGCAAGAATAACGGTAGCTCCTCCCCGTACGATATCGCCTCCCGCGAAGATATCTTTCACATCCGATTGCATCGTTTGTTCATTTACAATCACAGTGCCCCATTTGCTTACATCAAGCCCTTTGATTGAACTTGGAATCAATGGGTTGGGAGATACTCCCACGGAAACCACCACAACATCCACATCGATCAGCTCGGTAGCTCCGGGAATCTCCACCGGGGATCGTCTGCCGGAAGCATCGGGTTCACCCAGTTTCATCTTTTGAAGAAGCATTTGTCTGACTCGGCCTCTCTCATTCCCGTAATATTCAATCGGATTGTGAAGTGTCATAAACTCCACTCCCTCCTGCATGGCGTGATGAATCTCCTCTACGCGCGCAGGCATCTCTTCGAGCGAACGGCGGTAAACGATCATCGCTCTTTCAGCCCCCATCCTTTTAGCGGTGCGCACAGAGTCCATCGCCGTATTTCCACCGCCGATAACGGCTATATTTCTCCCGTTCAGCACCGGAGTAGCCGAATCAGAGCGTCCCGCTCCCATCAGATTGATTCGCGTCAAGTATTCATTGGCAGACATCACTCCGATCAGGTTCTCTCCGGGAATATCCATAAAACGCGGCAATCCGGCTCCCGAACCCACAAAGATCCCCTTGAATCCCATTTCATGCAGATCCTCATAAGATAAGGTTCGTCCGATTACCACATCGGTCTCGAATGTCACCCCCATTCTCTTCATGATCGACACTTCGGCATCTACGATGGCATTCGGCAGTCTGAACTCCGGTATGCCATATTTCAACACACCTCCGATTTCATGTAACGCCTCAAAAACGGTTACGTCATATCCCGCCTTTGCCATATCGTTAGCAAAAGCCAGACCGGCCGGTCCAGACCCCACTACCGCGATTTTCATTCCATTTGACGGCGCCACTTCCGGAACTTCCGCCAAATCGTTCTCACGTTCATAATCGGCGGCGAACCGCTCCAGGTATCCAACCGCCACGGCTTCGTGTCCCATCTTCAGATGGATGCATTTCGATTCGCATTGTTTTTCTTGGGGACAAACACGTCCGCATACCGCCGGCAGGGAACTTGTTTCTTTTATCGCCCTGGCAGCCAAGGCAAATTCTCCCCGTTCGATATTCTTGATGAATTTCGGGATATTGATCCCCACGGGACACCCTTGGATACAGGTGGGATCGGGACAATCCAAACAACGGGTCGCTTCCCGCATCGCCTGTTCGGGTGTTAAACCGCAACTCACCTCTTCATTACAGGTGATGCGGTAGGCAGGATCCAATTCCCTCATTTTAACTCGCGGGGTTTCCGCACGTTCCTTATTTTTCTTACTTTTTCGTAGTTCCTCACGCCATTCCCGGTCACGTTCCGTTTTAAGTTGCTCTTTTGTAGCCATATCCTGATTATTTTTCAAGTTCCTTATAAGAATTCAAACGCATCAGCATCTCATCAAAGTCCACTTGATGAGCATCAAATTCGGGACCGTCCACACAAACGAACCGGGTTTTTCCACCGACCGTAATTCGGCAAGCACCACACATGCCGGTTCCATCGACCATGATCGTATTTAAAGAAGCAACCGTCGGAATATTGTATTTCCGAGTAAGGGCGGAAACGTATTTCATCATAATCGCCGGACCAATCGTTACACACAAATCCACTTTTTCGCGATTAATCACCCCTTCCACACCGTTTGTCACCAAACCTTTGGTTCCATACGAACCGTCGTCGGTCATGATGATCAGCTCATCTGAATTATTCCGCATCTGCTCTTCTAGAATAATCAGCTCTTTTGTTCTTGCGGCCAACACCACAATCACTTTGTTTCCCGCTTTATGAAAAGCCTCCACGATCGGAAGCAAGGGAGCAACGCCCACACCTCCTCCACAACACACCACAGTACCCACCTTCTCGATATGAGTTGCCTTTCCGAGAGGTCCCACCACATCCGTGATATAATCCCCCTCATTCAGGTTTATGAGCTCCTGAGATGATTTTCCAACTCCTTGTATTACAAGAGTGATAGTACCCTTCGCAACATCGGCCGAGGCGATCGTCAAAGGGATGCGTTCCCCCTTTTCTCCCGTACGCACGATTACGAAATGACCCGCTTTACGAGCCTTGGCTATTCGTGGAGCTTCTACCTCCAACTTGACAACTTTCTCCGAAAAATACGCTTTAGATACAATTCTGTTCATCTTTATATAGTTTATTTTTCAACATCAAGTGCGGACGGAAGCTCACTGTATTCTGAAACTTTCTGTGTTTAACATGCGACGAGCTTTCATCCTTTTAACTGAAGAAATTATTAAAACTCCTCCTTGGGATAAAACGGTTGTGTTTTATTGTTAAATATAACACAAAGTTATTTTAAAAAGCAAGAACGCTTCCCTTTAATACGTTACAGCTAACTATTTCAGTTCAAGTATTTACTCCGATTATGATTCTTAGCATTGAAATTTAAAGCGGTACTATAAATAAAATCATCTCTTCCCCATTCCTCCCCTTACTAAAAACAATACAACTTTCAGCTACTTAAATTATACTATTTTAATTAAATCACTTTAATAATCAAGAATTATAATTTAAATTTGCGTCAGTTGACAAATATATACCAATTGAAATGCACATCTCCTTATTCGAATCACACGCAAATAGCAAAACTGATCTCCTAAAAAAAGAATTCATCAATTATTTCATAAAGAAAGGTCCTTCGACCATCGCTGACGTTGCCCGTCAATCAGACCTTAGTATCCCTACCGTTACTAAAATATTGGCAGACATGTTAAAAGAGGGGTTGGTTTTGGACTGCGGCAAAAGTGATCATTGCGGAACCCGCAAAGCCACACTTTACAACGTCAATCCCGAAATGGGTTATTTTGTAGGGGTAGACGTACAACAATCACAGATATTGATGGCTCTTACCAATTTTTCGGGAAAACTGCTTCATTTTTCAGAGTTCAAATCCTTTAAGCTCACAGGCAGCGAGAATGCCTATGAAATGTTATGCCAATCGATTGAAAAATTCTTGTCGGAGATCCCCGTGGAGAGGACAAAGATTTTAACTGTCGGATTAAATATACCGGGACGTATTGACGCCAAGACCGGAGTTTCATTTTTTTACTTGAAGAATCCGGAAACCTCTTTGACCGATCTGCTTTCCGAACGTTTCAACATACCGTTTAGGTTAGACAATGATACCCGTGCCATGTTCTACGGCGAATATATGTGCGGAGTGGGTAACGGAGAGAAAAACGTGATCTATGTAAACATGAGTTGGGGCGTAGGAATTTCCATTATAACGAATGGCGATCTCTATTATGGAAAATCCGGTTTTGCCGGAGAATGGGGCCATAATAACATCTTCGACAATGAGATATTGTGCCACTGTGGAAAGAAAGGATGCCTCGAGACAGAAGCATCGGGCTCTGCCATTTACCGTCAGTTCATGGAAAACTACAGGCGTGGAAGCAACACCATCCTGAAAGAGCGACTGGATGGCGGAGAGGAGATTGTATTGAACGATATTCTCAATGCTGTGAAACACGATGATATCTTATCGATCGAATTAATCGAGTCAGCCGGAAGGATTTTGGGGAAACACATCGCGGGACTCCTGAATATCTTCAATCCGGAACTCTTGATTCTGGGAGGATCCGTTGGTGAGATCGGCGATTATTTTGCATTTCCGGTAAAGACAGGAATCATGAAGTACACATTGAATTATGTGAACAACGATACGGAATTACGGGTAGCCAAACTCGGCAAGAAAGCCGGACCGATTGGAGCCTGCATGTTATCCAGAAGCAAATGTCTGGGTATTATAAAAGAAGCCTAAAAGAAGAAGATACCTAAAAAGAGAAGGGCGCGATTCGGTTGAATCGCGCCCTTCTCTTTTATCTTTTTCCTTATTCGGTAGTGGTATTCGAGCCGGTTTCCCATTTCGTAATCTTCACTAATTCCACATCGAAGATCAATGTAGAGTATGGAGGAATAGATGTATTTCCATTTGCGCCATAGGCAAGGTTCCAAGGAATAACCACACGCCATTTTGCTCCCTCTTTCATGTTCTGAAGGGCCAATGTCCATCCCGGAATCACTTCATCCACACGGAAAGTAACACCCGTACCGGAATCGAAGTTCGTATATACATTATACAGATGACCCGAATAATTCGTACTTACCGTACTGTTGTAGAATGGTACGCGCCCATCCTCTTTACCCGGCGTAAGCTCGTGATAAAGGATATAATAAGTAGGATATGCCAAGGAATGAAGCTGCGTATAATACTTTACGCCATCTGCATCCAAGGTATCGGTCATCTCTTTAAAATAAGCTTCGTTTTCAGTTTTCCACGCTGCATAATCCTCATAATTATTGTCATCCAAACAAGAGTTAAGGGTTACGACAGACAGAAAAAGAAACAGGAAATAATAGATCTTCTTCATGTTTTGAAATAAAAAAAGCGAAAACGGAATGCCGTTTTTTCTTATAGGGTTAATAATTAAAATTCAACTTTAGGAGCTGACTGCGATCCCGCCTCAGCCTGAAAATAAGGTTTTTTGTCAAATCCTGCCATGCCTGCCATGATTACGGCCGGGAAACGACGAATTGTAACATTAAACTGACGGGCAATCTCATTGTAGCGGTTACGGGCTACGGTGATTCGATTTTCCGTGCCGCTCAATTCTGCCTGTAATTCCATGAAATTCTGATTTGCCTTCAAATCCGGATAACTTTCCGTGATGGCAAGCAAGCGACCAAGCGCCTGACTTAATTCTCCCTGTGCCGATTGATACTTCTGAAGCGTAGCTTCATCGAGGTTATCCAGACTGATTGTTGTGGATGTAGCCTTTGAACGGGCAGCCACGACATTTTCCAGGGTTGTGCTTTCGTGCGTTGCATAACCTTTCACCGTACTCACCAGATTCGGAATCAAATCGGCGCGACGTTGGTACTGGTTTTCAACATTAGACCAACTCTCATTCACCTGCTCTTCAGCAGTCACCATTCCATTATAGGCGCCCATGCACCACATCACCAAACCGGCAACTACTACTAATACAATGGAAGCAATCAATAATCCTTTCTTCATATGGATAGATTTATGGATAAATTAGTTAGCTGGAAAAGAAATAAACCACAGAACCTGCGGTGCGGAATATTTCCGCCGCAGGTCATGTGGTATATACTATATTATTCAGTAATCTTTTTAAACAAGTTTCTGAACGATACCTGTTCTGCAATGATTCCGTGAAGTGCGTCGATAGCAACACGCTCCTGAGCCATTGTATCGCGGAAACGAATCGTAACGGTGTTGTCTTCCAATGTCTGGTGGTCAACCGTTACACAGAAAGGCGTACCGATTGCATCTTGACGACGGTAACGTTTTCCGATCGAATCTTTCTCATCGTACTGACATTTGAAATCGAATTTCAAGTTGTCGATGATCTCACGCGCTTTCTCAGGGAAACCGTCTTTCTTAGTCAACGGCATCACACAAACCTTCACCGGAGCAAGTGCAGCCGGCAAACGCAATACGACGCGCGTCTCGCCGTTTTCAAGTTTCTCTTCCGTATAAGCGGCAGCCATCACAGAAAGGAACATACGGTCCACACCGATTGAAGTCTCAATCACGTAAGGAACATAAGACTCTTTCGTTTCAGGATCGAAATACTGAAGTTTCTTACCTGAATACTGTTCGTGGCTAGACAAGTCGAAATCCGTACGAGAGTGGATACCCTCCACCTCTTTAAATCCGAAAGGCATTTCGAATTCGATATCGGTAGCCGCATTGGCATAGTGAGCCAATTTATCGTGATCGTGGAAACGATATTTTTTATCGCCTAGACCCAGTGCCTTGTGCCATTTCAAACGCGTATCTTTCCATTTTGCGAACCACTCAAGCTCTTCACCCGGACGAACGAAGAACTGCATCTCCATCTGTTCGAATTCACGCATACGGAAAATAAACTGACGCGCAACGATCTCGTTACGGAAAGCCTTACCGATTTGAGCGATACCGAATGGAATCTTCATGCGACCTGTTTTCTGAACGTTCAGGTAGTTTACAAAGATACCCTGAGCCGTTTCAGGACGAAGGTAAACCTTCATCGCGCCATCAGCCGTAGAACCCATCTCAGTAGAGAACATCAAGTTGAACTGACGAACTTCCGTCCAGTTCTTCGTACCCGATACGGGACATACGATTTCATAATCAAGGATGATCTGACGAAGTTCTTCCAGGTTATTATCATTCAAGGCATTTGCGAAACGTTCGTGAAGTTCGTCTCTTTTTGCCTGATATTCCAATACGCGACCGTTTGTGGCACGGAATTGCGCCTCATCGAATGACTCGCCGAAACGTTTTGCGGCTTTCTCAACCTCTTTGTTCATCTTATCATCGAACTTCGCAAGTTGGTCTTCGATAAGCACATCCGCACGGTAGCGTTTTTTAGAATCCTTATTGTCAATCAAAGGGTCATTGAACGCATCAACGTGACCGGAAGCTTTCCAGATTGTAGGGTGCATAAAGATAGCAGAGTCGATACCCACTACATTCTCATGTAGCAGCACCATGCTGTCCCACCAATATTTCTTGATATTATTTTTCAGTTCAACGCCATTCTGTCCGTAATCATAAACAGCAGACAAACCGTCGTAGATTTCACTTGACTGGAATACGAATCCATACTCCTTTGAATGCGAAACCAACTTCTTGAAAACATCTTCCTGTTGTGCCATATTTACCTAATTATTTGCTATAAAATTCTTTCTTTACCTAAACTCTTCACCTTCTGAAGAGTTTAATCATTTGTTGACCTGCAAAGTAAATAATTTTTTCGATTAAATTTGTATTTTTGTAAGGCAGACAGCCCATTATAGCCGATAAAAAACCATAAACAGATGGTTCTTCGGATTCATCCGGCTTACCTCTCTTTTATAAAACTTGTAACACGCATCCGACATGAGCAATATCGACGAGTTTGATCCGACCGACGAAATGAATGAAATTAATCCCGAGACATCCGATACAGAGGATATCGAAGCGGAGACCCACTCCTCCTATAAAGTCCCCACAGGGGATCCCAACGAGCTGAAACATCATCTTTCGGGTATGTATCAGAATTGGTTCCTCGATTACGCATCGTACGTAATCCTCGAACGCGCAGTGCCTCACGTGACCGACGGTCTGAAGCCTGTGCAACGTCGTATCCTTCACTCTATGAAGAATCTCGACGACGGACGTTACAACAAAGTGGCCAACATCATCGGTCACACCATGCAATACCACCCGCACGGTGACGCCTCTATCGGGGATGCACTGGTGCAGCTGGGACAGAAAGACCTACTGATCGACTGTCAGGGTAACTGGGGTAACGTACTCACCGGCGACGGAGCAGCGGCTCCCCGTTACATCGAGGCGCGACTTTCCAAGTTCGCTCTCGAGGTACTTTTCAATCCCAAAACCACCAATTGGAAACTTTCTTATGATGGCCGAAACAAAGAGCCGATCACGCTACCGGTAAAATTTCCGCTGCTGCTTGCACAGGGCGTGGAGGGAATCGCCGTAGGGTTATCGTCCAAAATTCTGCCACATAACTTCAATGAATTGGCCGATGCATCCATCGCTTACCTACGCGGCGAGGAGTTCCGCATCTATCCGGATTTCCAAACCAAAGGTTCAATCGACGTATCGAAATACAACGACGGCGAACGTGGCGGCTCGGTAAAAGTGCGTGCACGCATCGAGAAGAAAGACAGCAAAACACTGGCGATCACCGACCTTCCGTTTGGCAAAACCACCTCGTCGCTGATCGAGTCAATCCTCAAAGCGAATGACAAGGGAAAAATCAAGATCCGAAAAGTGGATGACAATACTGCGGGCGAAGTGGAAATTCTGGTTCACCTGGCTCCCGGCGTTTCATCCGATAAGACGATCGATGCACTGTATGCCTTTACAGATTGTGAAATCAGTATTTCGCCGAACTGTTGTATCATTTCGGAAAACAAACCTCACTTCCTGAATGTGAGTCACGTACTTAAAAATAGTGCCGACAGCACCTTGCAGTTGTTGCAGCTGGAACTTGAAATCGAAAAATCAGAACTCAACGAACAGTTGCTGTTCTCTTCGCTCGAGAAAATATTCATCGAAGAACGTATCTATAAAGATAAGGAGTTCGAAAACAGCAAAACGATGGAAGATGCCATCCGACACATCGACAAACGTCTCGAACCGTTCAAGCCCACCTTCATCCGCGAGATTAACGACAAGGACATCCTGCAATTGATGGAGATTAAAATGGGTCGTATCCTGAAATTCAACAAGGAGAAGGCCGACGAACTGATCGCGCGCATACTGGATAAGATCGCCGAGATCGACAAGAATCTCTCCGATATGGTGAACTTCACGATCCGCTGGTTCGAACACCTGAAAGAGAAATACGGCAAACTTTATCCGCGACGTACGGAGATTCGCAGTTTCGACACCATTGACTCCACAAAAGTGGTAGAGGCGAATGAGAAGCTGTATATCAACCGCGAAGAGGGATTCATCGGTACCGATCTGAAGAAGGATGAGTTCATCTGCAACTGTTCCGACATAGACGATGTGATCATCTTCTACAAAGACGGCAAGTACAAGGTGACCAAGGTGAGTGAGAAAATGTTTGTTGGTAAAAACGTGCTTTACGTAAACGTGTACCGTAAAAACGATACCCGCACCATCTATAACGTCGTGTACCGCGACGGCAAAGACGGCATGTTGTTTATGAAGCGTTTTGCCGTAACAGGAACTACGCGCGATAAGGTGTATGACGTTACGCAAGGAAAACCGGGATCTAAACTGGTTCACTTCACCGCAAATCCGAATGGCGAAACAGACATTCTTAAAATCACCTTCAAGCCGAAGCCGCGCATGAAGCAACTGCAGATCGAGAAAGATTTTGCAGAGATCGCGATCAAGGGGCGTGCCTCGATGGGGAATATCCTGACCCGCAATGAAGTGCATAAGATTGTATTGAAAGAGAAAGGCGGTTCTACGCTGGGCGGTCGTCAGGTGTGGTTCGACTTCGATGTGAATCGTCTGAATTACGATAATCGCGGCGAATACCTAGGCGAATTTAACAGCGGCGATTCAATTCTTGTCGTATTGAAAAACGGAGAGTTCTATAACTCAACCTTCGATGCTACAAACCATTACGAAGAGAACATCCTGCGTATCGAGAAGTTCGACGAGAATAAAGTGTGGACAGCGGCCTTTTTCGATGCGGATCAAGGTTATCCGTATCTGAAACGATTTAAATTCGAAAAGAGTGCCAAACGACAGAGCTTTTTGGGAGAGAACCCGAAATCGGTGCTATTATTGCTCACCCACACCGCTTTCCCTCGCATCGGAATGTCGTTCGGCGAAAAAGACAGTTTCCGAGAACCGCTGATTCTGGATGCTGAAACCTTTATCGGTGAAAAAAGCTTTAAAGCCCGCGGAAAACGTCTCACCACGTTCTCCTTTGGTGAGATCAAAGAACTTGAGCCGATCCGCTTCCCGGAACCTGCAGCCGTTTCTACGCATGCACAAATCTCCGAGGAGGAGGATGAAGAGTCTTTATCCGAGGAGGAAAAAGCATCCCCGATCGACGTGATTGATGAAATCACCGGACAGAAACAGTTGGAATTCTAATTCCGGCTTTATTCAACATTTTACCGGCTACTTTATTTCCCAATAGAAAGCGGCTGTCTGAAAAGATTTTTTTCAGACAGCCGCTTTTGTTGTTTCCGATGTTTGCATCAGAGCAGGGTTCTCTTGAGGAGATGTAATCGGAAGAGTAGCGTAAGCAATACTCCCAAAATTAAAATTGATCCGAGCAATTCATTCCAAGAAGCATTACATCCGTCTCTTCAGACCTCTGAATGGCGCGCTTCAGTGCTCTGAAGAGCGTGCTTCAGACCTCTGAATAGGCTGCTTCAGTGCTCTGAATAGGCTGCTTCAGACCTCTGAATAGGCTGCTTCAGTGCTCTGAATAGGCTGCTTCAGTGCTCTGAAGAAGTAATTATACAGGAACCTTTTGGGAAAAAGACCCCCTATTTCATGAAGGCTGCCCAATTCATTCCTATGAATTTTGGACACTCTCTTTTCTTATCTAACAACTAATATCATTTACCTAAATGATAAAGAAAGATGGGAAAGCAAGCTTGAATTTAAGCTATAAATGTTGTAGGATTATTTTTTAAAAAAAATATACGAATATTTGATATTAAAAATTAAATGTTATTATATTTGAAAAACAAAAAAAAACTAAAGCAAGACTTGGATTAAGAAATATTTCGGTAATACATCCAATGGCGGGGAAAATATTCAGATTAAAGGTTTTTGCACCTTACAATCTAATTACTAAATACCTATAAACAAAAACAAATTACAAAATATTTTATTAAATCTATGATATGATCAAACACAAATTAAATCTGCAAAACAAATAGCCTCCAATTGTAATTTAACAATAATTAGCACCATGATTAATGGATCAAGAGAGAACACCTTATATCATTAATGCCAATTTAAATCTGATCCGAATCAATATCACCATGATTTCTAACACGCAACTCTCTTTTTATAACAATATCACACTCTTTTATTTTTAGAAATTTTGTAATACCAAATGTTCAATTAAAAATCTTCCACATTATGAGGAAAAACTATGTAAGAATGGCAATGCTACTTTGTTGTTGCAGCGCTCTTCCACACACAGTCTGGAGTACCACATCTCCAATAGTTCAACAACAGCAAAAAAGAACCATAAAAGGAACGGTTATCTTTAAAGAAGATAAAGAGCCGGTTATCGGAGCAAATGTATGGTTAAAGAACAGTTCTACAGGAGCCATAACTGACATAGATGGTAACTATACAATTCATGTTGAAGGTGTAGGTGGTGTTTTGGTTTTCTCTTATACCGGTTATAAAACCGTAGAGATAGCCTTAAACAATCAACAAACAGTAAATGTTGTGCTAGAACCAAATACCGAAGTCATCGATGAAGTGGTAGTTGTAGGGTACGGAAGCCAAAAGAAAGCAAGTGTTGTTGGGGCCATTTCAACAGTGAATATTGAGAACCTAAAAATGCCATCTTCAAACATTTCAAATGTATTGGCCGGACAGCTTGCCGGAATAGTTGCAATGAGTCGTTCGGGAGAACCAGGAAAAAACTCAGCTTCTGAATTCTATATCCGCGGGGTATCCTCCTTTACAGGAAATAAAAAACCCTTAGTCTTAGTAGATGGTATCGAACGTGAACTTGACCTTGTAGACACTGAAGATATCGCTTCCTTCTCAATTCTAAAAGATGCATCCGCATCTGCCGTATACGGGGTACGAGGAGCAAACGGGGTAATTATTATCACAACAAGAAAAGGAAATGAAGGTAAACCTCAAATCTCTGTCCGCGCAGAGGCCGGTATCACTTCTCCTACCAAAATTCCTAATTTTTTAAATTCAGCTCAATGGGCGGAGTTATATAATGAAGCATCGGGAAGACAATACTATTCACAAGAAGTAATAGACATGTATCGAAATGGTACGGATCCGGATCTGTATCCGAATGTTAACTGGATAGATGAACTTTATGATGATGTAGCAAACAATCAGCGCGTAAATCTGAATGTGAATGGTGGTGGAGATATTGTAAAATACTACATTGCGGGTTCCTTCTACAATGAATCCTCTATTTTAAAAGATGCGGGTGACCGATATGATTACAAATCATCAATCAACTACAACAAATTTAATTTTCGTGCAAATCTCGATTTTAAAGTAACTCCTACGACTACTTTAAATGTGAATCTTGCGAATATTTATGAAAAGTCTTTTGGACCGGGATCCACTACGGATAATATTTGGCAATATACTTTCCTAACCTCTCCGAATGCCTTCCCAAAAGAATATTCAGACGGAACGATTTCGGCTCCCTCTGCTGCATCGGGTTACAATCCGTGGAACTTATTGGTTCATTCGGGGTATCGCGAACAGTTCTGGAACTCTGCACAATCATTAGCCGGATTGACTCAGAATCTGGATATGGTAACCAAAGGGCTGACCGCCAATGTCAAATTTTCATGGGACGCCTTCAATACAACTACACAGGTTCGTTCAAAAGAGCCGAAGCAGTTCCATGCAACAGGGCGTGATGAAAATGGCAACCTTATGTATGGGAATGCCATTTACCAGGGATCCGAAACATTAAGTTACACAAGAACTACAGGTGGTACAATGACCACTTATATGGAAGGATCATTGAATTACGATCGTTTGTTTGTTGAAAAACACCGTGTAGGGGCATTATTCCTTTACAATCACAAAATCCATTATAAAACTCAGGCTGGTGATCAGGCATCTTCTCTTCCTTACAAAAACCAGGGGATTGCCGGACGTTTGACTTACTCTTACAATGACCGCTATTTCGGAGAATTCAACATTGGTTACAACGGATCAGAAAACTTTGCCAGAGGACACCGCTTTGGATTCTTTCCGGCAGGAGCTATCGGATGGATGGTTTCAAATGAGGAATGGTATGCACCTGCTACAAAGTATGTAGATAATCTGAAACTGAAAGCCTCTTATGGTACTGTGGGTAATGATGACATCGGTGGAAGCCGTCGATGGATTTATATGCCGACTATCGTTGATGGCGGAAGCTTCAATTATGGGTCAACTGCAAACCTCGGAGGAACCGGTATCCGTATAGGGGAAGTTGAAAACATCTATTTAAGCTGGGAAGAAGCGAAGAAAATGAATATTGGTATCGAATTCACGCTATTCAGATCGTTAAGAATCCAAGCAGATTATTTCTCTGAAAAACGTGATGGTATATTCTTACAACGTGCCGGATTACCTGCTATAGTTGGGCTAAGTACAGTTCCGTTCACCAACATCGGTAAAGCTGAAAATAAAGGATTCGACTCAACAGCCGAATTTGACAAGAAAATAGGCAATGTGATGTTCACCGGTCGTGGTAACTTTACATTTAACCGCAACAAACTGATTGACAACGACGAGCCTGATTGGAGATACAAATACTTGAATCGGATTGGAAAATCATTCGGATCAGCATCTGCAGCACATCCTTTCGGATTAGTTGCCCTTGGTCTATTTGAAAGTCAAGAGGAGATTGATAATAGCCCGAATCAAACCTTTGGTCAGTACCGGGTCGGAGATATCAAATATCAAGACACAAATGGCGATGGAAAAATTGACTCGAATGACCAGGTAGCACTTGGATACACCAATCTTCCGGAAATCACCTATGGTTTTGGCCTAACCGCACAATGGAAAGGCTTGGATCTAAACGTTTTTTTCCAAGGAATAAGCCATGTGAATTTCTTTATTGGAGGGAACTCCCTTACATCTGCTTTCGGAAGTAACAACCTTGAGCGTTCTGCCATCAACGCAGATGTTTATGATAAAGTTTGGCTCTCTTCGAAAACTACTGAAGAGAACAGAAACGCAGAATATGCACGTCTTAGTTTAAGTGGTGGTGCGGGTAGTTCAAATAACGCTCAGACATCTTCCTATTACATGCGAGACGGAAGTTTCCTTCGTTTGAAAAATGCAGAAATTGGATATACGATGCCTAAGAACATCTTAAATAAAGTATTCATCAAATCACTTCGATTCTATGTATCAGGGAACAACCTTCTAACATTCAGTCCATTTAAATTGTGGGATCCTGAAAAAGGAGGAGGTGAAGGGTCTGGATATCCGCCATCAAGAGTTGTAACATTTGGTTTCAATGCTAATTTCTAACTATTATAACGCTATTACTATGAATAATATAAAAAAATCAATTCTACTTCTTTGTGGAGCAATGACTCTCTTCTCTTCTTGCGATGACTTTCTGGACAGACAGGAAGATGAGGCGATGACATTCGATAAAATATGGACTACCCGAGGTACCACTTATCAATACTTTTTGAATGCAATGTCATTCCTACCGGACGATGCACAAGATTTCAATTATTCGCCGTGGATGGCGGCATCTGATGAAGGTACGGTAACCTTCAACAGAGACTACCGTTGGATAAACTTTGGTTCTTGGAATGCCTCTGCTGTCCCTTATCAACAGATGACTAGATTCTATCAAGGTATTCGTGAGTGCAATATTTTCATGCAGAATGTAGATCGATGCAACGACCCTTTGGTTACGGCTGAAGAAAAAGCTGAATGGAAAATACAGGCTCGTTGGGCTCGCTCTTACTATTATTTTATGATGATGCGCATTTATGGTCCGGTGTTCTTACTAGGAGATGAATTACTTGACTTTACAGCTAGTACGGAAGAACTAACACGTCCGCGAAATACGTGGGAAGAATGTGTCGATTACGTAGTAAGTGAAATGACGGAGTGTGCGAAAGAGATGACACCAACATGGGTTTCAGACAGTAAGAAAGGATTAGCTACCCAAGGTGCTTGTTATGCTGTTATTTCTCGACTTTTACTCTATTCGGCGCGACCATTGTTCAATGGTAATGAACTTTACAAGATTGTAAAGAACCCGGATGGGACGAATCTTTTCCCGGTAAACTTTGAAGCATCTAAATGGCAAAAAGCGGCCGATGCTGCAAAAAAAGTATTGGATATGGGTGTTTATGAACTTTACCGCGATGAGAAAAACCCAGAAGATCCTTATAAAAACTGGGATGGGATGATTCATAACAGTAGCCAGTATTGGAACCAAGAATTGATTTGGACAACTCGATACAGCGGCCTTTATACAATAGGCGTTCATACTGCTCCTACAGGTTTAGCAGGAACTGCTTATGGTGGTGTTGGACCGACTCAACAACAGGTCGATGCGTATGCAATGAAGGATGGCAGATATCCAATTACCGGATACCTCAAAGATGGAACACCAATTATTGATGAAGAATCGGGTTACACCGAAGAAGGAAAATCCATGTTCCTAAATCCTTTCTTTAAAGACAATGGAAGTTGGACTAATTATGCTCCCGAAGCGAGTAAATATGAATGGCCAAATATGTATAAGGACCGTGAACCTCGTTTTTACATGACTGTTTTCTGGGGTGACAGTTATTGGCAACATGGTACAGAGAAAGCAAACTACACGCTAATCTCATTTGCAAAAGGAGGCAATTCAAATAAATCTCATGACTATCCTAAATCGGGATACATCATGCATCGTTTTTATAATCACACATTGAATTCTACTACAGGAACATGGGGTAATATCGTATTTCCAACCTTCCGCTTGGGTGAAACCTATCTGAACTTCATCGAATCGGCATTGGAATGTTCTAGACATGGTGTAACTAACGGTTATTTAAATCAGGCGATGGAACTTTGGGCTGACCTCCGGGATCGTGTTGGATTACCTCCAATCACAGAAGTTTATCCGGGTGCCTCTACTGAAATGCTAATCGAATTAGTTCGTAAAGAGCGTCGAGTAGAACTTGCTTTCGAGAATCACAGATACTTCGATACACGCACTTGGATGATTGCCGAACAAACCGACGGAGGCGATATGTATGGTATGAACATAAACGAACCTGTAGAAAATTCGAATATTAAGAATACTCCGGAAGGCTTCTGGAAGAGAACAGTCTTCGAAACTCGTGTATTCAATAAGAACCATTATTTGTATCCATTCACACAACGTGAGCTAGACCGTAATAAGCAGCTCATACAAAACTATGGATGGTAATAAACAAATATGATTAAATTTCAAACAATTAATTCTATGAAGAAAATTTTATATGCTTCACTCTTGGGAGGTATTCTTATTTCTCATACAGCATGTGAAGACTACAACAAAGAGTATCTGGATGAGTATAGTACGATTCTTTATTTCACAAAGAGCGGAGAAGTACCTTTAACGATTTATAAAACAGGGAATAATACGGATTATAAAGTAAATGTTTATAAAGCTGGTTCTGACCATAAAGCTTCTACCGATGTCGAGGTCCAAGTAATTAGTGAAGCGAATTTGGCTATTTATAATGAATTGAACGGTAAATCTTATCAAATAATTCCATCCTCTTGTTATGAGATTACGAATCAGCCAAAACTCACATTCTCCGGTTCTCAGATGAATCAGACAATGAATGTTACATTGAAGACTGATCTCATCGACGAGCTACCTCCTATTGAAGGTACTTACGTTCTTCCGTTTGAACTAACCAATAGTAAAGATTCTATCAATTCTGAAAAAAAGTACTCTTTTATTACACCTAAGGTGACGATCCCAACCGTTTACTTTACGAAAACAGGATATAATCGCACCACAATGAATGCTACGGGAAGTGAAAAGGTTACATTAAAATTACCTATCAGCCTTCCTATTGATAATCAGTGGGAGTTTGATTGTACGGTAGCTCTTGAAGAGGATCTGCTTAAAGACTACAATGAGAAAAATGGTACGACTTTCAGAATGTTACCTTTGGATTCTTATACGATGAATTCTACTGTTTCTTTCACATCGAAAGATGACATCAAAGAAGTTGAAATCGTCGTTGATCCAACAAAACTTGTTTATGGAGATTATGTATTACCTCTTCAGTTAATTTCTTGTTCGAATGAGAACTTTTTAATTGATGAGGAAAATAATACCTGTCTGTTCGGGATAGCATTCAATCCTGCTTTTGACCAATTGACAAAACTCAATCTTACAGAAGATATGGTTACTTCAAATGCGGAAGAAAAGGGTGACGGTGCCGGAATACTTGGTCTTGTAGACAATAATCCAGAAACATTCTTCCACTCAAACTGGTCTGTAAAAGTATATTCTTCATACGGACATTATATCGAGGTAGATACTAAGAAAGAAGTGGGTAGTATCGCATTTGGTTATTACACGCGTCATAACAATGCAAATGGAGCACCTAAAAAGATTGTCTTACATACAAGTAATGATGGAGTAAACTTCACAAAACTAGCTGTAATCACAGAAAATCTTCCAACAACAGCAAAAGCTCAATATACTTCAGGAGTTTATTCTGCAGGGGGATCCTTCAGATACGTTCGAATTTCTGTAATGGAGAGTGCCAGTGGTAAGATGGATGAGACGAACTCCGCATATTTTGCAATGGGTGATCTCTTCTTATGGGGATTATAAATTTCATACTATATTAAGAAAGGGGAAGGGAATTGATTCCTTTCCCTTTCTTTGTTTTTATTAGCAACCATAAATAAATAATTTCATGAGAAACAAAATCTTTTCAATCCTACTAATTATCTCCTGTTTTATGATTGGATGTGGCAAAGCTGAAGAAAAGGTGCTTCCACCGGATACATTTGATATTGAAGAGAAACACCTCATTCAAGATTTCACACAGGAGTTAGGTAATGTTTCTATTCCGGTCAAGACGAGCCTTAATAGTTCTCTTTGGACAGTAACATCCGAGGAAAGCTGGTGTCTGGTTTCTATTAAAGAAAACTCCATTCAATTGTTGGTTAAGAAAAATGAGGAACCCGATATACGTTCAACCATTGTAAAAGTAAAATCATCCGTTAAAAATTATGAGATCCGTGTCTCGCAATTAGGATATGGGAAAGCTATTCTCGTAAATACCAATGCAGCAACTTTAAATTCCGCTGGAGGTGAATTTGAAATAAAGGTTACAGCAAATGTGGAATATAAAAGCGAGTTAAGTGCTGACTCTGATTGGATATCCGATTTATCAAGAACACGTGCTTTGGTTGAAAAAAGTCTTTCATTTGATGTATCAGAAAATGTAGGCTATGAAGCCCGTACGGCTATTATCTCATTCGTTTGCACTAGCGACAAAAATGTAAATGCTGCTTGTACGATTACTCAGAACGGACGCTCGGGGTCTGTAGGAAACGTAGAATTAGAAGATGATATCTATATCAAACCTACCGGTGGAAAAGCGAGTGAAGCACAACCGGGTCAAGATATTGATCGCTGTTATGATCGCTCTTTTACTGATAATGCCTATCATTCACGATGGAATCAGTCAGCTAATTTCCCGGTAACATTAGAATTTTATTTCGACGGCACTGAAACAATTGATTATATTATATACCATACCCGTTCTGGAAACGGAAATTTTGGTGAATTAGATATATTTACGGCTACGATTGATGAGCCAGAATACAAACTATACGGATCTTTCGATTTCCATATGCAGAATGACGCGAGCAAGGTTACTTTCAAAGACGGAATTTCCAAGGCAACAAAAATAAAATTTTCAGTTAAAAGCGGAGCTGGTAATTACGTAAGTTGCCAGGAAATGGAATTTTTCAAAAAGAATACTGATAAAAAGCTAGACACTCAGCTCTTGACTGTCTTTAAAGATCTAACCTGTACTGAATTGAAAGAGGGTGTGAATGCCTCACTAATCAATACATTGCCCGGTTTCTTCGCCAAGGTAGCTTTCTCCTTAAAGAATAACACCTATGATGAACATGAAAAGTCTTTCCGTATTCGCAATTACAAACCATATAGTGATGTAGAAGTCTGGGCTCGAAAATTGATGACTAAACGCTATAGTAATTTGAATAACTGTACGGGGATATATGCAAATCAAGGCGATACCGTAATTGTTCTACTTGGAAATACACATGGTAATAAAATCGCGATTCAGTCAATTGAAGAAGTAGATCCGGCTGGTGAAACTTATTTTCTGGAAGAAGGAGTAAATAGAATTGTCATGCGTAAAACCGGGCTCCTTTATATCATGTACAATACGGACCTTACTAGCGTGAATGCTAAGCCTATTACAATCCACATTCCTACCGGAAGCGGGATAGTGAATGGGTTCTTTGATTTGAAAGAACATCAGACAGATGAAAAATATGCAGAACTTCTTTCTAAAGCGACATATAAGTATTTCTGTATTCGCGGAGACAAAATTATGTTTAAATTTCACCTTAGTTCTCTCAATCAATATGTAAAGAACAATATTTTGAGTGCTATTACACTGTGGGATAACATGGTAGGTTGGCAACAGGAATTAATGGGAATTGAGAATGTTCGGCCTTCGCAGGTTAACAACCATATGTTCGCAATCTCTCCTGAAGAGGGCTATATGTGGGCCTCCGATTATCGAATCGGGTTCGTCTATACGTATCTTGGTAATATCCTGCTTTATGATAATGTAATGGCCGCGAAAGACAATGCATGGGGACCTGCTCATGAAATCGGACACGTACATCAATCAGCAATAAATTGGCCGAGTTGTACTGAGTCTTCAAATAATTTGTTTTCAAATTATACACTTTATAAACTTGGGAAATATTGCTCCCGTGGTAGTGCTCTTAGCCAACGGGCTAAACTGATTAATGTGGAAAATGAATGTTGGGCCATTCTCTCTGATAATGAATTGCGTATGCGTATTCATTGGCAGTTGTGGAATTATTATCACCGTTGCGGGTATAAGACTGATTTCTACCAACAACTCTTCAAAGCTCTTCGCGAAGATCCGATGACATACACTGATCCGGGATCTGCACAACTTCATTTTGCAAAGAAAGTTTGTAAGATTACAAATGAGAATCTGACAGATTTCTTTGAGGCATGGGGATTCTTTAAAACTGTAAATACAGTTATAAACGATTATGGTGATTATACATACATTGTGACTCAGGCCATGATTGACGATACTAAAAATGAACTTTCAAAATATCCTGCTCCAAAACATGCCTTTCAATACCTAGAAGACCGAAAAGTTGGTGATGTTGGGCTCGATATAACTCCAGGTGATGTGGGGCATTACTCTCAATTCGAAAAGAATACAAAAATCACAAAAACACCCACATATACTAGAAACGGACAACAAATTGCGATTAAAAATGGAGATGAAGCTGTAGCTTTTGAGATAAAGAATGGGTCCAAAATCATATTCTTCTCAAACTCATTTGAATTTGAAGTTCCGGCAAATGTTTCCCTCTCAGGTAGTTCAATTTTTGCCGTTCAAGCAGATGGTAAAAGGATAGCTATTCAAAAACAATAAGTAATCATTCCAAGTGATATTGGTAAAATGGATGTCTTGACAAGACATCCATTTTTTTTATAACAACTAATATCATTTACCTAAATGATAAAGAAAGATGGGAAAGCAAGCTTGAATTTAAGCTATAAATGTTGTAGGATTATTTTTTAAAAATATTTTAATTAATATTTGAACTTAAAAATTAAATGTGTTTATATTTGGAAAAACACAAAAAACAACACAACTAGCTGTTTGACTTTCGAAATATTTAGCTGACACAAAGCCCAACAGAGAATATATTCGACAATAAGCTTACATCACCTTACAATCTAATTACTTATCATCTATGAACAAAAAGAAATTACAAAGCCAAAGTAAACTGGCTCTTTCCTGCTGTTTGTTATTCGCTCCCTTGGCGATATCTGCTGTTCCGGTGTCATCCGAACGCGGAGAACTGACCATCTCGAGTAACGCTACGGTACAGCAAAACAAAAAAGTGACCGGAACTATCGTTGATAGTAAGACCGGAGAGGCGATCATCGGAGCGAATGTTATTGTAGAGGGTACCACCATCGGTACGGTAACTGATTTTGACGGAAACTTCACCCTCGAGGTTCCTCAGAATGGCAATCTGGTAATTTCCTCTATCGGCTACATCCGACAAACAATCAAACCAACCGGAAACAAGCTGAATATTAAACTTGCTGAAGACAATCAGAACCTCGAAGAAGTTATCGTTGTAGGATACAGTTCTCAGAAAAAAGAAAGTCTTACAGGCTCCATGCAGAGCATTAAAAAAGAAAAATTAACCGACATCACCACTCCTTCTGTTGAAAATATGCTCAACGGAAAGGCACCGGGTGTATATGTTTCTCCCGGTTCAGGACAACCCGGCTCTACCGGATCAATCATCATTCGCGGGAAATCAACAATCAACGGTAGTACCGACCCACTTTGGGTGATCGACGGGGTGATTGTGGGTAGCGGATCGGGAGCCTTGAATCCTGCCGATATCGAAACCATGACTATCCTAAAAGATGCGGCCTCTACCGCAATCTATGGATCTCAAGGAGCAAACGGCGTAATCGTGGTAACGACGAAGAAAGGGCGTATGGGAGAAGCCACAATTAATGCTTCGGTAAAACTGGGGATCACGCAGCTTAATTCCGGAAATCTCAAGGTGATGAACGGTGCCGAATTATACGATTTGTATAGTAATTTCTCTAATGTTGACCAAGTCTCATTCCCGCGATGGAACGAAGAACTTCGAAATAGCAATTTCAGTTGGTGGGATCATGCCACAAAGAATGGTTTCGCTCAGGATTATAATGTATCGATTGCCGGAGGAACCGAAAAAATGAGTACGTTCATCTCTTTGGGGATGTACGATGAAAGCGGGGCTGTAAAAGGATATGACTTCCGTCGTTTCAACACCCGTTTCAATGTTTCATACAAACCATATGAGTGGTTGACATTGAAGCCGTTGATTGCCGCATCCAGAAGAGACATCGATGACGCACAGTATTCGGTTAGTTCCATGTATTCGAATTTGCCGTGGGACTCCCCTTATGATGAAGACGGAAATATCGTTCCTCATTATTCGCCGCTTTGGGTGAACAGCAACAGTACGAATTACATGTATGATTTGCAATGGAATCACGGAGCATCTCTCAACTATGAATTTATGGGGAATTTTGACTTTGATGTGAAATTCACGGATTGGTTGACTTTCTCTTCAGTAAACAACTTCAAATTTCAAAGTGCTTCTACGAATACCTATTCCGACCCGCGTTCATCAAGTGCGATGGGTGTGAAAGGGCGTTTGTATGAATATCAAAGCACGATGGAACGCCGCTATACCAACCAAATCCTTCGTTTCAACAAATCATTTGACAAACATTCGGTGAATGCCTTGGTGGCTTATGAATTCAACGATTACAGTGCGAAAGCGATCATGGCTCAAGGAACGGGACTTATTCCCGGATTCGAAGTGCTTGATGTTACGGCTGTTCCCGAGAAAGTAGGCGGAAGTAAGAATGAATGGGCTGTTCAGTCAGTATTGTTCAATGGGAATTACATGTACGACAGCAAATACATGGCTCAACTCTCTCTTCGCCGAGACGGAGCATCAAACTTCGGTGATAATCAAAAATATGGAAATTTCTTCTCCGTAAGTGGAGGTTGGAACATCAACCGCGAAGCTTTTTTCCAGGCAGAATGGGTTGACCAATTAAAATTGCGTGCCTCTTACGGTTCTGTCGGAAACAGACCTACATCGTTGTATCCTCAATACGACCTATACTCCGTATCACAGAGTTACAACGAAAATTCAGGTGCATTAATTTCTCAAATCGGGAACAGAGACCTAACGTGGGAGAAGACCTATACGACCGGTATAGGGGTTGATTTTGCTGCATTCAACCGTTTGCGTATTACTGCCGATTACTACGACAAAAGAACCTCAAACCTGCTTTATCAGGTTCCCGTGTCGGGTGTGACCGGAGTAACTTCTATCTGGCAAAATGTAGGAGAAGTGAGCAATAAAGGTTTCGAAATAGCCGTAAGCGGCGATATCATCGCTCGGAAGGATTTATTCTGGACTGTCGATGCCAATATCGGTCTGAATCGTAACAAGGTGCAGAAACTATACAGCGGAAAAGATCAGATGATCGTATCAGATGGCAGTGGAATTGCCGGTTCAGCAGGGCGATTACTTCGTAAAGGGTTGGATGCGGATACGTGGTATTTGCGCGAATGGGCAGGTGTAGATGTGGAAAACGGATCCCCTCTTTGGTATAAAACCGTAACCGATGCAAACGGCAACAAAACAAGAGAAACCACCTCAAAATATGCTGAGGCTGACGAAGTAACTTGCGGAGCTTATACGCCCGACTTCTTTGGGGGATTCTCTACAAACCTAACGTATAAGAACTTTGATTTGTCTGCAGTATTCGGCTACTCGGTAGGTGGCAAAATCTACAACTATACAAGACAGGAATATGATTCAGACGGTGCTTATTCAGACCGTAATCAGATGAGATTACAAGATGGCTGGACTCGTTGGGAAAAACCGGGCGATATCGCTACACATCCGGTAGCGGCATACAATAACAAATCCAATTCCAACAAATGTTCGTCACGCTACCTCGAGGATGGCGACTATTTAAAAATGAGAAGTCTGACTGTAGGATACAACCTTGCTTTACCACAATATTATGTGAAAAACCTGCGTCTTTTCTTCTCGGGTGAGAACTTATTCACAATAACTAATTATTCGGGAGTGGATCCTGAGATTCCGCCGGTAGACGGAAGAATCATCGGTACAACTACTACCGTATATCCTTCTACCCGTAAATTTATGTTTGGTATTAATATTACCCTTTAATCAAGAAAACGCATGAAAAAGATAGCTTCTTTATTTTTCGCCGCGAGTTGTTGCTTTACAGCTTGCGATATTGACCGGTTTCCTTATGGAAGTATGCCGGCTGAGACAATCGTTTCCGATCCGGAGGCCTCACTTGAGGGATTATTGAACGGATGTTACGCCCAATTGAAAGGGTGGTCCGATGTAATGCACCGCTGTGGAGAATATGCGGGAGACAATATGATGATTCGCGGTACTTCTACCGACTCTTTCTACGAGTTCATCTCCTATTCTCGAACTCCGAATAACGGACGGTTACAGACATTTTGGGATAACAGTTATAAGATTATCGCCCAGTCCTCAAATATACTGAATATGGTTCCGGAGGGTAAAAGTGAGGAAATCGACCAAAAATTGGGTGAGTGTTATTTCCTGCGCGGGCTCATGTATTTCTACCTCTGTCGCGCCTACGGTCGTCCTTATTACCAAAGTCCCGAAACCAATCTTGGGGTACCCATCGTGAATGGTACGCCGGATGATCCGATTAATGCGAAGTTACCGGATCGATCTTCCGTGAAAGACACCTATGCCCAAGCCATTGCCGATCTTGAAAAAGCAGAAATGCTACTGACTCAGGAAAACAGTTCGATTTATGGGACACGTGAAGCGGCACAGGCGATATTATCGCGCATTTACCTCTACATGAGCGGCACCTATGAGAATCCAAACTCTGAATACGCTTCAAAATGTATTGAATATGCAGATAAAGTGATTGAATCTGGAAAATTCTCACTACTGGCGCGTGCAGATTTCATGAAATACAACTCCTTTGCTCCGGAACAAAATAAAGAAACCATCTTTGCCGTAAAACGTGTCGCGTCCGAATTCTCAGGCTTTGATCATTATTACGGAATTGGTGGTATGTATGGCAATATCGGCGGAATGGGCTGGGGTGAAATGTATGCCAGCGCAAAATACATCAGCCTATTGGATGAAACAGGTCGCAACGACTGGGCTAACAACAAAATCACAGATGCCCGTGCCGCTTTTATCGAGCCTCAGTACGCAAGTAATACCAAAGTGTTCAGATTCATCCGGAACTTCTACACGAACGGTACGCTATCAAATATGAATTACGTTCAAGATTCCGTTCGAATTACAGATGAGAAGGTCGAGTGCTGGGAAACGGTCTTAAATGAGAATACATCGAAATATGACCGTACCTATTATGAACTGACGCCCGTTAATGAAGAACAGGGCATCTATTCAATCAATTATTCAGATGGCAATACCTATACCGGAGTGATCGACAAAATGATGAAGCTAAACCGTGTATATCCGATGTTTTACATCTCGAAATGTTCTCGTGAGACTGAAGAATCGCACCTGCATTCACCGATTATTTCGCGCTTGGCGGAGGTTTATCTAAACAAAGCAGAAGCCGCGTATAAAAAAGGAGATATGGGAACTGCTCTTGAAGCATTGAATCTGATTCGCGAACGCTCACTACCGGGTGAAGGATATGCTACATTAGATGCCGCTACCGGTCATGAGTTGATTGACAAAGAACGCCAATTGGAATTGGCATATCAGGCCGAACGTAGTTATGATGTGTACCGTAACGGTAAATCCTTAACCCGACTATATCCGGGCCCGCACAATATATCCGAAGAGGTAAGTGCAAAAGACTACCGTGTGGTTTATTACATTCCACAATCGGCGATCAATGCCTATGGCAGTCCGCTTACTCAGAATCCAAGTAGTAATTAATCCATAAGGAATAAATAAAAATATCACCCCTTAGAGGTTCTTTTGAATCTCTAAGGGGTGGTTTGTTGTTCCACAAAAAACAAAACCTTCAGCCTATGAACCTCTCAAAACACGGAATCTTACCAACCTTAACGCTTTTGACCTCCATCTCAACGTTCGCTCACGGAGCTGAACCGGAAAAAAGACCAAACATCATTATCATCATGGCTGACGATCTCGGCTTCGGCGACCTCAGTTGCTATGGTGCGAAACGAATTCAGACACCGGGAATGGATCGTTTGGCAAAAGAGGGATTACAACACCTAAACGGACATGCATCATCGGCTACAAGTACTCCCAGCCGATTCGCGATGCTGACCGGAATGTATCCTTTTCGGGTAGGAGCAGCAATCTTACCGGGAGATGCTCCGATGCTGATCACCGAAAAGATGAATACGCTTCCCGCGATGTTGAAATCGGCCGGGTATGCTACGGGGGTAGTGGGGAAATGGCATCTCGGGCTGGGGAATGGAAATATGAATTGGAATGAACCGATTACACCCTCTCCCAACCAGATCGGTTTTGACTACTCTTACATCATGGCAGCAACCAATGACCGCGTGCCTACGGTTTATGTAAAAAACGGATCCGTGGTAAACCTAGACCCCAATGATCCGATCGAAGTGAGTTATAAGAATAATTTTCCGGGTGAACCAACCGGGAAAGAGAATCCCGAACTGCTGAGAATGCATCCAAGTGTAGGACATAACATGTCTATCACAAACGGGATTCCGCGTATCGGATATATGAAAGGTGGAAAGTCAGCCCTTTGGGAAGATGAAACGATGTATGAGGTTTTTCTTGATGAAGCTAAAAACTTTGTTTCCGATCATCAGAAAGAACCTTTCTTCCTCTATTATGCATTGCACCAACCACACGTCCCCCGTTTGCCCAATGAAAAATTTGCAGGCAAATCGCAGTTAGGTCCACGCGGAGATGTGATTCTTGAAGCCGACTGGTGTGTTGAGCAATTCTTAAAACATTTGGATGAACTGGGATTGACTAAAAATACGTTGGTGATTCTTACCAGTGATAATGGTCCGGTTTTGGATGACGGCTACAAAGATGAAGCGGTTGAACGCAACGGCGATCACCGTCCGGCGGGACCCTACCGCGGATGGAAAACCGCTCCTTATGAGGGAGGAACCTGTGTTCCGATGCTGGTACGTTGGCCGGGACACATTCAGGCAGGCCAAACTTCGGAAGCACTGATCGCTCAAATGGATTTCACCCAAAGTTTTGCCGCTTTATTAAATAAGGATTATCAAACACCCGATGGCGAAAATGTAGCAGAAGCTCTTATCGGCTCCTCTCCGAAAGGGCGAGAACGTCTCGTTTTGGAAGGATATGGAAAGAGTATTTGGATTAAAGAGGGCGATTGGGCCTGCATTCCTTCTTATACAAACAGACAGGGTAAAGTGTTCCCTGCCGAACTATATGACCTCAAGAACGATGTCGCTCAACAAACAAACCTTGCAGAAAAACACCCGGATAAGGTACGTGCGTTAACCGCTAAATTAGAAGAAGTGAGAAAGTGATTCTCCGAATGCGCTTGGCAAGAAAAAAGCCCTCTTCAAAATTGAAGAGGGCATAATATAGGCGCCTTACCATCCAGGATTCTGTCCAAGATTCTCATTTTCCAATCGGTCTTTTTCCGGAATGGGATAGAAATATTTTTTCTCCTCCCAACTTCTGATACCGGGATTCCAATTTAGCTCTCCACTGGTTCCGTGCGAAAGTGAGTAATTCTTACCCTGAGAGACATCAATGTCTATGACTCCGCTGATTGTTACAGGTTTCTCTCCCTGATAGAAACGCACATCCCCTTTTCCATCTTGATTCAGATCAATCGCTACATTTAATGCAGGCACATAGATTCCGTTAAATGGGGCTTCCATCAATTCCCCGGCTCTCCATCGAATCAAATCGTGAAAACGGAAACCTTCCAATGCGAGTTCAATCGCTCGTTCGCGACGAATTTCAAGAATGGCGGCATCCGTCACATTCGGATAGAAATTTTTCTGAAGATACGGATCGATTCGGTTCGGAATTTGCTCCGTTCCTCCGGTTATTCCGGCTCTGCGACGCAAAGCACCAATACTCTTGCTCCAGTCATTATCTGTCAAAGAACCCAATTCAGCTTTCGCCTCGGCATAATTCAAAAGAATTTCGGCATATCGCAGAATCGAAATCGAATTATCGTTCAAGCTCTCGTTATCGTAGGGAAGCGATTCGTCAAACGACCATTTTATCGGTTGATATCCGGTAGAGGTGATCAGAAAATCGGGTGCCGCATTGAATGGTACACCGTTCGCTGTTCTTTTATAATCCCCCAGACGTATGGTCTGTTGCAAACGGTGGTCGCGCTCTTTCACTTCCTCCCCGAAAGAGATCGTTTCATATCCGGGTAAGTCGGTAAACGGAGTTCCGTCTGTTTTGAGATAGGTATTTACAAAACGACGGGTAAGACTTGGACGGTCGCCGTACGTCGGACTGTTGTATCGTCTGTTAGCTGCGGTTGTCACATTCAACGCCGCATCACAGACATAAGCCAACATGATTTCAGACTTCACCGGCTTTTTACTGATGAATAATTCACGATAAGAAGCAATAGAGCCTTTTTCTTCGTACAGCGTATATGTTGCGTTATCAATAATCGCCTGAGACGCCTCCACACTTTGCAATAACCAAGCGCGTGAGTCCGACTGTACATGATGGTATTTACGGAAAGTCCCTTCGAAAAGACAGATTCTCGATTTATAACCCAATGCGATATCGCGGGTTATGAGACTTCGGGAGTCGTCTTTTGTTCTTGCGATGTGCTTGCATGCGAAATCAATGTCGGCAAGAACCGAATCCATCACAACATGACGCGGATCGCGACCGGCATACAACAACTCATCGTCCATCGAAAGCGTCCGGTTAACCCAAGGTACATCTCCGAATCGCTTCACTTTCTCAAAATAGAATAACGCTCTAAAAAAACGTGCCAGAGCGGTATAGTTATTTTTCACATCGGCACTCACTTTGGCATCCGGGAGGTTTTCCAAAAAGTAGTTGATGTTTCTGAGGTCGCTCCAGCTCCAGCCGGATCCGTCTACCGCGCTATAGGTGTTTTCTCCAATAAAGGAGGGAACATTCGTCCGAGATACATAATCGGACATATTATCCCCCAGAAAAACCGATTCTGCTCCCGGTAATAACTTATAAAAAGAGTTGGAGTACAGTTCCAGTCCTTTCTCACTACCGAATACCGACTGATTTGAAGCCATATCTTCAGGTAATTCATTGAGTTGACAAGAAGCGAACAGAGCTAGAGAGAAGAGGGGGAAAATTATTTTTTTCATTTGTATATCGTTTATTTTTAACATCAAGATCAGAAAGTCACAGCCACGCCTACAGACAGACTGTTTAACAACGGGTAATTGTAACCGTTACCACTCGTACCGCTGGTTACATCGCGGTCTGATCCATAGATCGCAGACACATCGGTATCCCGGCTGATCTTATACATCGGCGAGTAAGTCCATAGATTTTCGCCCGATACATATAGATATACGCGTTCCATAGCCGCCTTACGTGTCAGAGAAGCAGGAATCGTATAGCCGAGCTGTAGATTTTTCAACCGCACATAGGCGGCATTCTGCAAATATTTGGTTTGGGGTACATTCAACTCACGATCGCTTCCGGAAGCCACATATCCGCGTAAGCGAGGAAGGTAAGCGTCTTGATTCTCTTCATTCCACATATTGCCGACATGCCAAGAAGGCAAATCGTTATAGGGTCTGTTGTATTGTCCCCAGAATTTTGATTCCGCTCCGGGCCACCAGTCTTGTTTTCCAACTCCCTGAAAGAAGGCCGAAAGAGAGATTCCGTTCCATTCACCCGACAGGTTGATTCCAAAAGTGTAACGCGCGCTCGAATTACCGATAATTCTCTTATCGCCCGAATTACCCACTCGATTCAATCCTTCTGAAATTTCATTGTCGTTATTCAGGTCGGCAAATCGGATATCACCCGGCAATAGTTTTTTACCACTACTGTTGGCAATTTTATTCTGTGAAGGAGCATTTTTTATCTCTTCTTCTGTCTGAAAGAAGCCCATCGTTTCATACCCCCAAATCTCCCCGATCTTCATCCCTTCATAATAATCACTGAGTTTCTTGTCAGGATTGTTATATTTGGTTATTTCCGATTGACTATCCGCCAAATTGAAACTCACTTGATAAACAAGGGGTTTAGAAGCAAGATTCGTACGCTCTTTCCAACTCACCGAAAGTTCCCAACCCGTGGTACGCAAATCGGCATAATTGCCTTTCGGTACTGACGCGCCAAAAATTGCCGGCAATGTTTTTCCGGGTGTGAACATATCGCGGGTATCGCGGATATAGAAATCCCCGTTCATACGTAAACGGCCATTGAATGCGCCCAGATCGATACCGAAGTTCGATGTGGTTGCCGTTTCCCAGGTAAGACCGCTCGGAATCACATTCGGTTGCGAGGTATACTGCGGTAGAATACCGTTCAACAGCATCCCGGACTGACTGATTGTAAAGTTTTCCGTAAAAGAGTAAGGAGAGATATTCCCGTTTCCGAGAGAACCGTAAGAAGCACGTAGTTTCAGGTCAGACAGCAATTGTGGTGCTACTTTCCAGAAGGCTTCCTCCGAAACACGCCAACCGGCAGAAACGGAGGGGAAAAAAGCATATTGCTGATTTGTAGGGAATTTCGATGAGCCGTCATAGCGACCATTCACTTCCAAAAGGTAACGTTCTTTGTAATTGTAATTTACACGGAAAAATCCCCCTGCGATACGCCATTTCTGATATCCTCCCGTGGTGGTTATCCCTTGTCCCAAGGCCATATTGATATCTGAAGCATCCTCAAAAATCAGGCCGTTGCGAAGCACTTTTGATCGTTCCCAGATTGACTGCTCATAGTTATATCCTGCAATCACATTCAGGTTATGACGCTCGTTGAACGTAGTTTTATAATCCGCATAGATGTTCGTTGCCAGGTAATTCGTGGTCTGATTATCTAATTGGATATCATTTTTGTCACTCCCGGTATAAGATACGATGCCAGGCGTTCTGGAATAGGGAACGGGTACACGAATCTGTTTTTCATCTTTATCCGTAAGTTGGAACGTAAAATCGGCTTTTACCGAGAGGTTTTTCTTTAGGACATCAGCTGTAAAGGCGGCCTTATTTTTCACAACCCGTTTCTTCGTATCCTGACCGTTTTTGCCATACCAGAAATCGCCCACCGTATAGGCAGCCGAGTGCGTCAGCGTTCCATCCGGATTAAACATCGGTGCCAGCGGATGACCTTCATCTGCGATGTTCCTCCAGATTCCACCCCCTTCGCCTACGTTGATCGGATTGTGGTATTTCATCTGAGAAAATTCGGTATTGTTATCGAAACGAAGCCAATCGTATACCTGAACATTTCCTTTGGCACGGAGATTAAACATATTGTAATCGTCCGAATTATATCGATACAGCCCCTCTTGACTGTTGTATCGGCCCGTCACGTAGAAGGACGCGGTCTGATTACCTCCTGAAACGGATACATTGTGCTCTTGAGCGAAAGTACTCTTCTTCAAAAGTTCCGCATACCAATCCGTGTTATCGTAATACACATACTCGCCCGATTGGAGATCCACCTCATAACGCGGAAGCGAAGGGTCTTCAGATCTCCTTTTGAGCTCTTCAAGGTATTCGGGTGAAAAAGCCAAGGTCTTATTCACTTTGGTCGGGAAATTATTATAATCATTCCAAGCACTATAAGATTCCGCGAAATGCTTTGCCCAGATGTAACCGTCGGTCACGTAATCGGGAGTAGTGGTAGGTGCCTTTCGTGTAAAGTTCGCGGAATAAGTTATGGACGTTTTTCCCTTTTCAGGATTTTTCGTTGAGATAAGAATGACACCGAAAGCGGCACGAGCTCCGTAGATTGAAGCCGAAGCGGCATCCTTTAAGACGGAGACACTCTCTATATCGTTCGGATTGAGTAACGCCGGATCACCTTCTACTCCATCGATCAACACCAACGCACTTCCCCCTTGTCCGATCGATGTGGTTCCGCGTACATTGAACGAAGGCGACTGTGTGGGTTTCCCGTCGAGCAAATTAATATTGAGATTGGGAATCGCACCCACCAACCCTTGCGATACGTTGGTGACTGCCCGGTTTTCAAATACCTCGCTTCCCACTTGTTCGACAGCACCGGTAAGATTTACTTTTTTTTGAGTTCCGTAACCAACCACCACTACCTCATCAAGCGCTTTTGAGTTCTCTTTGAGTTCGATTTTCAGTTGTCTTTCATCTCCCACCGTTATCTCTAACGTCTGATATCCGATGTAAGAGATAATCAGAAGGTCGCCTTTGGAGGCGGGTAGGTTGAAATTCCCGTCTATATCGGTAATTACACCCAGATTAGAATCCTTTAAAACCACATTGACACCGATCAGAGGTTCTCCCTGCACATCACACACGGTGCCTTTAATCATCTGTGACTGGATCGAACTCAGTTCTCCTGCGGGAGTTGCCTGTAACGAATCGACACTTCCCAATAACATACAGCTTGTCAAGATCGGGATACATACCCTTCTTGCAGCATAAGTTTTCTTCATAATCTTTTAATGCTTCGATTTAAATTCGATGCAAAATAAGAGGCGATGTGTTTCAATAAAATTTCGTAAAAGTTTAAATCATTATACAAAATAGGCGGCTTAACATAAAAAAAGGACCTTCATTCATTTGTAAAAGGAGTTACAGTTAACCCCGAAAACAGATGCATTTATTCGCACAACATCTCTTCCCCATCCCCTTGCTTTACAAATACATATTCATAAATTTGAGAAATAAAAACAGTAAACCGATATGATTACATTCGTTACGGGTAGTCGAAACAGGGGCAAAAGTTCATACCTGCGGGATTGGTACTTACAACAGCCTGAAGGAACGGCCTTGTTCTCATTGAAAAGATTCGTTAAGGGAGAACACACGGGATACGACCTGCTTTTAGAGCCTGGAGGAATCCTTCGCACGTTGTGTTCGTTGCGTGAAACAGCGAGTTTAAGTGATGGGAATGGGCGTGATGAGAAAGGAAGTGTTTGCGGCAAATACATCTTTGACGATTCCGTTTTTGAAGAAGCGTATCGTTTTGTCTTGAAAGCAACGAATAATAATCCACAGAAAATAATCTGGCTGGACGAAGTGGGAAACCTAGAGCTACAAAAAAAAGGATTCTACCCGATCATTCGTCTGGCAGAATCCCTAAATTTTGAATTACGAATCGGAATACGATCCTCCTGTCTCGTGCAATTTATAAACATGAGCCCGGATTGGGATTTTCGAATTATCAATCTGGATTTAAATCGGCCGAGTTTTCCCTAAATCCGCGTCCGGTTTTCCCTAAATCAACGCGCTGTTTTCCGGCTCCACACCAACTGCGTGGATTTACGCCAAATGTATTGGAGCGGCGTAACAAAGAAGTGCATCAATTTGGAATATGGGAAGATGATGAAGATCAAACAGCCGCAAATGATATGCACCTTGTAGATCCAGGGCATCTCCAGGATGATGGCTCCCGCTTTGGGTTGGAACGTGATGACCGCCTGCGCCCAGGTATCGAATAAAAGGTAATTTTCAATCGGTGAGAAGAAAGTCTTCGTAGTGGAAGCCAACCCAAGAAAGATCTGAACCATCAGAATAATCTCTATGGCGATATCGCCCCAACTGCTGTTGATTTTGATCCGTTCATGCTTCTGCCTGCGGATGAATAGCCCCACCATACCGAAAAACGCACACAAGCCAAAGAAGGATCCCATGATGATGGCAAGCCAACGTTTGGTTTCGACTGACATCAGCCATTCATACATCCAACGTGGCGTAAAGAGTCCCAGAAAATGCCCCAACAACACAAATACGATTCCCCAATGAAAAAACATCAAGGAGTAACGGAGTGTCTTGTCATCCTGCAACAGCTGTGTTGATTTGGCATGAATCGATTTGTTCCAAAAAACCAAACGTCCTATTACACCGAATATCAGCAGCAACACCGCGATATGAGGCAAATAATTAAAGAGAAAACTATTCCAGTAGTTCATCTGTCCCTCCGCTTTTATAGTTCATATTTTTCCGCTGTGACCCCCTCTTCTGCCATTTCAGCTTGCTGCTTGAAGAAGCAGGTTTCACAGGCATGCATTCGTTCCAGTTCCACCCGCTCCTCTTCCGTCAGCGGCTTGGCGTTCCCGGTTGAAGCCAGATAAACCAATCCGGTAAAAAGGTAATGATAGAAACAATCGCCTTTACGGAGTACTCCCTCTATCTTCTTCAGGATATTGATCGCCTCTGCCAACAGATCGGCGCCTTTCTCGGGCGATTGGGTAGAAGCGATAAATTCGAGCAACACGGGTAGGTAATCGGGCAATTCGCCTGTTGCGATCTCCATCCCTTCGGATGCGTAGAGTTGTTTCAGGTCCACCATCGCCATTCCCCTGCGTTTCGAATCACCGTAAACCTGATCGAACAAATAAAGCGAAGAGGAGGAGGCGTAGTCAAACTCTTTGGTATAAATCTCCTGCCAGTCCAACAGGTCAAGTTTTCTGACAATATCCACAAATCGCCGCATATCCCTCAATGAGGATTTATTCAGCAATTTCTCCTCCTCTAAGTAAGGCATCACCAATGGCAACAACTCCTGCGTTTCTTTGGTAGGATAGTCCAATAGCAATGATAATATCTTATAACTCTTTAGCATGTTACATTCCTCCAAAAAGATTTTTAGGTTTTGTCTTACCGAATATTTTAGGGAAGCCCGATTCCGAGCGCATCGCAAACGGATCGTCGGCATGATCCACCCGCCGTGACGGAATCACATAGCGCTGTTCCATTGGAGCGATCGCCAAGTATTGGTACATCTCGGCAAGTTGCGGATCCGTCATACCCAACTCTGCAGGAATCGGTTCGAGCGTATGACCGGCTTTACGCACTTCGCGCATCCGGTTACGAAGTACCACCATTTTTTGCAGGGCAAGGCGGATTGGAGCCTCATCGCCGGCAGTGAACATGTTGGCCTGGTATTTCACAGGAATACGCATGGTGTCGACATCCGGTAGCATTGAATCGGGATTTACCTTAAAGTTGTCTTCCTTAAACGGAGACAAAGTGGGAATATACCACGTCATCGGCAACGTGCGGTATTCAGGATGCAACGGGAAGGCGATTTTCCACTCCACCATCATCTTATAGACGGGCGAATGTTTGGCTGCCTCCAGAAATTCATGCGAAATACCCTGTTTCAACGCTTCCTCCTGAACGGCAGGATCGTGCGGATTCAGAAACATCTCCAACTGTTTCGGGTAGAGATCGGTTTCATTCGGTGCCGATGCATACTCCTTGATCTTGTCTTGATCATACAGCATGACGCCGATGTAACGGATACGTCCCACACACGTTTCGGAACAAACCGTAGGCTGTCCGTTTTGGATTCGCGGATAACAGAACGTACATTTTTCGGAACGTTTGCGCGTCCAGTTGAAATAGGTCTTTTTAAAGGGACATCCGCTTACGCATTCGCGCCATCCGCGACATGCATCTTCATCAATCAGCACGATGCCGTCTTCCTCCCGTTTATAGATCGCACCGGAGGGACATGCCGCCACACAGGTCGGATTGAGACAATGCTCACACAATCGGGGCACGTAAAACATAAATGTCTTCTCAAATTCATCATACGACTGGAAAGGCACATCTTTCAAGTTCTGATCCTTCAGTCGGTTCTCGAAAGGACCGCCCAAGTCATCGTCCCAATTCGGTCCCGCCTTCACGTCCTCCATCAGTTTTCCCGTAAGAATGGAATAGGGGCGCGCAGTGGGAGGTGTGGTAAACTTCACCGGTTTCCGGAGTACGGAAAAATTGAAGGTGAACGGTTCATAATAGTCGTCAATGGAGGGCATGTTGGGGTTTGCAAAGATGGTAAGCAGCGTGTGTACCTTACCCCCTTGCAGTGGCACCAGGCGGTCGCGATCTAGTTTCCACCCCCCTTTGTACTTCGACTGGTTCTCCCACTCTTTCGGATAACCTACCCCCGGTTTGGTTTCCACATTATTAAACCAGGTGTATTCAATACCGGGTCGCGTGGTCCAAACATTTTTACAAGTAACCGAGCACGTATGGCAACCGATACATTTATCGAGGTTCAGAACCATACATATCTGAGCTTTTATATTCATGTGTATATCGTCTATTTATTACATCATCTTTTCAAGGCTTAAGCGGCTCCTCCTCCGACTGCCACTCCACCCGATCCACCTTGCGGATCAGGACGATCTCGTCGCGATTGGCTCCGATGCTTCCGTAATAATTCATGCTGTACGAAAGGTTGGCATAGCCGCCGATCTGATGGGTCGGCTTGGGACATAATTTAGCGATGGAGTTATGAATACCGCCGCGATGTCCGGTGATCGGTGATACGGGCATATTCACCGTTCGTTCCTGGTTGTGGTACAGGAAGCCCAGTCCTTCCGGCATTCGTTGCGAAATCACCGCACGTGCCATCGTTGCCCCGTTATCGTTATACATCTCGATCCAGTCATTGTCTGAGATATTGAGTTTCCGGGCATCCTTTTCGCTGATCCAAACAACGGGACCCCCGCGACCCAGTGTCAGCATGAGCAGATTGTCCGACCACATGGAATGGATGGTCCATTTGTTATGCGGTGTCGGCAATGCGATAGCAAGCACTTTACTCTTGTCGGGAACCTTCTCCAGCAACGCGGCTACAGCGCGGGTAATCAACGGCGGTTTATACGTCACCAACGCCTCGCCGAAATCAATCATCCACGGATGGTCTTGATAGATTTCCTGTCTTCCGCTCAATGTACGCCACGGGATTTGGCCGTGCACATTGATGTAACTGGCATTGTAGTTGATCTCCTCATTGTCCACTCCGCTCCAGCAAGGCGATGTAAAGGAGCGGCGCGGTTGTCGCTCGATATCCTGGAACGTGATGTGATCCGCAAAATGTCCGGACGACAGGTGAGAAAGGTCGATGCCGCTTTTCTTTTTCAGATCCTCCCACGATTTACGACCCACCTCGCCGTTTGTTTCGGGAGAGAGGGTCAGGATGGTATTCACCCCGTTGATGTCGGTTTGGATTCTCGGCAATCCTTTGGCGATGCAATCCTCCTCCACCAGGTAGTTGTGTTTACCCAGATACGCCACTTCACTTTTCGAATCCCAATGAATACCCTTCGTGCCGTTACCTTTGGTAGAGAGCAACGGACCAAGTGCGGTATATTGGTAATAAAGTTGCGGGTAATTACGTTCCACCATCACCAGATTCGGCATGTCTTTGCCCGGCGTGGGATTAATGCCCAACTCTTTCCAGTCCTCCACATCGATCGGTTCGGAGATTTCGCCCGGAGAATCGTGCATCCAAGGCTGTACCATCATATCCTGTTCCACACCCAGATGACCTACACTCAATTTGGAGAGCATCCACGAAAGATCCTTAAAGAAATCCCAATCGTTCCGAGCTTCCCAGACGGGATCGACGGCTTGAGAGAACGGATGTATGAATTGGTGCATATCCGTGGTGTTCACATCGTTGCGCTCATACCAGGTAGCCGCAGGCAAAACGATATCCGAATGGAGCGAAGAGGTGGTCATGCGGTAATCCACCGTCACCATGAGGTCCAGTTTTCCTTCGGGCGCATCCTTGTGCCACACCACATCTTTCGGCAGCGGCAAGTTAAGTTCCTCTATGTTCTCACCTAAAACACCGTTCTGGGTACCCAGCAGATGTTTCATGAAATATTCCATCCCCTTTCCGCTACAGCCGATCAGATTGGATCGCCATATGAAGAGGTTGCGCGGCCAGTTTTCAGGAGCATCCACATCTTCGGTCGCGAACTTCACTTCCCCTTTTCCCAATTTGTCGGTGAGCCACTCTTGCGGCGTCTTTCCCTGCTTTTGTGCCATTTCGGCAATCTTCAGGGTATTTACATTCAAACCCGGAGCAACCGGTGTCCAGCCCAAACGTTGTGCCTTCACCACCGAATCCACCAAGGTCATTCCCTTCCAATTCTCTTGATTGGCAGTAGTTGCCAACAGGTCTTTCATCATCACCTTCTCATAGCGCCATTGGTCTGTGTGCTGATAGAAATAGTTGGTGGCATTCATCTGACGACACGGACGCACCCAGTCGTTGGCAAAGGCGAGCGTTCCCCATCCTGCCAACGGACGGATCTTTTCCTGTCCCACGTAATGCGACCATCCGCCACCCGATTGTCCCACACATCCGCACAAAACCAGCATATTGATCACGGCACGGTACGTCATGTCCGTATTAAACCATTGATTGACGCCTGCACCGATGATGATCATGGATGAGCCGTTGTTCTCGGCTGCATTTTGGGCGAATTGACGTGCGATGGAGATCGCTTCCTGACGCGGCACACCCGTAATGGATTCCTGCCAGGCCGGCGTAAACGGAAGGTTATCATCAAAGCTTTTCGCCACGTTCGGATCATCGAGACCACGGTCGATACCGTAATTCGCCATCAACAGGTCGAAGGCGGTGGTACACCAAACCTCCTCCCCTTTGATTTTCACCCGGATCACGGGCACCTTACGCGTGAGAACTGTTTCATTGCCGTTTGCGGCATAATAAGGGTTCTTATACGCTTCACCTCCGAAATAGGGAAATTGCACATCCACTACCGCTTCGCGGGTTTCGAGCGTACTGAGAAGCGGGTTTATCGCTTTTCCCGAGCGTATATCCTCCATCTTCAGGTTCCATTTACCGCTCTTATCCCAACGGGAACCGATGGTACCGTTGGGTAACATCAACTCTTTGGTATCCTGATCCATCACAAACAAACGCCATTGCGGAGAATCGACTCCCAACCCCTCCTCAAAATCGGAAGCGCGAAGCATGCGGCCACTCACATAACCCTCCCCTTCGGGAACCAATTTCACAAGGAAAGGCAGGTTGGAATATTTCCGGACGTAATCCAAAAAGAACGGCACCTGACGATCCTGATAAAACTCCTTCAGGATCACATGCCCCATCGCCATTCCGAGTGCCGAGTCAGTACCTTGTTTCGGGCTCAGCCAAGTATCGGCAAATTTCGAAGCATCGCTGTAATCGGAGGAGACGATAACCACCTTTGTACCTTTATAGCGCCCTTCCACCATGAAATGAGCATCGGGCGTACGTGTTACCGGCACGTTCGATCCCCACAACATGAGGTAATTGGATGTAAACCAGTCGGCACTTTCGGGCACGTCGGTCTGTTCCCCCCAGGTTTGCGGGGAAGCCGGAGGCAGGTCGCAATAGAAATCATAGAAGCTCAGTACGGTTCCCCCTAAAAGGCTCAGGTAGCGGGTACCGGAGCAATAGGAGACCATGGAGAATCCGGGAATCGGTGAGAAGCCCGCGATGCGGTCGGGACCGTATTTTTTAATGGTATAGATATTGGCTGCGGCGATGATTTCGAGTGCCTCATCCCATGTGATGCGGATAAGTCCACCTAATCCGCGGGCAGTGACATACTCTTTTCGGGCAGCCTCATCCATCATCAGGTTTTCCCACGCCACAACCGGATCACCGAAATTCTTTTTCTTTTCGAGGTAACTCCGATAAAGCGCCGAACGGATCATCGGGTGTTTCACGCGTCCCGAGTTGTAGAGATACCACGAGTAGCTGGCTCCACGGGGACAGCCGCGAGGTTCATGGTTCGGGATGGAAGGGCGGTTACGGGGATAATCGGTTTGCTGCATTTCCCATGTTACCACACCATTCTTTACAAAAATGCGCCACGAACAGGAGCCGGTACAGTTCACCCCATGGGTTGAACGAACAACTTTATCGTGGTGCCATCGGTCTTCATAAAATTTCTCCCACTCCCGGTCTTTGGCTTCATTCTCCACAAAGCCGTCGGGAGTGCGTTCTTTGACAGGACGCAGGTGTTTATTTTCTTCTAACATACCAATATGGATTTAGAGCGATAGTTTACTTTGAAGGATTCTTGGAATTCTTGGGAGTTTTGCCGGAAGTTTGTTTCGGAGTCGGACCGGAAGGTTGTTTCGTCACCACTCTCTTTTCCGGCTGCTCAGCGGCCTCTTTTGCCTTACGTCGTTCGGGAATGACCATGCCGAAATAAAGGATCAGGACGTTTACGACAGCCAACACAACAAATACCCAGAACCCGTGTCTGTAGCCCACTTTCCCTTCGTTCGCGATGAATACACTGATGATCTGCGGAATCAGGAATCCGCCGAACGCACCCAAACCACCAACCCAGCCGGATGCGCCACCAACCGCCTTGGATATGAAGCGCGGAACCAGTTTGAAGGTGGCCGCATTACACATACCCAACGCAATCGCAAGCACGGCCAAACAGAAGATGGAAAGAACGATGTTCTCACTGAATGCCATTACAAGCGCCGAAACAAAAAGAAGAACCATGGAATAGGCGATCATCTTTATACCGCCGATCTTGTCAGACCACGATCCGCTCGGGATACGAACCAATGCGGAAAGGATGGAGAAAAGCGCGGCTAGTACCCCGGCGAGCACGGGACTCAACCCAAAAAAGACGTTCCAGAAGGTGGGTAGCCAAGCTGTCAACGCCAAGAAACCACCGAAAGAGCAGAAATAGATAATGACCAGATACCAGGTAGCCCCGATTTTAGCGGAATCGCCCAGACTCTTAATCACACCTCCCACCGGGAAAAGCTGCTCTCCCGCTTTCATTGCATCGGCCTTGCTCTCCTCTTCCGTTTCCCCTTTCTTTATGAATTGGAAATAAGGGGCGTTCCTACTTAGGAAGAAATATAGAATGGTTCCGATAATCAGCAAGACGGCCCAGAGGTAATAAATATGAGTAACACTGAGGGCGCGCATCGTAACACTCAATAAGAGTGCGAAAATACCGGGTGCCAGCGTACCGGCTCCCCCAAATATGCCGAGCGCCTTCCCCTGGGTATCTTTGGAATACCAATAGGAGTTTTGGCCGATTCCCGGAGAGAACGTTGCGATACCGCATCCGCACAAACATCCCAGTAATAGAATTACCGGAAACATACCCTCCATTTTTCCCGGATAGGTGGCTGTCAACAGGATGCTCATGCCGATCATACCGACCACCGATAAAAGGAGTAGGATGAAGAATGGCTTTTTACCTCCCGTGGAATCCACCCACGCTCCGAAAGGAATGCGGAGCAACGACCCCGTTAACGATGGTATCGCAATGAGAAGACCTACCTGTGTAGGTGACAACTGCATTTGTGTCTGAAAGAGATCGTGGAATGGGCCGAACAGCGAAACGGCCGCCGATCCGAAGAAGAATCCCAAAGTGGTTCCCAACAAAGCTTTGGAGGGAGACCCCTTATAACCCGACGTAGTCATCATAAGTCGTTTTATTTAATGTATATCATGAATACCTTTTTTTCGGAAATCCACCTCGCGCAACAGGTAGAAGATAAAAGTTACCGCTACACTCTCGAGCAGTATATGAACCACCGGAGAGAAGACCCACGACAACGGCTCATAGGTAAGCAGCAACACATTCATTGACTTAAGCAACGCCGCAATGAGTCCGACCTTCAATGCGGAGAGCGAACTATTGGTTTTTACAACTGCGAGTGACATACACCCGATTCCCGTTATAACCAGAAGAGGGGTAAATACCCGCAAGTGAAACAGGTGAACAAACCACCCGAGACTACCCTCTACCAACCCCCATACGACTCCGAACAATAAAACCCAAAAGATCCCTTTGTTTCTATCCAGATATCCCTTCATATCGTTCTTTTTTATTTAATGGCTCTTGCTTTGACTCTTGCGCCCCTCCATAAGAAGGGTCGCTGTTTCGGTATAACACAGATAGTCTCCCAATTGTTTTTAATATTTTAATTACTATTCATCAAAAAAACATGTTGTGAAATATTGTGTCACAAAACTTTATCTATTTTATATTGTTATTGATTTCAGATCGTATAAAAAACAAAAAAAGATGAACCCGAATTCACGCGCTGCAGCACTGCTATTTCTTTCGCTTTTGCTTCCGGTTTCGGCTTTCGCCGACGAAGAAACCGCTTCGACCGACTCCCTGCGTTTGTACAACATACGCGAAGTGGTGGTGACAGCAACACGGATCCCGCAGGAATTAATTCAGATACCGCAACGGGTGGTCGTATTGCCCATGTTCCGCTATCGCATGAACCCCGCGCTTTCGGTATACGATGTATTGAGTCAGGTTTCAGGAGTAACGCTGAACCGCAACCTTGCCGTTTTCTCTAAAAAGAGCGTGGTATCGATTCGTGGAATGGGAAACGAACAGGGACGAACATTGATTCTCATTGACGGCGTTCCGGCCAACAAAGCCTCAACCGGAGGGGTAAACCTAAGTCGGATCAATCCGCAGCAGATTGAAAGGAGCGAGATTGTGAAAGGTCCCGGCTCCTCTTTATACGGTGGTAGTGCGATGGGAGGTACGTTGAATCTAATCTCGCGCCGTTATGACTCCGCTTTAGAGGGTGAAGCGTTCACATTGTGGGGCGAAAGGGGTACTTTCGGTACGAATCTCGCGTTAGGGGGAAGTGGGAAGCGGGTATATTATTCTGTTAACGGATACTACCTCCGAAGTAACGGATACAACTCCACACCGAAAACGGAACGTGATGAAACCACCATCGCCTCTTCGCTGGATTTATACAATATCGAAGGGAAAATGGGGATTTACCTGACCCCGGATCACACCCTTGAAGGTACCGCTTCCTATTACGACGGAATACGCGGAAACGGGACTCGGTTTTTCTTTACCGAGCCCTCGAAAGGGCAAAAAGATCTCAAAAACGAGGTGAAGGAGCAAAACTACCGAATCCGTTATCAAGGGAAAAAAGAGGATAAGGTGTGGCATGTGTCGGGATTCTACAATCAGTCCGATTATACCGAAGGGAGAGCCAAGAAGAGTACGCTTTATCAGGTTAAATCAGTGAGTCGCGATTGGGGAAGCTGGGCGAACCTGCATTTCGAACCGGGCGATCGGAACCTGATGGCAATGGGCATAGAGGTAAAAGGGGGAGCTGTAAACGGTTGCGACCATTATCAACAGACGAACGAACGGCTGATTAACCGTGCGAAGAGTTTCTTAACGGGATGTTGGCTGGAAGATGAGATTCGACTCGAACGGGTGAAGATCATTCCTTCTTTGCGCTTCGATCTGGCACACGTTTATGACGGGGGCTTCTTTGTAGAGAATCCCGCCTCACAGACAGAGGTGTACGCACCTTACGCAAAAGCATTGAAGTCGGAATGGTGGGTAGCAATCAGTCCCAAACTATCCCTGCAATATCTTTTCAATACCGATAACAGGCTCTTTCTCAATTCGGGACTCGGATTCCGCGCTCCTACACTGGAAGATATGACGCGAATGGGACCAGTTAACGGGGGGGTGATCACACCGAATCCGGATCTTAAACCGGAACATATCTTTACGACTGAGCTGGGAGGCGACCTTCATCTATGGAACTTCCTGACGCTTACTTCGTCTGTTTATTACACCTATGGAACGGACTTCATCTATACGCACAATACCGGTGAAACCTTACTGATGGGGAAAAAAGAGCAACCGCTCTTACAGAAACGGAATGCGGGGAAAGTAGATTTGTGGGGAATCGAGGGGGATGCTTATTTCAATATTTCCGATCAATTGAATTTATATGCCAACTATACACGTACGATTGCGAAGATGCGCAACGAATACAAAGGGAAGCGTCTTCCTTATGTTCCTGAAAACAAATATTCGGCAGGTGGGAACTGGCTCAATAGGATTATCTCGGTAAATGTAGCTTATGTCCAGTATGGACGACAATTTCTGGATGATAAAAATACGTTACAGATGGCTGCTTACGGCACCCTCGACGTCAAATTATGGCATCTTTTCGCCAATAAAGTCAATGTGAGTCTGAATGCCAACAACCTCTTCAACAGGCAGGTAATTGAAAACGGCTCATTATCACCCGGCCGATTGATATACGGCCAGGTGAAAATCAGCTTTTAATGAGGGAAGGAACGCTCGAGAATGTTCCGCTAATCTTATGAATTAGTTGCTAATCTCATGAATTAGCCGTACTTCTCTTCGTTTCAAATGTCGTAACAGGCGTATGCTGTTCTTTCATGATTTTCTGCAGACGTTTTACCACCTTACCGTATTTCGGATCATTGATGAGGTTATTGTCTTCGTGAAGATCGGTTTTGAGGTTATACAGTTCATATCCCATTTCACTCTTTTCACCTTTCGATTTAGGAGGTTGTCTTTTATAGATCAGTTTCCAGTCACCTTGACGAACAGCATATTTACCCATGAACTCCCAATACAGGAACTCGTGTTCTTTCTGCTTTTTCTTTCCTGTCAGCGTTGGCAGGAAGGAGATACCATCCGTCTGAGGAACGTAATCGCTGATTTTTCCACCTGCTATTTCGGTAAAGGTAGGCATTAGGTCCCAGAATGCACAAATGTGATCGCTTACTGAATTTTCCTTTACCACACCGGGCCACTGCACGATAAACGGAACACGGAAACCGCCTTCGTACACATCTCGTTTTACGCCGCGCAATTTACCGTCGCGTCCGAAATATTTTGGATCGGCTCCGCCCTCTTCGTGCGGTCCGTTATCGCTCGTAAAGATAATCACCGTATTATCATACAGACCTTTCTCTTTTAACAAATCCATGATTTCACCAACATATACGTCAAGTCGTGTAATCATGGCCGCGAATTGCGCATGGCGATTCAAGGTTGGATTGTAACGAGAACCGGCAACCCCACCGGTACGAGTACCATTCGTGTAGGCATTCTTGCCGTCGGAACCGGGATAATTCGAGTCGTCGGAGAATTTCTGAACGTAATATTGAAGAATCGAGTCGTTTGGTTGGTAAAGCTCCGCATGTGGCAGCGTATAGGTCAGCAAAGCATAAAACGGATCGTCTGCTTTCTGGTCACGGATAAAATCCATCGCAGCCTGATGAATCATATCCCCCGTATATTGGGTTCTTTTCTCATACCCTTCGCCATACATCGGGTATTGGGTATTATCAGTCAGCTCCATACGAATCACCTCTTTATCTCCGGCCTTTTTACTGTATCGGTTCATAAAGTTCGGGTAATAAAGGTGTGCCTGATATTGACAGATGTAGCCGTAGAATTCATCGATACCGCGTAAATCGGGTGTAGAAACCGAACCTTCATAACCTCCGGCCCATTTCCCGAACTGCCCTGTACGGTAACCGTTTTGTTTCATGATTTCCGGAATCACGGGACGAGACGGATCAAGCGGTTCCTGTCCGGCAATCGCATAATCCGTACAGATTCCATATTGCACCTGTCCGCTCCAATACTCTTTATTATCGCGGATGTGGGTATGCCCGGTATGTTGTCCGGTCATCATCGTCGCTCGGGAAGGAGCACTCACGGGACTACCTGCGTATGCCTGCGTGAAAAGCATTCCGTTGGACGCCATCTTGTCCAAATTAGGCGTATTGATGTATTTCTGTCCGTAACATGCTAAATCGCCATATCCCATATCATCACACAGGATGAAAACGATATTTGGTTTTTCTGCTTTCTGCGCAACAGCCGAAGAAGGCATCAGAGCCGGTAAAAGGGAGGCTGAAAGCCATAGATAATGTGAATAATTCATCTCTTTGGTACTTATGGTGTTTTATTGATAGGTTCGAATCCTTTTTCTGCAGTAAAAGAACTTCTTTTTCCTGAAATATTAAACAAATTGAACCGTCAATTTTTATCCCACACGGTTCACACCGTTCTCTAAATCCCCTTTACACTCTTTGAGAAGCAAAGCTTTCAGTTGTTCCGCTTTCTTTTGGTTCTGCTCTAAGACATTGGTCGTTTCGCGCGGATCCTTTTTCAGGTTATACAACTCAAAAACCTTCTCCTTTCGATAATAACGTAATTTCCATCCATCGTTCATCACGATGGCCGGACCCAGGTTGGAACCGAAAACCACATAGCGGTCTGTCGGCAACTTTTTTCCTTTCTGTAGAACCGACAAAATAGATTGACCGTCTTTCTTCGTTTCCAGTTCTACATCCAACAGATCGGCCATGGTCGGAAGCAAATCGTAACTTGAAATCACCTGGTCGGTTTGTTTGGATTTCAGGTTGTTTTTCCAATAAAAGGCAAACGGAATGCACACTCCACCTTCCAGGTTACTGCGTTTAAGTCCCGCCATGCCTGCATTTCCATTAAATACATCGCCAGCAGGTTCGCTGTAATATTTATCGGTATAATCGTCAAAATAAGATCCCTTCAACAGGTTCTTGTATGGCTTTTCACATCTTCCTTTCTGTGAATAATAGATTTCATGACCATTATCGGAAGCAAAAACAATCATCGTATTTTCCTCCAAACCAAGCGCTTTCAATTCGGCCATGATGATACCCACATGATTGTCGAGCATTTTCACCATTGAAGCATACTCTTTTTCAATAGGAGTCAGCGATTCATTCCTTGCGATTTCAGGATCCACTTCGGGAATCGCTACCGGACCGTGCGGCAATTGCGTAGGATGATACAAGAAGAAAGGCTCATCCTTATGAGAGCGGATGAATTGAAGGATCTTTCCTAGAAAAAGGTCTTGCGAATACACTTTCTTTCCCGTCATATTCCATCGCTCGGCATAACTTTGTGGTGTTTCGTTCTCTATACTTTTTCCACAATCTTTGCGGGTATTCCCCTCGATACGAACGATTGAATCGTTCTCAAACAGATAGGGAGGATAATAACCGTGACAACGAACGTGATCCAGGTATCCGTAAAAATAATCCCATCCGTGTGCTTTCATTTGGTTTCGGGAGGCCGTAAATCCCCATTCGAGTTTTCCGACTTGTGCCGTTTTATATCCCGCCTCTTGGAATACACGTGCCAGATAGAGGTCGTTGGAAGGTAATAACAGGTCGTTGGCATCAATTTTTTTCTCGGTAGCAGCAATCGCATCCTCTTCTGAGAGATTCACAAACTGGGCACCGGGATTGATATTCCATTTGTCTCGTTGACAATCGTGATAGCCGGTAAGCATAGAGGCTCTGGCCGGCGCCGAAAGCATACATCCATAGGCATGCGTAAAAGAGGTGCCCTGCTTAAACAGTTTGTCAATGTTTGGAGTGGTGAAATGCTTCTGTCCGTAAACAGATAGCATGCCTTTGCCTAGATCATCGGCATAAATAAAAATCACATTCGGTTTCGTTTTGTCACGAAGCGTTTTTGCATGGCACACCCCGCTAATCGCAGAAAGAGCAGAGAGGGATAAAATCAGTTTATTCATCGTTTACATTTGGTTGCCGGCGATATCAGAGGTTATCGCATATTTATATTGGTCATTTCGTACCGTAAGATACGTAAGAAAAACGTAAAAATCCGGGAAACGAAAGTCTCCCGGATCATTCTACTTATTATCAACACATTACCACCGAATCACGGGTTTAATCCCATCCCGGATTCTGTACTAAATTTTCGTTTAGAATCAACTGTGTTTTAGGAAGCGGATTTAAATAGTAATAATCCTGCCATCCTTTATTTTGACGAACAAAGTCACCCACACACACCACACGCCCCACATCCTGCGGGAATACATAGGCATCAGGATTTACATCTTCCGGTTTTACAAAGATAGAGGCACTTCCAAAATACTGGTTTACTTCATCTGCTGCGACACGTACGCCCAAAGGTCGTTGATTCATATAATATTCAGCTCGTTTCCAACGGCGAATATCGTAGAATCCAAATCCTTCACCCAACAATTCAACCTGACGTTCACGACGGATTTCCCAAGCAACGGGAGCAACCTGCGGATCACGATCCGGGTCGAACGAAGCATTGATCTCGGACAGATTCATCGGTGCTACATTTGCACGTGCACGCAGTTTATTTATGGTTTGGTCAGCAATGTCCTGATTAAAACGGCCCAATTCATAAGTTACTTCGGCATAGTTCAACATGATCTCTTCAATGTGGAAAACCGGGAAGTCAGTAACTGCGAAACGACCGCCTGCCTGAATAGCAGCTTCATTATAGGTATTATAGGTCATATAGAAATAATACCCTCCATAATTACGCATCGGACCCCATGAGTTCGAAGATGTTTGAATCATCGGTACGCGAGATAAAAACTGCGGCTGCCAAGTATGCAACGGAAATTGATGATTAGCATCGTTGATTTTATTCATATAATCGATAAAATAGCGATCTTTCTCATTCATTCCTTCCGTCCACCAGGAGTTACGGTTCGTCTCGGTTACGGCCACACCGTTCCCTTTATTGGTTTTATAGGGAGGAACGCATCTCCAATACAAACGATGGTCGCGATTCATGAATTCATCATTCACTGAAGCATCGGCTCCGTTTCCTTGGTAAAGTTCACTCGTAGCGATCGGTTTACCATCCTGACACAAATAACGTCCTACCGTACGGGCATGAAGACCGAATTTCTGCGATCCTCCTCGTTCATGACGGGGAACGGTCGACATGATCTGATCTGCAGCCATCTCTTTATATAGGATAATGCCCGGAAGGGTGGCCAGATTATCCGAAGACCAAAGATCTACGTAGTTTTTCGCAATCGCAGGATAACGCTCAATCAACAATTTAGAAACACGTTCACACTCATTCAGATACGTTTCAGCCTCATCCATGCCGTGATATTTACGCCATGTTCCTTCGAAAAGAGTAAAACGCGATAATACCGCACGGACGCAATCCCGATTGATTGTATTGCTGTTTTTCCCTTCTCCGTCCACTTTTATATGCTCTTCCGCATATTGAAGATCTCGCAAAATATTAGCCGCCACCTCTTTTCGCGGAGTTCTAGGACCGTAAAGAATATCACGGTCTGTGTCTGAAACCACATTCTCAAGCCAAGGCACGTCGCCGTATCGCGCCAACAGCTCATAATAACGATAAGCTCGGAAGAAAAGTCCCACCGCACGCCAATGCTCTTTCTCAATCTCCGTCATCTGTGAACCATCAATATTACGAAGCATAATATTAACACGACGAATATAACTGAAGTTCCAAGTATTGTCGGTATTCATGGTTGAGGAGATGTTGTTCCATTGCCACACATTATTCTGAATATTCGTCCCGTTACTGCTGTACAGGTAATTGGCATTCACATCGCCATATGCCGAAGTGATGGCATCTGCACCCGGATCCACGAACTGACGCATACCTCCGTCTGAAAATATGTTATACAATCCCCAAGCATACGTTTTAAAGTTATTATACGAAACGAACGCAGTCTCTTCGGTAAGAGAAGTTTTGGGAACATAATCCAGAAAACTGTCATTACATGACGCGAATGACAATGTAAAAAGCGATAATATATAAATGAATTTCTTCTTCATTGCATTATAGATTTAAGTTGATGCCGAAAGAGATCGTTCTTGAGAAAGGGTACCCCCAACCCAATGTTTCAGGATCTACCCCCGATGGCAAATGATCGAATGTAAATAAGTTCTCGCCACTCACGAAACACTTCAAGTTTGAGAGCTGAAGCGGACGAATCAACCGTTGCGGGAACGAATAGCTTAAGGTGATATTCTTAACGCGTAGGTAAGAAGCATCGCTTAGGAATTTATCCGAAACACGCTGATTGGCTCCCTGCGAGCTTCCCGCATTCTCATAAATGCGCCCATACCATGCATTCTCCGAATTCTCTTCCGTCCAGATTTTGCCTACCTGATCCTTATACACGGTACCGTATTGACCGGACATTGGGAAGATTAGGTTTCCGCCAATCCAAGCGTCGCGTTTGCCTACCCCCTGAAGTAAGAACGATAATCCGAATCCTTTGTATTCGGCAAATCCGTTGATACCGTATTGATAGCGAGCTCGGTTATTACCGATCACTTTGCGGTCTCCCGGATTCGTCGCAGTATCGTCTCCCGTATTGATTACGTTCGTACTAGACTCATCATCGCGAAGATTCTTGAATTTAATGTCTCCCACATGGGAAGTGACGCCGTTGATTCGAACCACACCCTCTTTGAGGGCTCCCGTTTCATCAAAATCATCGGCCGTATAGAAACCGTCCGTTACATATCCCCAGATCTCTCCGATCTGCTGCCCTTCATAATAAGAGGCGGAAAGCAATTTTGTTTCATTCTTGTATTTCGTAATAACGGATTTTGAATCATACACGTTAAATCCAACGCCATAACTCAAAGCTCCGATCCGATCTTTCCAGTTCACCGCCAACTCCCAACCGTTGGTTTTCATATCTGCGGCATTTTGCATAGGCGCGGTTGCCCCCCCCACTGAAGGAAGCTCTTCGCCCGGCCCTAACATGCCGGTCGTGTTGCGACGATAAATATCGAACGAACCGGTCAGTTGATTATTTACGAATCCGAAGTCAAAGCCCCCATTGATACTTTCCACTTCTTCCCAAGTGTAGTTTGCGCGAACCATCCCCGGTGCATTCACTGTTTTAGGAACCAGTCCGTCAAAAATCCATCCGGCGTCCACTACTCCCATGGTAGCAAGGAAACCATAATTATTGATATTCTGGTTACCCAACGTACCGTAAGAACCCCTTAGCTTAAAGGATGAAAGTACGGGTGTGATGCTTTGCATAAACGACTCATTGGTGATGGTCCATCCTCCCGATACGGAAGGGAAGAAACCGGCACGGTAGTTTTTCGGGAACTTCGAGGATAAATCATAACGTCCGTTGAATTCCAAGAAATAGGTGGATTTATAATTGTATCCGGCACGGAAGAAGCCGCTTCGAAGCGCATATTCTCCGTAACTGTCTCTCGTTTCCGGAGGCGTTACACCATCGGTACCGCTCAAAGAAGGCAGCTCATTACTGATCATATTGAATGCCTGCGAGAACAGATAGCGATAATCGTTATATTCTTGGTTATATCCGGCAATGGCTGAAACGTTATGTTTGTCAACGAAAGTCTTGTTATAAGAGAGAAACGCATTAATCGTAGTATACTTCGTTGTTTCGCGCGAAGTTGAGAACGGTGTGGTAGAGGTAGACGGTTTTATACTCTCCGCCAATCCCTGGTGCACCTTAAACGAGTTCGCATACGCTTCATAATCCGCTTCGCTTCGCTGGAAGGAATATTCCAAAACTGCGTCTAACCCTTCAATCGGGTTCACTACGGTGCGTGACAAGATGCGGGTATCGTCCGTCACGGTTTTGGAAGCATTGGTCAGCTGAATCACATTTTTCGGAGTCATCACCGGATACTCGTCGCCATCCGTACCGTAAGGCAACGATCCTACCGGATGATATGAAGGGAGGATCGTGCTCCAGAATCCCAACTCGCTTTTTCCGTCGAGAACCGGATAACGTTTCTTTCCGCTATTGTATTTAATATCGAGCGAGGTGGATAGCCACGATGTGATCTTCCCATTAACGTAAGAGGATACATTGGTACGTGAATAGGAGTCTTTGTTGGTCACCATCACACCATCTTCATCGGTATATCCGAAAGACAAACGGTAATTGATCGTTTCACTTCCCCCTTGTGCCGAGATGTTATGATTCTGTTTAAAGGCCGGTTCAAACATCTCGCCCATGATACCGGTTTCTCTCAAGAAATATTTCGTGCCCTTTACTTCCGTCCAGCCCTTTTCATAGAGACTCGGATTAGCGACATATTCATCCAACAACCCCATATACGTATCGATGTTCTGACCGGACCAGATGGAGGAGTACCCACCCTCCTTCAATGTTCGGATCATATCCGAAGGAGAAGCGAGCTCCGGCAAGTTCGTTACTTTGGAAAATGCGAAATTGTTGTTATAGCTGACAGATAGTTTTTCTTTGTTTGTACCTTTCTTTGTGGTGATCAGCACGACGCCGAATGACGCACGCGCTCCGTAGATAGCTGCTGCGGAAGCATCCTTAAGCACCGATACACTCTCGATATCCGCCGGATTGAGCAAACTCAACGAATTAAACACCACATTATCCACCAATATCAGCGGAGAACCGCCGTTAATGGATTCTAGTCCGCGAATGTTCCACGAGTTTCCACCTCCCGGTACAGGTGAAGAGGAAGCCGTAAAGCCCGGAATAGAGCCTTGAAGTACCGAACCGAGGCTCGTTACGGGACGATCGCCTAACACTTCGTCCATTTTCACGGCCGATACCGCTCCGGTCAGATTCACTTTTTTCTGGGTACCGAAGCCGACCACGACTACATCCTCCAACAGTTGGGTATCCTCTTTCAGAACGATGTGAAGCGATGTTTTATCCCCCACTTTAATCTCCTGATCTCCGTAACCGATATATGAAATAACCAATACACTCTGATCGGTTACCGGCAGCGAGAACTGTCCGTTTTCATTCGTGATATTTCCGGTTGGAGATCCTTTAACCGTTACATTCGCTCCGATGATCGGATCGCCGAATTCATCAACCACCATTCCGGTGATCGTACGGGTTTGCTGATTCTTTTTTGTTTCCTGAGGATAGATGATGATGTGGCGGTCTTTGATCTCATACGCCAGATCTTGTTTTGACAAAACATCTTGCAACACCCGGTCGATGGAGTTATCCTGTGAGTTGACAGACACTTGACGTGTCACATCCACCTCATTGGTGTTTACGATGACGGAGTAATCGGATTGTTTTTCAATCGCTTCGAATAACTCGTTAAGAGAAGCATTTTTCAAAGAGATCGTAAGCTTCATTGTTTCTGCAGAAGCGGCACTTACAGCACTCGTGCCAACCGTAGCCGCCAATACAAATAGAGAAGCGGGACGAAGCATCTCCCGGAGGAAACTTTTCGAGGAAGTTTCGTTGTTAGTTCGTTTCATGGATCATGGATTAAATAATAAGGTAATTCGGATGAATTCGTCAGATGGACTCTTTCTTCGGATAAAATCCACCTACAGTCTATTATCTATAAATTACTTTGATTTGGTTATTGTCTTTCTTGAAAACCCAGTTTTTACGATAACTCAACAGGGTCAATATCTGCTCTAGAGATTCTCCGTTACGGAACGATACGAAGTAATGTTGTTCTCCAATCCCTTCATTCGTAATTTCGATATTCACATTGAAGCGATGCTCGAGGTCCTTAAAGATTCGTTTCAGACTTTCATTCCGATAAATCAATTCACCTTTCTGCCATTGTGGGAAAGCATTCATCTGAATGTTCTGCTTCTGAAGGGTTCCGTTTTTCTTATCCAGAATCAACTGTTGTCCTTTGGTTACAAGAAGGTGCTCACATTCCCCAATTTTTGACAAAGCCTCAACCTTCCCTTCTAATAAAGAAAGCATTGTTTCAGAATCATCTTCATATGCTTCCAGATTGAATTTCGTACCCAATACTCTGATATCTAAGCCGGATGTTTCCACCAAGAAGGGCCTTTCGGTATCTTTCGTTACTTCAAAAAATGCCTCTCCTTCAACTTTCACCCTGCGTTCGTGGTTTGCGAAAAAGGAGGGATAAACGATTTTTGAGTTATGATTCAGCACAACTTTCGTACTATCGGGCAAATACAACGTAGTAATACTTCCAGCCGGATTGAATAACTCCACCATTGAAGCACGGAGCACTTCCGTTTCTGTCTGTGCCATCTTATAACTACCAATTCCTACTGAGATCAGTAAAATAACAATTGCAGCCACCTGACCGAATATCCGAATCTTACGAAACGGTTTTAATCGGGGAGGTTCCTGCGCAATCCGTGCATTCAGATTGCGGAAAATTCGTTCCTTATGACGATTTGCTTCTGCGGAAGTCGCCGGTCCTTTAAATGCACTCATCGTTTGAAGCACTGCATAGAGCGCATCCTCTTCCGGTTTATCCGTATCTTTTATAAATCTTTTTATCATGACATTCAACCTATTTTCAGCTTATCATTTGACACCAGTAATTGAGGATAATGTGTTCTTACCGTATCTGATATCTTTCGGATGGCAATATTCATTTGTTGCTCTATCGTTCCCGTCGTAATGGATAATATCTCAGCAATATCCTTGTGTTTCAATTTCTCTTCACGCACCATAAGGAAGATCAGCTTACATCTTTCAGGTAATTCCTCTACTGCCTGATTATACACCTCTATCATCTCTTTTTCAATTAATAACCCTTCTACACATTCTTCATTAATTGTAAGTGAGACCGGCAGCTCATCCAGTGGAATATTTTGAATCCGCTTTAACAAGCGCAGATAATTGTATGATTCATTCCGAGCAATCGTATAGAGATAAGATCTGAAATTAGTAACATACCCTAATTTGTCGCGATTACACCAAACTTTAAAAAAGACATCCGACACTACTTCCTGTGCATCAGACTCACTCAAAAAATAGCGTACAAAGCGATAGATATCTTCATAAAAGGAGTTATACAGAGATTCAAATGCTTTTTGATCTCCCCGCATAATCTTTTCTAGTAAATAATGAATTTGTGGTTCGGACATGAATTAAGGCTTCTTTAAAAAGGAGAGTGAAATTTCAGGAGATGCCTATAAAGCAAATCCTATTTTTAACTTTTATTAAATCTTGGTTTTTAAGTTCGTCTCTATTGACTCTTCGTACTATTTTATCTTTTCCTACAGCAGATCATTGCAAAAAGGGGAGAACACACATGTTTTCGATAAATTTGGCTTAGGTTTAGATTGCAAAGAAAGCGCCTTTCATTTTATATATAAAAACTTCTTTATTAATTCTTCAAATATGACTTCTCCTTTCACACTACCTTTCGGCGCATTGCTATAAAAAGCGGAACCGATCCGATGAAAAGCCGAACCGATCCGATAAAATCCCTTTGAGAAACACGATTCCCCAAAAAGCACCGCTTTGGTTCGGTCGAAGCAAGGCCGTGGTTCGGTCGAAGCAAGGCGGTGCTTCAACCGAAGCAAGGGCTTGCTTCGAACCTTATAATTGATCCGAATTAAATTATTGTCCATCCCGATTAAATTATTGTCCATCCCGATTAAATTATTGTCCATCCGCAGAAAAAGGGTGCTTCTCCCTTTATTATTTGCTTTTATTTTAAAACCGACACTTAATTAAGCATAAAACAAAAAACTTACCTGATTACGAGGCTGTTTTAAGCGCATAATCAAGAAATACCTGAGCATGCGTAAGAATGACCTATTTTGGATATTTTTTATCGTTCCGTTACTCTTTGTTACAGGATGTGCGAATGAATCGACTTTTGTCGAATCGCCGCTACCGGAAGAGGAAGAATCAGAAACTTCCCCTAAAAAGACCACGGTATCTTTCTCTATTCCTCCCAATTTGCAGGAAAATGGAATTTTCGCATCAGAAATCAATACGGGTAGTCAGTTGAAGGTATTCGCCTATATTGACAATCAGCTGATAAAAGAGGTATCCTATTTAATTTACAGTGCGAATAGCCTCAAACCGCTTTCCGAACCAATGAAGCTAATTACCGGGACTTACGACTTCTATGTATTTACTTCAAATGATCCGTTCTATGAAAACCCCGGTTTTACAAACGGAGTCTCTTCAACCCTATCCAATGATGTGGATTACCTGTGGGGGAAACTGGAAAATATTGAGGTAAGAGAGGAGCCATTATCCCTGCCGATTACGTTAACTCACCGTTGCGCCAAAATCAACTTGGAACTAGAAGAAGCGTTTCTCACCTTCGTACATGAAATAGATTCTGCTTTCATCTCCGCTCCTGCCGGATCTCAATCCATGAATATCCAAACGGGCATAATTACCCCCGCAACTATGATCTCAAACAAATTGATCACACTCAATATAGACGATATGGAGTGTGAGATTATTCTTCTTCCCATTCAAAGTCAGGATTCACTTGAAGCTGTCTTTAAATTGTGGACGAACCTACATCTTGAAAGTAAGACATTTTCAGTTAAGATACCCCTTCCTGACAACCAACTGGAAGCAGGTTATTTATATGAATATGAATTGATTGTGAAAGAAAACATCTTTGGCCTGAAAACCGATTCCGTTGTTCACAAGACCCCGCTTTAACCTCTATATTCCAAGCTATCACCTATCGATTTCATGAAATAGGAATCGATAAATATGTATATATGTTTTCTTTAATACCTAATTAAAAATGAAAAAACTAATTTATTTGTGTTGCCTGTTATTCCCATTAATCTGGAATAGCTGTTCGAAAGATGACATTACGATTATCGTAAATCCGGGAGAAGAAAATAGCGGAAAAGATGAGGGAGGAACAAACACAACCCCTGAAATTCCGGCTGCCTTACAAAAAGTATCTTTTTTTGCTTCCGTTGAGAGTATGACCCAAACACGTTCGCTTTCCGCCTTTCCTCAAGGAAGATTTGCAACGGTATATGGATTTAAGGCGGGAGGAGATTTAGCAGGAAAACCCTACAGCGATGTAAACTATATATCTCAGACTCAGGGGACACTTTCTCCTATCGATTCAAACATGTATCTTCCGAAAGGGATCTATAATTTCTATTCGGTTGCAACAAACATGACAAAAGATGTTACGCCTAGTTTCTCAGGCGGCATATCCGCTCCGCTACAAAACGGAGTTGATTATTTATGGTGGAAATCGGGAAATTACTCGATCGAGTCCTCTTCGGAAAATATACAAATCATGTATTCACATATGTCGACTCAAGTGGTCATAAGACTCAAGGGTGGAACTGATATTACAATTAACAGCATCGACAGTGCTAAAATCATTCCCTCAATGCCGGGAGCCACAATGAAATTAAGTACCGGAGAAATTGACTATGCTACAACTTACAGCAGTTCCCTGATGAATATGGGTATCAATCAGAATGTGTGTCAATATACCCTATTGCCTGTAAAAACGAATGCTCCACTTAACGTCCGTTTCGCAATAAAGATCAACGGCGAAAGTGTAGCAAGATCTTATGCCGTTAATATAATGCTACCGCAAGGTATGCTTTCAGGAGGAAAATCTTATCTCTTTGAAGCCATTGTTCAGGGACAGGAAATTGTATTTCCAAGCGTAACGATAATTAATTGGGTCACCGTCGATGAAACCGGTACCCCATTATATCCAAGCCAAATTTAAAAGAAGGATCGATTTTAGAATATTGGTCATTTAAACCAAAGGGAGAAGCAATCTGCAAAAGGGTGCTTCTCCCTTTATTATTTCCTTTTATTTTAAAAGATAGAAACTGGAACACATCGCCTTCTGATTTCTTTGCTATCTTTGGTTAAAATAAAAGTAAATAGATGAAACTGAAGCTACTTATCCCCCTTATGTTCTTAATTATTTCCCCAAGCCTCAAGGCGCAGGAAGAGGGATCGGTACGGAGCATTGTTTCCTCCACAATGATCGGAATGGGAACGTCGGACGTGCTGGATACCTATCTTACGCCGCTTGATTATAAAGGAATCGATATTACGCTGCTCAATGAGCGTCTGCGACTGACGCGGAATGAAAAACGCCTCAACCAACAGTTCTTATGGGGCAGTTATACATCGAATGACAATGAAGCGGAAAACGGCATGGTGGTATCGGGATTCATCGGATATTCATGGGGTACGCTTTGGCGATTCAATCCGATTGAACATCTGACCTTGGCCGTCGGACCTGTAGGAAGCATTGAAACAGGGTTCATCTACAACCTGCGAAACGGAAATAATCCGGCATCGGCCAAACTTTCTGTAGAAGCAGGTGCATCGGTTCTGGCACTTTATCAATTGAAAATCAAGAAATTTCCGTTAACCCTTCGTTTACAAAGTTCTTTGCCGACGATGAGTGTCTTTTTCTCTCCCCATTACGAGCAGTCTTATTATGAGATATTCCAATTGGGGAATACCGAGGGCATTGTGCATTTCGGGTCCTTTCACAATCAATTCAATCTGGATAATTATTTTACGGTGGATATCCCCGTTTCATCGATGAATCTACGGGTGGGGTTCCGAAATATAATTCGCAATACCCACGTGAATGAAATCAAAAACCGACGCGTCTCGAATACTTTTATGATTGGATTTTCAAAAGAGTTCATCCCCTTCAATCGAAAGAAAGGGCATAAATCGTCCCAACAAATCCACTCTCCTTTATTTTAAGCCTTACCTGACGAATTATGAAACAAATTATACGCTTTATGTTGCTGCTGACCTTGATGACAGGATGTGTCAAGGAGGAACAGTTTAACAATGACCCGCAAGGTAACTTTGATGCCTGTTGGAAGATTATGAATGAGAAATACTGTTTCTTTCAATACAAGGATATTGATTGGGATGAGGTATATGAACGATATAATAAAGAGATCTCTCCCACCATTCATAACGATTCGTTGTTTCGTGTATTGGGAAAGATGCTGGCGGAATTAAAAGACGGACACGTAAACCTCTACTCTCCTTTCGATGTAGCGCGCTATTGGGATTGGTTTCAGGATTACCCGTCCAACTTCGATGCAAACATCCAGGATAAATATCTTGGTAAGAATTACCGCATAGCAGGTGGCATGAAATATGTAATGTTTCCCGATTCGGTTGGATACATCTATTACGGAAGTTTCAACAGTGGAGTGGGCGAACTCAACCTGGATCACATCCTCGCTTATTTTCACAAATGTCCCGGCATCATCATTGATGTTCGTAATAATGGCGGAGGGGCTTTGACCAATGTGAATACCATAGCGGCGCGTTTTACGGATGAAAAGGTTACTTCGGGGTATATTCAACACAAGACAGGAAAAGGACATGATGATTTTTCTGCACTTTATCCGATTTATCTTGAACCTTCTCCGCGCATACATTATCGGGGAAAAGTAGCGATTCTAACAAACAGACACACCTTCAGTGCCGCAAATAATTTCATTAGCGTGATGCGGATGCTACCCAACGTGACAACTTTTGGCGATCGCACGGGAGGCGGTAGCGGATTGCCGTTTTCTTCCGAACTCCCCAATGGATGGTCGTTGCGCTTTTCTGCTTCTCCTATTTACAATTCAGAAAAGGAACATACCGAATTCGGAATTGACCCCGATTATAACGTATCGATGTTTCCGGGATATTGCACCAATGAAATCGACAATATCATCGAAACAGCAAAAAAATTTATTTTAGAAGGGCTTGATAATAAATTAGTTAATTAAAAAGTGTAAGAAAAGTGCGATTTTTTTTACGACAGCTATTGCGTAATCCAGAAACTCGCCTTATCTTTGCAATGCAAAAACAAAGCGGATGTGGTGTAATTGGTAGCCACGCCAGACTTAGGATCTGGTGCCGCGAGGCGTGGGGGTTCGAGTCCCTTCATCCGCACTACTTTGTTTTTCATCCCGCGGATGTGGTGTAATTGGTAGCCACGCCAGACTTAGGATCTGGTGCCGTGAGGCGTGGGGGTTCGAGTCCCTTCATCCGCACCACCTATGGTGCTAAAAAAAGGAGTTCAGAAATGAACTCCTTTTTTTGTTTTAACAAAATACGATCTAGGCGAAGTAAAAGTGGCTCACCTGTAAAAGTTGGGGGATCGTTCCAAAATAGTTAAATTTGCGTCCAT
>JAVVQG010000006.1:0-232823 GCA_036655355.1 Bacteroidales bacterium
TGGACGCAAATTTAACTATTTTGGAACGATCCCCCAACTTTTACAGGTGAGCCATATTTTGCTTGAGCCGTGAGCCGCCGTCTGTCCCCGAAAGGGTCTTTGCGGAATACAAAAAAGGCGTCTCAAAAATAAATTTGAAACGCCTTTTTTTGCGGTATGGACGGGACTCGAACCCGCGACCCCCTGCGTGACAGGCAGGTATTCTAACCAGCTGAACTACCACACCGTTTTGGGTTGCTCATCGGGTGTCCTTGTTTCCCGATTGCATTGCAAAGATAGGTCAAATCCCCGAATCTGCAATACCCTTTCGGGAGGTGAAATGACACGAATCTGTCATAAGTTTGTTTTTCAGATAAATACATTTTTTACATTAACATATATTATATATAGTTGCTGTATTTAAATCTGAACGGATGTTCCCAAAAGCGAATTCCCGCTTATTTTTTATTGCGTTGTTGGGTTCTCTTTTTATAAGCCGCTTTCATTTTAGCAGCTCCCGAACCGTGCGTACCTTTTACATAAGTGGTTTTTTTAGCTTTCGTCTTAACGCGCTTCTCATCATTTTCATTGCTTTCTTTCGCTTTTTTGAAAATGACACCGCCGGTCATGATCTGTTCGATATCCATACGATTGTATTGTTTTGTTAGTTTAAGAAGACAAAAGTAGCCATACCCCTCTTCACTTCCAACACAAGAAAAAATGATTTACATTAATGAAAGCTATATATTATAAATTTCACGTACTCGGAAGGTCGTCACGCTCAAGTGTTTCCCTTCGATAGGGCGCATCATAAACTTTCTGTTTTACGAATCAACTTTTTAGGGGTGCGGGTTGTTTCTATTGGAGATAACCCTAAATAAATAAGGATATGACACGTTTAAAAGGATTTAAAGAGGAGGAAGCCCGAATCGATAAAAGAGGATATGTTGATAAAATGGATACGATCAAAGAGGAAGATGAACAACATTTCCGTGAATGGCTGAAACAACACAAGGTAGATCATCCCGAAGATGCGGATAAAGAGGATGCCGAACTGTATAAGGTTTTTGTAAGAGGACACAATTAAGAAACCATCGGGAACGATGCGGAAAAAGGGAAATTACGGTAAGCGATATCTTGCCGTAATTTCCCTTTCTTGGTTGCTCGGATGAGATCATCTAACGCCTTGCAATTCCACTTCGAAGATCAACGTGGAGTAGGGGCGGATGTTACCGCAGGCGCGGGTGCCGTAACCCATCTCGTACGGGATGTAGATCATCCAGCGCGATCCGCAAGGCATCTCTTTCAATGCTTCCTGCCATCCGTCGATCACCTCATTCACGCGGAATACTTCGGGGCGCTTGCGTTTGAACGAGTTGTCGAACTCCGTGCCGTCGATCATCTCGCCGCGATAGTGTACCTGAACGGTACTTTTGGCTGCCGGGGTCTTGCCGGTACCTTTTAGAATCACTTTATATTGTACGCCGCAAGGAAGCTCAAGAACATCTTCGTTTTTCCCGTTCTCCTCAAGGAATTTTTGATTGGCTTCTTTCCAGGCTTTGTGTTTCAGACTCATATGAAATCGGTTTAGGGGATTATATCACTGCAAAGATAACGCTTTTTAATTGAATTTAGTCTCCAAAAGCCTCTCCCAAGGGGGTGAGGAGGGTATCGGTGGGCTCTAATCCCGTTTTTTTGATTAATTTTGCAGCCAAATAACTAATACAGAAAATATGAGCGAAATTTCAAACTGTCCGAAATGCAACATGGACAACACCTACTTTGACGGAGTAATGAACGTATGTCCGGATTGTGCTTACGAATGGACCGGAAATGAAGAAGAGGAAACAGTGGCTGTTCCGAAAGACAGCAATGGCGCGGAATTGTTGGATGGCGATTCTGTAACGGTTATCAAAGACCTGAAAGTAAAAGGTTCTTCTATGGTGATCAAACGTGGTACGAAAGTGAAAAGTATCCGTCTGACAGAAGACCCGGAATTGGTGGATTGTAAAATCGACGGTAGCTCGATCGTTTTGAAAACGTGCTTCCTGAAAAAATAATCACCCGATTCTTTTTTCAAGAAGATGAGAAATAAGAAAGCGGCACTTTCGGATTGTGAAATCCGAAAGTGCCGCTTCTCTTTTTTTACTGTTGAGTCTTCTCTTATTCGGTATAACTTGAATTATCCCAGCAATGTGTACACAACTCCTCTTTCGGTAATCCGATCGCTTCGATCAGATCGTCGAGACGTTGGAATTTCAACGTATCCAATTGAAGGTGCTGTGCCATGATCTCCAGCATCTTTTTGTATTTGTCTGAATCCGGATCGGCATAAGGAGCCAAAACTTCTTCCGTAAGTTCGGAAGTGCCTTCCAAATCACGAATCACACGACGGGTGAACAAATCAAAAGTAGAACGGGATGAGGAGAAATTCAAAAACTTGCACGGGTAGATGAGTGGAGGACAAGCGATGCGCATGTGCACCTCTTTCACGCCACATTCGCGTAGTTTTACAACATTGTCTTTAAGCTGAGTGCCTCGTACGATCGAGTCGTCCAGAAACAGGATTCTGGCATCGCGTGTAAAGGCTTCATTCGGGAGGAGTTTCATTTTAGCCACCAAGTCTCTCATTTTCTGATTCTGTGGCATAAAGCTGCGTGGCCATGTCGGGGTGTATTTGACAAATGGACGCTTGTAAGCGATTTTACGCTCGTTGGAGTAACCGATTGCGTGTCCTACGCCGGAATCCGGGATGCCGGCAACGAAATCGATGTCAATGTCATCTTGTTTGGCAATGGCCGCACCGCAACGGTAACGGGCATCTTCCACATTGATTCCTTCGTAGTAAGATGAGGGATAACCGTAATAGATCCATAGGAAAGAGCAAACCTGTTTTCTACAGCCCGGTGCAATAACCTGTGCTGTTCCGTCTTTGGTGACGTGAAGCGCTTCTCCCGGACCCAGATCTCGAACAATCTTATAACCCAGATTCGTGAAAGAGGAACTTTCGCTTGACACGACATAACCGTATTCGTTCTTTCCGAGAATAATCGGCGTACGTCCGAATTTATCGCGACAGGCATAGATTCCTGTTTCCGTCAGCACCAGAAAAGTGCACGACCCCTTAACGGAACGGTACACGTTTTCAATCCCCTCTTTAAACGTTTCGCCTGCATTGATCAGCATGGCAACCATCTCCGTCGGGTTGATCACCGAACCGGACATTTCGGCAAAATGGGTTTTTTCCTTGAGGAATTTAGCCTGAATCTCTTCAAGGTTATCTACCCGGCCTACAACTACTACCGAAAAACGACCGAGATGAGAAATCAACGTAACCGGTTGTGACTCCATGTCACTGATAATGCCGATCCCTAAAGTTGATTCTCCGAAACGGGGAAGCTCTGACTCAAACTTGTTTCTGAAATAAGCACTTTCCAAGCTGTGGATAGAACGGATAAAGTCTGTTCCGTTAAAGAAAGCCATACCGGCTCTCTTTGTTCCTAAATGAGAATGGTAATCAGTACCATAAAAAACATCGGCAACGCACTCTTTTCTTGAGACGCACCCAAAGAAACCACTCATAAAATGTATATTAAGGTGAAATGTGCGGCAAATTTAACAGATATTTCTTACTCCTGAGGCTTCGGGAGCTATTTGAGGGTAATTTTTTAATAAAATAACAGACTTTACCTCTTTCTTTTTGGATTGTAAAATGAGTGGAAAGTAGTGCTTTTTTGCTCAATTGGAACATGCCGGTTGCCACTCAATCAGTAAGATAACCGTCGTTTGGCACCGTCTTTTCTCCTGCTGAAGCGCAATAACGTCCGCTTCCAACTCCTTTCGGGTAAGAGAAAGCCACGCGTCATCCTGCAGTCGCTCTCTATACGTAAACGGGAATCGTTCGTTGAGTTGCTTGATCTGTGCCCTGATCTTCGAGATGCTCTCCTGCAATCGCGCGATCTGAAGGGTGGTTTCCGCCGGAAAGGTTACCGTGAAGTTACCGGGAAGCAATAGGATCTGTTCCCAAATCTGTCGGAGTGCCGCCAAATCATGGGCGAGATAACTCATGCGGGCCTGTTCAAAAAGTTGCTTTTCCCGTAACGAGACGCGGGGATTAATCTCCGGATGGATGCGTTTGACGATCTCCCGGTAGAGCGTTTTGATGCTCTCGAGATCCTGGTCGCTGAGGATGCTTCTGCTGTATTCGGCCGCCGTTCCCAATTGCTCCGAATGGTCTCGGATGATTTTGTGGTATTCAATGAATTCGAGTTCGATCCGGATGTTGATGTTCTTCAGGTCCGGACGTTGGTTTTTATGAATATACGACCGAAGCAGTTCCGTCTTTCTCTTCAAGATGGCAATCTCGGTTTTCAGACAGAACGCTTCATGTTGTATTGGTCCCAGATGCGTGAGGTAGAGCGCCATCAGAAAATCTTCTTCGGAGGTCAACATCTCACTTTTGATTTGGAAAAGATGCGCAAACTTATTCTTTAACGCATTCAGAAGCTCCTTTCGCTTTTTCTGTTCATCTGTTAAGTCAAGCATATCCGTATCCATAAGTTCCATACTTACTTAAAGTTACGAAATAGTTCGATTCGAAACGGCTTTTAAAGCTTTTTTTCGTACGCCAGACGGGGAGAACCGTCGCTTAATGTGATCACTCCGCAATAATGAAAACCGCTCTTCTCGGCCACCCGTTGCATCGCTTTATTCTGTTCGTGGGTATCGATGCGGATGCTTCCGATTCCCCGATGCTTACAAAGTTCCTCCACCTGTTCGAGAATGATCCCCGCAATGTTATTCCCTTTTAATGCCACGGGTACGGCCAGCCGGTGAAGTACCGCATAGGCTCCTGCCGTCACCCATTCACCGGCAATCTCGCGGTAGGTGGGCTCTCCGTCGAATGAGATCATGATCGTCGCGATCAGTCGGTTCCCGTCTCGTACTACAAAGCTATGCCCGTTTCGGATATCGTTCAGAAATACCGCTTCGTTGGGATAGCCGTTTTGCCACTGTTCGATCCCGGCGTTTTTGAAACAGGCCTGTGCTTCGTTGACGATCGTCATAATCTCCGGAATGTCGCTTTGTACAGTGGGTTGCAATGTATAGGTCGTTGAATTGTGCATGGCGAGGGTTTATTTAGTGAGTAAAAGTGCACTCCATTCCTCCTCTTTAAAGCCCACAAGCACCTTCTCTCCGACAACCAATACCGGACGTTTGACCAACTTTCCCTCCGAGGCCAATAACTTGATCAACTCCTCGCTTGGAGCCGATTTTACGACCTCTTTCAATTGTAGTTCTTTGTAGCGGACCCCGCTCGTATTGAAAAACTTATTTACCGGCAGCGAACTTGCCGGAATCCATCTCTCCAACTCCTCACGGGTGGGGTTTTGGGTAATGATGTCTCTCGATTCCACTTCGATTCCGTTTGCTTTAAGCCATTTTGCCGCTTTCTGGCAAGTTCCGCATTTTGCGTATTGTACAAATAAAGGTTTCATTTCTATGTGATTTATTTTTTACATCAAGGTCAGGTGCGTCCTCCGCAACGGATGACGCCACTCTTAACCCCGTTTTTGTTTTTTATTTCAATAATTCGAGCAACTCCTCGCGCGTCAGTTTGTGCGAGCTGTTCGTTCCCTCCAGTAAAGAATCCGCGAGGTCTTTCTTGGAGTGGTGAAGCCGGATGATTTTCTCCTCGATCGTATTGATTGCGATGAGACGATACACGGTCACCGGACGGGTTTGGCCGATCCGATACGCCCGGTCGGACGCCTGATCTTCAATGGCCGGATTCCACCACGGATCCAAGTGTACGATAAAATCCGCAGCCGTCAAATTCAGTCCCAAGCCCCCCGCTTTCAGGCTGATGAGGAAAAGTGGCTGATCGCCGGTCTGGAATTGCTTCACAAGTCGCCCTCTTTCTGCAGTGGGGGTAGCGCCGTCGAGGTAAAGGAAGTCAATCCCCCTGCGTTTGAGCGCATCGCAGAAAAAGGCAAGGTGCGAGGTGAATTGGCTGAAAACCAAGGCGCGGTGATTGTTCTCGCGCATGCCTTCGAATAATTCGAAGAAAGCCTTCATCTTGCTCGATTCCGGATCGAACTCGCTCTTTACCAATGCGATGTTGCTGGCAGCCTGTCGTAAGCGGGTGATCTCCGCAAGCGACTGAATCGTGTTGGTGCGGTCACTTTTCAAGCGATCCGCGGCTCGTTTGCGAAGATACTCATAATATGTTTCTTCCTCCTTGTTGAGCGTTACCGGGATCAGAATTTCGGTCTTCCCGGGCAATTCGGTCAGCACTTCACTTTTTGTCCGTCGCAGAATAAAAGGTCTCAGTTGCTTTTTCAGCGCTTTGTGTCGCGCCTCATCGTGGGCCACCTCGATGGGCACGATGTAACTTGCGTTGAATTGCTCGAAAGAGCCCAACATGCCGGGGTTCATGAACTGAAACAGATTCCAGATCTCGCTCAAGTGGTTCTGTACCGGCGTTCCGGTAAGCAGAAGTCTGAAATCGCCCTGAAGGGTCATGGCGGCTTTAGACATCTTCGTTTCTTTATTTTTGATGGTGTGCGCCTCGTCAAGCACAATCACATTCCACTTTTTCTTCTCCAGCAACTCCGCCTCAGACACCAACAATCCATAGGTTGTGAGTACCACGTCGAAGTGTTCAGCCGATTCAATCAACGTTTTCCGATCTGTCCCAGCATTAAGCACCTTGCAACTTAATGCGGGTGCGAAACGGAGCAACTCCTGCTCCCAATTCGGCAAAACGGAAGCGGGTGCCACCACCAGAGAGGGTCCCCCGGGAGCTTTGTGCAACAACAAAGCGATGGTTTGAACCGTCTTTCCCAAACCCATGTCGTCTGCCAAACACGCACCGGACCCCCAATCACTCAGTCGCGCCATCCAGCGGAAACCCTCTTCCTGATAGGGACGAAGCTCCGCCTGCAGTTTTGGGGATACCTCATACCGTTTTTGGGAAGCCTCATCGATGCGTTTGAGCAGCTTCTTGTAAGTGAGGTCGTGCGTGAAATCCACCCCCGAATCTTTCAAGTCGCGAAGCAGGGGAGCGGTAAAGGCGGAGATCTCCGTATTTCCCTTTTTATCTTTTAGCGAGAGCGACTTGATGGTGTGCAGTATCTTGCGCAACTCCTCGCTGAGTGCGATGTATTCGTGATCGCCCAATGCGATGAAACGCCGGGTATCCCCTTCGTCGATCTGATTGAGCAGTTCGCCCAGCGTGAGGGCTTTCTCATTGCCATACTGTAGGGAGCCCACCATCTCGAACCATCCCCGTTTCCCTTTCAGGGAGAGTGAGAAGTTGTTGACCGTAGCTTGATTCCGAATCTTCAGGCGCACTCCTTCCGGCCACTCCACGCGTACCTGCTCTTCGGGCAGCGTTTGCACCAACTCAAGGAATTCCAGGCACTCCAACGGCGACGGCAGGGAGATGAGGTCCTCTTCCGTAAAATCGAACTCGCCGAAATAACTTCGTACCTCCTGCAGGTTGCGTTTCTCAAGCGCCAAGTCGCGCGTAGCTTGACACGTGATTCCCCCTCGTTTTCCCATCGCCGTTTTCGGACCGGTGCCCGCTTTGCAATAAGGGGGAGTATCGCCGAACGGTTTGATAAAGAATTCAGCCTTAAACCCGTCGCCGACCGGCAGCAACTGAATCGTCACCGATGCATCACCCTCCGTCTGGATCACCTCCTGATCCGATGCGATCAGATCGGAATGGACGATCAGGTCGGGTGCGATGGTCTGAATCAGGTTTTTCAGTCTCTCTTCCGCAGCCAATGGGAAATGTCCCACTTTCAGCAGTGCGGTGAGAATCTCCTGTTGTTTCGGTGTGAGGCGAATCACTTTTATGCGACAATCGGTTTCAAACACGCATTGCGCCGCTTTCCGTAGCTGAAGGGGATCCACGTTGGATTCCATCTCGAAACGATTCTCTTTCCGAAAGACAGAGAGATACGGTTTTTCGATGGAGATCGTGATCGGAAGCAACGGGTTTTCTTCCGAATACACCTGGGGATGACCGGCCAGTAAAGCGATTGTATCGGCGCCTCCCAGGGTCACTTCATCCGTGGGGTATCCCCTGTAATTGTTGCCTCGCGTAATGCGAACGCGTCCCGCCACCTCCTTGTCCAGCGCACTCATCCCCTCCACACCCTCTTTGAAAGTGAGGAGTGCGATGTTGCGCCCCTTGCTCCATGTTTTTCCGTCTTTGCTTTTCTGCAGACGGGGAATCACGTCGCCGAACTCATTGATGAGGTAGGTGACGCGACTCGCCGAAGGGGTGGGAGCGGACTCTTTTTGTTGTGCATCGCCGTTCTTCGTACCCAAAAGAAGGTCTAACGTCCGCTCCCAGAGTTCCCGATGCAGGTAAGGGGGCAGTTCGATTTCGGGAAACGTTGCGTATCGTGCCATCGTTTCCAACTCCTCCGCATCAAGCGGGCGTAACGAGAAGTGTTTGATGACCCGAAGGTAGAGTAACTTATAAAGCGGCGTTTCCGGCACTTCCTCGAGGGTGGTGCGGGCGATGTCGATATCGAACAAAGCGATCCGGAGTAAAAGAGACAACACGCGTCCGTATTCACCGCTCTCTTTCAGCTCTTTTTTCTTATAGAGCGCAGTCAGTCGGGTTTTGTTCTTCGGCGTATCCACCCGCATCAGTGCGACGATGAAGGCGAAATCGTACAGAATGAATCCTACGAAATTGCTTCCCCGTTTCTCCTTGATCGCCCGCTCGAAAAGATTCGCCGCTTCCTCGAAAGAGCCGTGATGGTAGGCATACAATCCCAGTGCCGCCATTCCGGAACGCACCTGAGCCGACGCCAATTGCGGAATTGCCTCGTAGCGCCCTTTCAGGATGAACTCCGGGATCAGCAACAGGTTTGCATAGTAGGAGCGTTCATAAAGGTCCAACGCCTCATTCTCGCTGGTGAAGCTTTTTAATTTCTCCGAAGTGTCCGGTTCAAAGTGAAGCGTCAGGCGGTCAAACCGCTCCGCGAAAAGTTCCCCAAGCATCTGTTCCGGTAGAAAACAGCTCATTTTTATCAGCTCCGGAAAGTCCGGCCAAGCCGAAGCCAGTGGTGCGAGGTAATCGGACTGATTATAAAGTGTGTTAAATGATCTGAATTTGGGCGTTAAGCCGTAAATCAGATAATCAAAAATTGCGGATCTGGTTTCCTCAATCCACAGAAGCACTACCTGGTGCCCCCACACGTCGATGTTCTGATCCTGAAACTCCAGGTATTCTTGCCAGTCGGAGGGTGTTTCATTCACCAATTCGAGGAGCAGAAGGGCATGCAGGTGGGGATGCAGCCTGAGGTTGTTTTTGGTGAGTCTAACCCCTTTGAATTCAGGGGAAAGTATCCCTGAATCCAACCACTCCTGTAAGATCTTCGGGAAATCCCGTTCCGTAATGTTCTGGGAATACGCCATTGAAGTAAGTGTTTCATACTTAACGGGTTTTATCTGGAAAGCCGCACATCTTAATAGTTTGCGCAGTTGCATTGGCAACCGGGGCAATAAATCGCGAAAACGGGTCGATTCCGAAGGGTCTGAATGGGACATGGTGCAAGGGGGATCTTTTGTTATTTGATGATACTAAAATAGTCTATTTCTGATAAAATAACCGCTTGTTGTTTTATAGGAATCGATTATATATTAATTCTAATAAATATAACACTGTTTTTTTCTTTTCGGGTAGTGAAGCGATAAAATAGATGTGTATTTTGAAATAAATTTAAAATACATATCTTAGTTTCGATAATTATAGAAGTAATAGGGTGTAAATAATAAAATTTATCAAACGAATGACCCTTTTATTCCGATGCTAGTGCTATAAATACGAAGAATACTATGATGAAATTAAATGCATGGGGAGTTGCATTATTGCTTGGACTTACCGTTTCGTGCACTTCTGAAAAACAGGTGCCGGCAGCCGATCCGGCCGCTTTTGTCAATCCGTTTATCGGAACGGGCGGTCACGGTCACACTTTTCCGGGAGCAGTGGTTCCTCACGGAATGATCCAGCCGAGTCCCGATACCCGTATTTACGGTTGGGACGCGTGTTCGGGGTATCACTACTCAGACCGTACGATCAACGGTTTCTCGCACACGCACGTAAGCGGGACGGGATGTTGCGATTACGGAGACGTATTGTTGATGCCTACCGTTGGCGAACAGAAATACCACCCCATGGGATTGGAGAGTCAGCAGACGGCGTATGCTTCTGCGTTCTCTCATGAGAATGAACACGCCGAACCGGGTTATTACTCCGTCTTTTTGGATACGTACGGGGTAAAAGCGGAACTGACCGCCTCGACGCGTGCCGCCATGCATCGCTACACCTTCCCGGCCCATGCCGAATCGGGATTCATCTTGGATCTTGATTACAGTCTCGAGAGACAGACCAATCAGGAAATGGAACTGGAGGTGATCAGCGATACCGAAATCGTCGGTCGCAAAAAGACGGTTTACTGGGCGTTCGATCAGGTGATCAACTTCTATGCGAAGTTCTCAAAACCGTTCACATATAAATTGGTGACGGATTCGGTGGCTCCCCAGCCGGGGGCGGCCAAGTTGCCGGTGGCCAAAGTGCTGATCAATTTTGAAACCACTCGCGATGAAGAGGTGTTGGTGAAGGTGGGTGTTTCTGCAGTCGATATCGACGGCGCTCGCAGAAATGTGGAAAGTGAGATACCTCATTGGGATTTTGAAAGGGTACGTGCCGGAGCGCGTGCGTCGTGGAACGACTACCTTTCCAAGATCAACATCAAGACGGGGGATGAGGAGCAACGTACCGTATTTTATACCGCACTTTATCACACCGCAATCGCTCCTGCCGTATTTTCGGACGTGGACGGCCGTTATCGCGGAATGGATCAGAAGAATCATGCGGGAGATCCCGAAAAACCGATCTATACCGTATTCTCCCTTTGGGATACGTTCCGCGCATATCATCCGTTGATGACAATCATCGATCCGGCAAAAAACAACGAGTTCATAAATTCACTGCTCGCAAAACACGACGAAGGTGGGATTCTCCCGATGTGGGATCTCGGTTCGAACTATACGGGCACGATGATCGGGTATCATGCGGTATCGGTGATTGTGGACGCATACATGAAAGGGTATCGCGATTTTGATGTTCAAAAAGCGTATGAAGCGTGTCTCCGTACAGCCGAATACGATACGACGGGCATCATTTGTCCCGACTTGGTATTGCCTCACCTGATGCCTCAGGCGAAGTATTATAAGAATAAGATCGGCTACGTACCGTGCAACAAAGATAATGAATCGGTAGCCAAGGCACTAGAATATGCGTACAACGACTGGTGTATCGCCGAGTTCGCCAAAGCGTTGGGCGATCAAGAGAATGCTGCGAAATATACCCGCTTTGCCGGAGCGTATGAGACCTATTTCGACAAATCGACCCGCTTCATGCGCGGTCTGGATTCCGACGGAAACTGGCGTACGCCGTTCAGTCCCCTTGCCTCTACCCACCGCAATGACGATTATTGTGAAGGTACGGCTTGGCAGTGGACGTGGTTCGTACCGCATCAGGTAGACGGTTTGGTGCGCCTGATGGGGGGTGAGGAAGCTTTCATCGGCAAACTCGATTCGCTGTTTACCGCTCCCACGGTGTTGGAAGGCAACACTGTTTCGGCTGACATTTCGGGTCTGATCGGACAATATGCGCACGGGAATGAACCGAGCCATCACATCACCCACCTTTACAATTATGTGAAGCAACCGTGGAAAACGCAAGCTTTGGTGGATAGTATCTTCCACTCGCAATACCGAAACGCAACAGACGGTATCTCGGGAAATGAAGATTGCGGACAGATGTCTTCCTGGTACATTCTCAACTCGATGGGCTTCTACCAGGTGTGTCCCGGCAAACCGCTCTATTCGATCGGTCGTCCTCTTTTCGATGAGGTAACGATCAAGTTGCCCGATGAAAAGCACTTCGTCATCCGTACGGAAAACAACAGTCGCACCAACCGTTATATTAAATCGGTGGTGTTGAACGGAGCGCCTCTTGCTACGCCGTTCTTCTCGCACGAGACGCTAGCGGCAGGCGGAGAGATGGTGATTACGATGAGTGACGTTCCAACCGAATGGGGAACGCTTTGATAAGAATGAACACTTTATGCTTATACTTTAATATATGAAAAAATTATTTCTGACCTTATTATTAACAACACCGCTGGTGCTGGAGGCCCAAACACCGGTGGAGTATGTGAATCCGCTGATGGGAACCGAATCGGTTTTTGAGTTTTCACACGGCAATACCTATCCTGCCGTGGCTGTGCCTTGGGGGATGAATTTCTGGAGCCCGCAGACCGGAGAGAACGGAAGCGGCTGGATGTATTCTTACAACGACAAGGAGATCCGTGGCTTCCGTCAGACGCATCAGCCGAGTCCCTGGATCAACGATTACGGAACCTTCTCCGTGATGCCCGTTTCGGGAGCCTTGAAAGTGAACCACAAAGAGCGCGGAGCCGCTTTCTCGCACAAAAACGAAACTTCCGCACCTTACCTGTATGAGGTTGCATTCGATAATGGAACCACTACCCGTATGACAGCCGCATCACGCGGTGCGATGTTCGAGATCGCTTATCCGCAAGGCGAATCGCAATTTCTGGTAATCGATGCTTATCGCGGAGGAAGCGCCATTCAGGTGGATGTGGAGAACCGGAGAATCACCGGCTATGCTAAAAATAACCACGGAGGCGTACCGGGAAATTTCGCCAATTATTTTGTGATTGAATTCGACCGTCCGATCATCGGTTACGGCACTTCGACGAATGGAATCGTTACGAAAGGGAAAAAATCCGCCGAACACGATCACGTTTGCGCTTATGTGCAGTTCGACTTGAAAAAGGATGAAAAGGTAACCTTGCGCACCGCATCCTCTTTCATCAGTCCCGCTCAAGCCTTGGTAAACCTAAAGATGGAGATCGGCGACAAATCGTTTGAAACCGTCAAACAACAGGCATTCGATAACTGGAATACGCAGATGGGTAAGATCCTGGCAGAAGGGGGTACGCAGGAGCAACTTGCTACGTTCTACTCTTGTTTGTACAGAACGCTTCTTTTCCCACGCGAATTCTATGAATACACCGAAGCGGGCGAGCCGATCTACTACAGTCCGTACGACGGCAACGTGCACAGCGGTTATATGTATACCGACAACGGGTTCTGGGATACCTTCAGAGCGGTACACCCGTTGTTCACCCTGGTTTATCCCGAAGTGAGCGAGCGCATCATGCAGAGTTTGGTGAACGCCTATAACGAAAGCGGCTTCCTGCCGGAATGGTGCAGTCCCGGTCATCGCGGGTGTATGATCGGAAACAACTCGATCGCTCTTCTTACGGATGCATGGATGAAAGGGATTCGCAATTTCGACGCTGCCAAAGCGTTGGAGGCGATGGTGAATCAGACAACGGCGCAGGGTCCGGAAAGCTCGGTGGGCAGAAACGGCTTCGAACCGTACCACCGTCTGGGGTACGTTCCTTATCCCGATTACCACGAGGCTACGGCCAAAACATTGGAGTATGCGTATGCCGACTGGTGTCTGGCCCGTTTTGCCGAAGAGCAGGGTGACGTGAAACTGAAGGATTCCTATTATGCGAAATCGCAGAATTACAAGAACATGTTCGACCCGAATTGGGGTTTCATGCGTGCTAAAAACAAAGAAGGTCAGTGGATTGAACCGTTCGATCCGGTAGAGTGGGGAGGTGCCTTCACCGAAGGCTGCTCTTGGCACTACACCTGGAGTGTATTCCATGACGTTGCCGGTTTGTCAAAACTGATGGGAGGTGCCGACAAGATGGCTGCACGCCTGGACTCGATGTTCTCATCGCCCAACAACTACAACGTGGGTACCTACGGTTTCGTAATCCATGAGATCGCGGAGATGGTGGCATTGGATATGGGACAATATGCGCATGGCAATCAGCCGGTTCAACACGCGATTTACCTGTATAACTACGTGCAGCAACCTTGGAAAGCGCAGTACCACGTTCGTAACGTATTGAATAAATTGTACAATTCAGGTACGAAAGGATATTGCGGCGATGAAGACAACGGGCAGACATCGGCTTGGTATGTGTTCTCTTCGATGGGATTCTATCCGGTTTGTCCCGGTGTTCCGGAATACGTGATGGGTACGCCGTTGTTCCAGAAAGTAACGCTTTCTTTACCGGGCGATAAGAAATTCGTAATCGACGCGGCGAACAATTCGGCTGAGAACTACTACATCAAATCAGCAAAATTGAATAAAGGCAATTTCGACCGAAACTACCTGACGCACGACGAGATCGTAAAAGGAGGCGTTTTGCAGTTGAAGATGGATCACAAGCCGAATCTGAAAAGGGGAGTGGATCCGACAAAGGTCCCTTACTCTTTCTCAAATCAGGCTACTAAATAAACAAAACAAAAAACCACCGCTGTATGAGCGGTGGTTTTTTTGTTTTTACTGAAAGCGTAACGTGGAGATTTGGGGATTGTGGTCGGAGAGAAGACCCTCCGGATTTACATTCGCTCCGGGAATTTCAGAGCGGAGTACTTCCACTTGCGGCGATACGAAGATAAAGTCAATGATCTGACGCTCCTTCTCCGGCAAGCGGTCGAAATTGTGGAAAGTATAATTCACACCCGCCTTCTCTTTTGCGATTTTGTGGGCATCTTTCAGCACGTAGCTGTTCGAGGTGATGGTTTTATATGCGTCCCACTCCTCCGAAACGTTGAAATCGCCCGTCAGCACCACCGGATTCTCTCCGGCCACCTCTTTCATTTTCTCAATGATCAAAAGGGCGCTCCGGGTACGGGCTTCCACGCCGACGTGGTCAAAATGGGTATTTACGGCCATGAAAATCTTATTCGCCTGCAGGTCTTTCATCTTCGTCCACGTTGCGATTCGCGTACATGCGCCGTCCCAGCCGATGAACCCCACGCTGTCCGGGTACTGCGATAACCAAAAAGTACCGCTGTCTAATAATTTGAAACGCGCTTTGCGATAGAAGATAGGTGCATATTCGCCCCCCTCTTTTCCATCTTCGCGACCCACGCCAACCGCTGCAAATTCAGGCAGCGAAGCTTTCAACGCTTCGAACTGTCCGTGAAGCACCTCTTGCATTCCCACGATGTCAATCTTATTATCGAGAATGTATTGAGCCACGCGTTCCTTTCTTGCCTCCCAGTGATGGGGAGCGTCGGCCGGATTGTCATAACGGATATTGAAGGTCGCCCAGTTGATTTCGTCTGCGGGAGTCTGGGCACAGTTGGTCAGGGAGAGGGATACCAAAACGCATCCCATCAGTTTTTTCATCATCTTTAGTAGGTTTATTTATAAAGCGGCAGCGGCGCTTCTCTGCCGTTCTGCCGACTCCGTAAAGATAAATCCATTTTACCTTCACCGTTGTTTACATTACTATTAAAAAAATGTGATTTATTTCCGAAGCATCCATTTCCTGATGCTTCAATGAACCAAGATTGCCCGTCATGTGTTTTTAGGAGAGTATTTAAATTAACCAAGCGTAATTATGAAAAATCTTTGTATTGCATTCGCAGCATTATTGTGTTCAGGATTGGCCGTGTCAAATCCCGTTTCAGCACTTTCGGCAAATAGATCGGTTGCTCCGCAGCAACAGACATCCCCTGCGGTTCCGGATACCACGATCGGTGTTATTCTGGTTGCTCCCGTTACAATGGAAATCACTGATTCTATCAGTGCGAAAATGAAACAGCAACAGCAGGAGTTGGTAAACGGCTGGGAGATTTTTGAAGCCGCCGCAGATCAAAACGATACGATCGTTTCGGTTGAGATCGTACCGGATCAGAACAGTCTCGACGCCATTAAGCTCGGATTGGATGATTCCGTATTGTTTATGGAAGGTTCCGCTAAATTAAGTCCCAAAGCAGAAGCCATTCTTTCAAGAGTAGCCGAAAACCTGAATAACTTCCCCGAAACGGATGTTACGATTGTGGGATATACCAGCACTACGGGAACACAGCAAGTGAATATGGATCTTTCCATGTCTCGCGCACAGAATGTAATGGATTATCTCGTTGCAAAAGGTGTTGACGCAACCCGAATGAAAGCGATCGGTAAAAACTGGCAGGATCCGGTTGCTACCAATGCCACCGCTGCAGGTCGTGCGATGAACAGACGTGTGGAAATCTGGGTTACCGCAAATCAGCAGATGATCGATAACATGCAACAATAACACAGCAGGAAACAAAAGAAGCCCCGGAGTGAATCCCCGGGGCTTCTTTTGTTTATAGAGCACAAGTCCCTTTACCGCCGTAGTCTTCGCCCACCACTCCCTGATATTCGGGGTGACGCTCCAGCCATACGACTGCATAAGAACAGGTTGCCATCGGTTTTAATCCCGCCTCTTTTGCATAATCATAAGCTGCCTTTACCAAAGCAGCGGCGATTCCTTTGCCTCCGATCTCCTTCGGAACCAGGGTGTGGCGAATATCCAACGCATTGTCTTTGATTACATAGTCGACATGAGCCGTATAGCCGTCAACAGTTACTTTGAAAGAGTTATTCTCTTTATCATGAATGATTTCCATAGTTGTCTGTTTTAATAGGATTTCAGATTCTAAGATACGAAAAAAAAAGCTTTTTCGCTTGCGGAACCCCCCGTTCTACCGCTTCGTTTCCTATTTTTTGATTTATTCAACATTGATGTATTAAATGCATAAAATCGTGAATATTCCCTTTAATTCACTCAATTATCTTAAACCTTAACGGTTAATTATCTACATCTCTAGGGGTTGTTGTATTTTTGATGAAAACACCACAATTCATCAATCATTCATAACATTATGAGGTTAACAAAGATAACGCTTCTTTCCGCGTTGATTATGGGAACCGCATCAGTCTCTATGGCTGAAACAAGCGGTTTTTCTGAGAAGAATGAAGCGGAAATCTCTCTTTTCGGCAAAGGAAAGGGATTGTTCCGCAAAAAGAAGAAGTCGGACGCTCCGGCAGATAGTACGTCAAAATCGACAAGCTATGAACAGTTTACCGGTTCAGGCGTAAAAACTTCAGATGGCGTATTTAAAATCCATAACAAAAAGAACGATTACTATTTTGAAATTCCTGATTCACTCTTGGGACGGGATTTCTTGATCGTGAACAAGCTTCAGAAGGTGCAGGCGCATCTGAATGAAGCGGGTGTGAATAAAGCGGTGAATTATGAGAACCAGATGATTCGCTTTGAACTGGATAAACAGGACAATAAATTGAAAGTACGCAATGTGCTTCCTGTACCTGAAGTTCCTGAAGGAGATGCCATTGCCCGTTCGGTTCGTGAGAACTTCATCTCTCCGCTAATCGCGGCTTTCAAGATCGAAGCGTACAGCAAAGATTCTACCTCTTATATTATTAAGGTGAACGACATGTACACCGGCGCTCAGAAAACGTTCAATAACGTATTCGATAATATCGGCTTGGGTACCGCCGCAATCAAAGATCTTTCTAAGATTGTTTCTGCGAAATCATTCCACAACAATGTTGTGGTCACTTCCGAGCAGACGACCAAAGTAACCGAAGGGAATACCACGGTACACGTAACGGTGGAAGTGAGTTCGTCGATGGTGTTGTTGCCGCAGGTTCCGATGACGGGACGTTTCGACACCAAGAAAGTGGGCTTCTTCGGAACGCCTCAGGCTTACTTTGACGACAAACAGCAGAAGACGGAAACCCGCAACCTGATTACGCGTTGGCGTTTGGAACCGAAAGAGGTGGATGTTGAGAAATATCTTGCCGGAGAGTTGGTTGAACCGAAAAAACCGATCGTATTCTATATCGACCAATCAACCCCTTACCAATGGCGTGAAAACATGCGTCGCGGTGTGGAGGACTGGTCCGTGGCATTTGAGAAGGCAGGTTTCAAAAACGCCATCATCGCCAAACAGCTGACCGATTCAATCGAAGCTGATGCCGACGATATGAACTATTCGGTAATCAATTACGTAGCTTCCGCAAAGGTGAATGCGATGGGACCATCGATCATCGACCCCCGTTCGGGAGAGATTCTTGAAGCGGATATCATCTGGTGGCACAACGTAGCCAGCATGCTTCAGAAATGGATCACGGTGCAGACCGGTACGGTGAATCCTGCCGCTCAGCAGTTGATCATTCCGGATTCGCTGATGGCGGATGCGATGCGTTTCGTAGCTTGTCACGAAGTGGGCCATTCACTGGGTCTGCGTCACAACATGATGGGCTCGTGGGCTTACCCGACCGATTCGCTTCGCTCGAAATCATTTACGGATCGCGTAAACTCCACTTCGTCATCGATCATGGACTATGCACGATACAACTATGTAGCTCAGCCGGGCGACGGCGTTACGAAACTCGCGCCGCACATCGGACCATACGATATCTACGCCATCGAGTACGGTTACCGTTGGTTCGGAAAGAACTCACCTCGTGCCGAACGTGCCGAGTTGAAAGAGCTGATGGCTTCTTATTCCGGTCGCGATTACGTTTTCGGCGATGCTCAGGATCCGCGCGATGTAATCGATCCGCGTGCGCAGAACGAAGACTTGGGTGACGATCCGGTTAAATCATCGGTTTACGGTATCGACAACCTGAAACGAATCATGCCGAAAGTAGTGGAATGGGCTACGACAACGGAAGAATCGAAAGAGAGTTATTTTGAAACCGGCCGTTTGTTGATGGCCATCATCAATCAGTGGAACAACTACCTGTATCACGTATTGGCTCAGGTGGGAGGTATCTACCTTGAAGATACCACGCCGGGCGACGGAATCCACTCTTATACGCATGTGGATAAAGCCAAACAGATCGAATCGGTGGAGTTCCTGCTTGAGAACGTATTGAGCGCTCAGAACTGGTTGTTCGGTTCAGAGATCAACAAATACACGTTCCCGATCCAAAATTCACCGTCGGGGATGTTTGAAAACTCTCCTACGTTGATTCAGAAGAATGCTCAGGCATACATCTACTGGGATTTGTTAAGCAACAACCGTCTGATCCGTATGTTGGAAAACGAGGCGCAGAACGGAAAGAAAGCATTCACCGTAGTGGAGTTGCTTGATAAAATGCACAAACACATTTTCGCTAAAACAGAGCGCGGCGCAATTCCGGACGTGTATGAACGCGACCTTCAGAAAGGGTTCGTGGATGCATTGATTCTTGCCGTAGCACAAGACGCTACCAACAAGAGCGCGAAGAAACTGATGGATTCACACTTCATCTTCGACTCGGAGATCGGCAAGGAGAACCAGATCTGTTCGCATTGCTCGGTACACGGCGACCGCAGCGCATCGAAAGATATCAATTTCTACGGTACGCAATCGACTCGTCTCTCTGACGCGATCTCTGTGAAACGCGGCGAATTGCTTCGCATCAAAGAGTTGTTACAGAACCGCCAGAATACCTCCGATATCGCAGCCAAATATCACTACAAGGATATGATCCTGCGTATCAATACGGCATTGGGCATTAAGTAAATATTTTAAAAAGGCATCTTCCGGATTGGAAGATGCCTTTTTCTTTTTATCTTGTTCGCAACATTTACTCACCCATAAATTTAAGATAAGATGTTAGTAACAACAACAAACACACTCGAAGGAAAACGAATCGTGAAATACCATGGTATCGTTACAGGAGAAACCATCATCGGTGCGAATATCTTCCGCGATTTCTTCGCAGGGATTCGCGACATCGTGGGCGGACGTGCCGGCTCGTATGAAAAGGTGTTGCGTCAAGCCAAAGAAGCCGCTTTGGAAGAGATGCAGGATCAAGCGATGCGTTTGGGTGCCAATGCCGTGATCGCTGTCGATCTCGATTACGAAACGGTGGGATCAGAGGGAAGCATGCTGATGGTTACTGCCGCGGGAACTGCGGTGACGATCGAATAAGTGGGATATGAACAAAAAACGGGCTGTCGATTCTAGATCGACAGCCCGTTTTATTTATGGGGATTTGAATAATCAATTCATCAGTTCCGGATTCGCCTCAATAGCCGATTTCGGGATACGGATGGTGTAGCGTGGATCACCTTTCGGCAATGTCACGGGCACATCCGCTACGGTTTTGTTCAGCTCCTCTTGTGTTGTGCGGCGCAAGTCAAACCAACGGTGACCTTCACCCACCAATTCGCGGAGACGCTCTTTGGCTACTTCAGCAACCAACTCGTCGCTGCTCATCGCCTGCAATGCTGCTTTTTTTGCGCTCGCACCTTCCGCTTTCAGACGGTGGTCGGCCAGCGTGCTCAGGTAACCAGCCGCTTCCGCGCTGTTCCCTAGATGTGCTGCACTCTCAGCAGCGATAAGATACGCTTCCGCCGTACGGAACGTAACCTGTTCCTCCTGGTTTCTGCATTTCTGCAGCGCACCGTAAGAGAAGAACTTCGCGGGACGAAGGTCGTTCTCCATATCGTAAAGGTCCATCACGACATTATTGATAGCGAAGTCCGTTGCAATATCCGCATTCACCACACGCTCAAGAGCCATGATGCTTTCTGTCGATTCGAAGTTTGTAGGAATCAAATCTTCCGTGTTCATATCAGACAGTTTTCTGCGGCTGATCACCTCTTTGGCTGCGTTCAGTGCGGTTGCATAATCCTTTTTGTAAAGGGCCACACGGGCTTTCAATGCGTAAGCCGCGTCCAATGAGAAACGGTAGTTCAAACCAGCCTTGTAATTATCCACGCTAAGCAAACCCAAACCGGTTTCCAGATCCGATTCGATCTGCGCGTATACGTCTGCAACCGGAACCGGTTTGTAAACCTGCTCGATGTCGATCTTCAGACTCAATGGGATACCGCGATCTGACGCCGAGGTAGCCGCATCGTAAGGCTTAGCGTACATGTTCACCAATTCGAAGTGCATGTAAGCGCGAAGCAGATACGCCTCACCAAGCAACTGGTTCAGATCTTCCGATCCGTCTTGTTTGGCAGCGGGACCGTCGGTGATCACTACATTCGCCGTAAAGATGGTTTTGTAGAAATCGGTCCATTGGTACTCACGTGTGTTCGGATCCGGCGTTTGGTCGTTCCAACGGGCGATATCGCGATACATGTTGTTACTTCCGAAACCCCAGTCGTCATTCATGTTTAATTCGTCGGCACGGACATTCAGCAACTGTTTGTGAACAGGTACCGTTTTGTATCCGTTGGTAAGAACCGCGCGGTAATCCGATACCTTTTCCGGAATCACCTGGCCTACCGGCTCGATATCCAGGTGACCGCACGAAGACAGTCCCAGGATAGCGGCAGGTATGAAAGCAAATATTTTTTTCATTTCTGTTTTTCTTAAGTGTGATTAAAACGTCATGTTTACCCCAACAGAGAAGCTTTTTGAAATAGGTTGAGCGTAGATGTTACCATACGTCTCCGGATCAAAATAACCGTTGTAATTCGTTCCGAAAACAAATGGGTTACGCGCTTCCGCATTCAAACGACAGCTTTCGATGAATTTGCCTTTAAGCACTTTTGCAGGAATCGTATAACCCAAACGGATCGAGTTGATTCGTACATAGCTGATCTCTTTCACCCAAGTGTCTAACATGCGGTATGAGTTACCCGGGTCCATCCCGTTCATCCAAATGTATTCCGCTTCGATCGATTTATCCCCGCTTCCGATAATTCCCGGCAACAGGCTGTTCTGGTTGTCGGAGCTCCATGCATTCAAGACCTCTTTCGTGTAGTTCATACCCGGATCGATCTCCGTTGCGTAATAAGATGGAGTAGCACGCACCATCTGTTTCAAATTGAAGCTGGTTGAGATCGCCAAATCAAAGTCTTTGTAGCGGAATTTATTTACAAAACCGCCGCTGAACTTAGGATCTGCGTCTCCGGCATATTCAAACAGGTCACGGTACTCGCTCGGAGTAAGGCTCGATGTTACCATCGTCTGTCCCCAGAAGTCTTCCGTTTTTAGTTTGAAGAACTCTTTGTAGCTCACTACTTCTCCCGCTTTGTTTTTGAACTGAGGGATTCCGTTTTCGTCAAGACCTGCTGTTTTCAATACGAATACCGCATTCACAGCATACCCTTCGCGCGATGGCTCGTATGAGTTCTCGCGAACGTTGATCTTGTTCACCAAACTTTTGTTCATCGAGAGGTTGAAATCGGTGCTCCATGTAAAGTCACGCGTTACGATGTTACGACTAGATAGTGAAACCTCGAAACCTTTGTTCGTAACAGAAGCCCAGTTCATCTGCGTATATTCGAATCCGTTCTCCTGAGCAAGGGCGTGAAGACCGATCAAATCGGTACTCTTACGGTAATAACCCTCTACGCTACCGGTCAGGCGGTTGTTGAAGATACCGAAATCAAGACCCACGTTGGTGGTTCCCGTTTTCTCCCAACGCAATTTCTGGTTCGGCGGTGAAGTCACGTTGATCGTTGGCTCCGATACGCCCGGCAGAATGCTCGAGTTGTTCCATTCACCCAATACGAACGGCGATGTGTTTTTATCGATGTTCCCCTGCAAACCGTAAGAGGCACGCAGTTTCAGGTTCGAAAGCCATCTTACGTCGCGAAGGAATTCCTCACGGTTGATGTTCCACGCTCCCGAGATCGACCACAAAGGCAGGTATCTGTATTTCGGGTCTACACCGAACAGGTTCGATCCGTCAAAACGGATGCTACCGAAAGCGGTATAACGGTTGTCATACGTGTAAGAAGCGGTACCGTAATAAGAAGCGAAGGCATTCTCATTTACGCTCTTCACGTATTGGCGATAAATCGATTCTTTGGCATAGTTGTCATTCGGGAATACGATCGGAATCGTAGTCAGCGTTTTCTCATCGAATCCGAATCCTTTGGTGTGGATGTTTGTCGTTTCGTTTGCACGAAGCTCAACACCGGCCATCAGATCGAAGTCGTGTTTCTCAGCCACCGTACGAGAGAATTCTCCCTGTACTTTCCAGTTGTACTGGAAGAAATCGTCATTCCAGTTCTGGATGATACCGCCTTCCGGAACGAAATATCCGAATTTGCCCCCGCCAAGTGAGTAGCGGCTTCTCTCTTTGTATTTGCGGCTGAAATAGGTATCCTTGCCGGCAAATTTCTCCGTTCCGGTTTTATCAACCTGCAAACCGAACTGAGAGTGTAGTTTCAACCCTTTGATGATGTTGTAATCCAGGGTGAACAACGCCTTGATGGATGTATTCTTCAGCTCGTAATTCGTGTTGGCCATCTCCTCGGCATAGTTGAACGGCACATAGCGGTCACTGTACCCGTCGATGTCTTGATCGTAAGCGTAATTGCCGTTCTCGTCGTATACCGAACGGTAAGGGTTTACGGTACGTGTATATTTTCCCGGGTTGCTGTGCGCATCCGTATCGCTGATGTATGATTCGCGTTTGCTTTGGTTTCCGAATAAGCCGATTCCGAAATTGATCTTATCCGTGATTTTGAAGTCGATGTTCGACGAAAGGTTCAAACGGTTGAAGCCGGTACCCTGAGTGGTTCCCTGCTCGTCGTAATATCCGGCAGAAACATAATAGGTCGCGATATCGCTACCACCCGATAAGCTTAAGCCGTATTGTTGGTTCACAGCCGTGCGGTAAACTTGGTCGAACCAGTTGTCGCCGCTTGAGCGAAGTGCATTGATGCGTGAACGTGAAGCATCCGAAATCGCATCCCATCCACCATTCTGGAAGGAGCTGTAATCGCCGTTTGCATTCAGGATTCGCGCAACATCGCCTTTCTCTTTACGGAAGTTCAGATCCGAACGACCCGCCAGATAAAGTTCGAAGTCCACTTTCTCCGATGCATTCATCAGGTTCAGTTTGTCGAAATCCGGTTTCATCGTAATAAAGGTAGCGGCGTTGAAGTTGATCTTCATTTTGCCCTGCTTTCCTTTTTTAGTTGTTACCACGATCACCCCGTTTGCCGCACGCGCACCGTAAATAGCCGTTGCCGCCGCATCTTTCAGGATCGTGATGTCTGCGATATCGTCAGGATTCAAGCCCGCGATCGATGTATTCGAAAGGTTGTCGATGTTATCTTTATTTCCGAAATCGGTACCTACTTCATTCCCTTCCAAAGGCATTCCGTCAACCACCCAAAGCGGGTCCTGCGTACCGTTCAAAGAAGCGGTACCGCGGATACGGATGCGTGTCGGAGAACCCGGACCACCGTTTGCCGGTGTTGAGACCATACCTGAGATCTGACCTTCCAAAAGCTGATCGACCGATGCCACCCCTACCTGTTTGATTTCAGAAACATCCACTTTGGAGATTGCAGAAGTAACTTTTCTTTTTTCAATTTTCTGGTAACCAGTCACTACGATGTCCTGCAGTTCATTCACCGCCGGTGCTAGGAAGATATGGAAAGATTGTTTTTTAGAAACCTCTACGGTTTGCGCCTCGTAGCCAAGAAAACTCACGACTACCTGTTTTACGCTTGCCGGAAGTGTAAAAGTGAAATTACCGTCGTAATCCGCAATCACCCCCTGTGGGTTGAAATCAGATACGCCTTTTTCATTAGGACTGATGAATACCGTGGCACCTGCCAAAGGCTCTTTGGTATCCTGGTCCAGAATCTGTCCGCTGATCTGTCTGGTCTGAGCGTAAGTAGCTACAGAGCTGACAACCAACATACTGGTCAACATTTTCCTCATAGTTTCTGGAATAAAATATAATAATGTGAAGAATCCTTTCCCCGGTTTGAAGGAAAGTACATAAACTTCGTTTGGTTAAATAATTAGAAGAGACGGAATTATAGAAATAATGATGTAACAACCTGAGTGGATAAAGTAGTCTATTTTTAAGCAAACAAAAAATATCTTTATCGTTAACGCATAATAAGCAAAAAATCTATCTCTTTTCTTAATGGACAAAAATAGCTACTAATCAATAAAAACAAAAATAACGGCCTTCAATTTCAGGAAGGATATTATTTAGTAACATATTTCTATATTTCGAGCGTATAAATATTAGATTCGCGAAGAAAGATATTCAATTTCTTGCGTATTGTAATAGGTCGGAAAGAGAACAAGCCAAAACGGGAAAATTCGACGTTTTGGCTTGTTAGTATTTGTTATACATATAAATCTTAAATAGTATGGAGATCTATTGAGGCTTGGAATCAGAACGCGGTGAGAGTCGTAAAAGTTTCCGTTTGTTGGTGTAAACTGCATGCATATCCGTTCCGGACTGCGGCGGTTTGTTCTCCTCAAAACTCTTTTTCAGACGTAGTTCGTAGAGGTCTTGACGGCGGTCGCGCAGGTTGCGGACACTTCCGTAAGTGTGTAGTTCGTTCAACAGATCAAGGTTCACATCCGAAACCAGGATCATCTCGGTATTGGGAGTGGCTTCGGCTCGTTTACCGTCGGTAGGGAAAGCGAAGTCGCAGGGTGTAAATACACCCGATTGGGCGTACTGGATATCCATGTTGTGCACACGGGGCAGATTTCCCACGCTTCCGGCGATCACCACGAAGCATTCGTTCTCAATGGCGCGTGCCTGTGCGCATACCCGAACCCGTGAGTAGCCGTTCTGTGTATCGGTCAGGAAGGGCACGAAGAGAATCTGCATTCCCTGATCGGCCATGATGCGCGATAACTCCGGAAACTCCACGTCGTAACAGATCAACACCCCGATTCGGGCGCAGTCCGTTTCGAACGTCTGTACCAAGTTGCCCCCCGATAGTCCCCAGCTCTTTCTCTCGTCGGGAGTGATGTGTATCTTCTCGTACCGTTCGTAAGAGCCGTTGCGTCTGACCAGATACCCCACATTGTACAACCGACCGTCCTCTTTCACCAAAGGCATGCTGCCGGTGATGATGTTGATGTTGTAGCTGATGGCCAGGTTAATGAAGCGTTCGAGCGTTTCCTCGGTATATTCGGCGAGTCCCCGGATGCTCTGCGCCTCACCCAGGTGGTTGAATTTCGACATCAGGGGCGCATTGAAATATTCCGGAAAGAGGACGAAATCGCTTTTGTAGTCCGACACCGCATCAACGAAAAACTCCACTTGTTCGAACACGTCGTCGAGTGTTTTGTAGGGTCGCATCTGCCATTGGACGAGTCCCACGCGCACGATCCGTTTCTTATCCACGTAATCGGTCGTAGGGGGTTGGTAATAGATGTTGTCCCATTGGAGCAGCGTGGCGCAGTGTTTCGACTCCTCGTCGTTCGGCAGGTAATTCATCATCACCTTGCGCACGTGAAAATCGTTGGAGAGTTGGAAGGTGAGCACGGGGTCATATACATCGCGCGAACGCACTTTTTCGATATACTCTTTTGGGCGCATCGTATCGGCGTATTTGTGGTAGTTCGGGATTCTACCCCCGAACATGATCGCCTTCAGATTCAGTTTCTCGCACAGCTCCTTGCGATAATCGTACATTCGTCGGGCCAGTCGCAAGCCGCGGTAGTCCGGATGGATGAATACCTCGATGCCATACAGGATATTTCCTTTGGGGTTATGGGTGTCGAATGTTTCGTTACCCGTTACGGAGGCGTAGGTGTGATCCCCTTTCACCAGGTTGTAGTCGACGATGATGGAGAGGGCGCACCCCACGATGCGGTTGTCTACGATGGTTACGATCTGTCCTTCGGGAAAGACGCGGATCAGGGTCTCGATGTTTTCATGGGTCCAAAAAGCGTCCTTGTCTGCATATACTCTTTTAAAAGATTGAGAAAGCTGTGCGTAATCGGAGATCTGGAGGTTTCTGACCTCCACCATATTGATTTTATGCGTTGAGTCCATAACGTGATTATTAAAAGCTAAAAAAAGCCATTGGGATCACCCCCAATGCTTTTTCATATTGAAACATGTTAGAAAGTTCTTTCCATGTTAACAATTTACCTGTTAATAATGTTCTCCGTTACCGTAGTAAGAGCGCGGTTCCGGATAGGTGAAATAGAGTTCCGATTCGGGGTAACCCGCCTGTTTCAGGTGCAGGTGGACGCATTCGGCTACGGCGTCTTGAATTGCGTCGGGACGTTTGAAGGCGACCACCTCCACCAACGGGAAACCGGGTTGCAGTTCGCCCGATACGATGAACGAAGCGTGCACCACCTCGATGTTGATGTAATCGGCCGGAACTTCATAAATAGTGGTAAGTTGTTCTAAAAGGGAGTTTGAAACCGGAAGCAGTTTTTCGGTGTCAACTGCGTGAAAACGTAATGTAGGCATAATATATAGTATTTAAAAATAACAGGAGATGGAATCTCATCGGGCTTTCCTATCTTTGCATCTCTTTTTCAAAAAGCAATATCAATATTATAAAGATAAGACAAGATGGAACAGTTACCGAACGATGTGAACATGCTTTTCAGCTTCATCAATATGAAACTTCGCGACGAATATGACTCGTTGGATGAATTATGCCACTCTTTGGACATTGAAGAGAAAGAGTTGGTAGCGAAACTGGCGACCGCCGGATTCGAATACAACCCGCAGCAAAACAAATTCTGGTAAACGATCCGTTTACCGGAGTGCTTGGCGCAGGGGGCAGTTCGGAAGTAGCGGTTCGCCGTTGCGATACATTTTTAAAAGCTCGACGGAACGCTGCGCCAATAGTTGGCGCACTTTTCTGCGCTCCCCTTTGATACGGGCGATCTGCATGTTGTCATAACCCGTTGTCTGGTGACGCATCCAGGCGATAACGGCTCTGGCTGCACGCTCTTCGATGGGGATGCGTAACGTCCGCGCCACGGTGCCGCTGCCTACCGGAGTGGCATGTTCGCAAATCAGATACGCCATCCGCTCCGCTTCCTGACGGTAACGGGGATGGAAATTCAGGAACCGGAACACCTCTCCGTAGAAATCATCCACGTATTCGAGTTGTTTCTTCTCGCGACGAAGTTTGGCCGCAGTCGCCTTCTTCTGAAACTCCGCTGTTTGACGCGTCGCCTCCATCTCTTGTTTCGCCGCATCGATCAACGCTTTCGGTGCCCAAATCCCCTTGGAGATTTTCCGTTTACCCATCTGCACCTGCAGGCGCCAAAACGTTTTGTGCAGGGTCGCTTTCCGCGTAATTCCCGCATCACCCGCCGGAAGGAATTCCCACCCGATAGGGGGCGTTACCACGCTTCCTTTTTCATCCAATAACGTACCGTTCGGTCCCGGCGTTACGATCTCTATCTGTGAAGTCATTTGCAACTGGTTTTAGTTCGTTAAATATAAGTGCTTTTTTAAGAAGTCGTTTCGTTACCGAATTCGATTTCGTCGAAAAAAGGAAATAATGGAAACGAATATTGGCAAAATAATCGTTAATCATAAATTAACTGTTAAGTAAATTTAATTATAATCGTATTATAAAGCTTAAATTTTAAATATTGTAACAGTTTTATCATCTTCGTGGATATAAATTCTTTGTAGATGAAAAAACCAACTTTAAACGCTATTCCACCGAAACACACCCTCTTGGTGGTTCTTCTGTCGCCATTGATGCTCTCGCAGGGAGTAGCGCACGCAATGACGCTTCCCCAAGGGGAGGGCGAAGCGATTCAGCAAAACACTTCCGTGCTGAGTGCCCAGAAGATCAACCCCACCACCGTTGAATTACGCCTTGCGGGAAACCAACGCATGATGCTTGATTTCTACGGCGAAAACATTTTCCGCGTATTCCAAGACAACTCGGGCCGCATCCTACGCGATCCGGAGGCGACTCCTCCGGCTACCATTTTGGTGGAGAACCCGCGCAAACCGCTTTCATCGCTCGAGATGAACGATAGCGGCAACACGGTAATCGTCAAGACGGGAGCGATCGAAGTGCGCATCGATAAACAGAATTCCCGCATGAGTGTCTTGAACCTGAAGAATAACCGCGTGGCTTTTCAAGAAATCGCGCCCGTTACGTTTAACGAAAAAAATGTGGAAGTGACCCTGCAGGAACAGCCTCAGGAGTATTTCTACGGCGGCGGTGTTCAGAACGGACGCTTCTCACACAAAGGGAAAGCGATTGCCATTGAGAACCAGAATAGCTGGACAGACGGCGGCGTGGCTTCTCCGAACCCTTACTACTGGTCGACCAACGGCTACGGGGTGATGTGGCATACCTTTAAAAAAGGGAAATACGATTTCGGCGCGAAAGAATCGGGCGTGGTGAAGTTATCGCACGATACCGATTACCTCGACGTATTCTATATGATCAACGATACCCCCGTGGCGTTGTTGAACGACTTCTATCAGCTGACCGGAAACCCTGTGCTGTTGCCGAAATTCGGTTTTTACCAGGGACACCTGAACGCTTACAACCGCGACTACTGGACCGAGAACGAGAAGGGAATCCTTTTCGAAGACGGCAAGCGTTATAAAGAGAGTCAGAAAGAGAACGGCGGTGTGAAAGAATCACTCAACGGCGAGAAGGGCAATTACCAGTTCTCCGCCCGTGCCGTGATCGACCGCTATAAGAACCACGACATGCCGTTCGGTTGGTTGTTGCCAAACGACGGATACGGTGCCGGATACGGTCAGACGGAAACATTGGACGGAAACATCCAGAACCTGAAAGAGCTGGGCGAATATGCACAGAAGAACGGGGTGGAGATCGGACTGTGGACGCAGTCGGACCTGCATCCGAAACCGGAAATCAGCGCCTTGTTGCAGCGCGACATCGTGAAAGAGGTGCGTGATGCGGGCGTTCGCGTTCTGAAAACCGACGTAGCCTGGGTAGGTGCCGGGTACTCTTTCGGATTGAACGGAATCGCCGACGTGGCACAGATCATGACCTATTACGGCAATGACAGCCGTCCTTTCATCATTTCACTCGACGGATGGGCGGGTACCCAACGCTATGCCGGCATCTGGTCCGGCGACCAAACCGGAGGCGTTTGGGAATACATCCGCTTCCACATCCCGACCTACATCGGATCGGGCTTGTCGGGACAACCGAACATCAGTTCCGATATGGACGGTATCTTCGGCGGTAAGAACCCGATCGTCAACACACGCGACTTCCAGTGGAAGACCTTCTCGCCGATGGAATTGAACATGGACGGATGGGGAGCGAACGAGAAATACCCGCATGCATTGGGTGAACCGGCCGCATCCATCAACCGCTGGTACCTCAAGATGAAAGCCGAACTGATGCCGTACACCTACAGCATCGCAAAAGAGTCTGTAGACGGTATGCCGATGGTTCGCGCCATGTTCCTGGAATACCCGAACCCCTATACCCTGGGCAAATCCACCCAGTATCAGTTCCTATACGGTCCGAACTTCCTCGTAGCGCCGATCTATCAGGCAACGAAAGCCGATACCCTGGGCAACGACCTGCGCAACGGCATCTACCTTCCGCAAGGGGAGTGGATCGACTACTTTAGCGGCGACCGCTATGCCGGGGAAGCGATCGTGAATAATTACGAATCGCCGATTTGGAAACTTCCGGTATTCGTGAAAAGCGGGGCGATCATTCCGATGGCCAATCCGAACAACAACCCGTCGGAGATCGACCAAACGTTGCGTATCTATGAAATCTATCCCGACGGATACTCCTCCTTTACGGAGTACGACGACGACGGTGTTACCGAAGCGTACCGTTTGGGCCAGGGCGTGACCACGCTGATCGAATCGAACGTCGATAAGAAAAACCGCGCTACGGTGACCGTACATCCGACCCGTGGAAATTTCAACGGATTCGAGAATCGTAAACGTACCGAATTCCGCATCAATGTAACGGCACAACCGAAAAAAGTAACCGCTTCGGTGGGTAAGAAGAGCGTGAAACTGCAGCAGGTGAACACGCCGGAAGCATTCGCTCAAGGCGAAAATGTTTACTTCTACGATGCCACTCCGAATCTAAACCGTTTTGCAACACCGGGCAGTGACTTCGCCAAACAGGTGATCACCAAGAACCCGCAGGTGCTTGTGAAACTGGCTGCCAACGACGTCACCGCCGATCCGACGACCGTGGTGGTGGAAGGGTTCACTTTCGAACCGGCAGACAAACTGCGCGTTTCGACCGGTGCGCTTACCGCTCCGCAACAGGCTGCCGTTACCGAAGAAAACACCGAAGCCTATACGTTGCTGCCAACCTGGAAACCGGTGGCAAATGCCGACTATTACGAGATTCAGTTCAACGGACTCACTTACACGACGATCCGCGATACCGAATTGCTCTTTGAAGGTCTAAGTGCCGAAACGCCTTACGACTTTAAAGTGCGCGCCGTAAATAAAGAGGGTGCTTCAGACTGGGCGAACTTCAGCGCTACCACAAAATCGAATCCGCTTGAATTCGCGATCCAAGGTATCGAAGGAGAGACTTCTGTGGAGAACCAAGGTGGTCAGCGTGTAAATAAACTCTTCAACTTTGATGAAGCCGATACATGGCACACCAAGTATGGCGAGAAAGCCGTTCCGTTTGATTTGATCATGGACCTGAAGAGCATCAACCAATTGGATAAATTCCATTACCTGTCACGCAGCGGCGGTGGAAACGGCGTTTTGAAAACCGGTAAGGTGTATTACAGCCACGATAAAGAGAATTGGACCGAAGCCGGCGCGTTTGAATGGCCGATAAGCGATGATGCGAAAGTATTCACCTTCACCAACCAGCCGACAGCACGCTACATCAAATTGGAGGTGACTTCTGCCGTAGGCAATTACGGTTCGGGCCGCGAATTGTATGTATTCAAGGTTCCGGGCACCGAAAGCTATTTGCCGGGCGATATCAACAACGACCGTCTGGTGGATATGAATGACTTTACGTCTTACATGAACTATACCGGTTTGAGAAGCGGCGATTCAGACTTCGAAGGGTACATCAGCAATGGCGACCTGAATAAAAACGGATTGATCGATTCGTACGATATCTCTGTAGTGGGTACCCGCATCCGCGGAGGTGCCAAAGCGGCAGATACCGATCAAGCGGCAGGTAAGCTCGAAATGAGTACGGCGAAGAAAAGCTATGCCAAAGATGAATTGATCGAGGTGCGTGTCAAAGGGATCGGATTGAAAGACGTGAATGCGTTGAGTATGGCGATTCCATACAATCAGCAGGAGCTTGAGTTCGCAGGCGTTGAATCGCTGAACACCGGAAAGATGGAGAATCTGACCTACGACCGTCTGCATAGCAACGGAACCAAAGCGTTGTATCCAACCTTTGTGAACGTCGGCGATCAGGAGACGCTGAACGGCGATCAGGAGTTGTTCATTTTGAAATTCAAAGCGAAACAGCCGGTTAAATTCAACCTGAAAGCACAAGACGGTATGTTGGTGGATAAATCACTGCATACGGTTAAATTCTGATAAAGAGGTTTCTTTACATAAGCAGGCCCCAAAATGTCACATGTACATTTTGGGGCCTGTTCTTATTATAGGAATGCAATCACCAAGGAATGCAATCCCCCCTTAGGAGTGCAACAACGATACCTCTTCCGGGCGTTTGTCTAAAACCGTTTCAAGGGCCCAGCCGATGAAATAGCCGGCTAGGGAACCGATCGGCCCGATGATCCATGCCGATACCGGAATGTCGGCGTACCAACGAAAGAAAGAGATTCCGGTCAGGTCGAAGCAACTTCCCGCATATTCGCGCGTCGCCCAGATCACCAAACCGAGTCCCATCGCCCAATACGCGCCGATTACGCTGGGACGTTTGTGGTAGATCGCCGCAAAGGTCGGAACCAGGATGCATACGAGCGCCACGATCGACGAATCGCCCACCAATTCATAGATGTCTTTGTTTGACATCGCCATAAATGTGGAGATCGCGGAAACGATCAGGATACTCATCTTAACGGTTACCAAGTGCAACTTCGTATCTGATTTCTGACTCAACGGCTTGATGATGTTTTCCGCAAGAATGGTGGAAGGGGCCAGCAACGCACCCGAACAGGTTGACATGATGGCCGAAAGCAACGCACCGAAGAACATGATCTGCACGAACAAAGGGGAGTGGGTCAGCACCATCTGCGGAATCACCTCCTGCAGATCCACCGTTGCCGAATTCAGGATTTCCGGATAGAGCAGACGGGCACAAAGCGCGATAGTCAGCGGAAAGATGGAGAAAACCAGATACATCGCCGCTCCGGCATACGTGGAACGAACCGCTGATTTTACGTTGCGTGACGCATTGATACGTTGAAAAATATCCTGTGAGGCGAGTGAACCCAGACCGATTACAATCCAAGCCGACACCCATTCGTTGATGGCATGCGGATCTTTATCCGGTAAGAACTGGAAATGTTTGGCAGGCGCCTGTGCGATCACCTCCTGAATGCCGCCCACCTGATCTACCATCAGATATGCCAGGGTACCCAGTCCGAGGATGATCACGATCGACTGCACGAAATCTGAGATCGAAATCGCCCACATTCCGCCGAAGAAGGTGTAGATCGTTACGATCACCGAAGCCAGCAGAATGGCGATCTGTTGATCGATCCCGAAGATGATGTTCAGCGAGATGGCGAGTGCCACCAGCTGTGCGGCAACGAATCCGAAGAACGTGAAGAGCATCAGCACGGAACTGATGATCTCCGCTTTCTTTCCGTACGCCTTGGCAAAAAGGTCGCCCAGCGTCAGGATATTGCGTTTATAGAGGGGACGAGCAAGAAACAAACCGTACAGGATCAGACACAACGCGCTTCCCAGCGGATCTTCGATCACACCCAGAATACCCTCTTCCACGAATCGGCCCGAAGCACCGAAAACCGTTTCGGCACCGAACCACAGCGCAAACAGAGCGAATGAGTTGAAGATAAATGGCAATCCGCGGCCTGTATTTACGAAATCGTTCGTGTTTTTGATAAAGCGGGTGGCATAGAAACCGATACCAACGGTAATCATCAGATAAATAACAACAAAAAATGCGAGCATTTCTAAGCAGGGATTAAAGATTTTAATTGAAATGAGCCGGCAATCATCCTAATTTTTAATTGCGGCGCAAAGATAGAAATACTCTTAGTGCGATTTTGTTTTTTATACACAAGAATACAGTTAATTGTATTATTATTTGCAAAAATGCATTAATAATGAATTTGTATACGAAAGTATCGGGATAAAGCTGAACGCAACGTTGTTGAACGAAACGTTCAGCGGATGTCAATCGATTTTTGTAAGGGCGGATCCCTTGTGTTCGGCGATGTGATTAATCCAACGTAACGGTTTCTATATCAATTCCATTAGTTTATCTACGATAATTTTGCGCTCGTTGCTTCCCGTGGTGGATAGTCTGACCAGAGGGAGGGCGTACAGGCGCAGGATGCGATCTTTTTTGCGGTCTCTCTCGTATTGCGCTCCCCCTTGTTGGTGGTATGCATATCCGTCTGTTTCAATGGCCAGAACCGCCTTTTTGCCCACTCGGTTGTAGATCAGGAAGTCGAGATGCGTAGCGCTATGCGAGGCATATCGTCGCTCCTCCTCATTTAGAACGGAGAAATCGCGGATCAGCATTTTCAGCGAAAGGTGGCAAATCACATCCAAATGTCGGAACTGCGGGTTTTGGCGTAAGATATCCCGAATCAGGGCATACGTGAGATTCTCAGAGTCGTACGCAGAGATCCGTTTGTACCGCTTCAGATAATTGATGCGTGCCGCGGTATACTGTTTATAAAGCAGGTCGTACACCGAATGAATCTTGCTGGTTGAAACCGTGCAGTTCTCATATTCGATGTAAGCCATTAGGTCGGTGATATTCCCCGAGCGCGACTGGGGATTGCCCGATACCACCAGTTGAAATTTCTCTTTGGCACGAGACACGGCGACGTTCAGCAGATTCGGATCATCTGCGAAGGAGGTGATTTGATCGTCCACAACGCTCATGATGATGGCCTCTTTCTCGCGTCCCTGGAATTTATGTACCGTCGCCACGTCAACGCCCTCGCCGAGGTTTGCCGAAAGGGCGTTCACCTGATCGTTGAAAGGGGAGATGATACCGATTTCAGAGCTTTTGTAAGGAAGCCGGGGGAGAACCTCTGCGCGGATCACATCGATTTCCCGTTGATTGACATGTTTGCGGGAGTGATTGCCCACTACCGTTTTGATTGCGCTGATCACCTCTTTCTCCCCTTTGTCTTTCGTCATGATCAGGAGATTGCCTCCGTAAAACTTCTGGTTGCAGAAATTTATGATCTTCGGGTGACAGCGGTAATGTTCGCGCAACAAGGTTTGCGGAACGTTGGGCATCACCTTGCAGAGCGCTTCGAGGAAGCTGTTCTTCGCACAATCGTATCCTTCGGGGAGGTCGTATTTGCGGAAAATCGCATCAAGTTTGATATGATCCTCGTTCGTCACCACATTCGGAAGCTGGAGCGAATCGCCCACGATGATCACGTTTCGGGCACACGACAAGGCGAGTGCTCCCGTCTCGATCGACACCTGTGAGGCTTCATCCATGATGAGGTAGTCGTACACCGTATTGGGATTCAGACTGCTGCGCGATGAAAAAGTGGTACTAAGAATCACGGGATATTCGCGAAGCACCTTTTTAGAATTCCCTCTGAGATCGTTCCCCTCGAAAATGGGACGCTCGGGTTTGGCTTGGAACCGCTCGAACAACTTATGTTTCAGGAATAGCAACGAACTATCGGATAGATCGCGTGTGAGCGCATCCGCATTTTTCGTCGCCAGGAACTGTTCGAGTCGTTCGATCTCTTGGCGCAACTCCTTATCGCGCGCTTCGTAGAAGGCACTCTGCAGCTTAGCGATGACGGTGGGAGCTTCGCGGTTGAAGAGTTGCGGGTCGTAAATCCGGAAAAAGAACCTGCTTTTCAGGCGTAGGTAGATCCACTTGCCCCATTGCAGGAGATTCTCGAGGGATAGATCGTCGAGTCGGGGCTGCTGTTCAGCCATCAGCTGGTATTCGTTCCACAGGTCAATCAGGTCCGACGAGGGAATGGATCGTAGGAAAACGATCTCTTTCTCATCCGGACGCCGTTCGCTGCGGAAATGTTCCCACTCCGTCTCCAACGCCTGCAGCTCCTGTCGCGCTTGGGCCAGTCGCTCCTGTTTTGCAAAAATAGCGTGCAGCAGCTCGCTCTTCCGGCGAATCGTATCGATGAATTCGGGACGTTCCGCCTTTTGGTTTTGCCAAGAAGGGATGGATTGGGGAAAGCGTTTGACGGTTCGCTGTTGGGCTATGAAAATATCTTTGTTATCCTTTTTACCCAGAAAGGCCACAAGGTATCCGAGTTCCTGTTTTTCCAGTTTCTCGGCCACATTCACGATCGCGGAGTTATTATTGGATACCACTTGAACGGTTTTGCCGCTGATCAGGATGTTTGCGATAATGTTGAGGATGGTTTGCGTCTTGCCCGTTCCCGGTGGACCTTGGATCACGCTGATTTGATTTTCGAATGCGCTTTTGACGGCTTTCAATTGACTTGCATTGCTGCCAAAGGGGTAAATCAACGTAGGGGAGGTGTAGGTGCGCGTTTCCACATCGAGCGGATTGAGAAAATTAGCTAGGGCGGTATCTTTGCGGATCATCTCTATGGCGTTGTACTGCTCGGCAAGGATGCGTATTCCCTCTTTTGAGACCAATGGATTTTCTCCCGCCACCTCCTTGAGATAGTCAAAGACGATTTTCGAAGCGCGGTCTTTCAGACATGAATGGACCACGTGGATATTCTTTCCGAGGTAATCTGTCTCTTCGCCCTCTTGGAAACGTACATGCCAATAGGTGGAGGTGCCGTGGCTGAATACCGAGATGGTTTCGATCTTGTTGAGTTCCCTCGATTTGTGATAGAGAACACATCTCTTCGGATCCGGCTTCTCGGGATTGGTGAGCCAAATGATTTTCTCTTCCGAGAATTTATATTCGGTCTTATTATTTTTGAATACCACGAGATAGCGATCGTCCACGACGCTGTAGCGACAGCTCTCAATCTGAGCCGTCACGATTTCGTTTTTAATAATTATAAGATTTTCGATCGTACTAATCATCTCATTTGCAATTTAGGAAAGTAAAGGAAAAGGGGCGCAAGATAGCAGTTATTTGTCGGGGAGGATGTTTTTTTAGTTTTGTTTGCGTTCAAATCAAACAAGCCTTTCTCAATGGTTTTTATTAAAACAGTGATTCACAATGCTCTCCTGCTCGAAAGATTTGCAGTGTCCGGAATTAAACCAAACAGAAACTAAAATGACAGACTTTTCAAAGAACTCGTTGAGTTTGCGGCTATTGCCGCTCAGCTCCAATATTGGAATTTATCGAATTTAATAACGAACTATTAGGATGAATTTGTATACGAAAGTATCGGGAGAAAGCTGAACGCAACGTTGTTGAACGAAACGTTCAGCGGATGTCAATCGATTTTTGTAAGGGCGGATCCCTTGTGTTCGGCGATGTGATCCGATTTGTCGCTTTTTATCTCGTATTGCGGATCTTCCGGCGTGGCGTGGTGGGTGTAGCCGTGATCATCGAAATCAGAAGTGTGAATGGCGATGATGGTTCCCGACACGATTCCCGCTTCGGAATTCCACCGTACCTTATCGCCGATTTTGAATTTAGTTTCCATCGTCTGTTCTGTTTTACGGTTTCACATTTTCTTCGGTTAGCAGCACCTTTCCGGCGTCACTCTTGTCGACGACGATAATCAGTGCGGGTCTGGTGGAATAGCTTTGTTTCTCGCCGATTTCCATCGTATACGTGAAGTGAAGCTCTCCGTGCGCAGTGCGTTGCAGGCTCACAGGAACCAACTTGGTAGCGTAATCGCTAGCGGGTTTCACAACCGCAATCACAAACTGCTTCGTGAAATCCACCGGAGTGGGACGCCCTTTATCGCCCATCACGGCAGCCATTCCGAATAGGTTGTTGAATTCCGCTTCGGTGGTGATTTCAGTTGGCACTTCCCCCTGAACGGTATTCTTCACAAAGTAGCGTTCTGCCACGCTAAAAGGCACCTCTTTCATTTTACTTTGACATGCCACACAAAGCAGAGTAGCGAATAATGCGCAAACGAAAGTTTTGATTTTCAGATTCATGATGTGTTGGATTTGGGTTTAGGTATTTAATTTTATCGTTCTCATAATCAAATCTATCGATACACAAAGATATCAAGATTCGTTTAAAGTTTAGACTCGCAAGCCACATAAACCGTAATTCGGGTTATAATCTCCGTAATCCGGTTGTCGCCGCGTTCAAGGCATCCCTCTATTACGGGCGAGAGTGGAGGAGAGCCCCGGTATGTGGCATCGCCCGATATCAATACCGAGGATTTCTGTGCAGCGGTGGATTACCTCATTACGCGAGCGGGCGTGGATGCTGAACGGATCGGGATTATCGGAATTTGCGGCGATCGATGCGCTTGCCGGGGGCGTGGTGGATCCCCGCTCTCCTTTATGAACATGCCGCTGCTTTCGTATAGCGACGAGATTCGCAGCGCCGTACTGATGATCCACGGGGAGAAAGCCCATTCGCGCTATTTCAGCGAAGATGCTTTCAAGCGGTTGAAGGGCGACAACAAGGAGTTGATGATCATTCCCGGTGCATCGCACGTCGATTTGTACGATGATCGCGTGGGTGTGATTCCGTATGATGAGATGGAGGCTTTTTTGGGTAGCTGTTTGAGGGAAGGGAAGGGAAGGGAAGGGAAGGGAAGGGAAGGGAAGGGAAGGGAAGGGAAGGTCTAGTTGATGTGGGGAAAGTTCGTAGGGTGATATTTATATGGGACTTCTTTTAACAATAATGGGAGATTCTTCCTGGTGAGATATTATCAATAAAGATATAATTGAGAAGAATTATAATATTTACTTATTACAGAATAGCGTTTGATCATAGCCCTATCTTAGTAAAAATCATTTTTATCTAAGATAGGGCTATATACGCCTATAAATTAAAGTAGCTTACAAATACAATGCTCGTATGTCTATTCATGCGAGGTAAATTCAGAATTTTTTGAGTTTAGAAAATGAACTTATCTAATTGTGAAATATCTCTTTTTTGATGTGGAAAAACTCAAATTAATATTTTGAAGATATCAACAAAAGACTTCAATAAATATTTCAGAGGGTTTATTCAGAATAAACTATTATGACCCCAAATTAAATAAATTCACTATGATTTTTTGACTTAGTTGTTTTTTATAAACTAGATATTTCGTTTTCCAACGCTGAGGTTTTTTTATGTTGGTAAGTTGTTGCTTTTTATTTAGCGAACTACTTTTTTCTCTCTGATAGTTCTTCTCTAAATTATTAATAGAGAAGAACTAATTAGATTGACCATAAAAATGAAAATTCAAATTATTCTAAATAATCAGTCATTTAGAAACATGTATAAATAAGTATATATATCGTAATTAAAATATGTATATATTTGTATATAATTATGTCTAAAGAAAGAGAAATGATTAGACCTGATATTTATAGAGAGAAATTAAATGATAAACGATGGCATGATAAACGCCAACGTATATTAGAAAGAGATAAGAACAAATGTATAATATGTAATAGTTCTCATAATCTAATAGTCCATCATAAACAATATCATTTTATTAAATCACTTCAGGTTTTTAAGGACCCTTGGGATTATAAGGATAAATATCTTATTACTCTCTGTTCTTCTTGCCACAGTATAGGCCATTCTCGTTGGGATGTACCAGTAAAATATTTATAAACTAAAATTATTTAAGATGGGATTTTTTGATAGATTATTTAATCGAAATAAAGATATTATTGAAGTTCAGGAAGAACCAAATATTAAGAAAGAAGACTTTATTGATGATTCAGAACCTGATAAAGAGAATAATTATACATTTAATACTGGACAAGGAATAGATAAAATTTATGAATATCTTAAAATTGATTTCGAAAAAAAAGGATATGAAGATGCAATGGCAAATCCGGACATTTCTTATAGAGATATGAATAAATCAATTATAAGAAGTCAATTAGAAATCAATTTCAACCAGATCAAAGTAAAATATGAAGATAAATTAAGACTGATTGATTTTCATATCAACTCAAGGCGAGATGCGGGACTAATAGATGTTGTAAATCAACTAATTTCGCACAAAGAGCAATTATTAGAGCACCAATCAAAACTGCTTAAAATGGAGAAAGACTTGGTTGATAATAAACCTTACATGATAAGTATGTTATTATCTTATGATAAGGGATTTGCTAAAGGTTTGGCAGCTTTGTCAATTGAACAATTAAAATCATAATAAAATGAAATGGTGGACGAAATTTGGTTGTTTTCTTACGGGGTGGAATTATAATATTCTGCGTAATTGCACAGAAGCAAGTCAAAAGGCATTAAAAAAATATACTTCTTCTCTTTTGATTCTAATGATCATTTGGGGTTTTATTGGTTATTGCTTTACAGAGCGCTATATAAATGCACCATGGTGGGGATGTGTTATTTCTGCTGTTATTTTTATTATTATCATTATACAAATAGAAAGGCAAATTATTTTATCAGTTGGGAGTAATAAATTTACAGCAACATTTAGAGTTTTAATAGCTGTAATAATGTCATTAATAGGAGCATCTATTATTGATCAAATAATTTTTAAAGATGATATAGAAAAGAAACTTGTTGAATTAAGGGATGATGATGTCCGAAAATTATTACCTGCTAGATTGTTAGTTATAGATCAAAAACTAACGGATTTAAGTCTTTCTATTGACTCATTGGATAAGATGAATATTCTTTTAAGTGAAGAAATTGCTAAAAATCCAACTCTAACTCGATATTCAACACAATCAAATCAAGTACCGGTAACAAATGCAGACGGAACTACAGAGATAAAAACTGTTTATAGCACTACTCAAACTCACATAGAAAACCCACGTCTTCGTCAAATTATTACGAACGAAGAAGTTTTAAAACAAATGCGTCAGCAACAGGAGGAATATACACGAAAAAAAATTTCGGCAGAGGAAGAGTTACGTGCAGAAATTTCATCAAAAACTGGATTTTTAGAGGAGCTAAAGGCGATATTGTCACTTATGGAGGAAAGGACAGAGGCTTTAATATTCTATTTTATAGTTATGTTGTTTTTTATTTTCCTTGAGTTATTGGTATTATTTAGTAAACATGGCGATAAAAAAAGCGATTATGATCTAATTATAGAACATCAGCTATTAGTCAAAGAAGATGCATTAAAAGAACTTCTTAAAAACAGAAATCAATAAATATTAGGTATCACATACTGCATAAATTCTCTATAATAGTTATAGATTGAAATTGACTTCGATGTATCCTTTGAATAGACTTTCGTTATAATTTATGTCAGTTCTTTATGATTTTTAATTTTTTTATTTATGGGGCATTTAGATGAGAGTAGGAATTTCTCATCTGAATGCTTTTTATTTTTTTACTCAAATAGAAGTTTTAATAATATTAGCTTTTAGTCTATATTGAGTATTCGATTAGTTATGAAACCAAGACTATCGATTAAATTTCACTCCTTTATTCTAGAATACCATTTGTCCACATTTCATTTATTTGATCTGCGTGCAGAACCTTGCTTTGTCAATAAATAAACCCAAATGAAATTGTCAGAGCCCTCCTAAAAATGAGATACTTTCTAGAGGTTGATAGACGGTGCATTTGATCTAAGTGTAAAAAAAGGACCATATAAAAATGATAAACCAGAATCAAGTGTTGATTTCGTTTTGTTTATTAACATTTTATTTTAGGTTAAATACATTAGGAAAAAAGCCCAAATTTCATCTCAAAAACCTCATTTTCTGCCTAAAATAGATGAATAAACGCCGAATTGGACCAAAAATACTCCGATTCCTACCCAAAGAGAACGGGATACTATAAAAAGTTGTCTTAACCGGGGATGAACTTTCGTTTCACGGCGGACGAAGGCTCGTTTCACGGCGGATGAAGGCTCGTTTCACCGCGGGGAAACCATTAAAGTATAGGATCACTTTTACTTTTTATAGGAGCAAAAAATAGTTATGACGGCATCAGGGAGCTTGTAACTTGGGGTAGATACGTCTTGCTTGACGTAGATATTAATAAGCAGGTGCTTGTATGTTAATAAATTGGCCTTTTTAGGTGCATTCGAGATCCTAATTTGTATTTATTTGCGGCTTAATGTTAACGTTTGTGGTTTTTCTAATTTTGTTTTTTCGTAATTATTATCTTAATATTTGTAGCCGCTTCTTGAAAATATAGAGTAATCGATCTCTTTTTAATTAACTAAATGTATGAATTGAACTAAGATTGTGTTTTTAAGGTGTATATTATTGTAAAGATATGGGAAATAATTCAAAAAGAACTATTTCTCATAATTATTTTAGAACGATGTGATTGAATTACATCAGATTATAAATCGTTCGTTTCTTCTAGCTGATTTGCTTAATAAGCTCATCTACAACTGCGATATCTGCGGGCAACCAAGTAACATCGTTCAAAGATTCGGGAGCCAGCCAACAGGCGGACTTATGCTCGCGAAGCTCGATCTCGCCGGATGTGACGCGACACAAATAGCAATGCATTTTCAAATGGAAAGTGGGGTAGTCGTATTCGGTTGTGCAGATGTGCCTCTCAAGGGCAATATCTACGCCTAATTCCTCCTGTATCTCCCGTTTGAGGGCGATTTCGGGACTCTCTCCCAATTCAATTTTCCCTCCGGGAAATTCCCATAATCCTTCAAATTCACCATATCCACGCTGCGTGGCAAAATAGGTTCCCTCTTTATATAAAATAGCAGCTACTACCTCAATCTTCTTCATTTGTATATCTTCTATTCTTTGCAGTAAATTCAAATTCGTCCTCTAGATCTTCTCTGTTGGGTATCTCATCTAAAGGTGAGCGATGGCGATTTCATCCTCAAATTGCTTTGAGGTATTGGGCCATCGCCGGTTTCTGGAGTTTCCAGGTCACGTTCATTGGTAAATCATCGTTCGATGATACATAATCCACCAACCCAAAGCAATGGAAAGGAGAGGTATTTCCAAAGCCATCTTTCTTCTCTTCGCGCACAAAAAGAATCATTTTGTTCTGACTCTCAGGCTGCGTTGTATAGCGTCGCCCTCCATTGTTGTTGTGCGAGTCGGTGTTCTGCGATTGCCAATGGAAGAGTTCTTCGTTGATGAGGTAATCGTTGTATTGCGTTGACGGTGAAAAGTCTTTGTCGGACTTATTAAGCGTCACAAACAGGAGCGTGGCATTGTGATCGGGTAAGTTGAACACTCCCGTTACGGAGCCTTGCATTTTACGTTCTGCTGTCTGACGCCCCGCAAATGTGAAGATCTCCTCGCGCGTATAACATCCATAAAGTTCCAAACCGGGAATGATGTCGTCGCCGATCGGGGTCGTTTTTATTTCCAAATGAGCAAATAGATACGATACAACCTCGGAAATTTCATCCTTAAAGCAGCTATACAATGGCGTGTGAATCAGTTCAAGCGCTTCATGAATTGATTTAAATCCGGCTTTGTTGATATTCTCTTGGAACAATGCATAATAGAGAATCAGCGCGTAATTGTTATTCGATTCAATCAAATGTGGCTCTTCGCCGGCGATAAAGCGCTCAACGAAGTGTAGAAAAGAGGAGGTATTGTGATGCAATAGATTTGAAATTCCTTTCTCTAATCGCTTGGTTACGGCATCATCTTCGTACGAGATTCGTCCGGCCGCACGTTTGAGCGACGACCAGCAGTTAGCTCCTTGGTAAAGAATCCGAATATCCTGTCCGTTGTTCTCAAGAAACTGAGCGAGCGATGGCGTCGAAGCATAGGTGTTGATCTCTCGCACGATACGCGTTTTGTTGTATATCGCACTTTGTATGTTGTCGAGAATGTATTGTCGTGCCTTTTTCTCCATCACGATACTGCAACCAAGAGGGAGGTAGGTAAAGCCATCGCTAATTTGTTTCTTGATACTCTTATCGGGATGAAGTACCAAGGCTCGAAAGCGATTCGTGAAGTCATATTTGCGATTTGCCTGTGCTACGAAGTCGAGCACCGTGAGCTCGCTCTTTTGGGGAGAGAGGCGCAGACCGCGTCCAAGTTGCTGCAGGAAGATCGTTAAGCTCTCTGTTGGTCGAAGAAAGAGTACGGTGTCGATCTCCGGAATGTCGACTCCTTCATTGAAGATGTCAACGACGCAGAGGTAGTGCAATTTGCCCTCTCTCAACTCATTGGCAAGCTCTTCGCGTCGGGCTGCGGGGGTGTCTGAGGTGAGACTTTGTGCATTGAAACCGTTTAATCTTAGCTCGTCGGCCATGAAGTCTGCATGGAGTTTATTGGCGCAGAAACAGAGTGCCCGACACGTGTATTCCTCTGCCAAATAGCGATGTAGCGCATTCACGATTAGTTGAGCGCGCGACTTTTGGCAGAGTTTATTCGCAAGTCTTTCGATGTTGTATTTTTGGCCACTCCACAAACTTTCGTCGCTCAGATTAGTATCGTCCGATACGCATAGGTATTGGAAGGGGGTAAGCAATCCCGCTTGGAGGGCCTGGGGCAAACGGATCTCGGCACTGATGCGGTTGTTGAAATCGGGGCGTAGGTCTTTACCGTCCATACGTTCAGGGGTTGCCGTCAAACCAATTAGGAGTTGTGGTTCGAAGTGACTGAAAAGTTTGCGATAGCTGTCCGCCTGACTGTGATGCGCCTCGTCGATCACGATAAAGTCGTAATAATCGGCGTTCAAGAGCCGGAAAAACTCCTCAAATCGCGCATTAAACATCGCGATGGAGACAAACAGGTGCTCATAATCGCTGCTTTCCTGCGGTTTGTTGCCGCCCACCCAAAGAGTGCCGAAATTTGCATCTTGTAACACGCTTCGATAGGTGGTTAGGGACTGTTTCAAGATCTCTTCGCGATGTGCAGTAAAGAGAATACGAGCCCGGGAATGGGTGCGGGCAAACTCCTGATAGTCGAATGCCGAGATCACCGTCTTGCCGGTACCCGTGGCTGCCACGATGAGGTTTTTGTAATTTTGGCGGTTCTCCCGTTCCACGCGTAACTTATCAAGAATCTGTTTTTGATGGGGGAGAAGCGAGTAGCGCTGATATACAAAATCGGTAACTTTTGTTTCCGTCATGTTGCGACGAAGCTCTTTGTTGAACTTCTCAATGCCACCAATGCGGAGGTCTTCAAAATTGGGACTATTCCAATACATCTCGAAGGTTGCCAGTGCCGTTTTGATGATGTGTGGATTCTCAACGCTAGTAACTCGCATGTTCCACTCCAAACCCTCGGTCTGAGCCGATTTCGATAGGTTTGAGGAGCCTATATAAGCTGTATTCATCCCCGAGTTTCGCACGAAAATATATGATTTTGCATGCAATCGTTCGATGTTCGTATTGTATGAGATTCTGATTTCGGTATTCGGGAGTTCGGCCAATTGCTCAATCGCTTTGGCTTGTGTAGCACCGCAATAGGTCGTAGTGATGATGTGTAGCTTCGTATCCGGACGAGCGCAAAACTTTTTCAATTCGTCGAGTAGGATGCGCACACCTGAGACTTTGAGGAACGATACGATAAAGTAGATCTCGTCTGCACTAGCAATTTCTCGACGAATTTCTTCGCCGAGAGATAGTGTACTATTTCCTCCTGTAAACAGATTACTTACTTTGAATCCGGAGACGGGACGGATGGTCTGCGTACGACTCTCTTTCTGTATTGCCGCCTGCTGTTGATTCAGCACTTCTACGAGTAAATCGGATGGATTGGTAATCTGCGTATCGTTAATTAACCCGGCATTTGTAAGAATGCGGTTCACCAGATTCACACGATCTTCTTGATTCTCAGTATCCTCTAGTTTCCGACAGATTGCTTTCGCAAGATAATTCGCCAGAATCTGTGGCGACTCCGCTTCATCCATGGGCTGTTGCAAGCAAACCAGTCCCTGCTGCTCTGCCTCAATGATGTTCCGCTCCGTCTCCTGATTGATGAGGTGTTCGTATATTCCCTTTTTTAGCATATCTATCTTTTTTCAATAGCGCCTTCTGTGAAGAGATTCCTTTTGGAAGTCGCGTTACAGAGGGGTAATGGTATATTGATTTTCAAATATATATTAAAATTTGCTATTGAGGAGGGAGTTTTGGGGATTCAACCTTGAATAATTGTCGTTTTTACAGAGTTAAGAGAGGGGGAGAGGGTATCAGGGTATGACTTTTCAAAGAATACGCTGTATTGAATTGAACCTTTCCTTCTCCATCTTTGTAAGAATACAATAAACCTTATTCTTGCAGAGATGAATATGATCGTAAGGTTACCATATTCAAATTGGATGAGCATCATTATTGCCATCAACCCTCTAAAACAAAAACGAGGAATCATCTCAATCTGATGATTCCTCGTTTTTATTATTGTATGTCGATTAGTTTATGGGTCTGCAGGCTTAGGCGCCATTGCGGATGTTTCAAAATATAGTTTACGACCTCCTGCGTATTTTTGCATGAACAGGGTTGTAAATAGTAATGAGAGGCCGGGGTGTGGGCATAGCTCGTTAAATCCTGCCCGGTGAATACGACCTTCAGCTCGTCGATCCGAGTGAGACAAACCGGAGCTCCTTCTTTGGGCGAACAGGTGATCCAATCAATATTCTCGGGGAGGGGATGGGTACCGTTTGTTTCGATGCAGATGTATTTGCCTGCGGCGTGCAACCGATCAATCAGCGACGAATCGATTTGAAGCGAAGGTTCTCCCCCAGTAAGAATCACATGATGTGCCGGATATTGGTTGACGGCTGCAACAATCTCTTCATCGCTCATGGGGTTGCCCGATTCGTGTTGCGTGTCGCAGAACGGGCATTTCAGATTGCAGCCCGACAAACGCACAAATACCGAAGGAACTCCCGTATAATACCCTTCGCCCTGCAGGCTGTAAAAAATTTCGTTAATCTTCTTCATAAACGGCTGTGTTACCTTCTGATTCTTGAACCTCCACTTTGAAACACTCCGGTATCTGATCGCAGATCCATTTTGCGATGTTTTCTGCCGTAGGATTTACTGGCAATACCTCGTTGATGTTTTTATGATCGAGTTGATCTTTTACAACTTGTTTGATGTGCGTGAAGTCTACAACCATACCGTCGGCATTCAGCTCGCGGGCGCGACAGTAAACGGTAATTATCCAATTGTGACCATGGAGTTGCTCACATTTGCTCGGGTAGGAAAGTGACAGACAATGAGCCGCCGAAATCTCCATTCGTTTGATGACGGTGTACATAAAAGCAGTTATTTATAAGGGTTAGTCGGATTTAATGTCACCTCAATCCGCCGTAAAGATATGTTTTCTGCAGCTGTTTTGAAAATATAATATCGGGTTGCCAGGGTATTGAATGAACCATTCTGTCTTTTCGATAACCTGACATGGTGCGTGACTTATTGTGGCACAAAAATCAGTTTATCCGTATCAAACCCTCGCTTGCGTGCTTTATCGAGCAACATATTCAGCGTATTTTCGGGAAGTACGGGTGTGCGTGAGAGAATCCATAAATAATTATCGCCCGATGAGCCGATCAGGGCATACGAATAATTCTCCTCGTCGAGTTCCAGAATATAATAGTTTGAATAAAACCACAGGAAGAAGGAAACTTTGAGCTTCCCCGGCTCATTCGGATCAGGCACTTTCGCTTTCCCTTTGGCAACTTTTTCTTTTCCTGAAAGCGTGTTCTTATACCCTTTGTTGATGACTCTGATTTTGTTATCGGGCAATAGTGTATAGGTGGCCGTAACGCCTACCAAGCCTCTTTCGAATGCATGATCGAATCGTGCGATTTCATACCACGTACCCATATACCGATTCAGATCGACCTGCTTCACAGTTGTCAAATCTATTTTATTGGTGCTTTGCATACCGAAACAGATTAAAAATAGAAAAAGTGTTATGGTAAATGCTCTTCTCATATCTCTATAACATTGCAGGGTGGGATAAGTTTAAAAGTGGAAATCGTTGTGTATTAATTGTATCCTTATTTATCGCTGGAATAGCATGTAATAAAAATTAAATAAAATAATAAAATGAAATATTAAAACAAAGTTTATATTTGTAAAAATAGGATTATTCTAAACAACACTCTATGGCGTTTTACCATGTTTTACAAATATAAATTGAAAGTGAAATTCATCCATTTTAAGTCGTTCGGCAGTAAACTCAGTTTTTATATAGGGATTCTTAGTCTGATTATTTTTGGCGTTATCATGTTTTTGTTCTATTCCACTACGAAAGAACGAATGCGTAATCATGTCGTGAAATATACGCATAGCCTTCTTTCAACGATGGCCGTGCAGGTTGATAATAAGTTGAATGCTCCTGAAATAATCCTAAACAACACCTCGTGGCTGATTATTGAGAATAAGGATAATCCGGAATTTTTAAAGCAAGCCCTGCGGGAAATAGTCACAAACAACAGTGACATTATTGGTAGTTCAATCGCTTTCAAGGAAAATTATGATCCTGAAAAAGGGAAATATTACATGTATTATGCACACCGGGTGGGCGATGAGGTTGAAATAAAAATACTGGACAACGAGTCGTACGACTACCTTCATATGGATTGGTTCGTAACGCCGATGGCCCAGAAGAAGAGTAGTTGGAGCGAACCGTATTTCGACAGCGGGGGAGGCAACGAATTGATGTGTACCTATTCTCATCCCTTATACGATAAGGACGGTGAGCTCTTTGCCATTCTTACTGCCGATATTTCGTTGGTGGAGCTGAACAGTCTGGTTGAAGGAACGAGGCCCTATAATTCGGCCTATACCTTTATGTTGAGTCGCGAAGGATACTACCTTTCCCATTATAAAAGCGAGCGGGTGATGACCTCTACCATATTCATGAACGCGGCGGATTCCAACAATAAAGAATTCGAGTTGATCGGCAATGAAATGGTGAAGGGGAAGACCGGTACGATCGAGTTTGACAATGACGGCGATCCCTCTTACGCTTTCTTTACCGCGATACCCGATGTCGGGTGGTCGATATGCACCAGTTGCTCCACCGATGTCATATTCGCGGAACTCTATTCCACCCTGCGCAACATCATTATCATCTTTCTGATCGGTGCTTTTCTTTTGTGTTTCATTACGTTCCGCATCATAACAAGATTATCCCAACCTCTTTCCGAAGTCTCAAAATCGGCGAAAGAGATATCGAACGGGAATTTTGAACATAAATGGCCGTTAATAGATTCGACGGACGATATCCAGGCGCTCTGCAAATCATTCGAGCACATGCAATCCTCGCTCGTCAGGTACATCGAAGAGCTGAAGCAGAGCACAAAACGGCGACAACACATCGAGAGTGAACTCCAGATCGCCCGTAACATCCAACAAGGGATGTTGCCAAAGATTTTTCCCCCTTTCCCCAATCGAAACGATATTGATATTGACGCTACGCTTATCGCTGCCAAAGAGGTGGGGGGCGATCTCTACAATTTCTTCATTGAAAACAATAAACTGCATTTTATAATCGGCGATGTGTCCGGCAAAGGAGTGCCCGCCTCTTTGGTGATGGCAATTACGACAAGCTTGTTCAATACCGTGGCGCATGGAGAGGAGGATCCGAAGGAGATCGTGGCGAAATTGAATGCTGCGGTGTGTAGTGGAAACGGCACCAACAACATGTTCGTTACGTTAATCGTGGGGGTTCTGAATCTGTCAAACGGGAAATTGCGCCTTTGCAATGCCGGACATAACCCTCCGATCCTGGTGAAGAGCAATGCGGATACTTCTTATCTGAACATCAAAAAAAACCTGCCCATCGGTATTCTGCCGGAATTTGAGTATGAGAATGATTCCCTGATGATCTCTCCGCAGACAAAGATGATTTTTTATACCGACGGGGTTACGGAAGCTGAAAATTGCAGCAAGGAGTTGTATGGAGATAAAAGACTTCTTTCGATTATTGAATCAACCCATCGGGAGTACATCGGAGGAATCTGCTCCGCGTTGCTTCAAGATATCGACAAGCATGTGGATAAACACAAACAGAGCGATGACCTGACAATTCTCGCGATAGATTACATACCTAAAAATGACAATTCAATGGCATGGAAATTAATTATTAAGAACGACAAGCAGGAGATTTCGAAAATAGAAACTTTTGTTGAGGAAATCGGTGAACAGATGCAGCTTTCGATGCAGGTGATCATGAACATCAATCTCGCATTGGAGGAAGCGATCGCAAACATCATCATGTATGCATATCCTAAAGTGAAAGATCAGGAAATAATATTGTTTGCGACCCACAAGGAGAACGAACTGATATTCCTTATAACGGATAGCGGTGTCCCTTTCGATCCGACTCAGGTGGCAGAGGCGGATATCTTGGCTCCGCTGGAGGAGCGTAACGTGGGGGGATTGGGCATCATGCTGATCCGTAAGATCATGAACGAGATAACCTATCAGCGAATCGATGGTACCAATCAACTGAGATTAAAGAAAATAATCTAAAAAAGCGATCAGAATGAACATTGCAATATCTAATCAAGGAAAGAATTATGTGATCCAAACAGAAGGCAGACTCGATACGACGAATGCTTTCGAATTTGAAAATAAAGTAGGTCATTTATTGAGCTTGGAAGGGATTAATTTAACGCTCGACATAGCAGGCTTGACTTTTATAAGTAGCTCTGGCTTAAGATGCTTCATAACGCTTCTGAAGGGTGTGAAGGGAAATTCCGGCCAAATGGTTATCGTGAATATGCGTCCTGAAATCAAGGAGGTTTTCGACATGATCGGGTTTACAAATATTTTTGATATTAAATAACTTAAAGATAAAGTATGAAAGAGGAAAGAAGCAATGAATTGTTCACATGCAAAGATGCATTCGACTATTCTTCTACCGGATCGCTGTTTATTGAGGCCATCAGAGAGATGTTTGATTACCAATGCAAAAACTCTTCCATCTTCAAGGGTATTTGTGATCAGTACGAGTTTACGCGCGATGATATTCATACCGAAGCGGATATTTTAAAGATTCCGGCGATTTTCGTTACTGCCTTTAAGGAGCGTAAATTATTGAGCGTACCTGAAGAGGAGATCGTTAAGACGTTTACCTCTTCCGGTACTGCCGGAAGTAAAAGCCAGATCAACTGGGATAACACCTCAATGGAACGACAGGCTTTTATGCGATCGAGTATTATCGAGAGTTATGGGTTGGCGGAGTACGATCAGGAAGTGAATAATTTGATTTTCTCATACGAACCCGCAGTCTCCGGAACCAGAGGTGCCGCACATGCACACAATAGCTACGCCCGGTTTGCCAAGGAGAAAGAGACGTTTTATACAATCGGAGCCGATAAATACGGTGAACCGGAATTCAAACTGGAGGAGGGGATCGCTGCTTTGGAACGCTTCGCGGCATCGGGATTGCCCTTGCGCATAACCGGATTTCCGGCATTCGGATACATGACGTTGAAAGAGTTGCATAAAAGAGGGATCCGATTTGTGTTTCCCGAAAATAGCGTGCTGTTTTCCGGCGGGGGATGGAAAAACTATACAGGTAAAACAATATCGAATTCAGAGTATATGGATCTTGTCAATGATGTATTGGGGATCCGACCCGATAGAATCCGGGATGTTTATGGGATGGTGGAACACGGGGTGCCGTACGTAACTTGTGAACACGGCCATTTTCACATCCCCATCTATTCACGTGTTTGTGCTGTTTCGCCGCATACCATGGAGATTCTGCCCGATGGTGAAACGGGACTCTTAAAACTCATTACCCCCTACATCAGAAGTACTCCCGCCTTATCCGTATTAAGCACGGATCTGGGTGCGGTAGAAAGTAATTGTCCCTGTGGTAGAGAAGGGAAATACATCGTGCTGAAAGGAAGAGCCGGTGTGAAAAAATATGCCGGTTGTGGAATTTCGGCAGCTCAACTATTAAATCGATAATATGAAGACGATGTTAAAATGGTATTTATTTGGTGAAGAGCGCAGAAGCGACTCGATAACCGTCAATGATATAAATGAAGTGATGACTGAGGCGCGGAAGCATACTCAAGCTGTGAGGAATGTGCCGGAGGTTTACATTTTAGACGTGCTTGACCGAGTGGGTCGCATCTTCGGAGACACGACATCCGCACGCTATGCCGATATCGTAGAGAAGATGAACAAGCAACTCGGATGGTCGAAAGAGATGGTGATGGAGGGGTTGGAAACAATATCCGACATTCTTACGTTCGATAACCTCAAAGCGCGATTAGAAGCGGATATCGACAACCTAAACTACTTGGACGAGTTCACATACAATGCGCCCTTTAAGGGAATGATCAAAGCGGAGCCTTTCGGCGTGGTATCGCACGTATCGGCAGGAAATGTATTCGTAGGTGCGGTGGATACCTTGGTGCAGGGACTTATCACGAAGAATGTGAATATTCTCAAGATGTCTTCCGCCGATCCGCTTTTCCCACTCATCTTCGCGGAGGTGCTCAAAGAGGTGGACTACAAGGGAATCCTGGCTACCTCCTTCGCATTGGTGCCTTTCAAAGGGGGCGATAAGGAGGTGGAAGCGGTTGTGAAGCAGAAAAGTGACGTTCTGGTTGTTTATGGTGGCGAGGAGACGGTGAAAGCGTATCGGGAAGGTACCGGTTTTCATACCAAGATCATTGAATACGGACCGAAATATTCACTGGCGATGATGAGTAAGGCGTGTCTCAATGAAGAGAATATGGATGCGATTGCGCATGATATGGCAAGAGACTTCACGATGTGGGAACAGTCTGCCTGCTCCTCTCCTCATGCGGTGTTTATTGACGATCCCGAAGTAGCGGCAAAGTTCGCCAAAGCATTGGCCAAGGAACTCGCTCAATGGGCAAAGAAGATTCCGCATAGTAAAATACCGACCAATGAGGCTGTGGAAATTCAGCGTACGCGCGAGTTGACCCGGGTGGACCAAGCGCTGGGTGAAGCGCAATTGATTATTCCATCCATCGATAGTCTCGATTGGACGGTCGTGCTTCAACAAAAATGCGAATTCAAAGTCTCTCCGCATCACCGCACCGCGTATGTTATTGTTTCTCCGGATCATGAAAAGAGCACCTTGGAAGCGTTGGGAAGTTACGGTCAGTTTATCCAATCCGTTGCATTACTACTTCCAACCGATCTTAAATTGAGGATTTCTGACAAGCTTGTGGAGATGGGCGCCGATCGAATTACGGAAATCGGCATGATGACTCGCCGCAAACACGGCACCCCTCATGACGGTACGCGCGGCACCAGCGAAATGGTGAGGTGGGTATCTATGGGGTCTGACGACACTTTCGTTAACCCATTCGATTACCTGGAAGACGATGAAAGAGACAACATCACCCTGATGCGTCTGAATGCATTCCTTCGCTATTCCCGTCAACACTCCTCTTTCTATTCAAATATCTTGCCGGATGCCGATCTTAAATCATTAGATGAGATCGCAACGCTGCCTGTTTTATCGCCTGCGGTTCTGAAAGAGAATTTACCACCCAAAGGAACCGGCATCCTCACTACTTCACTTGGCCACTCGATCTCTTTCGGTAGCGGCGGAACGACCGGCGATCCGAAGTTCATTCATCGAACGAATAAGGAGAATCACGAGAATGCCAAACTTATCGGGAAAGGGTATGCGTTGTCTATCTTCGATCAATCGGATGTTGTAGCGAACCTTCTGTTTGCCGGAAACATGTGGGCTTCTTTCTTGAGCCACAACGAGGCTGTCGAGTCAACCGGCGCACACGTTCTTCCGATTGCAGGTAACATCGCGTTGACGGATATGATTTCTGTTATCCGGGCATTCAAACCGACCGGGGCCATTTCGATTCCTTCCGTTATTTTGTCGATTGCGGAATATGTGGATAAGAATAACCTCAGCGATGTGAAAATTAAAAAGATCGTGACGGGAGGGGAGCATCTTTTTCCGGAGGCCAAAGCGTATATCGCAAAGGTTTTGGGCACTGAGAAATTTGCTTCGACAGGATATCTGAGCAACGATACGGGTTGTATCGGTTTTCAGTGTGAAGCGTGTCACGGTCCCACTCATCACATACACGAAGATTACTGCTTGATGGAGGTGGTTCATCCGGAAACGAACGAACCCTTACCCGACGGCGAGAGCGGGAAAATATTGGTTACAAACTTCAGTCGCAACCTGATGCCGTTGATTCGATACGATATCGGTGATATGGGTGCCATCCTTACGCATCGGTGTTCTTGCGGGCGCAAATTAAGATTGATGAAATTGGAGGGTCGCTCGGATGATACGTTGATAATCGGAGGGGGAAATATCCAGTTAGAATCGATTTCGGGTATTGTCGGTGCTTTTGATGAATTGTCTTACCATTTCCGGATGATCGCCGAGATAGAGAATAAGAAAGACAAATTCATTCTTGAGGTGGAGACGATCAATGACCTGGATGCGTCCAGATACGCTGAACTCTCAACGGCGCTGTATGATAGGCTCCTCAAGGAGAAACATGAGTTTCTGGCTTTCATGAAGAGCGGCAGCATCGTGAAGCCCGAAGTGAGGGTGGTTGCTCCCAACAGTTTGCCTCGCAACCCCAGAACCGGAAAGTTGAAACAAACCCTAGATAAAAGAGATGGAGAGTAAGGTCCTTTCTTCAATAGAAGTATCCACCGAGTTATTTCATATTGATCCTTTACAACATTATATAGGATACTTGGCCGACTACTGCCGAATTCCCGACAACAAGCGATTCCATCTCTCCATCCTTATTGAGGAGGTGTTTGCGCACATCGTCAGTGAAGCTTTTCAGAATAAACCGGACGGAAAGATAACGGTCAGCGTCGGCCTCGATCAGGCAAATTTTGCGCTTCGGTTTCATTACCTGGGGATTCCCTACGGATACAGTTGGGATTCGGCCAACGACATGGAAAGTCAGATAAGCAATACGCTCATCAGAAAGTTGAGTTCCTCTTACAAGATGAATCAAAGAGGGAAAGATGGACAAACGGTTGAGATAAATATTGCGCTGCCGCCTCAGGTCATCGACCAAATCCCTATCGGGAAAGAGGATAAGCGGGAGCAGCCTGAGCGGGTGGAACTCGCCAAAGACGCTGTGGAACTTCGGGAGATTCGTGACAACGAGATGAAGATGTTCGTGCAATGCCTTTATAATGTCTTTGGTTACACCTACTCGGCCGATGGGGTGTATTATCCGGAAGTGATCCTTGAGCGCAAACAAGCGGGAGTGTATAAGGGGTTCGTTGCGGTTAATTCAAAAGATGTCGTGGTGGCGCATGTCGGAATGCTCAAAGATGCGCCCCATGCTTGTATTTGCGAATGCGGACAGGCTTTTGTGGTTCCCGAATATGGAAAACGCGGCCTTTTCCATGAACTCAAAAACATGCTTATTCTGGATGCCGAACGCTCCGGTTTGCGAGGTGTGACGAGTAGTGCCGTAACAGGACATCCTTTCACGCAGAAAGTGAACATTCATTTGAATTGCATCGAAACGGGAATGGAGCTCGCTTATATCCCCTCTTATCTCAAAAGCGTGATCGGTCGCGACGGCGAGACCCAACGGCAATCGATCATGCTCTATTTCTATCCGACAACTCATCAGCAGGAATTGGAAGTGTACATACCTTCGGAACATCGCGAAATCATAAGCGAGACCTACAGAAGACTGGGACTTCCAAGAGTCTTGATAGACGAGGTTGAGGAAGCATTCGTTCCGGAAGAGGAGAAATCTGAAATAGAGATGGAGGTGAAGACTGAGTGGAACCAAGTTCATATCAACATATTGACTCCGGGGAAAGATCTCTCGCACAGGGTGGGAAACCTGATTCGTCAAGGATTGGTGTGTGGGGCTTCTGTGATGTACGTTGCACTTCCGTTGACGAAAAAGGAGACTCCCGCAATCGTGAAATTGCTTGAGGAGCGTGGTTTCTTTTATGCCGGTATAACACCTTATCAGATCAATGGGGAAGATGCCATAAAACTGCAGTACCTGGTGGATCTCTCTTTGGATCCCCGTTTTGTTATCGCGGAAAGTGAATGGGGGGCACTGCTCAAGGATTATGTATTTGCGTGTAAGGAAAAGATTAGTAAGAAAATAATATATGATTGATGATTAATAAGAATTTTACGTTACTCTGGTGGGGTCAATTTGTTAGTCAGGTTGGAAATCGCCTTTATCTGATGGCTCTCTCCTGGTATTTTGTAGCCGAAATCGGTGATTCCAAAGGGTTGTTTATTCTCTTTATTATTTCGAGTCTCCCCTCCTTGCTTTTTGGAGCCTTGGTAGGTCCTTTGATCGATCGTTGCGGCAAAAAGAAAATCTTGATCGGGTGCGATACGTTCTGCGGATTGCTAACGGGACTTTTAGCGTTCTTGGTATACAACGGAACGGCTACACCTCCGGTTATCTATGCGATCTGTTTCTTGATAAACAGCATCAATCTGTTGTTTAGTCCCGCCGTTAACTCCATGATGCCTTTGATCATCGAAAATTCGCAACTCCAACGCGGAATGTCGTATATGAAGATGATCACGTTCCTGGGTCAGATTCTGGGCGCTGCCATCGGAGGAATGCTAGTTGGGTTCCTGGGCGTTTATCTCACGATTCTGATCAATTCCATTTCATTTTTGTTATCTGCTTTCTCGGAGCTCTTCATTACTTTCCGTGAATCCATCACTCGGGCAAGAGGGAATTATGTGGATCAAATCAAAGAAGGGATAAAATATGTAACAGACAATCCTCTGGTGAAGCGGGTGACAATCATCGCAGTGGGTTGCAATCTTTTCATTCCGGTAATTTTTGTCTATATCCCCCTATTAATCAAGAACGAACTTGGGCTTGGGGCTATGGAATACGGATTTGCCGATGCGATGATTCCGGCCGGCTCCGTTCTGATTGCGTTGGTAATCGCTACTCAGAAGAAACAGATCCTTCCGTTAAGGGTATTGACACTCGGACTCGGTGGACTCGCCGTGTGCTGTTTCTGCCTTTCGTTCTTTTCAAATTATGCGATCATTCTATTCGCGTTGTTTCTATACGGGATATTCGTAAACTATATCAATATTAACGTAATAACCTATTTCGTAAAGTCGATAGATGCTGAGTTTCGGGGACGATTCTTCTCCATATTAGAATCTTTCTCGTATGCATCGGTCTCGTTGTCATATGCTCTGGCTACTGTAATCCAGGATTTCACAAACGTGACAACGGCGTTGGCTATTAATTCATTCGGACTACTGGCATTTGTGGCGGTAGCGGCCGTGTGGGACAATGTTTTCAATAAAAAAACAGAAATCGGATAAACTATGCTTGATTACAATTATTTACTAACAGACGTTTTATCTAACGTTTCTGCTTATCGTAAGTTCATTGCGAAAGAAGCAGTCATAACAGCGGAATTGCCCTCTTTCGAAGCACTTCCTTTACAAGATAAAAACAACTATCTACTCTCGTACGACTTGAAGGAGCTTTGTCGGGAGGAAGACTTACAATCTTTCCATCTGATTGGTGCAAGTTCCGGGTTTAGCAAAACCGGAGCGATCTATTGGCCCAAACGTCCCTGTGACGAAGAGGGGTATATGCAGTCGATCGAATCGATGTTGGTGGAAAATTACCAGATTGACAAGAAGCGTACCCTTGTGATTGAGTGTTTGGCTTTTGGGATGTGGATCGGAGGGATGCAGATTGCTACTGCGATTCGCAACATCGCGTTGTCGGATAAATATCCGTTTACGATTGCCACTCCGGGACTTGATTTTAGAGCCACGATCCGGGTGATTCAAGATTACAAAGAGTTGTTCGGTCAGATCCTGATCATTACGAATCCCTCTAACATCTCCCTGTTTAAGGCCTTACTCGATGATGCGAAGATTGATTTACCAGAACAATGTGTCAGTTTTCCGGTAGTAGGGGAGTACTTCACAGAGCATTTCCGGGAACATATCGCTACTCAATTCGGGCATCCCAAGGATTCGCCCTATGTGGTATGGACAGGCTACGGAAGTGCCGATACCGGCGATGTCGGGGCTGAAACTGCGTCAACGATCGCCTTAAGAAAATACTTTCATGCCAATCCGAAAGCGTCGCAGGCCTGGTTTGGAACCACTTCAACTCCGATGATTCTCGCATTGTCCAGTTCGGTTTATGTTGAAGTAATCGACGGCAACATCGTCGTTACCAAAAACCAGTTCATACCCTTGATCAGATACAATACAAAAGACGCCGGCGGCTTGTTGTTTAAGAAAGAGCTTGAAGGGAAGATCCCGGCGTCTCTCTATGAAAGCTTGCCGGAAGAGATGATTTATGTTTGCGGACGTGCGGATAATGCGATTATCTTTTATGGAACGAACCTGATGGTGAACGACATAAGCGACTTCCTGCTCTCGCTCCCTTCTGAAAAGCGGTATGGAGGCTTATATACGGTGCATGAGACGGATAACAAAGGGATTTCTTGCTTCGAGTTCGTTATTTATGTCAATAAAGTGGAGGAGTCGCTATCCCGTTGGTATTTTGATGCGTTGATAGCGTTTTTATGTTCGCATAGTGCGGAATTTGCAGTTAAATACAACAACCTCTCCCGCTCTATAGACATCCCCCTTATTCGTGTGACGGTTGAGGATGTGAAGAAATTAGATTCGAAAGTAAAACATCGCTTCATTATTTAAATCGCCATAGGTGATCTAAAATGAGAGCCTTGTCAAAAGGAATATTGACGTCGCATTTGACCTTGATGTTAAAAATAGATTATATACAAATGAAATACTTATCAAGCAAAGAGCAATTTGAAAGAGCAAAAGAGATCTTTGAGATCGCAAAGAAATCGCCCTATTATGCTCGGAAATACAAAGAGATCGGAACTTCTGTGAATGAGGAGAACTGGGGTCGCATCCCTTATTTGTCACGTAACGACCTGTACTATAATACCTATCCGGCTACAAAGGATATGTTTACCGCACCTTTGGCAGATGCGATCGTTCTATCGACCGGAGGTTCGAGCGGTGTTGCCCGAACGGTCGTGCTGAACAACGGCGAATGGAATGATTTCAGTCAGAAGCAAGCAGAGGCATTTGCGATATTGGGTATAAATAAAGAAGATATCGTTGCGAATCTCTTTGTTGCCGGACATTTATGGCCCTCCTTCATCGGGGTACATGAGATGGTAAAGCGCGTACATGCCGTGCAATTACCCATTTCTTCAAATATCGCACCGGAGGAAATATACAACATGTGCAAGCAGTATCAGCCCACGGTAATGGTTTCCCTTCCTACGCTTTTTGTGTTTTTGGCTGACTTGGCAAAGAAGGATAACTATAAATTCACATCTCTCCGGCTTATCGCGTATGCCGGCGAACAATTGAGCAGAGAGGCCGAAGCGCATGTCAGGAAGTATCTCGGAGTGAAAGAAATTAAAGCGCTTGCCTATTCAAGCAGTGATTGTGGAATCATGGGATATCAATGCAAAGAGTGCGGATTTGGAGAATACCATCTCCCGTCCGATTTCCAGAAAATTGAGATTGTCGATCCCGATAACCTGGCGCCACTCCCGGATGGGGAAGTGGGTGAAATTCTAATTACCAATCTGCGCAGGGAGTTTCAGCCGATAGTCCGTTACCGGATCGGCGATATGGCTATGATGATGAAAGAGAAGTGTGTCTGTGGCGATCCAAATCCGAAATTCAAATTGGCGGGACGTGCAGGGGAAGATTTCAAGCTTGGTGGTGCCTATGTCTCCATTGATGTATTCGAGAAGGTGGTGAATGAACATTCCGAACAGTTGAGTATGAACTTTCAGCTTCTCCTTGAAGATGTAGGAAACCAAATGACGGTGCATTTAAACATAGAGTGTGATAACCCGAGTAGTTATCCCGCCGTTGCATCAGAAATTAAAGCCCGATTGGAAACGCTGGTTCCCGAATTGAAAATAGGTCAGCAAATGAATTTCATCAAAGATTTCTCCATACATCTTTTGGGGCTCGGTGAATTGCCTCGCAACCCCATTACCGGAAAGATCAAGAAGATTGTGGACAAAAGGGTGTTGTAAAAGCTACATACCGCCATGTTGAAGTTTACATATAGGAGTCTATTGCCTATTATTCTCCAACTGCCTTCTTGAGATAGGGATATATCTGATACCGGTAAGGAGTAAATTTTGAAGAATTATTAAATCATAAAAGAAATAGTGTCATTGTTTTTTATAACAATGACACTATTTCTTTTATAGCCTTTTTAAACACCTATGCTATTTTTCACTCGGCAGCGATGTATGCTCACTCGGTAAAAACGAATCTTACTTTTTCGAAGAGGATCCGATTTCCTCTTCGACGTTTTTTCTTTCTATTCGACGTCGTACCATGTATTGATGTATAAGGCATCCTGTTAAAATGAAAAAACTAATTAGGACAGCGAGCAGGAAGTTATTCCAAGGATAAGAGGAAAGGATCAACAACGCAATACCGGTATAGATGCGAAAACGATAAATCGGATTCAGTTTTTTCAAATCCGATATCAACAGTTGAATGAAGCCTAACGAAAAAAGATATACTCCCGTAGCGAATAATAAAATACGGGATGCATTCAGAATCGATTCACTATTATGGGAATCTCCTGTGGAATGAATATTCAGATTAAAGCTGAATATAATCAGTAAGATCGCTATGAAAATAACGAATTGCCCGTAACCGTATATAAAGGTGCGTGAAATGTGTTGTGACAGATTTGTCCATTCTTCATATTCATCATTGAAAAATAGCCACCACAGAAGGGTTAGAATACATAATATCAAAAAACCGAGCAGAAGGGAGTGAAAATCGAACGAATGTTTCAATACGGTCAGTACCGATATCAAACCTTCGCCCAATAAGATAATCATAAAAAGCCCGTGACGTTCCAATATATGAGGCGTATGCACGGAGATATTTCCTTTCTCCCGTTTCCAACCGATGATTGGGCCTATCATTTCAATAAATATCGCTGTGAGCCACAATGGAAGTTGAATAGATAAAGGCATGAATAGCGAAAACAGGATGATTAAGAATGCCGTCAGATAACTTAAAAAGAAGGAGATATTGTTTTTCCTGAACTCTTTTGTAGAGAGCAATACTCGTCCCCATAGAAGTACTAGAAGTACTTCAATCCCCAAATACCAATAGATAAGTTCGCGGTATCCCCCCGTTTCGATGCGCGGAATGGCGGCTGAGAATCCGAGTATCAGAAACAGCGAAATCGAATAGCATATACGGTATAACAGGTCGTCGTTACCATAATAACTGGAATACCACGTAAGCCGATTCCAAACCCATAAAACGGTGAAAAAAAGAAATATATAAATCAATACGGTATGGAAATTGATGCCTTTTTCAAAGACACTTTCGAGTGAGGAGAGTGCGATTACGAAGCCCAAATCAATAAACAGTTCCATCCATGATGCATGGCGGTGCTTTTTAAGATTTGAAAAAAGAGAGATGGGTCGAAGTACTGAACTTGGCATACTATCAAGAAGTTGCGAATTTGTAAAATTCAAACATTTGCATAAGGAAATGGCGCAGGCTGGGGAAGAGATTGCCCAATTGATATGCGCTAAGAAGATAGACCCGATGATCAGCAGGGTATTTAAATTTGAACAACTACCCGAAGCACTTACGCAGGTCGCTACTCGGCAGACCAACGGTAAAGTGGTCGTACTTGTTGATTGAGGGCTTTCTTGTAAGCGCTCGGTCATAGAGGTCTTGTAAGGAAATACTCCTTTTTATTAAAAGTACCCCAAAAGTTCAATATAAGACTCTTGGGGTACTTCATTATTTCTCCTCATAATTCATAATAAGGATAATCGATATACCCTTTTGCTCCTCCACCGAAGTAGGTACTTCTGTCTCCTTGGTTAAGAGGCAGATCGTTTTCAAGTCGATACGGAAGGTCAGGATTGGCAACGAAAGCACGTCCGAAACCTACAAGGTCGCACCATCCTGTATTGATAGCATGGATCGCTTTTTGCTTGTCATAATATCCCGAATTGATAAGGAGTGAATAAGACATTATTATTGGTTAGAGTTTCCATACAATAAATCCATTAACTGATGTTTCTTACTAAACCCCCTTCCGCCCGGATGGCAGACCCGTTCATGATAGCCGCCTCCTGACTGCATACAAATGCTACGATATCTCCAATTTCTTTCGGTTCGATAAACCGTCGTATAATGGATGTTGGACGGTATTTATCAAAATAATTTTTCTTTACATCTTCGTCGCTCCAACCTTCCACCGCCTTCACTTCTTCAAGGTAATCGATAACACCCGGTGAAAGGGTCGGTCCGGGCAGCACGCTGTTAACGGTTACATTTGTCCCCACACATGTTTCTGCCAAACCTCTCGAAAGAGATAGCTGTGCGGTTTTTGTCATTGCGTAATGAAGCATCTCACCGGGAGGATTCAATGCCGATTCACTTGATATGAAGACAACACGTCCCCAATTCTCCTCTTTCATCAATGGTAGGTAATGGCGGGTTAAGCGAATGCCACTCATTACATTCACATCAAAAAAAAGCAACCAATCCTCGTCTGTAATCTGAGCGAATTCCTTCACCTCGTATATTCCCATATTATTTACTAAGATATCGACGCGTGGGTATTCTTTGATGAGTGCGCTGCAATCCTCTTTCTTGGCTAAATCTCCTGCGAAGAGATGAATCTGTCCTGTTGGGAATTCTGTTGAAAGACTTTTTTTCAATTCTGATAATTTCTCCATCGACCGGCCGCATACAATCACACGTACATTCTCTTTTAGGAGAGACTTCGCTATTTCCAAACCAATCCCGGAAGAGGAACCTGTTACAAGTGCCAATTTCCCTGATAATCCTAAATCCATAAAATCAATTGTTAGGTTTAAGATAAAACAATTACAGAAACGGGGTGGTTGGTTTATTCTTGTTAATTATTTGGCTCCCCAAAAATCAAATGACAAAATTGGTCTGCCTCGCGGCTTTCTATGGCTAATCCTTCAAGTCCTTTTACTACTTTAAAAGATGGAGTCGGTGCATTTTTCTCGAATTTCAGAGTCAATAATCAAAATTTTGCCGGCAATGTTTTCACCGTCTCAAAACCTTGTCCGAGCAACCATTTAGTGTCGCTCATAAATTGGAATTTTTTTGTTCCTACCAATGTGAACAAACCTTTCTTTCCTTGCGATTTTGTATCATCAAGAGCCGATTGCAGCAAGACTTTGGCATGCCCTTGACCTTTGTATAGTCCCGATACTCAAAGACAGTTTACCATTAAATAGTCCGGTGCATCTACTGGAATCCATGCTTTTTTCATCTCATACCCTTCCGTGCACTTCTTGTCAGAAAAGGCAAAGCAGATATGCTCCTTGTCAATATACTCTTTTGAAAGAGTTATATATTTTGCCTCCACAATCATTTTGGTTTAGCTATATTAATCCATTTCAGGTGTTTCCCAAAGTCCTGTTTTGTTCATGCGATAACTTCTCTCTATTTTATTGGGAGAATCCGCCTTCAGGGCATAGAGTATCTCGCGACAAAACTCCAGAGCAGAAAATCCATTGGCAGTAACAATGTTACCACTTCTGACGGACGGTTCATTTATATAAAGGCTTTCACCCGTATAGTTTGCTCCTGCAAATTGTTTGAGGTACTCCAATCCATTGCTGGTGTGATTCACGTTATTCAAAAAACCGTGCATTCCCAGAAAGACAGAGCCGTTACAGATTCCGCAAACCAGCTTCTTCTTTTCAATCGCATCTTTCACTAACGGAACAATAAGTTCAGCTTCGGGGGTGAACCAGCTCATCCCTCCGATTAATAGGATTCCCGCATAATCGGTAGGAATATCATTGATTCCATAGTCAGGCAGCACTTTGAATCCGCCGATAGATACTACCGGATCTTTTGTAACTGATACAGTTTTAACTATATATTTACTCTCACTTCCTGGTTCGACACCTGCATTAAGATTTGGAGCAATATATGCCCCTTCCCAGTCGGCAAAGTTATCGAGAAGTATAAATAGAATTTCTTTTTTCATTATTTTGTATATTTATTGAAGTAATACTTCATTCTCGCCTCCTCTTGCTCTTTTGCTGAAAGCGATTTAAAGTATCCTTTCCAACCCGGACAAAAGTTTATATGCCAACGCCATAATCGCCCCATCAAAGACTTAGGCGACTTATCATATTTTGCCCTCATAGGACAGTTTTCGCAATTATGTTCCATAATTTTATCTGTTATATTTCAACTATTCCAATAGCCTTTAAATATCTATACGTTGAGTCATAGAACTCCCGCTTACGAGTTGGGTCTTCATGTTTTTTTTCCGTAACTACAATGATCATCCGTTGGCGTTCACGAGTAAGCAGAACACGATAGGCGTTTTTTAGATACATTTTACGTTCCTCTTTCTTGCTATTCTGCCACTTACTACCTACTGAGTATTCCGACGAAAGAGTACATCTGTTCCGGATGAAAGTGTACATCTCAGAAGAGTTGCAAAATTATAAACAAACGTATTAAAATTTCTTTTATTTTCTACGCATAGACTCTCCTTTGTTATGTAAAGCTCTCCATAACAAAGGTGCGAGTTATAGAATGGAAAACAGAAAGAAAATTTTTAATGAGTAATAAACCTGGAAGTCTTGCTTTTATAAGCTAAAAAGTGAAGAACCGATTTTGTGGAAAAACGACGAATAGAAATTTGCTTATTAGAAATGAAAGAAATTAAAGCGCTTGCCTATTCGAGCAGTGATTGAGGAATCATGTGATATCAATGCAAAGAGTGCGGATTAGGATCGGCGATATGGCTATGATGATGAAAGAGAAGTGTGTCTGTGGCGATCCAAATCCGAAATTCAAATTGGCGGGACGTGCAGGGGAAGATTTCAAGCTTGGTGGAGCCTATGTCTCCATTGATGTATTCGAGAAGGTGGTGAATGAACATTCATCGCCTTGTTTCTTATACGCAATGTATCATATAATATACAAATAGGGAGTTTTTTGTTTATTATATGATACATTGTTCTTTTATAGAGTGATGGGAAAAGCTCTTAAATATCACGTGAGATATCTAATTGAAGACCATCTGAAAAAAGGAAAGCGAACACTAATCGGGCAGTACATTCTCTCTAATAACTCCAATGAATTCACCAACAACGGCATAACCGTCTTCATGGTCGATAATAATATCCTCATAATCGGAGTTTATAGGTTTAAGCCGTATTATTTCATGTTGCCATTCACCGGTTTCAGGATCATATTTCTTTTCGCTGCTGTATTTTTTGATAGAGTAACAACCTTGGTTTTCCTGATCATAATGTGAAGAGTGTTGTACAAGGACGATCTTGCCATTTCTTGACCCCATCGGATACGCTTGGAAGACACAGAAATCCCCATCATTTATAAGCGGTTCCATAGAGTGCCCTGAAGCTTGTACTATAAACATCTTATTGTTGAGTCTGCCCATTCCGGTAGCTTTCACCCACCCGAGTTCTTCAACTTGTTGGTATTCTGAAAATGCCCCACAAGCGGCACGGATTGTGTATAAAGGGAGATAATCGACGTATTTAACATCGTCGTTTACCATCGGTTCGATTCGCGGTACAAGTTCAACGGACATTTCCGGTTCAATAGATTCTTGGATGAGATCACTTTTGAGTCGACTCTGAAAATATGCGGCCAATTCAGGATCACAGAAATAAACGTAACACCCTTTCATACCACGTGTCATTAACGTACGATAGGTGTTGCGGATAATCTCATCCGCAATTTTTTTGCCCTTTGCGGAATCAGCTGCAATTAATTTCTTTAATCCTTTGATCGAATTATCACCCGATGAACGTTTGCTGATGTCCGTAATTACATTATCACCTTGTAAGCGGAGATCCTCCCCAACGATAACACCGATATAATCGAGTTCTAGTCCTTGGCAGGTATGGATACAACCGACTTGATTCACCGAATCCGGTGCGATAATCCAAGTGCTGCCATCATCACTGAGATTCCATTGCATCGCAAAGTTGTATTCCGGAATCACAATGTCATTTTGAGACGGATTCTTTTTACTTTTCCAATCCCAACAATAACCCGCAACTAATCGAGCCTTATTATTTATCTTGTTTTTCTTTTCTATAGCATTTCGAAGCTCATTCGGGTCTGAGAAGATACGAAAATCATATTCACTTTGGCTGAGTTGAATATTTGCAGTTTCTCTGATCTGTAGCGAATTGTCCAGCCATGCAAGATAGCCGTCAGAACCGTTACAACGGAATTGCGATTCAAGTTTAAGATTTACCACCTCGGCGCCGAGTTCCCGAGCCCAACGCTCTAGTTGCTTTTTGTTGCCGATATCCTTGAAATGGATTCGCTGATTGTCATCCACAAAGAAGACGCTGAATTTTGCAGCGGCCATAATTTCTTTTGCCTGATTATCGCCTTGATTTTGATAAAGTCCACTTTTGAGATTTAAGCGATGAGCTTCATCTACGATCAAAGCATCAAATTGATTCGGTTTACTATTTATATAGGCACCCGAACCGCTAAATAAATTGTTGATAACGGTCTTGCGATGGGTTGAGGAGAGTAATTTGACATATACCGCACGAGGAGCCGCATTTTTAGAAACGTATTGCGATAAGAGCTGTCTATTAGTTAATTCGACCAAAAGATTGATGGCTACCACACTTTTTCCGGTGCCGGGACCACCTTCAACAATTAATACTTTCTTTTTGCCTATTGTTGCTTTAGCCGCCAGTTCCAATGCCGTTTCATATACCAATTTCTGATCGTCTATCATCACAAACTCCTGATTGCCGTGTAACATAGAACTTAGTGAATCGGCAAGTTGTTTCGATGGTCGCAATCGTCCGTTCTCTATTTTGTAAAGGATATCGCGATTATCGCCGTATCTTATATATCGTTCGATAAATTCTTTCAGAATCTCTGCATCGTTTTTTAGGAACGCAGGAGCCTTTTCCAGATACTCAGCATAAAACGAATTACGAATCACAGAGTCAGGTTCGTAATTGTGAAGATAAGCACACGGTTTGAGTTGAATAGCATCTTTTTCTATTGTTTCGGAATAATTACTCATCAATTGAGCATAAGACCAAGCCTGATAGGAGGGGTGAGCCGTTTCGTGTTCACCTCCTTGAAAATAAGTTTGAACCACACCGTCCTTATTGGTCAATTTTGCCGATTTCCATTGCTTTAATTCAATTATAACTACGTGTTCGCGACGATCGATATCATGACCGGTAAGTATGAAATCAATCCGTTTAGAAGTAAGGGGAATCTGAAATTCGATAGAAACGCCTGCATTATCGGGTACAACACTCCGGAGTAAAAGCGTGTTCATAAATTGCATAGAGTTACGCCACGAATCTATCTCCGAAGGCGAAGTGCGTCGCCCAAGATGCTGTATGTAGGCATCATGGATTCTTGTTTCAATTACATTATGGAACACATCATCTAAGAATTCTTTCTTGGTAGCTTGATAGACGATCATAGTTCATTGTATTTCTTAGAAGTCCCTTTTGCCTTATCTACCGGATATTTTTCATTATTCTTTTTGATCTTCTCGTCCATTATATCGAAGATGTCCAGTTTATGCTTTTCGGCCAACAAAACTGCATAACATAATACATCTGCTAGTTCTTCCTTGAGACGGTCTTGGGAGATATTTTCTATTTCGTCATCTTTCTTCCATAAGAACAGTTCATTTAATTCTGAAGCTTCAAGCATTAGAGCCAAAGCCAAATTGCGGGAGTCGTGGAATTGACTCCATTCACGATCGTCTCTGAATTGGATGAGTTTTTCTGTGATTTGTTCGTATTTGGTCATCATGTATAATGTTGTGGTTAAAGTATTCAAGTCTATAATTCTTATAATTTAATCAGAAATTATGAGAATTATTGAATCCCAAATTTAGCCAATAATTTAGGGTGGTACAATGAATAAAATCTAAATGTGCTATGATATAGGAAGAAAAGGAAGATCACCAAGTGCATTTTATATAAATAAATGCTTGTTGCCAAACAAGTTTGCTGTGTTTGTTTTAAAGTAATTATAGGTGTGTATTATGCCGCATTTTTGAGCTCATTTTAATTCTTAATCACAAGCAATTTCACAAGCAATATCACATTATAACGTGATTATAATCCTGCTTTTAGATCCAGATCATCATCTAGCCTCTGAATCACAATAGAATGTGATTCAGAGGTCTTTTTAGAATAATACATTATATTTGTAGTGTAAATCACAATATAATGTGAATATGGATAGCCAAATAAACGTATTACGTATCACTATTGGAGAGCAGATACGACTTCGCAGAAAAGAACTCATGATTACGCAGCCGTCCTTGGCTGACATCGCAGGGATCAGTATCAATACGCTTTACAAAATTGAGCGTGGACAAGCAAACCCAACCATTGAGGTTCTGGCCAAGATATTAGATGTGCTGGGACTCGAAATCATTGTGGATATTAAACGGCTAAATCGATAAACGATGCGAAGTGCAAAAGTATACATGAAGAGAGTTGAAGCCGGAACGCTCACGGAGAATGACAATGGGAGTTATTCGTTTGAGTATGAATCGGGGTATTTTACCAATCCTTCAATGGCGGAGGTGAGCTTAACATTGCCCTTCAACCCTTGCCGCAGGGTATGAAACCGATTCTCCTATCGCTTTAAAACACCTCTTTGCCGGCAAAAAAGTATCGCATATCCTACCTATTCTCAAACGGTGATGCCCATTTGAAGAATTTCTCTGTCATTGAAACATCAAGAGGCGATTTCCGATTGGCTCCCGCTTATGACTTGCTGACCCAATTTACACCTCAATATCCATTAATAGAACAACTTATAAACGCCTCTTTTCTTCAATCGGACACAAAGAAAACTTATATGGCAGCGTATCGGGAACGTAGAAATAGGCTGCAGGATATGACTTGAGACGTAGCCGATCTGTACGATGTGCTCATACGTCCCCTGAATATTATCCATTTGTCTCCTCCCTAAAAATAGAACACTCACACCAAACTGATTCATTTATGGCAAAACTTCGTTGTGTAGTTGAACGCATCACTTATCAGAGCCCGGAAAACGGTTATTCGATTATGAAAGTCAAGGTAAAAGATTACAATGACCTGGTTACCATTGTGGGCAGTCTGCTGGAAGTGCCCGTGGGTAGTGTGTTACTATGCGACGGAGATTGGAAAGTGGATAAGAAATACGGTAGCCAGTTTGTGGTTGAGTCGTGGGAAGAGGTGATGCCGGCAACGGTCTACGGTATCGAAAAATATTTGGGCAGCGGACTTGTGAAAGGGATCGGTCCCAAATACGCCAAGCTGATTGTTGGAAAGTTCGGTTTAGAGACGATCGATGTTATTGAGAATGATATCGAGCGACTTTATGAAGTCGCCGGCATTGGCAAAAAACGTGTCGAGAAGATTCGGGATAGTTGGGAAAAGCAGAAGGATATCAAGAATGTGATGCTTTTCCTGCAAGGATACGGTGTGAGTACCGCGTATGCTGCCAAGATCTATCGCCAGTATGGCAAAGAGAGTATCGATAAAGTGAAAGCCAATCCATATACGTTGGCGGATGATATCTGGGGCATCGGTTTTAAGACCGCCGATGGTATCGCCTCCAAAATGGGTTATGAGAAAAATGACCTGCGACGATGCAGAAGCGGAATTCTGTATACCCTCAATCAGCTCAGCAATGAGGGACATGTATACAGCGAAGAGGAACAACTTCTGCAAGCCGCGATGACCCTCCTTGAAGCCGATGCGGAATCCATTAGCCAGGCGTTGTCCGCGATGTTAGCCAACGATGATTTAAAGCGGGAAGAGGAGGCGATTTATCTTCCTCCTTTCTATTACTCGGAATGTGGCACTGCCAAACGTCTCCTTGCCTTGATGAAAGCAAAGGATAATGAAAAGCAACCGTTTTTTAATCTGAAAGCGATTGAGAAAGAAACCGGAATTGAATACGATGACGTACAGATCGCCGCGATTCGTCAGGCGGTAGCATCCAAGGTGATGGTGCTCACCGGTGGTCCGGGTACCGGAAAAACCACCACGACACAGGGGATCATCGCCGCATTGAATACGGCCGGTCTGCAGATCCTGTTGGCTGCACCTACCGGACGAGCTGCCAAACGGCTGAGTGAATCCACCAACATGGAGGCGAAGACGATTCATCGCCTTCTTGAATTTAATCCGATGGATGGTTACAAAAGGAGTGACGAGAATCCATTGGAGGGGGACGTATTGATTGTTGACGAGTGTTCGATGATCGACATTATCCTGATGAACAACCTGATGAAGGCCGTTCCGCTTCATATGCGATTGATTTTTGTGGGTGATATCGACCAGCTCCCCAGTGTAGGTGCAGGCAATGTGTTACGTGACATCATCGACTCGCAAACGATTCCCGTGATCAGATTGACCCGTATCTTCCGTCAGGCACAGTCCAGTCGAATCGTGATGAGCGCGCATGCGATCAATCGCGGTGCCTTTCCGGACTTGAGTAATGGCAAGGATACCGATTTCTTTTTCATCAAGAATGAAGATGCCGAGCAGGTGGCGCCCAATATTGTTCAGTTACTCAAGGAGCGTCTCCCGAAGGCCTATCAGCTACCGACTTCCCAAATTCAGGTTCTGACACCGATGCAACGAGGCGTGGTGGGCGCATCTAATTTAAATATGTTATTGCAAGAGGCGATCAACCCCAACAAGAGCGGTCTAATGCGAGGCGGTTACTCGTTTCGCAAAGGGGATCGGGTGATGCAGATTCGCAATAATTATGACAAGAATGTATTCAATGGCGATCTAGGCTATATCCAAGAAGTGGATATGGAGGAGCGCACCCTTTTAGTAGATTTTGACGACTTGTCGGTGGAATATGACGTTAGCGAACTGGATGAGTTGACGCTCGCCTATGCCACCACCATTCATAAATCGCAAGGCTCGGAATATCCCATCGTGGTGATGCCTGTGTTGATGAATCATTTTGTGATGCTTCAACGTAATCTGATTTATACCGGCATTACCCGTGCCAAGAAAATCTGCATTCTGATTGGTGCCACGAAAGCCTTGGCTTATGCCATTCGAAATATGTCCGTGTTGAAACGTAATACCAAACTGAAAGAGCGACTCAATCCGGCATTGATAGCGGATAAAAGCGACGCGATGCTGGGTATGGTTGCTGAAGGAAATGCATCGTATGCGAAAAATAATGATTCGCGAGGAGAGGAATAGAAATAGGCCAAGACCCTAAAATAAATAAGAGAATATTTCGTTGCATTACTTTGACTACCAGATTATTACCAGGTTAGTAACATTAAATATAGAAGAAACGGCTGTTTGAAAACAAATTGTTTTAGACAGCCGTTTTTGGTATTTCCCTATCTTTGGGTTAGAGTAGTTTTCTCTAGAGGAGATGTAATGGGGAGAATAGCGCGTTTGATACTACCAAAGGTAGGAATGATCCTACCCATTCTTCCCGAGAAGCACTTGAAGTGCCTCTTCAGAGCACTGAAGCGCCTTCTTCAGAGCATTGAAGCGTCTTCTTCAGAGTACTGAAGCGTCTTCTTCAGAGCACTGAAGCGCCTTCTTCAGAGTACTGAAGCGCCTTCTTCAGAGCACTGAAGCGTCTTCTTCAGAGCACTGAAGCGCCTTCTTCAGAGTACTGAAGAAGCAATTATGCAGGAAGGTTTTGGAAAAAATAAAGGATGGGTTCGGGGGAATAAAGGATAGTTAGGAATTATATGCCAATGGATATGCGAAAAGGATTCGATACCTTAAGAGAATGTTCAAATTCGGGGTACCATTATATAGATAGCTGCCGCTCTAAACTTGAGTGGGAATGAGAGTTTATGCGTATAAAATCAAATAAATTTTAATAAGTTTGTCTATAATTTTCAACTTTTCTTAGATGTACACCTTTCTCCGGGACAGATGTGCACTTTCGTCGGAATACTCACCTTAAATCATTAATTCACTTTTTTATATGGAAGACCAATCATTATTAGAGGAAAAAATCCAAGCACTATATATTGATTTTTTTAATGCGTTGAATATTGATCATGAAACTGGTATATGGAATGATGCACCTAAAAAGCATCTTCGTTTCTCATCGATGCCTCATGTGGGCAAGAATTATTTGAAGCAGAAAAAGAAAATTCTATTTATAGGATTGGATATGGGATGCGATGAAAAACATAAAGAAAATAAATATCAAAATATTTCAGAAAGGAGGTTCGGGCATGACACTTCCTATAACCAACATCTTTCGGGCACCTGCATCGAAACTATTTGTATATTAAAAGATTTTGATAAAGAATTTTCTGAAGCATGGGATTTGATATGTAGTTCAGATAGAACTAATAAAGGTATATTTACTCAATATTGTGATGAGTTGCCACCAGATATTCTATCAAATGTAGCATTAACAAATATATATAAATTTGTTACTGAGGGCCGATCAAATAGAGAGGGGGATAGTGACAGAAATTGGTTTAAGCAGGAGGCTAAATGTAAAGAGTTGTTGTATAATGAAATAAATCTATTGTCTCCAGATGTGATATGGTTTCAAGGTATTAATTCCTATAACAATATAAAGGATATTATTGAAAGGTATATCAATCAAAAAAATAGTACTATTGAGGTGTATGAGGCTGCCCATCCATCAGCACGTTGCCCTAAATATATTAACGAAGATTCTTGCTATTATAAACGTCCGAGCTACATAGAACATGTAATGAAGAACACCAAGCCACGATATAAATGATAATCGGACAATCTCTTTAATGAAAAATATTGAAATAATTGATGACAAATACAATGCAAGATACTCATCGTTCTAGTACTCCCTTACCTTTAGATTGCATTTTACTATAATCTTATGGATTGACTGTTTCTTAGTAATTTAAGTATTTGATCCTTTCTCTTTGGCTGTAGTTTGCCCAATGCTCCGTTTTATGACCAAAGAGTTGCCGCCTCAACCATAGAACTTCATCTTGGAGTTTTATAACCTTCGATTCTGTTTTGTTATTTTTTCTTCTGTAGCCTGCAGTTTGTGAGTCGCAGCCAACAACTCCTTCTTCAAGCGAGCATTTTCGGCTTCAAGCTCTAATGATTTAAGATGGGGTTGTTGTGACATTCTCTGAAGTTTATACGAACCACTGATTTCGTCATATTTTGGAAGTTCGATGTTACCTCTTTCCAACCGTTTATGGTACAAAACGAAGCCTCCTTTTTCCCAATGAAGAAGCTTTATAGTGTTCCGGTTTTTATTTTCATAAATAAAAACCTCTCCGCTTAACGGATCACGTTTCATTTGACTTCTGACCACGCCGCTTAACGTATCGAATCCTTTTTGCATATCCATTGGCATAGGGCACAAATAACACTTGTGAGCTTCATTTAACGAAAACATAACCTTAACCTTGGATATTGATCAATGCTGCCAAATCACTCCGGCTGAGATTTCCGGTAAGACCGAATTTAACGCCATTGGGGTAAATGATCTCTCCAATACGCTCCATATCGAATCCGTGTTCAATCGTCACCGGAATCAATTCCATTTTGATGTAATCCGCATTGTCTCTGCTCTTCTTTACCCAATAGCGGAAAGTGGAATAACTAATTCGCTCTTCGCGGCAGAATGCCACAGCACTCTTCCCGCTCTCCTTTTGATGTCTGATGATTTGCTCAAAGTCAGTTCTCTTGTTTTTCATTTTTGCGTCGTTTTAGTTTGATGCAAAAATAGAGCGTCCTTTAGATCTATGAAATATGTGGTTTACAGAACGGTTACAGTTCATCGTAGAAAAAGTATAGCTGGTATTAAAATCAACGTTGGGTTTAGCAAGTATTGCAAATTCCCTTAACTGCCCTATTTTATAATCCATATATTAAGAATTAAAAATCGTGCTGAGAATATATAGTTTTTATTGGTAATAAGGTGTTTACGATGATTGTGAAACCATTTGCATCTATTTTAGTGCCACAAGCTGCCATACCCCCGAAACTTAGCTTCGGGGACGTTTTTGACTTCTTATTATTCAACTACGAGAACAGTACAATAAAGAAAGAGAAAGGTATGAGCGGCAGATTTAGTTATGATAAATTTATCAACTCCAAAATATCAGCACTTGTTTTTTTGTTATAAAAAACAACAACATTGCTACTGCTTGTTCCACTAAGAGAACTCTTATAAATTATTCCATCTATTTTCTCTCCTTCAGTCCCTCGATAGATGTATCGCAAATATTCGGTAAATACTTGTGATGGCACATACTCTATGTGAATCCTATCATCTCTCTCTATAGGTTTTGTAATCTCATTGCGGAATGAATAAAGAAACTTGATTACTTGCCAATCCGATGGTATCCAAAAGCTTAATTGGGGAAGATCTGTGAGGTCTAAAACTTTTAGTTTAGCTTTTGTTTTAAACTTTCCTACAACATGAGCACCACTTGTTGTAATACCGTCAGGACTACTTTCAAGGACAGCAGTATTTCTATCAAAAGCTCCATAAAACATAGATATACCTGCCGGACTCATACGACTTTGTTTTGCCTTGTTATCTGGTGGTGAGCTGATTTTATCGAATGTATCAACTACTTCTCCTGTATCAATAAAGCGGCATCTATATAATTCCGTATCTATATCAAGTTCTTTACAAAGATTATTTTCCGTAATTTTTACACCAAGCTCTGTGAGTATATCCATAAGGTTATTATCCCCTGACATTTTTTCTCCAGTGAATTCAGGCCTTTTGAAGAAGGTAAATCTTTGTTCGTGCTTAACCATTCGTCCAAACATTTCCCACATAAAAGACAATTCTTGCCCTTCGGTCATCATATATGGATGGTGTTGTATCCACTCATCCCATATAAAACAATCCTCTATATCCTTGTTGAGTTGTACATCATCTGTTGTTAAATCTAATTCATAGAGTAACTCTGTGGTACTATCAAAATTATCTGCATATGAGGGTGATATGAAGCAACCTACACGCTTGAATCCCGGTATTTCCTCATCATCATCGTCATAAAATGAACTTTCCAGATACAAGGCTTCATCACTAGGGTTGCCATAATGCTCTGTGATTTTCCCTGCTGCATATTCCATAAAATCACGCAAATCAATTACCTGCGTTTTTCGTCCGCAATACTCACACTTTCCTAATATGGAATTTTCTTGCACATATTGCTGTAAATACTTGTCATTAAAATGACTGGCGCAAACATATTTTTTATCTGGAACGGAATAACCTCTTGATTCGTCCTCTATCCACTGCTTTTTTAATGATCCCATAAATAAATTGCAAATTTACGAATTAATTTATCATCAATGATTAGCGCAAAGGTATGCTGTAAATATTTGAAATACAACGTTGTGATTCAAGAAAAAAAGTTCGAGGCTATGCCTTCCTTACTTTTTTCTTGGCTTTCCATAACATAGGTTTTCAACCTTCGAAAACCACCTATTTTTTACAAGGATGCTAAAGTTATGAAACGCTCTTTCCCCATTTAAGAGATTTCAAACGCTCAAAAAGACATATGTGATTGCTATAACACCACAAGTTGCCATGAAAAAATCAAACAATGATCACAATGTGGTCAATAAGAGATTATTGATTCTTTTTAAAGATATTTCCATGTGAAACTATTGCAAGTTTAATATCCGCTGCTATTTAGCGTCTTAATTAGAGCGATAAATATTTTTTTGTATTTTTGCATAAATAGATATTGGTAAGTAAATATGAGTGAGTCTGTACCTGATTATTTATTCTCTGCTAAAGGGCAAATGTATGGCTATCTATATCAGATAGACAGGGCATTATTGTGGCTTAGCAGATGCCCCGATGGTTCTATTGTTTCAATCGAAACAGACGACGATGTAGTTGTTAGACTTGAAAACGGAGACAGTATAGAAACAATATATGAGCAAGATAAGGCCAGTGTAAAGAAGAGATACCCCTTTACTAATACCAATGTCAATCTTTGGAAAACATTGTCAAACTGGCTTACATTAATAGAAACTCAACAAATAAACGTTGAGAACTCTAGGTTTCTACTTGCTACAAATATTCCCAATAAATCAAGCTGCATCGTAAAGTCCATTTCTGCTGATAATGCGGATGAAGCCACTTATAAGAAAGCATATTGCGATCTATTGGAGATTGCCAATACGACAAATAGCACTTCATTAAAGCCTTATGCAGAAAAACTTATACAATCGGATAAGCTCGTTGTTATCTCCCTTTTGCGAAGAATTGAGTTATGCGATTGTCCTAATAGTTATGACAGGAAGGCATTTTTAGAGAAGATAATCCAAGGATTACATTTGAACGATGGTGAAACACCACATTACGAGATTCTAAAAATGTTATATGGTTGGGTCGTCAATACTTGTATGGAATTATGGTTAAACGGAAGAAATGCCAACTTTGACCCTAAAACTCTTTGGAGCAAAAGAGATTTTCTGAAACAGCAATTTGCCCAAAAACCATTTATAGAAAAGGCGGCTAATCTAATTCCCGTATCACAAATGGACCAAGATAATGAGAAAGGTAGCCTATTTGTAAAGCAGTTGGATTTAATTTCTGCGCTGGAAGATGAGAAATTAAAAGCCATCCAAGACTTTTTACGAGCCAAACGAGAAAAACATAATTACGCCCTCAATGCTAATCTAACGAAACAGCATTTGGATGAATATGAAGACGGATTGAAAGAAAATTGGTGGCAAAACTACTCAAAAAACAGAAGATTAAATAGAGGGGAACCGGCTGATGTTGGTTACGCAATTTATACTGAAACAATTAAGAACAAAGGTAAGCTTGCAGGTGTAGAACCGACTTACTTTTATTTAAGCAATGGAACTTACCATGAATTGGCAAACAAACGTTTTATCGGTTGGCATCCTGATTGGGAAGATTTAACGAAGTAGCGTATGAAACAAAATATCGAAATAAATGAGTTTGTAATATTGCAGAATCCTGTTATCGGTAGTCATATTCTACACGAGTTTTCTAAGCGGTATTATTCGGAGAAAAAGGAAGGAATCAAATTACCATTTCTTTTTATCGTACTACCCATAGTATTTTCAAAAGAATATTCCAATGATATTTCAATAAAGAACTTTAAAATCGGGAGCTTGTTAAAATCATTGAATAATGAAAATTTATATTGGGATACTTTACAACAAAGGATGTCTGATTTCTCCGACATTACTTTCCAGTCAATAAATATTGCTTTTGCGACATCGCTTTTACTTTACGATAACCAAAATGCTAGTATTGTTCCCAATAATTCTAAGTCTTTTAAACCTACTGACAAACGAGATTACGATAAGATGATAAAAACAGCACATCGATTAGGTTATTGGTTAGGGTTACTTAAGGACGAAGAAATTTGCTCATATCTCAACATATCTTTTTAATATGGACTTTAAAATTAGCAAGATTATTCTATGGCCTAAAAATAAAGAAATGGCGATACGAGTAATCCCGTTTAAAGAGGATTTCGTAAACGTTATTTCGGGCGATAATGCGAGAGGGAAATCTGCAATAATATCAATCATCGATTATTGTTTAGCAAGTAGTAAATGTAGTATACCTATCGGGTTAATTCGAAATCTTACCCGTTGGTTTGGAATTATTATTTCATACCGGGAAGAAGAAATACTTTTGGCGCGGGGAGAACCGGGGGTAGACGTTGTATCAAATAAAATGTATATTCAACGCGGTAAAAAGATTATTATTCCAGAGCAAATAGAGAAAGAAAATGCCAATTACAGAGATATAATAAATGAACTCAATAACCTGGCTCAATTAGCCAGGTTTGATTTAGGAGATAAGGGTGTTTCGCAACCTGCCAGCATTAGAGATTTAATCTCATTAAATTTTCAGCCTCAACATTTAGTTGCCAATCCGTATGCTCTTTTTTATAAGGCAGATACCTATCAAAATAGAGAAAAGTTAATCACTATCTTTCCTTATATATTAGGGATTTTAGATGATGAGTTGCTTGGGCTTAAAGAAGAATTAAAGCACTTAAAGAGCAGAGAGAAAGCATTAATTCGAGAATTAGAGCAAAGAAAAGACATCGCCAATAATTGGCTAAGTGAAGTTAAAAGCTATTATGCTATTGCGTTTGAATTTGGGTTAATTGATGGGGACTTAAACGATAGCAGCAGTTGGTCGCCCAAAGATTATATTATTCGTCTTAGACAAGCCTTATCGCGAATAGATAAGAATGTTATCCCTTTGATTAAAGTGGGAGCATCTACCAAAATAATCCAGAGGCTTGCCGAGTTGGATGAAAAAGAATTTCAGGTAGCGGCTCAAATACAAGAAAAGAAGGAGAAGCTGTATCTTATTCAAAGTGTAAATACAAGTAATAAGGAGTACGGGAATGATATCTTGGTGCAAAACAGTCGTCTGGAAGCTGTAAGTTGGTTAAAATCCAATATCAATAATAAGCATCATTGTCCTTTCTGTGGAAGCAAAAGCATTTCTGCAAAGGAATATGTCGATAGCTACTATACCCTTAGCAATGAATTAAGCAATTTATCTAGGAAAGTGGCCGATAGTCACAGAGTATTCAACAAGGAGATAACTTCCATAAATTCCGACTTAAATAAACTGGAAATACAGATTAATGAAATTAGGACAGAGAAACAAATCCTATCGCAAGAGAATGAGGAATATCAGAGACAACATCAGGTGTTAAATTCAATATTTAGGTTTGGTGGAAAGCTTGAAGAATCATTAAAGAATTATGATAAAATTTCTGAAAGTGGCGATTTGGAGAAAGATCTAAAAAAGATAAAGAACAGGATTTTCGAAATTAACAAGTTATTAAATCAAGATGTTTTAGACAGGAAGCAGAAAAATATCTTGAATCAAATCAGTGCGAGTATTAAACATTACGCAAAAATATTTGAGGCAGAGTATTGCGATGATGATATTCAGCTAAACATAGAAAACTTGACCTTGAAATTTGTATCTGGAAATCGTGAAGATTTTTTGTGGGAAATTGGGAGCGGTCATAATTTTATGTCCTATCATATTTCGACAATATTGGCTATACATGAATATTTGCTAACATTAGCAGATAAAAACAAAGTGCCGACCTTTATCATTTTCGACCAACCTTCACAGGTCTATTTCCCTGAACTAAAAAAAGGGGAATTAGCAGAAGATGAAGCAGTACTTAAAGTTAAACGCATATTTAAAGTTCTTTCTGAATTTAAGAATCGTACAGCATCAAAAGTTCAAACCATTATTATCGAGCATGCCGGAGAAAATTCTTGGAATGAATATCCTAATGATGTAAAACTTATACGAAATTGGCATGGGGATTTGGAGGATAATGCTCTAATCCCAAAACAATGGATTGACGTTGGCGCATAAGCCAATGCCACAAGCTACGACGCCCCAAAACATAGCTTTGGGGCGTTTTGTCTTCCTGTCGCATTTCAATCCATTGTCGAACAATTAAAAACAGACTGATTATGCACCAAGAAGATGATTTGAGAGGCTTGGCAAAAGTCATGGACTTTATGCGGACGTTATAAGTATCCTGTTTGTCGTGATAAATATTTATTGGTTCTGTTACGGCGCAATCAAAGTGTGGGATATCAATATCGGCGTGGTCGACAAAATCCTGCTTAATTTCAACCGTACTGCCAGATTGTTTACCTCCATTCTGTGGACGAAAATATTCGCAGTGGTGTTCCTTATCCTGTCCTGCTTAGGCGCAAAGGGAGTAAACAACGAGAAGATAGCCTGGACTATAATCTACATCTGCTTAATCTCCGGCTTTTTTTTTCTTCCTTAATTGGTGGCTGCTGATTTTGCCGTTCCCACCTATCGCCAATACACGATCCTACATTTTCACAATTTCCGTCAGCTATATCCTACTCCTGATGGCGGGTATATGGATGTGGACTTGCCAACTTTTATTGGACAAAAGTTAAGCAGCATTTGAAGATTTTGTCATTTCATTTAGGTACAGCTCCCAATACTCCTCAATATTGAGGTTATTCAGGAATAAATGTCTCCTTTTTCGGTTATACTAGATTTCTATGTATTCAAAAAGTTCTATTCGCATCTTCTCTTTAGAAATCTGCTTGAACCCATAAATCATCTCTGTTTTAAGTGTTTTAAAAAAGCTTTCTGCAACAGCATTGTCCCAACAATTACCTTTTCGGGACATACTTTGCTTGATTTTATATGAAGCAACCATGTTGCGAGTTTTTGAGCTTGCATATTGAACACCACGATCAGAATGAAAGATATGCCTTCTATGGGTTTACGCAAGTATCGAAAGAGAAAATGCGCACTGAACTTTTTCAATATATATAGATATGGTATAACAGAAAGAGAAGACGTCCTTTCCTTAAAAATCTCAATATCGAAGAATTCTTGGAGCACTATATATATGAAATCACAGCAAAATCAAATGTAGCTTAATTTTTGTTCAATAAAAGTTGGAAATTTCATAGCTTGCTTCTATCTGTATATTTGAAAATACATAACAGAAAGGGATCTACCGGCATTGATGCTTGTAGATCCCTTTCCATATAATTATATGTTTATCGGATTATATAAAAATATATTCTTATTAATCTCGTCTCCATTTTAGTAGTCGTTTCCTTATTTCTTCAGATGGAAGCCTTTTATTGACTACGGATAGTTCTTCTAATTTCTGATATCCCATTTCGGGTGAAATGATGGATGAATTCACCATTAAATCAAAAATAAATAATATTCCACTCACAGTCGTACCGGATGCGCTTGCTGATTTTCTTAGCTTTCCATCACCAGTTAATAATCGATAAGAATTCTGTTGTGCATATAGCCAGACAGAACAGTCTTGGAAAGAAACATTATTCTCACAAGTGGCATGAAAAGCAGCGATTTCAGCTAGTTCCGGGGCGGAATATCGTTTTATATATAATCTCCCCGGGCTATAAGATAAGACCTTCTGCTGTTGTTCCGGTTCGCTTAGTTCATTAATGATAAAATCATTGGTATGAATAATAATAGGGAGGCGGAAGAATTCATCCAAGAGATTGATAGATAATAGATCGATGAAGATATTTGTATCATTAACTACAACTGTTTCCATATCAGATATAGTTTAATGCCGATTTCACATCATTGACAGACTTACCGAGCAATGAGGCTGCCTTCGAGATAGATATAATCTCATCCGAGATAGCACGGTACACCAGTGCAATAAACCGATCGGAAGATTCTTTTGGGAAGCGGCTTTCAATAACCTGAGATTTTAATTCAGGGTATTGATTCTTCTTGATACAATATCCCTTATATCTATTGTCGGTAATAATATTAAGCTCTTTTGCCTTATACATTAGTGCATCAATAGATATACCGAACTGTTTCTGAATCGGGATTAACTCCTGTAATGAGATCTCTTTACGTGAAGCTCCGATTAATTTGATAAACTGTTTACTCGGAATAAGCATCTCATTGGCAAAAAGATTGCAAAAGTTTTCTATCTCTTTCTGAGAGAAAATTTTATCAAAGCTTAAAAGTAGATGTCCTAACTCATGAAGTGCGGTAAATCGCAATCTTTCGGCAGGAAAGTTTTTATTTAAAACAATGATTGGATTCTTCTTATTGATAAATCCGCTTAGACCGTCAAAATCTTCAGATGCATCTAGTTCAATGACTTTGATATTGTTTTCCTCCAATACAGAAACGACATTGCTTATTCCATCTTCTCCCAGATTCCATAAATCTCTCAATCGTTTGGCTTGACCCTTTACGTCTTCGGCTGATTGGATGGTTATATTGGAAAAATCGATGTTAAAATCATGATTGAGTTCTAGTATATTCTCAATTTCGAAATAGCGTTCAATATTATCTCTTACATGTTCCTTGATGCTTTGGATATTTATTGAGCCTAATTTGCTTTTCTTTCTGAATTCTACCTCCGGAAACTCAAATTTGTAGGGTCTAAAGAAATAATCCAGAGAAACACCTAATGCATTTGATAGGGCAATGAGAATAGTGCTGTCGGGCATCATTTTGCCATTTTCATACTTAGAAATTGACTGCTTTGATACAGCATTTCCTATCTGTTCGCATAGAGCGTCCATCGAAAAGCCTTTCATAAGTCTGGCTGATTTTAATCGTTGTGCTAGTATCTGTTCCATATTCTCTATTGTTTTGGTTTACAAAAGTATTTAAAATATCCAATCTGTCAACCATATAACAACATTTTAACGACATATGTTTATCGAATTATTAATAAACGCACATAAATCGGCAAAATAGAAAAGGCTCTGAATATCAGAGCCTTTTGATTATTAATTATACCTTTTATCTTTACTTCCCAATACAGAAATTCAAAAAGATATTTCCCAATATCTCATCATTGCTGATTTGTCCCGTGATCTCCCCTAAATAGTGCATGCACTCGCGGATATCTTGCGATAAGAAGTCGCCGGAGATGTTCGCTTGCAGGCCGTCGCGGACGCGGTTGATGGCGTCGAGGGCGCGACAAAGGGCTTCGTAGTGACGCACGTTGGTGACGATTACGTCGTTGTTGCCGATTTCAGGGAGGTTGGCGGTTTTCACCAAGAGCGATTCCAGTTCGTCGGTATTGAAACGCTGACGGGCGGAGATGAAGATGCGGTCAGGTCCGGGAAGCATCTCGTTCAACTGCTCACGTTTGGCGTCTGAAATCTGGTCGATCTTGTTAAAGACCATGATCAGCTTTTGCGACGTAACCTTCGGAAGGATACGCGATGCCAACTCCTCGATCTGGGCGGTCGACTGAGTAGAATCGATCATCCAAAGCACGATAGAGGCCTGCTCCAGTTTGCGGAAAGCAAGCTCGATACCCATGCTCTCGATCTTATCCTGCGTATCGCGGATCCCGGCCGTGTCGATGAAACGGAACGTCAGACCGTTGATATTGATCGTATCCTCAATCACGTCGCGCGTAGTGCCGTGAATGTCCGAAACGATAGCGCGCTCCTCTTTCAGCAGTACGTTCAAAAGCGTGGATTTACCCGCGTTCGTCTCGCCGATGATGGCAACGGGAATACCGTTCTTGATGGCGTTGCCCACACTGAAGGAGTTCGATAACTTCGAGATCAGTGTGTGGATGCGGTCGGCCAAATCGCGCAATTGCTGGCGATCGGCAAATTCCACCTCCTCCTCACTGAAGTCCAATTCCAGTTCGATCAGCGAAGTAAGATTTAGCAATTCGGCGCGTAGGGTGACTAGTTCGTTGCTGAAGGCACCACGCATCTGGTTCATTGCCAACTTGTGGGTCGCTGCCGAAGTGGAGGCGATCAGGTCGGCTACCGCTTCTGCTTGCGACAAGTCCATGCGTCCGTTTAGGAAAGCGCGTTGCGTGAATTCGCCTGCCGTAGCCGTGCGACATCCTTTCTTGATCAGTAATTGAAGGATCTGCTGCTGGATGTAGATCGATCCGTGACAGGTGATCTCCACCGTATCTTCGGCCGTGAAAGAGTGGGGGGCACGGAAAAGAGCCACCACCACATCGTCCAGATTCTCGCCGTTTTCGTTGACGATGTTCCCGTAGGTGAGCGAGTACGCTTTTCGGTTCGCAAGGTGGTTGCCCGCTTTGAAAGGCTTGAATATTTGATCGCAGATCTCAATCGCTTTCGGACCGCTTACACGGATTACAGCGACGCCTCCCACACCGGGAGCGGTAGAAACTGCACAGATTGTATCTTGATTAATCATAATTAAATAGAGCTTATTTCACAAAGATACGGATTTTTATGTTCAAATGCTCTGCTCTACATTCATGACGAATGCACGAAGACCGAGGGCCTCCTTCGTTTTGTCCAGGTTATGGAGTACTTCCAGAAGGCGTTCCACTTTGCTGTCGTCCACCATCGTCATGATGGAGGAGTTGGTGCTTGGCCACGCATGACTGCCGTAATGAGGTTCGCCTGTTTTTGAGCCACGGCCCTGCACATTCTCCCAATAAGTGAATCCGCGAAGGCTGTTGCGATCCAGAATCTGCATGATGGCCTCGAAGTGAGCCTGGTCGAAAGTGATAAATACTGCTTTCATATATATATAATCTTCTTTTTTAACACTAAGGTCAAATGCGTCGTTCCCTCCTCCGAGGAAGAGGGCGACGATTTTCTATCTCTCTGTTACCCTTTGGCAAGCTCTTTAGCCACCTCTTTGGCATGTGCTTTACGGCGACGTTTGATACCGTTTTTCGCAAATACACAATATACGGTCGGCACGATGATCAGGGTGATCAGCGTAGAGAACGAAAGTCCCCAAGCCACCGTCATACCCATGGATCGCCACATTTCCGAACCTTCACCGCGACCGGCCGCCATCGGGATCATACCCAATACCGTGGTCAGCGTTGTCATCAATACCGGACGCAGACGCGAACGGCCCGCATTTACCACCGCTTTGGTCACCGCCATACCGCGTTCACGGTTCAGGATGGTGTAGTCGATCAATACGATACCGTTCTTCACTACGATACCGGCAAGCATGATCACACCGATCATCGCCATAACTCCGAGCGGCGTATTGGTCAGCGCCAAACCGATAAATACCCCTGTGAAGGCAAACGGCAGTGAGAACATGATGATGAACGGGTCTGTCAGCGATTCGAACTGCGCCGCAAGTACGATGAACACCAAAAGGATGATCATGATACCCAACGTAATCAAGTCTTTGAACGTATCCTGCTGATCTTCGAACGTACCCCCGATGTTGGTCGATACGCCGGCTGGGATATCGGCATCTTTCAGGATCTGCTGAACCTGTTTCGCCATGTCACCCAATACGGCACCTTTGGCAAGCACCGCGCTCAGTGTGATTACACGTTCACGGTTTTTACGCTCGATGGTTGGAGGGGTCATGCGCTCAACAACCGTTCCAAGGTCGCGGATGCGGATCCCTTTGCCCTGGCTGTTATAGATCAGGATGTTCTCGATATCTTCCAGGCTCTCGCGGTGTTCGGGTGCATAACGTACTTTGATATCGTACTCGTCACCGTCTTCACGGTAATAAGAGGAGAGCGATCCGTTGATACGGTTACGCAGGTATTGTGAGGCCGTAGCCAGGTTCAATCCGTTCAAAGCAAGTTTCTCGCGATCGAAATCCACCTGGTATTCCGGAATATAGTCGCCGCGACTGTTTGTCACGGATGCGATACCCGGCAGGTTCTGCAATTTCAGGGTCAGGTCTCTTGCCACTTTGTCGGTAGCTTCGAAGTCATAACCGTAGATCTCCAAGTCAACAGAAGCCTGACCACCCACACCTTTCGATGATCCGCCGGCCAATACCTGGTATTTCTTGATTTCCGGATATTTCGCAAGGTCTTTATTCATCAGGTCGACGATTTCGGTCAGTCCGCGTTTACGGTCGCCCACGCTCACAAGGTTCATATTCCATGAAAGGATGTGCGTACCGTTGCTCTGAATCGAAGCGAACGTGTTGTCCGTATCCGCTGTTCCGGCAGAGAAAGAGGAAGCCTTGATTTCCGGATATTTCTCAGCGAATTCTTTCTCGATGCGCATCGCCAGGTCTTTGGCGATCTCCGTACGGGTACCTACGGGAAGTTCCACGTTCATACCGATACGGCCGTTGTCATTCGTCGGGAAGAACTCCGTCGGGATGAATTTCACCAGCGTCAGACTCGAGACGAAAATGAAGAAAGCTCCGATGATGGTGATGGTACGGTGACCAACCACCCACGTCAGGCATCGCTCATAGAATCGGTCAAGTGCATCCAGTCCTTTTTCAATCGGCACGAAGATCAAGCTCCACAGTTTTCCTTTATTCGGATCCAAACGAAGGAACTGCGAACAAAGCATCGGTGTCAGTGTCAACGCACCAACGGTAGAGACGATCATGATGATTGAAACGATCCAGCCCAGCTGACGGAACAGGATACCGGCCATACCCGGAATCATGGTCAACGGAAGGAATACCGCAAGCATGGTCAGCGTAGAGGCGATTACCGAGATCGCCACCTCGTTGGTTCCGTGGATCGCGGCCTGTTTCGGATCGCTGCCTCGCTCGATGTGGTTGGTAACGTTCTCCAATACCACGATCGCGTCATCCACCACCATACCGATGGCGATACTCAGCGATGAAAGCGAGATGATGTTCAACGTATTTCCCGATACCAAAAGGTATGCGAAAGAGGCGATCAATGAGATCGGAATTGTCAGGATGATGATGAAGGTGGCTCGCCATCTTCCGAGGAAGATCAATACCACGAACATTACGATGATGAACGTCACCAGGATCGTGTCGACCAATGAGTTGATCGTGTTCTCGATACTGGTCGACGTGTTGGTGATGATACCCACCTTCACGTCCGAAGGAAGTGTTTTTTCCAGTTCGGGCAATTTATTCAATACCGCCTGCGAAATCGCCACGGAGTTGGCACCCGACTGTTTCTGGATAAAGATGATACCACCGGGAGCCGCGATGTAGCTTTCGCCCGCACCGGTCTTTCCGGTTACGAACGCTTCCTGTGCGCGCTCCTGCGGTCCGTCTTCAATGCGGGCCACATCACGCAGGTAAATGGTTTTGCCATCTTTGGCACCCACTACCACGTCGCTCAACTGGCGTGCGTCGCTGAATTCACCTTGTACACGAAGCGAATAGGTGTTCGAACCGATGTCGATATTACCACCCGGGGTGTTCATGTTTTCCTGTGCGATCAAGCCGGAGATCGTTTCGATCGACAACCCGTAAGCCTCGAGTTTCTGCGGATCGCAATACACTTTGATCTCACGCTGCGGGATACCCGAGATGGATACCGAACCTACACCCGAAATACGTTTCAGCGGGTTGGCCATCTTATCGTCGAGGATCTTGTAAAGGGCGTTCATACTCTCGTCCGCCGTAACGGATAAGATTACGATCGGAATATCGTCCATACCGAATTTGAACAGCACCGGATTCTCAACGTTGTCCGGCAATGCGTTCTTCACCTGATCCAGTTTGTCGCGCACGTCGTTGGTGGCCACGTTGATGTCGGTTCCGTATTCGAACTCCAGGGTAACGATAGACATGTTCTCTTTGGAAGAAGAGGTGACATTTTTCAAATCACTAACCGTGTTCAGGGTGTTCTCCATGATTTTGGTCACATTCGTCTCAATATCCGCCGCACTGGCTCCCGGATAGGCTGTCAACACCATGATGGTGTTGGTTTCGATCTGGGGGAACAAGTCGATGGATAATCTCGAAAGGGAGAAAAGTCCGATCACCACTACCGCCACAAAGCAGAGGGCCGTAGTAATCGGTTTTTTGACCGCTGTAGCATATATACTCATAATTCTTTTACGCTCTTATTATTTTTCTACTTCAACTGCGACTCCGTTTGTAAGGCGGCTCTGACCCGCTACAACTACCTTATCACCGCTATTTACACCGGAAACCACCTCGTAGGCGTCTCCCAGACGGCGACCCAACTCAACGCGGTTGTAGGCTACGGTGTTGTCATTTTTCAAAACATAGATGTAACGATCGCCTGCACCCGCCTGTTTGATAACAGCCAGATCCGGCACCACCACGTGGTTTTTCACTCCGAAGCTCATCGTTGCTCTGGCAAACATACCCGGGCGAACGCGTTGGTTTTTGTTGTCGATGGTGACTTCTACCGGGAACGTACGGGTAGTTGCATCGATCGTTGGGTAAACCAAGGATACCTTACCTTCGAATTTCTCATCGCCGTATACGTCGAGTTTGATATCTACGGGCATTCCTTTCTTCACATTCGCAAAATACGCTTCCGAAACGTTCAGTTTCAGTTTGACCGGTGTGATCTGTTCCACCACCAATACGGGATTTCCGGAATAGAGGTCGCCTTTGTCGTAATTACGAGCGGTGATAACACCGTCGATCGGACTGATCAGCTGGGTATTCTCAATCAGGTTCTTATAAGAAGTCTCCGCGATGTCCAAGCTCATCTTCTTCGCATCCCATTCTGATTTGGATGCGCCACCGATCTTATACAGTTCGTCGACACGTCCGAATTCCACGCGGATATTTTCCAACTGTGTTTTCGCCTGTTTCAGGTTGTTGCTGTCCATCTGCACCAATTTCTGCCCTTTGCGTACACGGTCGCCCACTTCTACCAGAATGTCATCGATACGTACCGGACTCTGCGGAGCGATGTTGTTAGAGATGTTTGCCTCTACGGTAGCGGTGAATTCGCGGGTCTGTTCCACGTCACGTGCAGAGACGCTTTCCACTTTCACGATCGGTTTCTGTACCGTTTCATCTTTTGTTTCTGTTTTCTCTGCGCTGCAGGATGCAAGCAGTGCCAAACCGATAAACTGAGCGATAAAGAGTTTCTTCGAATTATTCATATCTCTTGTGTGTATTATTATTTTCCGTTAGTTGTTTCGATCGATTTACCCAGTGTAGCTTCCAGCGTAGCACGCGCTGCCAGGTAATCGTAAATTGATTGGGCGTATTGAAGTCGCGCCTGTGTAAGTGCCGTTTCGGAGCTGTTCATCTCGAGCAGGGTACCGGAGCCGACGTTGTATCTTTTCTGGCTGATCATAAAGGCTTTTTCTGCCTGCAGGACACTCTCTTTGTTGGATGATACCTGTTCTACCGCCGTTTCGATGCTGTTTAATGAATTCGTAACGCTCAGTTCCAATTGGCGGATCACGTTATCGCGCTGAAGGTCGAGGTTGATCAAGGAAACCTTGTTCTGTTTCGTCTTGTAATATTTTGCGCCTCCGTCAAAGATCGGAATGCTCAGTGACAATCCCAGGGTGGAACCGGAAGACCAATAGTAATCGGAGAATTTCAGATTCTTGTCCATCCCTTGCCAGCCGTAGTTCATACTCATCGCCAGGGTAGGGGCGTAACCCAGTTTATTGATCTTTTCGGCTGTTTTCAGCTGTTTCTCCTGCAGGTTCAACTGTCTGAGCGAGCTGTTTTCGGCTAGCGAGGTATCGCTTTTCAGTTCCATCAGGTCTGCGAACATCTGCGATTCGTAGTCGTTGAGGTTGCCGGTGAAGATGATCGGTTCGTTCACGTCGACACCCATCAGCACTTTGAGCTGCATCGTTGCCAATCGCACGGCATTCTGTCCGTTCACCACCTGCGGTTTCTGATTGCGAAGCTGTACGTCCGCCACCAGTTTGTCGTATTCCGAAACCAATCCCTGATTGAACTTGTCGGTTACGGTTTTGGCATTCAGTTCGGCGTTCTTATATCCGGCCAAGAGTGCACGGTAAGCGTCTTGGGTCAGCAACAGGGTGTAATAAGCGTTTTTCACCTGGCTTGCCATTTCGATTTTCGAAGAGCGCGCTTTTTCCAGAGAGAGCTCAACGTCTTGTTCGTTTAGCTGAAGGGTTTTCCATAACTGAGGTGCCACGATCGGAAGAGAAAGGTTGAAGTTTCCCGCTACCGTATTTTTCTGTCCCATGGAGATCGGCTCCGGCGCGAAGTCCAGTTTCATCTTCTGCAACTGAAGGGCGTGTGAATAGGTTCCGTTGGCGGAGAGGTTCGGAAACAATCCCGCAATGGTTTCTTTTTTCACATACTTCTTTAACTGAATCTCGTTTTCAGCCACTTTTACGGTAGGATTATCACTCAAAGCAATTTCCAGCGCCTGGTTCAGATCGATACGTGTCGAGTCTTGTGCCAGAACATTACCGGAAATAAACAGGGATAACAACCCGAAGGCTGCGATCGTCATCTTTCTTAATTCCGTAATTTTTCTCATTATTTTTCTATTGTTTATTGTCAAAAGGTGATTTATAACATCAAAATAAGAAAGAAGTAATTATATATAAAAATGTATTCAATAAATAAGGTAGGCATTTCAACGAATGCAACTATTTATTCAATGAATCAGACGAGCCCGGCGGATTGTTCAAAATTGAAACCCCCGATGCGTTCGTTGAGTCAAAACCCGTGTTTATTGAATCCTTTTGCTTGCCTCTTGAATCCTTTTTATTTTTGAATAAAATTAATTGCGCATGAAAGAGAAAGAGAGAGGGTTTTTCCTCCAATTTATAGCCAAACACCAATACGGACTCATCTGGTTCGGCATCTACCTGTTTCTGTTTGTGGCTGCCGTCCGCTTCGACTGGGTAGTGGCATTGATCTCTTCATCGGTAGCTATTGCGGGGATGCTCTTTTTGGATCAGTTCCTGAAACGGGTACTGATCAAACACCTGTTGCGTTCACACCGGCAGGTTTATTATTACATCGCTTCGTTCGTTACCCTTTACCTGATGGTGTGGGGGATGGTTCACTTCGAGATCTGGATCTTCACTTATCTGTGCGATCAGAAGATCGTGGTATTTCCGCCCGATATGAAGATTCACGACATGATCTATCCCATCTTCAAGATGGTGGTGTTGCTTTTGGGTACTTTTGCCATTACCACGGCCTCTTACCTGCTGTCGCAAGCGAAAGAGTCCAAGCGTAAAACCGACATGTTGAAGAACGAGAAACTGGATATGGAGTTGCGTTACCTGAAAGCGCAGATCAATCCCCATTTTCTGTTCAATGCCCTCAATAATATCTATTCGCTGGTGTATACCAACGATGAGAATGCGTCCGAAAGTATCCTTAAACTCTCTGAGATGCTCCGTTATGTGACCGACGAATGTCAGACCGATAAGATTTCGATTGCAAAGGAAGTAAAATATATTGAAAATTTCATTGATTTTCAGTTGATGCGAATGGAGAATTACCCGAATATCGAGTTTTTCAAGGATATTCAAAATCCTGATTTTAAGCTTCCTCCGATGATCTTGCAGCCATTGATCGAAAACAGTTTCAAGCACAGTCGTCTCGAGAACAACAGCGAAGGATTTATCCGCATCTCGCTGATTCAGAATGAGCGCGAATTTTGTTTCATCGCCGAGAACTCCCAGTCGGCCTGTGTGTTTAATAAGCAGGGCGAGCGAGGCGGAATCGGGGTTGCGAACGTCCGCAAACGTCTCGATTTGGCCTACGGTAAGAATTATACCTTCGATATCGAAAATAATTCGCAATTTTACAAAGTGGAGTTACACGTAAAGTTATAAGATATGAATACCGATAAATACCGTGTGCTGATCGTTGATGACGAGTTTCTTGCCCGGAAATTGCTGACGGGGTACGTTTCCAAAATCGATTCGCTGGAGTTGGTGGCTACCTGTGCGAGCGCCTTCGAAGCGATGACGCACCTGCAGAAGGAGAAGATCGATATCTTGCTGCTTGATATCCACATGCCCGATCTGACGGGCTTGGAATTGGTGAGCAGTATGAAAAATATGCCGGCGGTGATCTTTACGACCGCCTATTCGGAATATGCCATTGAGAGTTATGAGTTGGGGGCGGTGGACTATCTGCTGAAACCGATCGGTTTCCCCCGTTTCTTTCAGGCGATCAACAAGGCGATCGAGAAGGTGGGACGTACCGTATCGCCAGTCGAAGCGTCTCTGCCCGCCATGCCCGACGGTACGCTGGATGTGAAACCCGCTCAGGATTTCCTTACCGTAAAGGCCGATTACAAGATCTACAAGATCAATTACTCCGACCTGCTCTATGTGGAGGGACAGCATGAATATGTGACGTTCCACACCTCTACGCGTCGGATCACCGCCCTTTATTCGCTCAAAAGCCTTGAGGAACAACTCCCTTCGAGCCAATTCCTGCGCATCCACAAGTCGTATATCATCTCATTCCATTATATAGAAGATATAGAGGGGAATAGTGTCACGGTGGCGGGAAACAAGCTGCCGATCGGGGGAAGTTACCGCGATGTTTTATTGACAAGACTGAATCTGAAGTAGCAATAACTGTAAAAACCATGCGTTCGCATGGTTTTTTTTATATAGTTTTATGTCTGTTAAAAAAAAGACGTTTCAACATGAACGCTTATTTTACCGTGTTGTTATATTGATAACCTATTAAGGAATTATTCACATGAAAGAAACTAAACAATCCAAAGATGAGGCTGCATTGCATTACCATAGCATGGGCAAGCCCGGAAAGATAGAGGTTGTTCCTACCAAACCCTATAGTACTCAAAGAGATTTATCACTAGCATATACGCCCGGAGTTGCCGTTCCGTGCCTTGAGATAGAGAAGGATGCCGAGAAGGCGTACGACTACACGGCCAAAGGAAACTTGGTGGCTGTTATCTCAAACGGTACGGCGGTGCTGGGGTTGGGCAATATCGGTGCGTTGGCCGGAAAACCGGTAATGGAAGGCAAAGGGCTTCTATTCAAGATCTTCGCCGGTATCGATGTGTTCGATATCGAGGTGGATGAGAAAGACCCGGAGAAGTTCATCCAGACCGTGAAAGCGATCGCGCCCACCTTCGGGGGAATCAACCTGGAGGACATCAAGGCGCCGGAATGTTTCGAGATCGAGCGACGCCTGAAAGAGGAGTTGAACATACCGGTGATGCATGACGACCAGCACGGTACGGCAATCATTTCTGCCGCCGGTTTGCTGAACGGGCTTGAGATCGCAGGAAAACAGATTGAAGATTGTAAGTTGGTGGTGAACGGAGCCGGTGCCGCCGGCGCTTCCTGTACGCGTCTTTACATGGCGCTGGGAATCAAGAAAGAGAATGTGGTGATGTGCGATACCAAAGGGGTGATTCGTACGGACCGTGCCGGGCTTACTCCTTCAAAGGCGGAATTCGCAACGGAACGCCGCGACATCGAAACCCTTGAGGATGCATTGAAAGGTGCGGATATCTTCCTGGGTGTGTCGGCTGCGAACGTGCTTACGCAGGATATGGTGCGCACCATGAATGACAATCCGCTGGTGTTTGCCTGTGCGAACCCAGATCCGGAGATCTCTTTCGACGATGCCAAAGCATCCCGTCCCGATATCATCTTTGCAACGGGTCGTTCCGATTATCCGAACCAGATCAATAACGTACTGGGATTCCCGTATATTTTCCGAGGTGCGCTCGATACCCGTGCCACTTCGATCAATGAGGAGATGAAGTTGGCGGCGGTTCATGCCATCGCTGAACTTGCCAAATCGCCTGTTCCGGATGTGGTGAATGCTGCTTACGGTATGCAGAAACTGGAGTTCGGTCGTGATTATATCCTGCCGAAACCGATGGATCCGCGTTTGATCACCAAAGTTTCCGCAGCGGTAGCCAAAGCGGCGATGGAATCGGGTGTGGCACGCAGACAGATCAAAGATTGGAAAGCGTATGAAGATAGTCTCAACCAGCTGATGGGATATGACAACAAGATGATCCGTAGCTTCTACGACATGGCCAAGAGCAATCCGCAACGGGTGGTTTTTGCCGAAGCAACGCATGTGAATATGCTTAAAGCGGCTGCTCAGGCGAGAGAGGAGGGAATCTGTTTCCCTATCCTGTTGGGTAATCCGGATCAGATTAGACGTATCGCACACGAAGAGAACATCAACCTGGAGGGGCTGGAGATTCTGCCGTTCCGCAAAGAGGACGAGTTGCAGCGACGTGAACGTTATGCTCATTTGCTGGCTGAAAAACGTGCCCGCGAAGGGTATACCTACAGTGATGCGATTGAGAAAATGTACGATGCCAATTATTTCGGTATGATGATGGTGGAAGCGGGCGACGCGGATGCTTTCCTTACCGGAATTCAAAGCAAATATTCCGAAACGTGTAAGATCGCCAAGGATGTGATCGGTATTCGCGATGGGTACAAGCATTTCGGTGCGATGCACATTCTGAATACGAAAAAAGGAACCTATTACGTGGCCGATACACTGATCAACCGTCACCCGTCAACCGAAACGTTGGTGGATATCGCTCGTCTGACGAAGAATGCGGTGGCTTTCTTCGCTGAAGATCCGGTGATGGCGATGGTGTCTTATTCAAGTTTCGGGGCAGACAAAGAGGGTAGTCCGCTGAAGGTGCACGAAGCGGTGGCACAGATGCAGGCCCTTTATCCGGAGTTGGCGATCGATGGCGAGATGCAGGTGAATTACGCTTTGAACCGCGAACTTCGCGATGCCACTTATCCGTTTACGCGTTTGCGTGACAAGGAGGTGAACACGCTGATCTTCCCGAACCTGAGCTCTGCCAATACCGCTTATAAGATGTTGATGGAGATGGGTTCATGTGAGTCGGTTGGTCCGATCCAGATGGGACTCAACAAGCCGATCCACTTTACCGGAAATCAAAGTTCCGTACGCGATATCGTTACGCTGGCCGCGGTGGCCGTGATGGATGCCATTGTTCTCAAACGTGTGGGTTATACGATCTGATGAGTGAAAGGAGAATCGTCTTTAACGAATACGTTGTGCGAAACAAATCGGTAGCATAAATTTAAAAGCAATATTCATTCATAAGAAAAGGAAGGTATGCCGGATTATTCCGGGCGTACCTTCCTTTTTCGTTATGTAAAAATAATGGGGTCGGATTAGAATCTATCCAATACCAGTTTAATCAGATCGTTGATCGAATTTTTATAGGAGGTATTGGTGTTGTGCGCAACACGGTTTGCGATGATTGAACATACCGTCATCGCCTTGTGGCCCAACAGCAGGGATAAACCGGCCAATGCGGAGCTTTCCATCTCGTAGTTGGTCACCTTGCGTCCGTGGAAATCGAAAGATTCGATGCGGGCGTTCAAGTCAGGCACGGCAAGGGGCAAGCGTAGTTCGCGACCCTGCGGACCGTAGAATCCGTTCGCTGAGATGGTGATTCCAAGAACCATGTCATCTTTTGCGATGCGGTCTACCAATTCGGCATTGGCATCCACAACGTACGGAGCGGCAGCCTGAGCCGGATATTTGGTGTATTCAACAAAAGCCTTTTCAAATTCAAGGTCACAGACACTGTCGCGGTTCGCATAGAAGTTCAGCACACCGTCGAAACCGATTGAAGATTGTGATACCACGAAGGTTCCTACCGGAACGAAAGGCTGAAGACCGCCTGAAGTGCCGATACGCACCATTTCAAGCACCACCGGTTTCTCTTTTACCATACGTGTTTCAAAATCGATGTTCGCCAGCGCATCAAGCTCGTTGACAACGATGTCTATATTGTCTGTGCCGATACCGTGAGACAATACGGTAAGTCGTTTTCCTTTGTAAGTTCCGGTAATGGTATGGAATTCACGGCTGGATACGTTCACTTCCTGTGTGTCAAAGTGAGAGGCAACCAGGTCAACACGGGCAGGATCGCCTACAAGAATGATCTTGTCTGAAATCTGATCCGGAGTGAGGTGAAGGTGAAAAATAGTTCCGTCCGGATTAATGATCAGTTCGGATGCAGGTATTTGTTTCATAAATAAGAAATATTAAGTAAAAAACGAAAAGCATTCCAGCTTGTAATCTTTTATATGTAGATAACAAGCTGAATTGTTTTTCGTTCAATATAGTGATCTTTTAAAAGTACATCTTTGAAAGATGCGGTATAAAAATCGGGCTCTTTGAAAGCAATTACTTCACGATCGTGGGACCGGTAGCGGGTCCTCCGGCGATCGAGTCACGCATGTCGGTATCCGCCTGGATATTTTTCATGCGGTAATAATCCATGATTCCCAGGTTCCCGTTACGGAAGGCTTCCGCAATAGCGATCGGCACCTCTTTTTCGGCCTCGATCACCTGAGCGCGGGCTTCTTGAGCTTTGGCGATCATCTCCTGTTCACGGGCGATGGCCATCGCTCTGCGCTCTTCGGCTTTTGCCTGCGCAATATTTTTATCGGCATTCGCCTGATCGATCTGTAGTTCGGCACCGATGTTCTTACCTATGTCGATATCGGCGATATCGATGGAAAGGATCTCAAAGGCAGTTCCGGAGTCAAGCCCCTTGCGCAATACCAGTTTTGAGATGGAATCCGGGTTTTCCAAAACACTTTTGTGTGATTCGGCCGATCCGATAGAGGAAACGATACCTTCGCCGACACGGGCAAGAATGGTATCTTCGCCGGCACCACCCACCAATTGGCGGATGTTGGCACGTACCGTAACGCGTGCTTTGGCAATCAGCTGAATACCGTCTTTCGCCACCGCAATTACGGGAGGGGTATCGATCACTTTCGGATTCACCGACATCTGAACCGCCTCGAATACATCGCGTCCGGCCAGGTCAATCGCCGTAGCGGCTTTGAAATTCAGGTCGATATTGGCTTTCGAAGCGGATACCAACGCATGAACCACACGTTCGATGTGACCTCCTGCCAGGTAATGAGCCTCCAACTCGTCACGGGTGATGTTGTTCAGTCCCGCTTTGTGTGCCTCGATCATCGCACGTACGATAATCTGCGGCGGTACGTGACGAATCCGCATCAGAAAGAGTTGTACCAGCGAGATTTGAACGCCGGACACTTTCGCAGAGATCCATAAAAGAACCGGTACGAAATGGAAGAAGAGGAATAATAATACGAGAATTATTCCCAAAAGAATTAATGATTCTGCCATTGTTGTTACTATTTAAGATTAAAAAGATTTTAGAAAAGCATGTGATGTGATTGGTTTATGCAGCCGTTCGGGTAAAAGCGATTCATTCGGTCTCCTCAACCACCACGGAGGTTGGAAAGATACGGATAATCTTCACATTCTTGCCCACTTCGATGAATCCGTTTTCAGATTTGGCTTCCACTTGATGCCCTTTCACCAAAATCGTACCCATTGGGTTCAGGATGGAGAGGGTGACGCCCGTTTCCCCTTCGCGAATCTCCGAGCCGATGGTGTTGGGCGCGGTGGAGTCGATCTCTTTCTTAAGCGCCATGCGGTTGAGCGCTTTGCTCTTGACGAACCAATAGACGCCGATGATCAGTGCGATGAGGCAGCCAAGCAACGTGATGTTACCCACCGTAGTACCCAACTGTTCGTAGGCGAACCATACGGCTCCCCCCATGAAGGCGATACCTCCGATGCCCGCGACGCCGAATCCGGGGATAAAGAATACTTCAAGAATAATCAGGCCGATGCCGAAGAGTGCTAAAAGCATGATGATAATCAGATCCCAAAACATAAGCGTTGCTCTTATTTGTTTCTTAAATAAAGAATTTCAGTATTTCTCGATTTCATCTCCAACTGAGGAATCAACAGCTCCAATTCATTCGTTTTCCCTTCCAGCTGAAGGATTTTTGCACGTATCTTATTCTGAACGTTGCTGTTTCCGCGGTTCCACTCCTGACGTAGATTTTCCAGTTCGGTTTGGGTATTCGTTAGCATTTTGCTTGCCTGACGGGCTTCGGCATACAGTTCCCGCGCCTGCGTACTCTCGAAATCATCCATAAACAGGTAAACGATGTTGTCATTGATTACGAACACAAAATCGCCGCGCTCTTTCGTAACCTTTTGCTCTTCGTTGTAAATGGAGTAGAGCAATTGATCGTAAGCCGCATCTTCCGGCCAGGTGCCACGGATCGAATCGATGCGGGCCAGGGAGATCGCCTCTTTCGGCGTGAGATCGCGGTAATACTCTTTCTCTCCCAGATTCGGGATGAAGAGGTAAACAATTACTTTGTCTTCCGGCTGGAAACGGTCCGTAGCGAACCATCCTACGTTATTCCCTTCGTCGATGGCCATCAGGTAATCGTTGAAAGGGGAGTTGAACGGCATCGGAAGTCGCTCGGGAGTGAAATAGCTTTCGTTCGAAGTGTCGTAGCGGGTGATGTACAGGTCGTATCCACCCAACGTCGGGTTCATGTCTGAAGCGTAGTATACTGTGAGTCCGTCTGTCAGTACGAACGGGAAGTTTTCGTTTGCCGCCGTATTGATGTTGTCCGGAAACGGAATGGGCTCACTCCATGCTTCGCCGTGAAGCTTGTTGCTGGTGTAGAGGTCGTAGCCGTTTTCCGAATTCTTTTTCGCATAGACGCGACGGTCGCCGCGCTGACTTTCGAATACAACGGTGAACTGCTCCGGATCCGCGGCAGCCAAGGTTTTATAATCGATGAAATGACCGGTCTCCTGACTCAGTTTGTAATATTCGAAGAAATTATTCTTATTTACGATCATGCTGTCTATGATCTGTACCTTCTCGATGCGGTTGAGCGCTTTGCTTCCCAGTTCGCACTGCTCGATGAGGATGTCTACCGCAGCAAGCGCATCGGGATCCTTTTTCAAAAAGGTTTGGTATTTTTCGAGGTTCGCAATGGCTTCGTCAAACCGATATTCCCGTTGGTTTAATTTCCCCAGGTAAAGGTAAGCGCCCTGGATTCTCGATTTGGCTGCGAATTCGAGGTATTTGCGAGACAAAGCGTATTCGCCCGTCTCGAACAAAGCTTCCCCATACCATTTGTTCACATCCGCGCGCTTGGGATATTTCTGGATCAACACTTCAAAAGCGGCTTTGGCTGCGGGATAATCCCCGGCCTTGATCATCTCTCTCGCCTGATCTAACGTTTGAGCACTACAAACAGCGCTGCCCCCGAATAGAAAAAACATCAGGAATAGCGTGCCAAGCAAATTGTTAACTCCTTTATGAATCTTTAAAAACATATATGCATAAATTAAATAACTCGTAACACAAAGCTAACAATTATTTTTAAGACTTAGCAGTATCCTCCGATGGTTTGAACGGATTTCTTAATTTTGCGGCATGGCAAAATTTACGGAAGAGGAACAATTGTTCCATAAAATAGAACGAAAGATTAGAAAAGCGATGGTCGACTACCGTCTGATTGAGGATGGTGACCGTATTCTGGTAGGTTTATCGGGTGGAAAAGATTCATTGGCATTGATTGATTTGCTGGGTCGGAGGAAGAAAATCCACAAGCCGAAATTCGAAGTGATCGCGGTACATATCTCGATGACCAATATCGGTTATGTATCCGATCTGCAATACCTGCGCGATCATTGTGAGAAGAATGACATCCGCTTCGTGCACCATGAAACGGCATTCGATATGTCCACCGACAAACGCAAATCGCCCTGTTTCCTGTGTTCGTGGACCCGAAGAAAGGCACTTTTCGCCATCGCAAAGGAGTATGCGTGCAATAAGATCGCGCTGGGGCATCACCAAGACGACATTCTGCAGACGTTGTTGATGAATATGACCTTCCAAGGCGCTTTCGGGACGATGCCTCCGAAACTGAAGATGGATAAGTTCGATATGACGATCATCCGACCTTTGTGTCTGGTACCGGAAAGCGAACTGGTGGAGATGGGAGCGATGCTCGGATATGTAAGACAGAAGCAGCCGTGTCCTTATGAAACGAGCTCAAGTCGCCCTGAAATGAAAACTGTTGTGAAAATGCTTGAACAGATGAACGAGCATGCACGTTATAATTTATGGTCGAGCATGAACAATATCCAAACGGATTACCTTCCTGCTCCCGTAAAGGATTAACGTTTAAACCAAACAATCATGATCGAAAGGGTAGAGGCGATTTGGTCGGACCTCGAAAAAATCAGACTTTCCATACCCCTGGTTGGGTATATGTCAGGCTTCGGAGTGATGAATAATCTCTCAAACATGTTATTGGCCGTGGGTGCTGCTCCCAAAGCCATTCTTTGTGAAGAGGAGGCGGAAGACACCGTGCCGGTTTGTTCCGCGATGTTTCTAACCAGCGAGATGGCAAGAGGTGCCTACCTGGATCAGTTTCAGAAAATAATGCCCAAAGCGAAAGAATCTGGCGTACCGTTTGTTTTCGATCCCGCAGGCGTTTCGGGCTCTGTGTTTCGGAGCGATATCTGTATGAAGTTGCTCAGCGATGGTAGACCGACGGTGATTAAAGGGAATGCGGCGGAGATCATGGCCTTAAGAGCACTATTCATCCCGCAAGATGATTCCTCACCCGCTGAAGATGAATTGTCTGAATACGCTTTCCTTCGGGCGGCACATCAATTATCCCATTTCTTTGAGTGCGTGGTGGTGGTGAGCGGTCTGAAAAGCCATGTGGTGTATCAGGATGAGGAATCGCAGGTGATGAACGGCTCGATGCTCATGCTCCGGAATGCCGATACATCGGCTTTCGCCTCCGCGTTGTGCGCCACATTCGCAGCAGTAAATCCGAATCCCTACGAAGCGTGCATCAATGCGATGTTCGTTTTGGGAATAGCTGCCGAAATCGGCGAACAGGATAGTGACGGTCCCGGAACCTACCTCCCTCGTTTTCTGGATGCTTTAGCCAATATGGCCAAATATCAGTTGCTCTTGAAATAAGCGATACTTTTTTGATTTTCAAAAAGCGCTGTAGACGTGAATAAATAACGTTTACAGCGCTTTTTCTATTAGCTTATGCGTATTTTTGGAGTATAATCAAAAATTCATCCGTATGATCTTTTATTCTTCCGGTACCGGCAACAGCTGGTGGGTGGCCAACCGATTGGCTGAGGAACTCAACGAACGGGTAACCTCCATAACCTCTATTCTCAACGGAAACGAACAGCAGTTCAGCTATGAAGCGAATGAAACGGAAGAGGTGATTCTCCTTTTTCCGATCCACTCGTGGGGACCTCCCGAATTAATCAACCGTTTTGTGCGTCAGCTTACGTTAACGGGTAAGAAATCGGTTTGGGCCGTGGCAACTTGCGGCGATGAGTGCGGTATGACAGACCGGATCCTGAAGCGGGAACTCGCTTCGCGCGGAATTGAATTGAAAGGTTGTTTTTCGGTGGTGATGCCCAACAACTACATCCTGATGAGGGGATTCGGTACGGATTCGAAAGCGCTTGAGCAGCGTAAACTGTCTGAAGCTCCCGAACGAATCGCTCGCATCGCCGAAGCGATACGGAACCGGGTTCCGGACGCATCCCTTTACGATACGGGGACGTTTAGAAGGGTGAAGTCTCAATTGATCTACCCCTTGTTCATTCGTTATTCGATCGGCTCGAGTGCATTCCATGCGACAGATAAATGTGTGGGATGCGGGATCTGCCAAAAGCTTTGTCCCACTCGTAACATCACCATGATACACAAAGAGCCGGTTTGGAGTAAAGATTGCGTACAATGTACGGCATGCATCCACCGGTGTCCGTTTCGCGCGATCGAATACGGCAACGTAACCCGCAAGATGGGACGTTACGTACACCCTGAACTACCAGCCTCATACAAATGAGAAAGGCTGTCTCAATCATTGTTTGAGACAGCCTTTTGTATTTTCAGAAAGGGATAGCCGATCTTATTTTTTCTCTTTAGAGAATGCTCCGAAGATAAACAGCGCGATAGCCGATACCAATCCGATTGCGGCAAAATAGAACCAGATGTAATGTGCGTGTACCGAAGCTGCCTGCCATGCCTCGTGAGTCGGGAACAGAGACGGATCCGGACAATATTTGCCCAAAAGGTAACCTGAGAGACCGAAACCGAGAATAGAAGCGATAAACGAGTTGATGTGGCTGAAACCGAGATACATCCCTTCATCCCCTTTCGGAGCCTGCATGGAGAAGTATTCCAGGTAGCGTGGCGAGATGAATGTTTCGGCCAACGCCTGTACTGCGATACCGATCACCATCATGAATGCGATCGGGTTCAGGCCGAAGATCGATTCGCCCATCATATTTCCCGAAGCCATCAACAAAGCGGAAAGAGGCATTAGCAACATACCCACCGCCATGGACGTGATCGCCGAACGTTTTTTCATCATGTTCGTCACCGCGTTAACCAAAAGAACCACTACCAACGGATTCACATTGGCATACCATGCCGGAGTGGAATCTTCGCCGGCCATACGGATCACATATTTAGGCATTGTAGCGTAAAGCTGGTAATAAACCATCCAGAATCCACTCACGATCAGCGTCAGAATGATCAGACGTGAATTCGTCAATACGCCCAAAAGGCCTTTGCCAATCTCGCGGAAGCTTTTCCCTTCGCCACTGTTGTGTGTTGTCTTATATAGGAAGTACACCGCGATCAGTGCCAGAAACGTAGCCGATGCCGAGAAGTAGTTCAAGTAAACCAACCCTTCGTTACCCATCGCTTTACGAATCGGTTCCACGACCGTTTTTCCCGTAAAGCTACCGATGTTCACCATCATATAGAATAAGGAGAAACCTTTGGCACGTGTTTCGGGAGTGGTCTCTTTCGCAACGGTACCGGAGATGATTGATTTGATGAATGCGCCTCCGATTACGATGATCACCATGACCGGCACGATCGCCCATCTCATCGAGCTCTCACGAAGTCCCGTAAATGTGGTATCCATGCCATAGCTTACCAATCCGGCAGATTCAAGCAGGGTAGGCAGCACGCCCAGACCGAGGTATCCGATGGTTAACAGGGTGAAGGCAACCAACATCGATTTACGGAATCCGATCTTATCGGCATACGCACCTGTAAATGTTGGAAGTAAATAAAGGGCTCCGGAGAATACACCCGAAATCAGACCCGCTTCCAGGTCGCTGAATCCCATTACTTTCGAAAGGTAAAGTGTGATTACGATAAATACGGTGTAGTAGGCCATTCTTTCGAACATCTCTACCGTGTTGGCCACCCAGAACGCCTGGGAGAATTTTTTGAAAATTGAACTCATAGATAAGCAATAGTTTATAGTGATGAATTGATTGATTACTCTTTTTCGGCAAGCTCGATCACTTCCAAGTCACGGATGTTTCCCTGATCCAGCACAAAACGAACCAGCGTGCGTGTTTTATGGAATCCCTGTTTGCCTGCCGCTCCGGGATTGATGTGGAGCGATTGCAGGGTTTTGTCAAAGAGCACCTTTAGAATGTGCGAATGACCGCTGATGAATAGCTTCGGGGGATGACGAAAGATATGTGGCGTCACTTCGGGCGCATATTTTCCGGGATACCCTCCGATGTGGGTGATCCAGACATCCACACCCTCCGCCGTGAAGCGCTGGTGTTTGGGATACCGCTTGCGTAACTCCGTTCCGTCGATGTTTCCCACCACGAAACGAATCGGTTTAAAAGCCTCGAATTTATCAGCTACTTCGATGGATCCTATATCGCCCGCATGCCAGATTTCATCGCAATCAGCGAAATATTTCAGATAACGTTCGTCCCACCAGCCGTGGGTGTCAGAGAGGAGTCCAATTTTTAGCATATAAATATTTCGAATTTCAACAAATATACATATCTTTCAACAACCTACAAATCTAATATTTCTGAAACCCTTACGCTCATGGAAAACGAAAGGAAGCTTTTTAAACGCGATATCAGTTGGCTCTCATTTAATTATCGGGTGCTGATGGAGGCGAAAGATGAGTCGTTGCCTTTATTTGAGAGAATTAAATTCCTCTCGATCTACTCCTCCAACTTGGAGGAATTCTACCGTGTGCGTGTTTCTGAACACCGGCAACAGGAGAATAGTGCAGACGCATCCCCCGAGCAGCGGAAGCAGGCCACCAAGACGCTTGAACAGATCAACCAGGAGGTGGAGCGACAATTGCGTGAATTCGACAGTTTCTTTAGTAATGACATCCGCAAGGAGCTTGCCCGGCAACACATCGTATTGTATGAAGACCACCGGGTGGAGGATTTTCACCGGGATTACATCCGTACCTATTTCCGCGAGGAGGTGTTTCCTTACCTCGAACCGATGATTCTTCTCAAAGACCAAATCAATACGTTTATACGCGATAACCGCTTGTATATGGTACTTCGGATGTATCTGAAGGAGGAGCCGTTACTTGAGGGGTTGCCCAAACGCGGACAGCCGTACTATTTCGTAATGAAGGTGCCCTATGCCAAAGTTCCCCGTTTTATTGAACTCCCCGCTCACAACGGCTCGTACTACCTGATGTTCGCAGAAGACATGATCGAGGCGAATCTGGACATGGTGTTTCCCGGGTTCGAGGTGGAGAGTGTCTATACGGTACGCGTATCGCGCGATGCCGATTTTCTGATACCCATCGAGACGGAACAAACGCTCGTGGAGGAGATCCGTAAGAATGTGCGCAAGCGGAAGATCGGAGTGGCCAACCGCTTCGTATACGACAATATGATGCCTTTTGATTTTCTGAACTTTTTATGCAATGCGTTCGGAATCTCCATCGAGCGATGCATTCCCGAGGGACGGCACCTGCACTTGGAGGATCTGATCAAGTTGCCCAACCCGATCGGAAAGGAGTTGACCGAACAACTTCCGCTTCCGTTGCGTATCCGTGAGTTCGATAATTCAGGATCCGTTTTCAAGGTGATAAAGAAACAGGATATGTTGCTCCATTTTCCATACCATTCCTTTGAATACCTGCTCCGTTTTCTGAATGAGGCGGCTTTTGATCCGGGAGTGGAGGAGATTAAACTAACGCAATACCGGGTAGCGGAGAATTCCGCCGTAATCAATTCCCTGATAAGTGCTGCGCAGAATGGCAAGCGGGTTACTGTCTTTGTGGAGTTGAAAGCGCGTTTCGATGAGGAGAATAATTACGATACCTCCGAGCGGATGCGCAAAGCCGGCATCCGGATCATCTACTCATTGCCCCGCTTGAAGGTGCATGCCAAAATGGCCTTAGTGCTTCGTAAACGGGAGAAATATAACCTGGAGAAGAGTTACGCTTGTCTGAGTACGGGCAATTTCAATGAAAATACCGCGAAGGTGTATTCTGATCTTATGATCCTGACCAACCGAATCGAACTGATTACCGAAATGGATCGGTTGTTCGGAATGTTGGAGAAGGGAGTGGAGGATTACGATTTCAAATACCTGTTGGTTTCGCAGTTCAATATGATCGACGGAATCGAACAGAAGATCCGACAGGAGATGCAGAATCAGCAAGAGGGAAGAAAGGCGCGGATCATTCTGAAGATGAACGGACTGCAGGATCCGGCTCTCGTGCAGCTGCTTTACGATGCGAGCGAGGCGGGGGTGCAGATTGACCTGATCGTGCGCGGAATCTGTTGTTTGGTACCCAACCAGTCTTATAGTCGGAATATCCGGATTACACGCATCGTGGATTCCTACCTGGAGCATTCTCGGGTGTGGTATTTTTATGCAGACGGCAACGAGGAGGTATTTATTACTTCGGCCGACTGGATGCGGCGGAACATTCATCGACGCATTGAAACGGCTTTTCCTGTGTGGGATCGGCACGTGAAGGAGACCATCATCAACGGTTTGATGATTCAGCTGGCCGATAATATAAAGGCGTGCTGGATTGATGAGAATCTGAATAATATTTACAAGAAGGAGGGACAGCTGAAGAATCCGATGAGGGCTCAGCGCAAAATTTACGAATCGCTCAGAAATGAGAGTTACAATTAAAAAACAGCATGCTGCACACGAATCGGCAGGGATTCGGAAGTGCAGCATGCTGTTTTTTTAGTTTATCTGTTTTCCAAAAGGAGCGATTGCCAACGCAGCCATTTTGAAATGTTGCACTCCGAATGGAATACCGATGATGGTGATGCAGCAAAGTACTCCGAACAAGAGGTGGGTCAGGGAGATCCAGATACCGCCGATCAGAATCCACAGGATGTTCAGAAAGATATTAAGACATCCGCCCGCTTCGGGTTTGGTGGTAATGGTGGCGCCGAAAGGCCACAAGGCAAGAACCCCTAATTTAAAGGCTTGCAATCCAAAAGGAATCCCGATAATGGTGATACACATCCCGATGCCGGCTATAAAATATTCAAGCGAAGTAACGAAACCTCCCAGAATCAGCCATAAGACATTTCCTAAACAGCCCATAGATCTATTTTTTTTAAGTTGTTATTACCGTTGATACGTTCGTCGGGATCAAAGTCCCAGTTTCTTAGCCTCGTCCCAATAGCGGTCCATCTCGCCCAAAGTCATATCCTTTAGGTTAAGACCGTTTTCAATCGCTTTTTGTTCAAGATAATTGAATCTGCGGATGAATTTCTGGTTGGTGCGTTCCAATGCATTGTCGGGAGTGATCTTATACAGTCGGGCCGCATTGATTAGGCTAAAGAATAGATCGCCGAATTCGGCTTCCATCTTGTCTGTATCCATCGATGCAATCTCTTGTTTCAACTCCTCCATCTCTTCGGTAACTTTCTCCCATACCTGTTCGCGTTCTTCCCAGTCGAAGCCTGCATTACGGGCCTTATCCTGTATGCGATGTGCTTTGATAAGTGCCGGAAGTGCGTCGGGAACGCCTGAAAGCACGGTTTTGTTACCCCCTTTTTCTTTGAGTTTGATTTGCTCCCAGTTCTTTTCAACCTGACCGGCGGTTTCGGCTTTCTCCTCTCCGAAAACATGCGGGTGACGGAAAATCAGTTTGTCGCACAACGTATCACATACATCGGCGATGTCGAACTTGCCGTTTTCTTCGCCGATTTTGGCGTAAAAAACAATGTGAAGCAATACGTCGCCCAACTCTTTCTTAAGCTCGTTGTCATCTCCCGCCATAATTGCGGCGCACAATTCGTATGTTTCTTCGATGGTATTGGGACGAAGCGATTCATTCGTCTGCTTGCGGTCCCAAGGACATTTTTCACGAAGTTCGTCAAGTACGTCGAGTAAACGCCCGAAGGCTTCCATTTTTTCTTCTCTGGTATGCATGGTTGTAATCATTCAAATATCTGCAAAGTTACATTAAAAAGAAAAACGCCGGGACAGCAGGAGTGTTATTTCTCCTGACTGTGCCGGCGTTAATTCGGTAGAGTTTATTATTTCTTGAATGTTTTCAATCCGTTATTCAGGAACTGAAGGTATTCAGGAACGCTTTCGTTGAATGAGTATGACGGTCCGATCGGTTCGCCTTTCTCGTTAAGCAAAACGTAGAACGGCTGTGCGTTGGCACCGAATTTAGAGCGTTGTAGGTAGCTCCATTTGTCACCCACCGTGCGAAGGGTACGTGTTTTACCGTATTCTTCAATTTTGATCGGCTCCGGAAGTGGCGTTTTGTCGTCAACGATCAGGGTGATCAATACATAGTCATTGTCAATGATTGATTTCACTTCGCTGTTTGTCCAAACAGACGCTTCCATCTTACGGCAGTTTACGCAACCGTAACCGGAGAAGTCAACCAATACCGGTTTGTTTACTTTCTTAGCGTAAGCCATACCCTCTTCATAATCTGTGAATTCAGCGTGAACTTCATCTGTGTAAAGGTTGAAATCCTGTGTGTTCAAAGGAGGAGTAAAGGCGCTGATCGCTTTCAAAGGCGCACCCCAAAGTCCCGGAATCATATAGATAGAGAACGCAAGCGAGATAATCGCAAGGAACAAACGCGGGATAGAGATGTATTTGATATCGCTGTCATGAGAGAATTTCAGTTTGCCAAGCAAATAGAATCCAAGCATTGCAAAGATTACGATCCAAAGCGTTACGAAGGCTTCACGATCCAGGATTCCCCACCCGTAAGCAAGGTCTGCAACCGAAAGGAATTTCAGTGCAAGGGCAAGTTCAAGGAAACCAAGAACCACTTTTACCGAGTTCAACCAACCGCCCGATTTAGGCATCGACTGAAGCATAGAAGGGAAGATGGCGAACAAAGAGAATGGCAATGCCAATGCAAGGGCAAATCCGAACATTCCGATAGCCGGACCCGCAGTCGCTCCCATAGAAGCAGCTTGAACCAAAAGGGTTCCGATGATCGGACCGGTACAAGAGAAGGATACCAATGCCAATGTGAAGGCCATGAAGAAAATACTCAACAAACCTGTAGTAGAATCCGCCTTACTGTCTAGTTTCGTTGTCCACGATGCTGGAAGTGTGATTTCGAAAGCCCCAAGGAAAGAGACTGCGAATACAACCAGCAACAGGAAGAAAATGATATTGAAGATGGCGTTTGTCGCCAGGTCGTTCAATGCGCTCGCGCCGAACAATCCGGTGATAACCAGTCCAAGAGCCACATAAATAACGATGATGGAGATACCGTATGTGATTGCATCGCGAATCGATTTCTTACGGTCTTTGGTGCGTTTCAGGAAGAAGCTTACCGTCATCGGAATCATCGGCCATACACAAGGTGTCAGCAATGCAAACAAACCGCCGGCAAAACCTGTAAGCAGAATCACCCACAATGAAGTTTCCGAAGTAAGGGTTTCTTTACCGAAAGCGTGCAACTCTTCAACCACTGGTCTCCACAAATCGATCGATTCGTTGTTCTCAACTACCGGTTTTGCAGGCGTTAAAGGAACAAGCGGAGTTACAGGTTTTGTTTCAACCTCAGGTGCCGTTTCCGGTTCTTTCTCCGGTTCGATGGCAGCGCTTCCTTTGGTCCCCTTGAAGGCAAACTCTTCAGGAGTAGGAGGAAGGCAGGTTTCATCGTTACATCCCATGAAACGAAGTTCCCCGTCGATTGTGAAGGTTGGTTCCGTTACTTGGATTTTCTGGATGAAGTTTACTTCCGATTCAAACCAGTTCAATTCCATATCGAACTGATTGTCATATTTAAAGATTGCAGTACGATCGGCTTTTACCTTGCCGATAAGTTTCGCTCCTTTAATTTCTGAGAATGTAAAGGTGGTTGAGATGGGTCCTCCTTCAGGAAGATCGGTGCCGTAAAGGTGCCATCCCGGTTCGATACTCGCTTTAAAAATCAGCTCTTTCTCGTTACCCGACAGCTCTTTAGTCGAAAAGCTCCATTTGATGGGCTCTAAAATCTGTGCGTAACTCAGTACGCTTAAGCACAATAAGAAAAGTAAGGATAGATTTCTTTTCATTGATGAAACAGTTTATAAAATTACAGGCTTTGATGTATACTCAAAATAATTGGTTAAAATCCGGACGCTTTTGTCAGAAATAAGCATATTACCCTACAAATATATATTTAAACTTTGTAATATATCAAAAAACTTGGAAAGGGAATAGCGGTTATATAACATTTTAACCGTCAACTTTGGTCTTAAATTTGTTTTTAAATACTCCGGGAGGGGGTAAACGGATTAAATTTGTAATTTTGAAGCTTTATTCGAAAGCGTATTATTGTAAAATATTAAAATAAACAGATATGATTACGAAGGTGATCGGTGATGAATCGATACAACAAGTGAAAGAAATTATAGCGGGGAATGAACGTTTTGTAATTGTGGCGCACATCTCTCCCGACGGCGATGCGGTGGGATCTACCCAGGGAATGGCTCAGTTTTTGGGCGAATGGGGAAAAGAGGCTACGGTTGTATATAACGATTCCGTATCGGATAACCTGAAATGGATTCCGGGTGTAAAAGGATCGCTGATTTACGAGGAAACGCCCGAGGAAGCACTCGAAGCGATTGAGCAAGCGGACGTTATTTTCTGTATGGACTTCAACATACACAAACGAATGGGCAAGATTGCGGACGCCGTGGTGCAGTCGCGTGCGTTGCGCGTCATGATTGACCATCACCTTTGTCCGGGCGATTTCTGCGATGTGGTGATCTCCCATCCCGAAATATCCTCTACGAGTGAGTTGTTGTATCGTCTGATTCGTCAGATGGGCGAAACGAAACGAATCGACGAGCGTGGAGCAACCGCTATCTATACCGGAATGATGACGGATACGGGTGCTTTCACCTACAATTCGAGTAATCCTCAGATCTACATGATCATCGCCGAACTTTTGAAAAAAGGAATTGACAAGGATAAGATCTACGACCGCGTTTTCAATACGTTTACTGAAAACCGCGAGCGGCTGATGGGTTACACCATTAACAAGAAAATGCGTCTCTTTAAGGAATACAATGCGGCGATGATCTCTCTGACTTCGGAGGAGTTGAAATCGTTCGATTATAAGAAAGGAGATTCAGAGGGATTCGTGAACATTCCCCTCTCGGTAAAGGGCGTTGTCTTCTCAGCCTTCTTCCGTCAGGATGAGGAGTATGTGAAAGTGTCTCTGCGTTCAAAAGGAAATTTTCCGGCGAATAAGGTTTCGGAACAATATTTTAACGGAGGTGGTCATAAAAATGCTGCCGGAGGCGAATTTTTTGGAACTATCGAAGAGGCGGAGCGTTTATTTGAAGAGATATTGCCTCTTTTTTCTAAATATTTAGAAGATTGAGTTCAATAATTAAGGAATATATCTATTTTTGGTTCTTCAATTTGTCAAAATTATAACATTTAGAAAATCGTTGGTGCTACACCCGCTCTTTCTGATAAAAAAGGGTGCACGGTTTTCTCAAAAACCTTAGCGTTAAAAAAACATGTATATGAAACGGATCTATTATTATCTTCCAATCTTGTTGATCGGCTTTACGGCGGTGTTGAGTTCTTGCAGCGATAGTAAAACATATGCTCAGTTGCTTGATGACGAGAAAAAAGCAATTAAGAATTTTATCTCGTTGACCAACGACTCTCTGAAATTCTCGGAAACCATCAATGTCTCTGCCGCTCAGTTGGAAGAGTATACCGCACAGGCATCTTGGGATTCTATTGACAATAAACATTTCGAACTAAACAAATGGTATAAATTCGAAGATGGTTTGTATATGCGAATCAATAGTTTCGGCGATACCTCGCAGATGTTTAAAAGTAGAGACGGCGTGGTGATCCGTTATTGGGATACCTACAACTTGCTCACTTATACCGGCAGCGATTCGAAAAAAATCAATAACCTGGCGGATGACAGCTATTGGCTGATCGATCCGTGGACCGTAAACTATGCGGGTCAGTTCGGAACGGGAATCGCTTTTCCAATCCGCTTCTTGGGTGATAAAGGGGAGGTGAGTCTGATCATCCCGTCAAAACTCGGAACAACAAACGATGCACAGGCTGTGGTACCATACTATTATGGTTCCGTGTCTTACATCCTTCCGGGTAACTAATCGATTGAATATTATTGTTTAATAAGGTTGTTTGTCTTCTTTCAAAGAGGGCAAACAATTTTTTGTACCTATAAATTTAATTTCTTTGTATGGCTTTAATTAAATCTATTTCCGGAATTCGCGGAACCATCGGAGGACAAGCAGGAGAGGGATTGAACCCCCTTGATATTGTGAAGTTCACCGCAGCATATGCAACCGTAATACGTCGCATGGGCAATAGTGAATCAAACACAATCGTAGTGGGACGCGATGCCCGTATTTCGGGTGAGATGGTCCTTCATAACGTGATCGGAACGTTATTGGGTATGGGATTCAATGTTGTAAATATCGGTTTGGCAACTACTCCTACTACGGAATTGGCCGTTACGGGCGAAAAGGCTGCAGGAGGAATCATCCTGACCGCTTCTCACAACCCTCGTCAGTGGAACGCTCTTAAATTGTTGAACGAAAAAGGGGAGTTCCTAAACGCTGCAGAAGGAAACGAAGTGCTTGAGATTGCGGCTGCAGAGGATTTTGATTTCGCTGATGTGGATCACATCGGTCAGCTGAAAGAAGATTTTTCATATACACAAAAACATATCGAGAGTGTTTTGGCTCTTGACCTGGTAGACATCGAGGCGATTAAAGCGGCCAACTTCCGCGTGGCGATCGATTGTGTGAACTCTGTGGGAGGAATCGCAATTCCGGCTTTGCTTGAAGCTTTGGGTGTGAAAACCGTTGAAAAACTATATTGTGAACCAAACGGACAGTTCCCGCACAATCCGGAACCGCTTCCTGAACACCTGACTGAAATCGCTTCGTTGATGAAACAGGGCAAAGCGGATGTCGGTTTCGTAGTGGATCCCGATGTAGACCGCTTGGCTGTGGTTTGTGAAAATGGCGATATGTTCGGTGAAGAGTATACCTTGGTAGCCGTAGCGGATTACGTATTGCGTCACACACCGGGGAATACGGTTTCCAACTTGAGCTCTTCACGCGCATTGCGTGACGTTACCCGTGCTTTGGGTGGCGAATATCAGGCTTCTGCGGTAGGCGAGGTGAACGTGGTGACAAAAATGAAAGAAACCGGTGCTGTGATCGGTGGTGAAGGAAACGGTGGAGTGATCTATCCGGCTTCTCATTACGGAAGAGACGCTTTGGTTGGAATCGCGTTGTTCCTGACACACCTGGCGAAAGAGGGCAAAAAGGTAAGCGAACTTCGCGCAACCTATCCTCCTTACAGCATTGCGAAACAGAAAGTGGAACTGACTCCGGACATCGACGTGGATGCATTGCTTTTGGCAGTGAAGGATAAATACGCACAGTATGACATTACCGATATCGACGGTGTGAAGATTGACTTCCCGGATCGTTGGGTACACTTGCGTAAATCGAATACAGAGCCGATCATTCGTGTTTATGCTGAAGCTTCTTCTCCTGAATTGGCCGAAGAGACCGCGGCAGGGGTGATGTCTGTAATTAAAGAAATGGCAAAATAAGAATCTGAAGATTTTTAATATATAGGAAGAGCCGGTCCCTTTAGGATCGGCTCTTCTGATTTCAGAAGCATCCGTTTTTTTGAATTTTAATTGCTTTGAACAGAAAGTTTAAAATATTTATGCAATTGCAGAACTTGATTCCGTGCTATCTTTGCAGCTGTTAATAAGCAATTCATATTTACTTAATTATTCTATGAAAAGAAAACTTTCAGGATTCCTTTCTTTGGCTGCTTTGGCTTCATTGACCATCACGGGTTGTAAACAGAAACCTGCCGAGGCTGATTTGACAATCCTCTATACGACCGATTTGCACGGGGCGGTACTTCCTTTTGATTTTAATAAAAACGATACGGCTGTAACGAGTCTTGCAAATGTAGCTTCGTATGTGAAGCAGGAGAAGGTAAAAAATAAGAATGGCGTGATTGTGCTTGACGCAGGCGATTTTCTTCAGGGGCAGCCTTCGATCTATTACTCCAATTTTGTGGATACGATCTCTGAACACATTCAGGCTCGTGTAATGGAATACGTAGGATATGATGCCGCTGCAGTGGGTAATCATGACATCGAGCCGGGCGAGGCCGTTTATGACCGCGTGCAGAAAGATTTTGATTTTCCATGGCTTGCTGCCAATGCGATTGATACCCGTACCGGGAAACCTTTTTTTGAACCCTATACCATTCTGGAGCGTAACGGCATGAAAATCGCCGTTTTGGGTATGATTACTCCCAATATCGGAGCTTGGCTTCCGAAATACCTTTGGGAGAATCTGGAATTTCAGGATATGACGGAGGCTGCCAAACAGTGGGTTCCTTACATCCGTGAGAAAGAAAACCCGGATCTTCTGATCGGACTTTTCCACTCCGGAGCCGATTATACGGTGAATAATAACGATATGGATACGCCGATGAATGAGAACGGCGCTATTCCGGCTGCCACACGTGTGGATGGTTTTGACGTGATCCTGTTGGGACACGATCATCAGGAGAAACTGGATGAAATTACCAATGACTTCGGACATAAGGTGGTGGTTCTGAATGCACAGACGGCTGCGAACTATGTGGGTCGCGCCGATATCAAGATGAAAAAAGAGGGCGATTCGTATACCAAAAAGATCGTTTCTTCTTTGGTGGACATGAAGAAAGTCCCAGCCGACGAAGCGTTCGTATCGCAGTTTACCCCGGAGGTGAATAAGATCAATGCGTATGTGGATGCCGAAATCGGTACGTTGACCGATACGTTGAAAAGCGAAGAGGGGATTTACGGTCCGTCTGCTTTTATGGATCTGATCCATAACGCGCAGTTGGCAGCTACGGGAGCTGATGTTTCCATGGCCGGTATCTTATCGACGAATGCCGTGATTCTTCCGGGAAAGATTACCATGCGTAATCTCTTTACCCTATATAAATATGAGAACCTGCTTTACACGATGCAGATGACGGGAGCTGAAATCCAGAAATTCCTTGAATTCGGATTCGCTCGTCAGTTCGATCAGATGCGTTCAACCAAAGACCACCTGTTGAATTTTGTAAAAGATGCAAACGGTAATCCGGTTCAGAACAGCCGTTTCGGTTACAACTTCGCTACACCGACCTTTAACTTCACCTCTGCCGCAGGTATCCGTTATACCGTAGATGTGAGTAAGGAAGCCGGCAAGCGCGTAACCATCCTTTCGATGAGCGATGGAACACCGTTCGATGTGAATAAAAACTACAAGGTAGCGGTGAACTCTTATCAAGCAAGCGGCGGAGGCGGTTTCTTCTTTGACGGTCTTGGACTGACAAAAGCAGAAACGGATGCCAAAGTGCTTGTTGCTTCAAAGAACGACGTTCGTAAATATGTGGCGGACTACATTCGTGAGAAGAAGGTGATTGAGCCGAAATCAAGAGGCGATTGGAAAGTGATTCCGGAAAACTTTTTTGAAGCGGGTCGCGAAAACGATCGCAAGCTGATTAATAAGAAATAATTGATTAGATCAACCCAAGAGGCTGTCTGCATCTCCTGCAGGCAGCCTTTTTTGTTAACCGTTCTTTTGGAAATACCCTGCGGAATCTGAAAATGATACTTCGGAATCTGAAAATGACACACTGAAATCCCATTCGGATCCTTTCGGATCGAAAATGCACCGCCTTGCTTCGACCGAACCACCGCCTTGCTTCGACCGAAGCACTGCCTTGCTTGGGGTGAACCAAGGTGGTGGTTTGGGCAATTTAATGGATCAAAACCGAAATTAGCTGGTTCCGGAATGGAAATTGAAGGATCGAGCGCATAATCACCCTGTAAAACGAGCCTATTACCTGCAAGAGGTGAAATCGGATGATCCGGTATAACTTTTGTTACACATCTTATTCTTGGGTTGTTTTAAAACAAATGAGGACTCAAAATTGTTGTCTTTTCGTGCGTGTAAATAGAAATCTTGTCAGTTTGCCTGCTCTTCTTGTCAGATAGTTTATCTATTATGACAGAATTTTTGGGTTAAAATTTATGGCATAGACTTTGTATAATTAAAATTCGAAATCCTCAAGGAGGTTAACGTAGAAATCAAAAACATTTAATTAATAAAATTTCGATTATGAACATTAAGCCATTAGCAGATCGTGTGTTGGTAAAACCGGCACCTGCAGAAGAGAAAACAATAGGAGGTATCATCATTCCGGATTCTGCGAAAGAGAAGCCGCAACGAGGCGAAGTGGTCGCTGTCGGTAATGGAACAAAAGAGGAAGAGATGATTCTGAAACCGGGTGATACGGTGCTTTACGGCAAATATGCCGGAACAGAACTCGAATTTGAAGGAACTTCTTATTTGATCATGCGCCAAGCGGATGTTTTGGCTATCGTCTAATTAAATTCTAACTTATTAATTATAACAAAAATGGCAAAAGAGATAAAATTCAATACGGAAGCACGCGACCTTCTTAAAGAGGGCGTTGATGCATTGGCAGATGCGGTAAAAGTAACGCTTGGACCAAAAGGAAGAAATGTGATCATCGAGAAAAAATTCGGTGCTCCCCACATTACAAAAGACGGTGTGTCTGTAGCGAAAGAGATCGAATTGGAAGATCCTTTCAAAAACATGGGCGCTCAGTTGGTGAAAGAAGTTGCATCTAAAACAGGTGACGATGCCGGTGACGGTACCACTACGGCTACTGTTTTGGCACAATCGATCATCAACGTAGGTTTGAAGAACGTAACTGCCGGAGCTAATCCGATGGATTTGAAACGCGGTATCGATAAAGCGGTGGGAATCGTTGTGGATCAGATCCGCAAACAATCCGTAGAGGTTGGCGACGACTATACGAAAATTGAGAACGTAGCTCGTATCTCTGCAAACAACGACGCCGAAATCGGATCTCTTATCGCAGAAGCGATGAAGAAAGTGAAAAAAGAGGGCGTGATTACAGTTGAAGAAGCCAAAGGAACCGAAACGTATGTGGACGTTGTGGAAGGTATGCAGTTCGATCGTGGTTACATCTCTCCTTATTTCGTAACCAATACGGAAAAGATGGAATGTGATATGGAGAACCCATACATTCTGATCTATGACAAGAAAATCTCGAATCTGAAAGAGATGCTTCCTATTCTTGAAGCTACCGTTCAGTCAGGTCGTCCGTTGCTGATCATCGCCGAAGATGTTGATTCTGAAGCGTTGGCTACATTGGTGGTGAACCGCCTTCGCGGATCGCTTAAGATCTGTGCGGTAAAAGCTCCGGGATTCGGCGACCGTCGCAAAGAGATGATGCAGGATATCGCAATTCTTACGGGAGGTGTGGTAATCTCTGAAGAAACCGGCTTGAACCTCTCAACCGCTACGGTTGAAATGTTGGGTCGCGCAGAGAAGATCACCGTGAACAAAGAGAATACTACAATCGTAAACGGAGCCGGTTCTCATGAGAAGATTGAGGAACGCGTTCATCAGATCAAAGCGCAGATCGAAGCGACTACTTCTGATTACGATCGTGAGAAACTACACGAACGTTTGGCAAAACTTGCAGGTGGCGTAGCTGTTCTGTATGTGGGTGCCGCTTCTGAAGTGGAGATGAAAGAGAAGAAAGACCGCGTAGACGACGCCTTGAGTGCAACACGCGCTGCTATCGCCGAAGGTATCGTACCGGGTGGTGGTGTGGCTTACATTCGTTCGATCCATGCACTTGAAGGTGTAACGGGAGATAACGAAGATGAAACAACAGGTGTTGAAATCGTTAAACGCGCTATCGAAGCTCCAATGCGTCAGATTGTTGACAATGCAGGAAAAGAGGGTGCGGTAATCGTACAGAAAGTGAAAGAGGGTTCTGGCGATTTCGGTTACAATGCACGTGTGGACGAGTACCAGCACTTCTTTGAAGTGGGTGTGATCGACCCGGCTAAAGTGACTCGCGTAGCGCTTGAAAATGCTGCTTCTATCGCAGGTATGTTCCTTACTACTGAGTGCGTTATCGCAGATAAGAAAGAGGAAAATCCAATGCCTCCGATGAACCCGGGTATGGGCGGCATGGGCGGTATGATGTAATACCTTGCTGAAATGTATAAAAATAGAACCGGACTCAATGATTGAGTCCGGTTTTTTTATTTACTTTTGCGGCGCATTGCAGCAAAGAGAGGTACTCTTTGCCTGTTATAAAATTAGATTTCCGACAAATGGAATGGTTTAATAGCATATTTACTGAACACTCGGTAATTCAAGCCGTTGTTGTTCTCTCTACGATCGTTGCCCTGGGCATGTCTCTGGGTAAAATTAAGATTTGGGGTATCTCCCTGGGAGTTACCTTTGTTTTTTTTGTCGGAATTCTTGCCGGTCACCTGGGGTTCAGTATCGACCCCAATATGCTGAGCTATGCCGAAAGTATGGGTCTAATCCTCTTTGTGTATGCATTGGGACTACAGGTGGGACCCTCATTCTTCGCTTCTTTCTTTAAGGGCGGTCTGAAACTGAATGCCCTGGCAATGGGCGTGGTCTTTACCGGAACCGCCATGATGCTGGGATTCTATTTTCTGACGGATATCTCTTTGCCCGAGATGACGGGGATTTTCTGTGGTGCCATCACCAACACCCCTGCGCTGGGAGCCGCCCAGCAAACTTTGAAACAACTTGCCTTGGATAATCCGATGAACCAGCCCGATCTGGCATTGGGTTGTGCGGTGACGTATCCGTTGGGAGTAGTGGGCGTTATTTTGGGGTTGATCGTGCTGCGTGCTTTTGCACCATCGCAACCCGTTGTTTCTCATTCGCAGGCCACCAAATCGTCTAAAACCTACATCGCCGGATTCCAGGTGATCAATCCGGCCATCTACAACAAATCCATTAGCGAAATCGCATCCTATATACCCAATAAGTTCATCATCACACGTGTCTGGAAAGATGGAAAAGTGATGATTCCCACTTCGGAAACGGTACTTACCGAGGGTGAACGTATTCTGGTGATCGCAACCGAAGCGGATATCCGGGCGCTGACCGCTTTGTTCGGCGAGCAGGTGCGCGATGATTGGAATAAAGAGGACATCGACTGGAATGCATTAGATAGCAAACTGATGTCGCAGCGTATTTTGGTTACCCAAACCGAAATCAATGGCAAAAAAATCTCGCAGTTGCGCTTGAGAAATAAATATGGCGTGAACATTACGCGCGTTTTCCGTTCAGGTATGAACCTGCTGGCTACTCCCGACCTGACACTGCAGTTGGGCGACCGTTTGACGATCGTGGGGGAGAAAGAGTCGATCCGCGAAGTGGAGAAACTTTTGGGGAATACCGTGAAACGACTCAATGAACCCAACCTGGTGGCGATCTTTATCGGTATCGTGATGGGATTGGTGGTTGGAGCCATTCCGTTCTCTATTCCGGGCATCTCTCTGCCCGTTAAATTGGGGATTGCCGGCGGACCGATCATCGTGGGGATTCTGATGGGTGCTTTTGGTCCCCGTTTCCACATTGTAACCTATACTACCCAAAGTGCCAACCTCATGTTAAGGGGATTCGGTATCAGCATGTACTTGGCTTGTCTTGGATTGGATGCGGGCGCACATTTCTTCCAGACCGTATTCCGTGCCGAAGGACTTATCTGGATCGGTATCGGATTCGTGTTGACGGTTGCTCCGGTTCTATTAGTGGGAATCTACGCCTTGAAGGTAAATAAGATCGATTACCCTTCGGTGACGGGGATGTTGTGCGGAAGTATGGCGAACCCGATGGCCTTGAATTATGCCAATGCCACCGTTGAGGGAGATCAACCCTCTGTGTCGTATGCTACGGTGTATCCGCTTTGCATGTTTGCACGCGTAATCATCGCACAGGTAACTTTATTGATATTCATGTAGGGGGCTCCCTGTATGAAAAGTATGGGAAGAGTCTCTTTGGAAAAAGAAATATCGTCGAATTAGAAAAAAAGTAAGAGGTCGCTAATGTTTATGTTCATTAGCGACCTCTTACTTTATCTGATTCACAATTTAATAATTCTCAAATTTGTTTTCAACCTGTTCTTCTGTTTCGCAGCTGTTCGTTTCTTCCGCATTCTTGATGAAAGCAAGCGCTTCAGTCAATCCTTCGGAGAATTTCTCGAAATCCTCTTTGTACAGGAAGATCTTGTGTTTTTCAAATTGAACGATAGGATCATTCACTGAACCCGTCACAACCTTCTTGCTCTCTGTAATGGCAAGATACAACTCATCTTTTTTGTTTTTCTTTACATCGAGATAGTAAATTCTCTTTCCCGCCTTTAGTGCCTTCGAAAAGATAATGTCATTTTCTCTTTTGTCAGGGTACTCTTTTCTTTTAATATCTTCCATACTCTAAATATTGAATGAAGGATTCTGTTAAATTTGAAATTAATTAGATGTTCAAATATGTGAAATTAATTTGTAAATTCAAATAAATTCTTTATTTTTTATTAAAAAAAGCGTAAATGTGACGGCGAAGCACTTATTAAAAATAAAAAGAGGTACTCCCTCTTTCTTATAATTCTAAAATGAAGTAACTTTGCAACTCTTCAAAAAATATAAAGTAGTTCATTTAAACGATGGTAAACAGAATTTTGATTCGAATAAAGGTAGTTCAGATCGTGTATTCCTTTCTGAAAGGTGATAAGGACATGAATACTGCCGAGAAAGAGCTTTTCTTCTCTCTTGAAAAAGCGTATGATTTGTATCATTACTTGCTTCTTCTGATGGTAGAGTTGACAGATCTGCAGAAAAGACGTCTTGAAACAGCAAAGGCTAAGCACATGCCTTCAAAAGAAGAGCTGAATCCGAATACGCGTTTTATTGACAATCGTTTCATTGCGAAACTGCGTTCCAACCCTCAATTGGAAAACTACATTTCACAGCAGAAACTTTCTTGGGTTAACGAATCTGATTTCGTAAGAGTTCTTTTGGATCAGATCCTTGCATCGGACACCTATCGTGATTATATGGATTCAAAAGAGGATTCATATGCTCAGGATCGTGAGTTCTGGCGTTTTGTTTTCAAAAACATTATCTGTGAGAACGAGTTGTTGGGTGAAATCCTGGAAGATCAGAGCCTTTACTGGAATGATGACTTGGACACAATCGGCACTTTCGTAATCAAGACGATTAAGAAAATGGATGAGAATTCAGAGGATGCTGCAAACAGCTTGCTTCCGATGTACAAAGACACTGAAGACAGTGAATTCGCGAGAATCCTGTTCCGCCGTGCCATATTGGATGCTGATAAATTCCGTAAGTTGATTGAATCAAACTCAAAGAACTGGGATTTGGATCGTCTTGCTTTCATGGACATCGTGATCATGATCGTAGCGCTTGCCGAGATCGTATCGTTCCCTTCTATTCCGGTAAAAGTGTCATTAAACGAATACATCGAAATGGCCAAAGCTTACAGTACTCCGCGTAGTGGTAAGTTTATCAACGGGTTGCTTGACGGTATCGTAACCAGCCTGAAAAAAGAGGGTGAGATAACAAAAGATTAATCAAAATTTTATTACTTTTGTGTAAAGCAAGATTGCTAAAACAAAGTATAACATAAAATCTTTTGTTTATGAACTTAATGAACATTCTTCTTCAAGCACAAGGGGCTGGAAACGCCGGTGTTATGAATATCGTATTTATCGTTGCTATCGTTGCAATTTTTTACTTTTTCATGATTCGTCCACAGGCGAAACGTCAGAAAGAGATCAAAAAATTCCGCGAAGCGCTAAAAGTTGGCGATAAAGTGATCACTACAGGTGGTATCTACGGAAAAATCAAAGAGGTGAAAGATGATTCAATCATTCTTCAGATCGCTGATAACGTAAACATCCGTATCTCAAAGGAATCTGTATTCCAGAGCGTAGCTGACACACAGGATAACAAATAAATACTGTACGGAGGACGTCTGATGTTCAATCGAAGACACATCTTTACAAACAGTAATTTTCTATACAAGGAGGTCAAGAACTTATTGAGCAAAGCTCAAAGCAAGGAGTTGTTGACCTTCTTGTTCTTTTTATGCCTATCCTTCCTCTTCTGGATTCTCCAATCCATGAATGAAGTGGGGGAAGCCACCTACACCATTCCGGTGGAATATAGGAGTGTTCCCGTCGATGTGGTTTTCTCACAAACGCCTCCCGATCAAATTCAGATCCGGGTGCGCGACAAAGGGATAATTCTTCTCAACTACTCCTTCAATCACCAATTTACCCCCGTGATCATCGATTTTGATAAATATCAGAAATCGAAAGGGGAAGTGAAGGTGCAGGGGGAACAAATCGCTCTTCTTCTAAAAAAACAACTCAACCCCACCACTACGCTGGTTGCCTTGCAACCGGACGCACTGGTGTTGCTCTATTCCAAACACGGTGTGAAGAAAGTGCCCGTTGAGTTCAGAGGGGAACTGACATCCGCTCCGCAGGCGCTCATCGGACGAAACATACAGCTTACGCCCGATAGTGTGGAGTTGTACGCTCCCGAGAGTGTGCTCGATACCATCAAATCGGTATCGACCGAACTGTTGGTGCTCTCCAACCTCTCTGATACGGTAACAAAAGATATCTCCATCAGACAGAGCTATGGCACCAAAGCCGATCCGGCTCAGGTACGGGTGACGATTCCGGTGGAGGAGTATACGGAAAAGAAACTGCAGCTTCCGATCGAAGTGTCGGGATTGCCCGATTCATTGATGATGCGCACGTTTCCTTCCGTCATCAACCTCTCTTGTTTCGTTACGCTGAGTAGTTTCCGCGAAGTGAGTCCCGATATGTTCGAACTGGGTGTCAACTACAATGAGGTGAAGGAGAATACGGGGAATAAGGTGAGTGTGGAAGTGATCCGGGTGCCCGATTTCGTAACGAATGTGCGGATACAACCGGATAGTGTGGAATTTATTTTGGAAGAGAAAGATAGAAATGATTAAGATTGGTTTAACCGGCGGCATCGGTGCCGGAAAATCTGTAGTGAGTGAACTGCTGAGGGTGATGGGGTATCCGGTCTTTGATACCGATCGGGAAGCCAAGCGTCTGATGAATGAATCGGAGGAGCTGCGCACTCAGTTAATAAACCTTTTCGGTGAAGAAACCTATACCGCAACCGGATTGAACCGCCCCTACCTGGCTTCATTGATTTTTAATGATCCGTGTGCGTTAGCACAAATGAACAGGCTGGTGCATCCGCTGGTTCGCCGACGGTTTGAAGCATGGGCAGCTGCTCAGGAATCGGAACGCGTGTTTCTTGAATCGGCGATTCTTTTCGAATCGGATTTCCATAAGATGCTGGATGAGATTTGGAGTGTTTCCGCTCCCGAATCTTTGCGCACAGCCCGGGTAATGTCACGTGACGGCGTATCTGCCGATCGTGTCAAGGAACGGTTATCGGCTCAGCTTCCACAGGAGAAAAAAGATGAAATGGCGCATCATGTCATTTTCAATGACGGCTCCAAACCGCTCATTCCACAGATTTTTGAAGCATTACAGGGGTCGCATCCTTAAATTTGCGCAAATTACCATATTCGGTTTGTTGTTTTAATAATGGTATATTACATTTGCGAATCGAATTCAAAACAGAATAACTAAAACGTATAAAATATGTTGAATCATATTCTTTCAATCTCAGGAAAACCAGGTCTGTTCAGATTGGTTTCAAGAGGCAAAAACATGCTGATCGTTGAGTCTTTGACAACTGGTAAAAGACAGCCTGCATACGCTCATGACAAGGTAATTTCATTGGCTGATATCGCGATGTATACTTATGAAGGGGAAACGCCTCTTGCAGAGGTGATGAACGCGGTAAAAGCAAAAGAAAACGGAGCGATTACGTCAATTACCGTAAAAGCTACTGCAGAGGAATTGCGTAACTGGTTCGGCGAGGTTCTGACGGATTTCGACCGTGATCGTGTTTATCCAAGCGATATTAAAAAATTGATCACATGGTATAATCTGTTGGTAGAGACAGGAAACGATGATTTTACTGTGGTTGAAGAGGAAGAAGAAGCAGGTGAATCTGCTGAATAATCCGACTCGATAAGATATGAAAAAGGGCATTTCCGCAATCGGGAATGCCCTTTTTTAATATACGCTTTCTCTGACCTATTTCGAGGATCTCTTTTTGAGGAACCCCCGGATCCATTTAAATACCTTCATTCCTATTTTTCCGAATACCATCCACTTTCCGGCAGTGGAGAAAAGAGAAAAGCCCTTTCCTGCCATGTGTAGAAAGCCACCGTTGATGAATGATTGGTATTCAGATTTTATCTCCTGTTCAAGATAGGTCATCTCAATCTTTACCTTAGCCTTTTCGTATCGAAGTTCTTTCAAGGTCCGGATATCGGCGGGGTTATTAAGCTTCATCTGTTTCATGAGTCACTTCGTTTTTGTGTTTAAAGATAGAATTGGCTAAGATTCTGATGATGGGATTTATAACCAGCGTTTCTTTGCATCTGATTAGAATGATGATCAGAACAATATAAAGCAATGCCACGATCAGGAAAGCCAGAATGAAACTACCCAACCATGCGCCCAAAAGGTAAGCTAATGCAAAGGATAAACATAACAGCGCAAAACACCCCAGGAGTAACGCCGCTATGATCAATACCATATTACTTAATAAAAGCCCTCCCTTTTCCAATATATCTAATTTCAGATACTCTTTTTTGAGGGAGATCAGCCGGGATATCTCTTCGATGATTTTCCCACCTGAATGTGTTTTCTGATCAATCATTCTGCTTACGTATTGGTTAATCCTCTTTTGTTGCCGGTGTATCTTTATCGATTAACTCCTCAACAAGCGAGTCGAGTTGGCAACATTCCAAATGAACTCCGTGTTCTTCCAAAAATTCTTTTAATTTCATTTTCGCTTCATGGCCTTTGTCATGCGCCATATCGAATACTTTTTTGCGGATATTCTCTCCCTTATCAGGTGCGATCATCACACCGATTACAGCCCCGGCAATTGCTCCGCCGGCGAATGCTATCAATAAACTAAGATTTTTCATTGTGTTCTAGTTTGATTAGACATAACCATTAGTATAAGATGAACAAACATAGGTGGCTTTTGTTTTGACTTTAGTAAGAATAATTACCTCATTCCCTGTATTACCGCGGGCTCGGCCGCAACGCTATCTGCTTTGAATGTGTTATCTTTGTACGTCAATTCGAAACCATTTTCACGATGATGAAGTCAGAACACAATATATTTATAAAAGGAGCCAGGGTGAATAACCTTAAGAATATCGATGTGGAAATTCCCCGCGATAAGCTGATTGTAATTACGGGACTTTCCGGATCCGGGAAGTCTTCTCTGGCCTTTGATACGCTGTATGCCGAAGGGCAACGGCGTTACGTAGAATCGCTTTCGTCCTATGCCCGGCAGTTTTTGGGGCGTATGAGTAAACCAGAATGTGATTTCATTCACGGGATTCCGCCCGCTATTGCCATCGAACAGAAGGTCAACACGCGAAATCCACGTTCCACTGTGGGTACCTCGACGGAGATATACGATTACCTGCGAATGCTTTTCGCCCGTATCGGTAAGACTTACTCTCCCGTATCGGGCAACGTGGTAAAAAAACACACCACAGAGGATATCGTAAATACGATGCTGAGTTATCCGACCGGAACGAAATTCGCCCTTTTGACTAAAATCGCGATTCCCGAGGGACGTTCGCTGGAGGCCCATTTGGACATCCTGTTGAAATCGGGCTTTAATCGTGTTGAATACAAGGGGGAATTTCTTCGTCTCGATGAACTGATGAAATCTCCCGAAGCGGTAGACGTCAATGAACTGTTTCTGATGATCGACCGCCTGTCGGTTTCCGACGCCCAGGATACGATCAGTCGTCTCACCGATTCTGCCGAAACGGCTTTTTACGAAGGAGACAATAATGCCTACCTGCGGTTCTATCTGCCCGAAAAAGTTGAAACGCATCCTTTCTCAAAACGATTTGAAGCGGACGGCATGACGTTCGTCGAACCGACCGATATGATGTTCAGTTTCAATAGTCCCATGGGCGCATGTCCCACTTGTGAAGGATTCGGAAAGGTATTGGGCATCGATGAAGATCTGGTGATACCCAACAAGGCGCTCTCGGTCTTCGACGACTGCGTGGTATGTTGGAAAGGGGAGAAGATGAGCGAGTGGAAAAATCAACTGTTGCGTAATGCGAATGCCTTCGATTTCCCGATTCACCGTCCCTATTATCAGTTGACCGAAGAGCAGAAGCGGGTGTTATGGGAAGGCAATCGCTATTTCGAGGGGATCGATGACTTCTTCCGGATGCTTTCTGAGAATCAATATAAGATACAATATCGCGTGATGCTCGCCCGGTACAGAGGAAAAACCGTTTGTCCCGTTTGCAAAGGAACCCGGCTGAAACCGGAGGCTTCGTATGTGAAAGTGGGAGGCAGGTCTATTTCGGAACTCGTGGTGATGCCGATCTCCGATTTGAGTAATTTCTTCCTGAACCTCCCTTTGGATGAAACGGAAGCGGTGGTGGCGAAAAGGCTGATGACGGAAATCAATAACCGGCTGAAGTTCTTGTCGGATGTGGGATTGGGCTATCTGAATCTGAATCGCTTGTCTTCCTCCTTATCCGGTGGGGAGAGCCAGCGAATCAATCTGGCTACGTCGTTGGGGAGTTCGCTTGTCGGATCGCTTTACATCCTGGATGAACCGAGCATCGGACTGCATTCAAGAGATACGGACCTGTTGATCAACGTGCTTCGCCAATTGCAGGAGCAGGGGAATACGGTAGTGGTGGTGGAACACGACGAAGAGATCATCCGTGCGGCAGACTACATCATCGACATCGGTCCGGATGCGGGTGTGAATGGTGGTGAGGTGGTTTATCAAGGAGACATGCGTAAACTTGAGAAGGCCTCTAAAAGCTATACGGTACGTTACCTAACAGGGGAAGAGCGTATCGAATTGCCGAAGGCTCCGCGGAAATGGAATAACTACATCCAGGTAACGGGTGCTTCACAGAATAACCTGAAAGGAATCGACGTGAAATTCCCGCTCAATGTGATGACGGTGGTTACAGGTGTTTCCGGTTCCGGAAAATCAAGTCTGATCCGCGATATCCTGTACAAGGGGTTGACCCGTCATTATGGCGAAACCGGAGATGCTCCAGGCGATTTCCTTAAACTTGAAGGCGACATGCACTTGATGAAGGGGATTGAATTCGTCGATCAGAATCCGATCGGGAAATCCTCCAGATCGAATCCAGCTACTTATCTCAAAGCGTACGATGAGATCCGTAAATTATTCGCCGATCAGCAAAGTGCCCGTCAAATGGGGTTCACCCCGGCATTCTTCTCCTTTAATGTGGAGGGGGGACGATGTGAGGAGTGTAAAGGAGACGGTACGATTACCGTAGAAATGCAGTTCATGGCGGATCTTGTACTGGAGTGTGAATCGTGTCACGGGAAACGTTTCCGTCAGGAGGTACTCGACATCGAATATAGAGGCAAGAACATCAACGATGTGCTGAATATGACTATTAACGAGGCCATCGCCTTCTTTAGCGAGACACCGCATTCTTTCGAAAAGAAGATCGTGAAACGTTTGCAGCCGCTTCAGGATGTGGGGTTGGGTTATATAAAACTGGGCCAATCTTCTTCCACGTTGTCGGGTGGCGAAAACCAACGTGTCAAACTGGCCTATTTCTTAAGCAACGACACGCAATCGCCTACGATCTTTGTGTTTGACGAACCCACAACGGGACTACACTTCCACGACATCAAGACGCTGCTCAAGGCTTTCGACGCGTTGATCGACAAAGGGCACACCGTAATCATCATCGAGCACAACATGGATGTAATCAAATGTGCCGATTATATCGTTGACCTCGGACCCGAAGGGGGTGATAAAGGGGGATATCTGGTTGCTACCGGCACGCCTTACGAGATTTCTCAATGCAAGGATTCCTATACGGGTCGTTTCTTGCAGGAGAAGCTGACCGTTTGATCCGCAATAAATAATATTAGAAGAGGTTGTCTAGTTCATTCATATGAGTTCTAGACAACCTCTTTCTGTATCAGATGATTGTTGTTACCAATATTTGCCAAGTTCAAACGTAAAGCGGAATCCGGCTTCATCGAAGCCCCCTTTTTTAAAGCTGGCGAAGAGTCCCACATTAAACACATAATTTCCCAAACCGTAACCGATCTCAAGGTAGGTGGGTTTGGCTGGCGTGTACAAATGGCTCAGGTAAACGCGCTCCGAAAGAACGAATCGGGAGATGCTGCGGAAGAAATGCAACAATAAGAATGGCGATTCGTACATGAAGTGCGTCTGAAAATAGGAGGGGGAAGAGTAATACCACCGTTGATCGAGTAAGTTAAACACGCCTCCGATGTGATCGTTCCAAGAGGAGGGGTAGGTGTTTCGCCAGAAATAGGTGTAATTGATGAAATACTCTCCTTTTTGGTCAAAGAAAGCGCCGGCTCCGATCCTATATCTGAAATACCGCAGTTTATGAAGCGAAATGGTTTGGTGGATATCCAACTCCCAACGGCCGAATTCACTGGTGGATTGCAAAATATCGCTGAATCCTTTCGCATATTCGAATGTTAGCGTGGGGTATTTCGACTGCAGGTAGATCTTCTGTTTCCCTTCATAACGATAGGGTTGATTGGGGGTCCAGCTGAAACGGATGTATGGAACGAAATCTGCATAGCTGTTCTTGATCAGTTCCATATCGGCGGGAATGGAGTCGTGTCTATCGCCATTTTTAATGGGTCTTCGGTAATTGTAGGAGATCCCTACGAAATAAAGAAGTCCGTTCGTAATCTCATTCGAATTTTCCATCCGAAGGTGATAGTCACGATAATAGTCCACCTTCAGATGATCAAAATTATACTTTGTGGAATCGAGTTGTTTGTTTACTTCATCGATAAATGCGGAACTGAATCCACTGTTACCATTTCTGAAGGAGAGCGATAAGCCGCCCATTTTACGCGGATTATATGCGTAATCCACTTCGAACTTATAAAACAACTCCTTCGAGCCGGTCCGATAGCCGATCTCGGGAAGAAATCCCAGGAAGGATTCGTTTCTGAAATCTTTTCGCATCCTGAAACGCTGACGGATCGTGAAACCGTCTCGTTTAGAGTAACTGATCATCGAAGGGTTCAGGAATCCCGAATATTTTAAGTAGAGGCTCTCGCTTTTGAAAGAGGCCGGGGTGACAAGTCGCTCTGACAATTTTAGGTAATCCATTTTGCGCAGTGTATCGTTCTGCACGGGTATTTCAGCAATCGAGTCGCTGAGTTGTTTCTGTTCATACAGAATCTCCTCTTCCTCCTCCAGAAGGTATTTACGCTGCGACTGCCAGAAAACGGAATCCTGAATCACCGGAATACTCTTTTTATTGATCTCGTAATATAAGGTGTGGTCTAGAAAATCTTTCTTGGGAGCCAATGCACAACTGTCTATCGTGATGGAGTCGTATTTGTACAACAGGTGGTAATTGTTTACCGAAACGTTGTTCAATACGTTGTAAGTGAGTTGTATGTTCGTTTCTACCGGCAGCAGGAAATCTTCGTACGTTTGTCCCAGTCTGGTTGTCAGCTTGAATCGGGAGATGTCCAATCGTCCTTCAGCCGTAATCATCCGGATAACAGGTGTACCTTTCTTTATATACAGGAAGCCTGAAATCAAGTTAAGGTTCAGTCGCTTGGGTTTGAAACGGATTTTATACCACTCGCTGTGGCTCCCTTTGATGACTCGTTGCAATTTGTATTCATAAATACCCTTCGCCTTTTTGGACCCGGGCATGATGAATTTATCGTTGAACGAGGTGGGACTATAGACGTTCAGATTCAGGAGCGAGATGATTTCGTGCTGATTCTTTACCGGGTGTTTGTTGGTGCTGTTCAATGCCAGGGGAGCGATGATGAAATGGTTCGGACACGAATATTTCACTTCATTCAGAATCTCGAATATCGATCCCTCCATGTGTCGGTCGAAGGGAAAAGCGTGTGGAAACCAATCGAGCAAAAAATTCGATTTTTCAATTTTGGTTGTACCTTTCAGATAGGCTGTTCCTTGGTATGCCCGCACATAATTGCAGAACTTCTCGCCATGCTTCATCACCTCTTCCATGATTGAATCACCCATCTCATACGCTTTTCCGGGACGGAAAATGCCTTTTCCCTTTGCCGTAGAAGACATAGAGAAAAGAATCAGAATGGCCAATATTGTAATCTGTCTAAGCGTTTGCATAGTTTATTCAAAACAGGGATAACCGCACAAAGTAGCGGATTCATTTTATATGCGGGTAATTAAAAGAGTTTTATTCAATTGCAATCAATACTGAAAGCACCCGATTCATTTTGTCTCTGATAAATTAAAGAATAAATTTGTGAATAAAACCGGAAACATTTGCAATAAATCATTTGAAATGTCATCTTTCAATTAAAAATTAAATTTCGGCAGAAAAATAACCGTTTTCAGAACATAATCAGTTGGTTTTTCATTTGTATATAATCTATTTTTACATTAAGGTCAAATGCGCCATCTATAATGTTAGTAAACCATATGGTGTTTTCTGAAGTTCCGGTATGGATTTCCGGAATGAAACCGGTATCTTGTTTTATAAAAGCTAAATGTAGAATCCTATATGAAGAAATTCTTTGAAAATGCTCCTGTGACCAGGAAGCTGAAAATGTCCGAGTTAATCCAACGTGATTACCGGTACCTGTTGACGATTGATCGTTTCAATATCCCATTGGGTTTTAAGGATAAAACCATTGAGGAGGTGTGTGCATTGAATGATGTGGATCTGAATACTTTTCTTCTCGTGGCCAATATGTTGGAAAACCCCGCTTCGGGCGAGGGATTCCCGGTGCAGGAGATTAAAATCCCGCTCATCATACAGGTATTGAAAAAAACGCATTCCCATTTTCTCGATTACCGTCTTCCTAAACTGCGCGAAGATCTGGGCAAAATGATTATCAATGCGGATGAGGTGCACAAAACCCTTTTACTGGACTTTTTCGATCAATACGAAAAAGAGGTTCGTCGCCACATGCGTTACGAAGAGAAGTATGTATATCCTTATGTGGTTTCGTTGTTCAGCAACGGTCAAATTGACGGGCATGATATCGAGTATTATGAACGCCAGCACAATGACATCGAGCGGAAGATCAATGACCTGCGAAATATCATCATTAAATACCTTCCTCCACTGGGCGATGTAAACCAAGTGAATGATCTGCTTTATATGCTGTTTCAGTCTGAAGAGGATTTGAACCGCCACACCTTCATTGAGGAAAATATCTTATTCCCTGCTGTGAAATGGATGGAATCTAAACGAAAGAACAATGGCTAAACAGGATTTCACCATACACATCGCGACTCCATCCGCTCTTATCCGAAGAGGATTGGCTACGTTGTTCCGGCAGAAAGGGAAAAACCTCAAAATTCAGGAGATCGCTGAGAAGGATTTGAGTCGCTGCTCCCTCTTCGCCGTCCCTTGTGACATCTTATTGTTGGATGTTTCTTTCGTTCCTGAGATTCATCACGGAGATCTACGATCCTTTTTTCCCTCTTTATCTGAAACGACAAAGGTTTGCGGAATCGTTACAACCCTGAAGAATCACAATCACGACAACCTGTATCAAAAGACTTTTTCGATTTATCAGGAGCCAAATGAAATCTGGGAAATAGTTGAATCTCTCTTTGAGAACGACGAGGAGGAGATACAGAAAGGCGCCACCGGCGAACTCAGTGATCGTGAGAAAGAGGTACTTGTACAAATCGTAAAAGGGCTTACCAATAAAGAGATTGGAGAAAAGTTGAATCTATCCATTCACACAGTGATCTCGCATCGTAAAAATATTACCCGTAAGCTCGATATCAAGAGTTCCTCGGGTTTGACTATTTATGCGATTATGAACAATTTAATATCTCTTAATGAAGTAAAAGAGAAATAAAGTTTAAATTTTTAGAGCAGACAAATCAACTTATTTGACGGCTTATTGTTTATTAGATATAAATTGAATTATTTATATTAATATTTAGGTATGACCGGCAAAATTTACTCTATTTGTCTTTGTCTGTTCTTATGGACCAATCTAATACCTGCTTATTCTCAAGAGGAGGGTGCCGCATTGCTTTTGATCGATTCTCAGGATACTACCCGGGTGGATCTGTTGGATGAAATGAAAGAGGGGATGGGGCCTCTGTATCTTGACCCGCGTTTACCAGCATTCACCGTTGTTTCCCGAAATCGGAAAGTTGCCTTTGGGATGGGGGGATACATTCGACTTACGGCATCGCAGGATGTAGCGGGAATAATGAACAACCGCGATTTTTTGATAAACGACATCCCCATGTCGTATGCAAGAGCACAACGCTCCCGTTTTCTGATGGACATAGGAACCAGTCGTTTGTTTGCCAAGATATTGGCCGATACCAAGTTCGGTAGGTTGCAGATGGCTTTTGATACTGATTTCCGTGCTTCCTCGAATGGCTTCCGCTACAGTGCCATCTACTTTAAACTCAACGGATTCTTACTCGGTCGTTACTGGACGGTGATGGGCGACCTCGACGGTTATCCACCTTCCATCGATTATCAGGGACCGAATGCCTTTATCGGTACCTCCACTTATCAGATCAGTTATCAGGGAACCCTTTATAAGAAACTTAGCTTCGGAGCGGGGCTCGAAATTCCTGTTTACTCCATACCCGATTCACTCAGTAATTTTAAAAAGAACCAAACGATCCCCACACTCCCGATCTACCTCCAATACGGATCGGATTGGGGTCATGTGCGAGTCGCGTCTCTTTTGCGTCCTCTTTACTATATGAACACCTTGAATGAAAAAAGTGAGATCGCTTTTACATGGGGGGCTGTCTTTTCATCCTGTCTGAAACCGGTTCCTCCGTTAACGATTTACCTGCAGGGAGTATATGGCAAAGGAATCTGCGAATATGTATTTGATCTAAGTGGATATGGCATGGATCTTTTTCCTAATCCGGATTCACCCGGGAAGTTGAAACCGCACGTCTTCTATGGCGGATTGGGGGGATTGAAATATCAGTTCACACCTAAATTCAGCGCCTCCACCATTTTTAGTCAATTGCGGTTGATGCGAAACGGTCTGAATGATCCGACGCTTTATCGCTTTGGACAATACATGACCTTCACGTTGTATTATAAGGTGACGCCAAAATTCGAGATAGCTACCGAATACGATCATGGCCGTAAGGTTGAGTTAAGCATGGATTCCGGAAGGGCGAACCGTTTGCAGATCGCCTTTCGGTATGATTTCTAACCGAGATATACAAATGAAATCGCCATAGTTCATCTAAAGTTGAGATACCCAACGGATGGTATATTAATGGCGCATTTGACCTTGATGTTAAATAATAGAATATATAGAAATGAATTAAATAATATAGAGATGAAGGGATCATTGATATTGAAAATCACTTTTCTTATAGTGATGATGGCAGGTGGCTTATGCCAGAGAGTGGTGTCTCAGGATGACGGACGGGCATTATTGTATTTCATATCCAAAGACAGTACGGATAATGAATTATTGGGTTATTTCTATCGTACGCAGAGTCCCATGTTTTCCGACCCGAGCACTCCGCGATTTATTGTAGCCAGCAGAAACCGAAACTTTATAATGGGAATCGGCGGCTACATCATGCTACGGGGTTTCTACGATTTTAATGGAATTTCCGACGGTCGTTACTTCCAGACAAAAAATATACCGATTCCCAACGCCGGGAATCCGAGAAGTCAGCTTTCGCTCGATGTTTCTTCATCGCGTATTTTTACCAAGATCATCGGAAATACCAAATTCCTAGGGCAACTTGAAGGGTATGTGGAGGGTGATTTTCTAGGTGCATCGCGTACATTCCGGTTGCGTCAGGCTTATCTTAAGTTTCTAGGCTTTACGTTTGGGCAGACCCTTTCCACCTTTATGGATGCGAAATGTATCGCTCCTCATGTGGATCAGTATGGAAGTATTGTGAATTCCACCCAGCGTAATCCGATGATCCGTTATGAAAGAGAGCTAGGGAAGGGGTTCGGCTTCGGATTAGCGGCGGAATTTCCTCCATTTTCGGGCACCTATTCCGCTACTACCGCCTCCGCTTATCCATTCTTTCCCGATATTCCCCTTTATTTGGAGTATAAATGGAAAACAGGGCACTTGAAGTTAGCCGCCCTGTTCCGAGATTTGCCTTATAAGAGCCTCGAAAATAATACCTATCACGGATTATTCGGTATAGGAGGGAAAGCCAGCGGGAAAATCCGTCTTTTCGATCCCCTTACTTTTTACTTCCATACGGCGTATGGCAAAGGAATCTCATCCTATTTTCTCGATTTGGCCAGTGAAGGATTGGATCTGTTGCCCGATCCGGATCGTCCGGGCAGAATGAGCGCGCCCAAAGCGTTTGAACTTTATACCGCTCTCCGTTTCAATTTTTCGAAAACGGTGTACAGTTCCGCCAATTTCGGCTATTGCAGAATTTATCCGAACAAGAGCTATGTGAATTCCGATCTTTTTAAACCGGCAGCGTTCTACAGTTACGGTCAATCCGTAGGTGCGAATATTATTTGGGAGTTTATCTCTTCAGCCTCATGCGGACTTGAGTACTTCTGGGGAAAGAAGACCGTTTACAACGGTGAAAACGGACATGCAAACCGAATTTACGGAATGATTCGTTACAATTTCTAATAATCTCCTTTATTTATCTGAAAAACAGCTTCCCAAAGCCATTTAAGCCTAAACAAAAGCAGTTATTTTCTGTTTTAACTTTGAAGGGGAAGGCGAATAAGAGTCTGATAACAGTATGAGAGTTATAAATGGGATCGTAATGTTTTTTCTGATTGTTCTACTATCGGCATGTCAGAAAAACGGTAGGGAGGATGCGGAAGCAACAGCGAAGGAGTTTCTTGGGGCGTTAAAGGAGCAGGATATCGGTAAGATGACGGCGCTTTATCCGGAAGTATCCAACATAGAGATTTTCTATGCATCGGACACCTCTTATATCGAGGAGTCGTTCCAATTACCGAAAGAGTTGATACAAGTCAATGCGGTAAGTAAATATGTAAATGAGGAGGGAGAGCAGGAAACCCACATGATTGTTCTTTTTCTTCAGAAACCGGTAGGTAAATACACCTCTTCCTATGTGATTTTGGATAGTTTCGGTCTCTGCAGCGCAGAAAGTTATCCGCATTACCAATTTGCCCGAAATACAGGATGTATAACAGAGGAGGAGCAGCTTACAGATCAACAGTCGATTCGTCAGCTGAAGATTGCGAAAGACCTCTTGTTCTTCTACGCAAAACAGTTGTATCAGGAATTGGAAGAGAATGTACAGATCGTCCGTTCAACCATTCAGGAACAAGATTCGGATCAGGCGAAAGGACATGCATTGGTTCAGAATAACTCAGACTATACTTTACCCGACCTGCGTTATATCATCGTATATTACAATGACAAGGATCAAGAGATTGGTAATGAAGGGGGATGGGTGACTCAAGAAGCGCTGCCTTCTGGTAAAGCCATTCAGTTTGAATTTACTACGAACTTCAACCAAGAAGCCGCAACAGCAGCGTTCAAACTCGATTTCGACTTGGATCTGATTCTGCAATTCGTGCTTGAGGATGATATTTATACCGGAAATGAATACCATCAGTATGTGTCGAAAGAGTATGTAGACATTTAACGGGATAACAATCAACAAAATAATCCGATACGCTGAAATTATTGATACAAAAAAAGCTCTTCGAAAAACGAAGAGCTTTTTTGTGTGAAAATTGCCTAGAGTAGAAAAAGAATCTATTATTAGTTTTTGAAATAACGGTTGAAAAGACCTTCAAAACCTTGTCCGTGACGAGCTTCGTCTTTAGCCATTTCATGAACTGTATCATGGATAGCATCAAGATTAAGTTGTTTCGCACGTTTAGCGATACGCATTTTATCAGCATTAGCACCAGCTTCTGCATTCATACGTTTTTCAAGGTTTGTTTTAGTATCCCATACTACATCACCAAGAAGTTCTGCAAATTTAGCAGCATGTTCAGCTTCTTCGAATGCATAGCGTTTGAATGCTTCAGCGATTTCAGGATAGCCTTCGCGGTCTGCCTGGCGAGACATTGCAAGGTACATACCAACTTCTGTACATTCACCCATGAAGTGAGCGTTCAAGTCAGCGATCATCTCTTCGTCGCAACCTTTAGCTACGCCGATTTCATGTTCTGTTACGAAAGAGATAGCAGCTGTTTCATCCAATTCTTTGAATTTAGATGCAGGTACATTACACTGTGGACATTTTTCAGGAGCGTGATCACCTTCGTGTACATAACCACAAACTGTGCAGATAAATTTCTTAGTCATAATGAGATGTTTTTAAATATTATAATTAGTTCGATTATTTAGTTTTTATCAGAAGCGCAATTCTTACAATAGCCTTTGTAGTAGATGTGAACTTCATCGATTTTTAATTCTCCGATTCCTTCAACGAAAATTTCGTTTGCGGTATTTACCGGAATATCGTGAATACATCCGCAATCGCGACAACGGAAATGAGCATGCGGTTCGGTATTTCCATCATAACGTGCATTTTTCTCATCAATTCCGATGGTCAGCACCGCTCCTTGTTCCGTGAGCAGTTTTAATGTATTATAAACCGTAGTCTTTGATAAAGTAGGAATCTGCTCATACAAGTCCTGAAAAATAATGTCCGCCGTAGGGTGAGTCCGATTCTCCATCAGATATTTCATTATAGCCAATCGTTGGAAAGAGGGTTTCACTCCATGATCAAGCAAGTGTTGTTTTACTACGTCCATGTTTTTGTTTTAAATCTGTAATGAGTACAATTCTGTTACGCTTGCAAAGATATAACGAGTTCTTTAATCTCCAAACATTTCATCAAAAAAAATCGAATAATTACTCGAATTAATTTCTTTGCTGGACAACCTTACGTTCATAACCGATTGAGGGCTAGTATTTACCGGTTGTTGTGCGAAACAGAAATAGGGTATAAAAAAGCTGAGCAGAAAAACCAATCGTTACGATTAGCTTCTGCTCAGCAATAAGTTATCTTATGGATAACCTCTGTTCAACATTAGAACATTGGCAACTGGTAGATAAATCCGGTAGAGATACGCGATGTGTTGTAGTTGTCAAATCCGCGTGCTTTGCCTAGATCCGTATATTGGTAGCTACGACCGATATAAGTTAGGAAGAAGTGTAGATTTGATTTCATCGGATAGTATTCCACTCCACCAAGATATCCCCAAGATGTGCGGTATTTTCCTTTTTCACGTAGTTCGTTGTTTTTCGAAAGACCTGCAGTTTCATACATACCTTTTACGAATAGATTCCATTTCGGAGCTACACGGTAGTTAAGTTTCCAAACCAAAGAAAGGTATTCTGCTCCCAAAGCGGTGTATCCGGTACGTTCGCCAAGGTCAGAGTTGATGATACCTGTCATGATTCCTTTACGGTCGATGTCTTCGCGCGAATACATCACGTCGAAGAATGTATTCACCTTATCCAGGTTCAATTCAGTACCGAAAGCGTAGTAATACATGTTTTCACCTTTTGCTTCATTTAGGATAGAAGCAGACCAGCGTGTATTTACCATACCGTCGGCAAAGCTACCGTTCCAGTTCAAAGAGTATACCAAAGGCATTTTAGAATCTTTGATGTCTGAAGGTAATTTTCCGTAAGTATCTTCGAATGAGTTGTTGCGGCTGTCCAGAATCTGGAACTGCAATTGCTGTGATTTAGCGAAATCGTAGGAGAAGTTAACCCCGGTCATGAAGTTACTCATGTTATCGATCATATCGCTGTATTCATAGATATCGATTGGATTAAGGTCGAATTCGAAACCTCCGTAAACCGTACACTGTTTACCCATCAAAATAGAGAATGCGCTGGTTGGTCTAACACCGATAGCTGCATAGTCGATAGAAGTAGGCATATTGTCGATAGAACCGGAAGCGTTATTCGGGCGGTTAAGACGTTGACGCCAGCGGTAGTACAACCAGCTGTTAACATTACCTTTTGCCTCGATTCTAAGCTGATCCATCTGGAAAGCGCCCTGTGTGAAATCGCCGTCGTTGAATCTCGCATTGAATGAACCGTGCATATTTAGGTAAAGATTGAATTTATCTGATTTTTTTTCAATCTTGCTAACTGTCTCAAATAGTGTTTTTTCGTTGTACTCTTTTGTGTCCTGTTGTGCCATTACACTTCCGCCGCACAAGCCAACTGCCAATAAGCAATAAAGTTTTTTCATCTTAAATAGGTTATGATTGATTTAGAATCCGGTAACTGAGTGCAAACTTCTCAGTTACCGTTTTTTTTTATTGAATCAAGATTCAATTTCGTTTTTCAAATTAATACTGGTTGAAGTATTCCTGAATCTGTTTCCAGTCATTTGTTTTCAACAGTGCAAGCTGAAGAAGAATTCTTGCTTTCTGTGGGTTTAGCTCTTGAGATGCAACGAATTTGTACTTAGCATCGTCAACCTCGTTGTCAAGTGTAGTCGGACCTGTAGGTACGCGGCTAGAACGAACTACAAGGATACCGTTTTTGCTAGCATCAGCAAGCTGATCGAAAATGTTTTTGTGGATGTTACCGTTACCCACACCTGCATGGATGATACCTTTGTATCCACCTTTTACAAGAGCGTTAAGAGCTTCCGGTTCAACATTAGAGTAGCTGTAGATGATACCAACTTTTGGCAACGCTTTCACACCTGTAACATCGAATACAGAGTTTGTAGTGTGTTTTTTCAATGTTTCGTTGTTGTAAACCACTTTACCGTTGATGATGTAACCTAGAGCGCCTGAGTTAGGAGCCTGGAAAGTCTGCACGTCAACAGTATTCATTTTAACAACACCGTGAGCGTCAAGCACCAATCCGTTCATAGCAACCAATACGCCTTTTCCGTAAGACGCTTTTGAAGCAGCCACAACTACAGCGTTGTAAAGATTCAACGGACCGTCTGCGCTCAAAGCGGTAGAAGGACGCATTGCACCTACAAGTACAACCGGTTTGTCGCTTTTAACAACAAGGTTAAGGAAAAATGCAGTTTCTTCCATTGTGTCGGTTCCGTGAGTGATTACGATACCGTCTACATCTTTCTGTGCAAGAAGTTCGTTGATACGGTTAGCCAATGTCAACCATACTTCGTCCGACATGTCCTGAGAACCGATTCTTACAACCTGTTCGCCTTCTACGTTGGCAATCTCTTCAACCTGAGGTACTGCTGCTAGTAGAGAACCGATGGCAACCTGTCCGGCAGTGTAGTTCGTTTTAGTGGCAGAAGCTCCTGTTCCGGCAATCGTACCACCTGTAGCTAGAATTCTGATATTCGGTTTCTGTGCGAATACTCCGAACGATACAAATAGCAGTGCAAAAAAGAAAACTGCTTTTTTTAGATTTTGATTCATAATTAAAAAAGTTTAGGTTAGGTTTTCAATGTATCGTTATTAATGTAATTATTTACCTTACTTTAATAAACACGATGCAATGAGTTTAGGTTTATTTCGGTGGGTTAAAAGTAATAAATAAGCATCGATTATGCGATATGTCGGGTAGCAAAAAAACAATAAAAACGATCAAAATGCCACGAAAAAAGCGATTATCAGCTCAAACCGTAATGTGGATTTGAGATAATAATCGCTTTTATCACAGAAATGCTATCTCTAGGTTACAATTCGCATCATTCGTGACATTTTGATAAAAATGGAAGGAAGCGCTTTGCAAGAGTAGCCGCAAGATCAGTTTACCTGAACATATTTAAAGAAGGGGGTCAGCAGGTTCTTGGCGAACTCGAGCTGTTCTTCGGTGTTGTTCGGGGTATTTTCCAGCTGGTATTTTCTACCCATGTGTTCGTATTTGTGTTTACCTAACGTGTGGTAAGGGAGGATCTCCAGACGCTGGATGTTATCAAAGTCCTTGAAATGGTCACCCAATTCCTGCAATGCCTCGGGTTGATCGCTCAATCCCGGAACCAAAACGTAACGCAACCACACCGGAATGTTGTTTTCGCGCAGGTAGTCGGCGAATTTCAGGGTGTTTTCGTTGCCGCGTCCGGTGATGTGACGGTGTTGTACCGGATCCATGTGCTTTATATCTAATAAAACTAGGTCGGTATATTTCAACAGTTCGCGCACATCGTCATTCATGTTGTTACCGTTCGTATCCAGGCAGGTGTTGATACCCTCCTCTTTCAGGCGTTTGAATAGTTTGGCCAGTTCGGCAGCCTGCAGCGTGGGTTCACCCCCCGATACGGTAACGCCTCCTTTTTTTCCGAAGAAAGCTTTCTGACTTACCGCCATCTTAACAATCTCCTCGATGGTGGTGTCTTTACCACCAACGGTAGAGATGGTATCCGGGTTTGCACAATAAAGGCAATTGAATCGACATCCCTGAACAAACACCACTAAGCGAAGTCCCGGTCCGTCATGTGTTCCCATCGACTCGAATGAATGTACTCGTATCATATCGTAATAGGGTATAAAAAACAAAGCGTTGCAAGTAAAACACCGCAACGCTTTGGAGAGTTTATTTAAAATTACATTCTTTCGAAGAAACTTCTAGAGATAACCTCAAGCTGGTGCTCACGGCTCAAACGTACGAAGTTTACAGCGTATCCTGAAACGCGGATCGTCAACTGAGGATAGTTCTCAGGATGTTCCATCGCGTCTTTCAACATTTCACGGTTAAGAACGTTCACGTTTAGGTGGTGTGCACCTTTTGTGAAGTATCCGTCCATCATGCTGATCAAGTTTTCCTGACGCTCTTCTGTGTCGTGTCCTAGTGAACGAGGTACGATAGAGAAGGTATTCGATACACCGTCAAGAGCTGCTGAGTAATCGATTTTCGATACAGATGAAAGCGATGCGATCGCACCGTTTTTATCACGTCCGTGCATTGGGTTGGCACCCGGTGCGAATGCGATACCTTTTTCACGACCATCCGGAGTAGCTCCAGTTTTCTTACCGTACATCACGTTTGATGTGATTGTAAGTACAGAAAGAGTCGGCTGTGCGTTTTTGTAAGTCGGAAGTTTACCAAGTTCAGCGTTCATGAAGTTTGTTACATCAACTGCGATCTGGTCAACGCGGTCATCGTCATTACCGTAGCAAGGGAAGTCGCCGTCAACATCAAAGCCTGTAGTCAGACCCTCTTCGTTACGGATCGGTTTCACCGTAGCGTGTTTGATTGCAGAAAGTGAATCGGCTACGATTGAAAGACCTGCCACACCGTAAGCAAGGTTGATTTTAGGGTTTGTGTCAACCATCGCCATCTGGGCACGTTCGTAGTAGTACTTATCGTGCATGTAGTGAATGATGTTCATCGAGTCGTTGTAAACACGAGCCACTTCTTTCAATACATAGCGGTAGTTTTTCATCACTTCTTCGAAGTCAAGAACATCACCTGTCAATGCAGGAACACCCTTAACCACTGTTTTGCCTGTGAATTCGCAACGACCTTCATTGATTGCAAGCAACAACGCTTTTGCAAGGTTCGTACGAGCACCGAAGAACTGGATCTGTTTTCCGATCTCCTGGAATGATACGCAACATGCGATACCGTAGTCGTCAGACTGACGAGTTTCACGCATCAAGTCGTCATTCTCATACTGTACAGATGAAGTGTCGATTGAAGTCTGAACACAGAATTTTTTGAATCCTTCAGGAAGAGAAGGAGACCAAAGAACGGTCATGTTCGGCTCCGGAGACGGCCCTAGGTTGTAAAGCGTCTGAAGCATACGGAACGAAGTCTTAGTCACTTTGTGACGACCGTCGTTCAAGCGTCCGCCGATTGACTCAGTCACCCATGTCGGGTCACCAGCGAAGATCTCGTTGTATGAGTTCATACGAAGGTGGCGAACCATACGCAATTTGATAACCAACTGGTCGATCAATTCCTGTGCGAAAGATTCGTCGATCGTTCCGTTCTGAAGATCACGTTCGATATAGATATCAAGGAAAGATGAAACGTTACCGAAAGACATCGCTGCACCGTCCTGTTCTTTGATCGCAGAAAGGTAAGCAAGGTATACCCACTGAACAGCTTCTACTGCAGTTTCAGCCGGACGACCAAGATCGAATCCGTAGTAAGAACCCAATACTTTGATTTCGTTCAATGCTTTGATCTGCTCAGAAACCTCTTCGCGAAGGCGGATGCGCTCTTCAGTCATCGGTCCGTTCAAAGATTTCAAATCCGCTTTTTTAGCTTCGATCAAACGGTCTGCACCGTAAAGAGCCATACGACGGTAGTCACCGATAACACGGCCACGTGCGTAGTTGTCAGGAAGACCTGTCAAGAATCCAAGTGAACGGTATGTACGGATCTCATCTGTATATGCATCGAATACACCGTCATTGTGAGTTTTACGGTAGTCAAAAGCGAAACGTGCTTTTTCGTCCATTACAAGACCGTTTTCAGCCAACGCTTTTTCAACCACTTTAACACCACCGAAAGGTTTCATCGAACGACGAAGAACCGCGTCAGTCTGAAGACCTACGATTGTTTCGTTTTCCTGATCGATATAACCTGCTTTATGCGATGTGATTGTTGAGATGTTTACATTGTCGATTGAACGTACACCGTTGTTGTCACGCTCCTCTTTCAATGCTTCAAGACATTTGTTCCAAACTTTCGTAGTACGTTCGGTTGGACCTGCCAAGAATGATCCGTCTCCTTCGTAAGGAGTAACGTTTAACTGTACGAAGTCTCTTACGTCGATAGCTTCGTTCCAGTTTCCTTTTTTAAATTCAATTGTATTTGCCATATTGTCTCTTGTGAATTTGCCGCGAAATTACACTTAATTTACTTACCAAACAAGAAGGTATTTCTTTCAGAATACTAAAAAATGGTCACATACCCCATACTTAAGTGATATTGTAAATGGCTTAATCGCTGAATACTTATGAATTACGGAAAAAATTCCGTATTTAGTAATCAACCGTAAAAAAACTGAATTTTTTCTTTTAGAATAAGTTTGCTTCGTGTCTCAGAAAATTATCAATTATTATTATTTTTGTGGTGATGAACTATCCCAAATAATCGGAAAATCTATGGAAAACGAACAAATCGGTTCCGGATTTTATACTGGTGCCATGTTAGGAGCTGCCGTAGGAGATGCTGTAGGTTCCTTTTATGCCAATGAGAAGAAGAAAGAAACACCTCTCGCCATACTACGGTTCGGCGCCCTGATGCAACTGGCTGTCTTTACGGCGGAGGGGTTGTTGCGTGCAACCCACCGGGCAAAAATGCACGGAACGAACGGCACTTTTGCCGAAATCATCTATGAATCTTATTTAAGATGGATGAAAACCCAGAGTGTCAACTACGATGATATTGTGAACCTGCCAGAAAAAGACGGATGGTTGATTCGACGCAGAGAACTCTATCACAAAGGTGCACCGCTGAAACGTACTTTGCGGGCGCTGAAAAGCAAGCGCATCGGCGATTTGGATCACCCATTAAACAAGGAAGCTGACTTTGAGGCTCTTCTGCCGGTATTGCCGGTGGGCTTGATGTTTCCCGGCGATGTAAAGGATGCTTTCCGGATTGCAGCGGAAGCCGCTGCTCTTACGCACGGAGCTCCCGAGGCGTATCTTTCAGCCGGATTCTATGCCGCATTGATCTCTTCGCTCGTAGCGGAGATTCCGCTGACAGAGGCCATTTCTCTTGCTTTGAAAGAACTTGAAACCTGGCCTAAACACCAAAAGGTGAAAGAGCGTATCATTACCTCCCTCTATTTCCTGGATGAAACGGAGAACGACTCCTCCGAGGAGTTGCATGAAGATCTCACCCGTTTCGAAAATTCGTTTAAGAATTCAATCGCAGCTCAGGATATCCTTGCTTATTCCCTTTATTGTACCCTCAGATTTCAGGATGATTTCCGTGAAGCACTGTTGCGTTCGGTGCGTTATAAGGGCGCTCCCGAGGCTTGCGGTATGCTTGTGGGCTCGTTGTTGGGTGTTGTGAATGGAGAGGAATCCATCCCCAAGGATTGGCTCGAAGCTCTTAAACACAAAGACATCGTGTTGCAGGTTGCAGACGATTTGTTTACAGGAATAAAAGGGGATATCTACTCTACGAACCGGGAATGGGCCGATAAATATCCCGGTTATTAACTTCCACGCTGACAGATCAGAAATTATTATCTCGGTTTTAACCCCCGGAGATTTAAAATAAAAAAAGTATATGAATCAAATCGAAATTTGTTTTTCGCCCGCATTGATTAATCAATATCTCAAAAAGGAAGCGGTAGTGGTGATGACGGATGTTTTCAGAGCATCCACAACCATCTGTACCGCATTTGCCAACGGCGCGAAGAGCATAATTCCTGTAGCGACGCAGGAAGAGGCGTTAGCTTACAAAGAACAGGGCTATCTTACGGGCGCAGAAAGTAAAGTAGACCGATGTGATTTTGCCGATTTCGGGAATTCTCCCTATGAGTATACCCGCGAGAAGGTGGAAGGCAACGACATTGTGCTGACCACGAGTAATGGAACAAGAGCCGTGAAGTCTGCAGCTGATTGTTACCTGTTGTTGATCGGTGCCTTTGTGAATCTGCGTGCAGTTGCCGAACGCTGTAAAGCCGAGAAGAAAGATGTGCTGATCGTTTGTGCCGGATGGAAAGGCCGCATATGCGTAGAAGATTCACTCTTTGCAGGAGCACTCACTTCTTACCTGCTTGAGGATGATAACTTTAAGGCTGCTTCCGATGGTACCCGAATCGCTGTATCACTCTGGCATCATGCCAATAAGGATTTTAATAAATACATCATGAAATCAGAGCATGCGGTGCGATTGTTATCGCATGGTTTTGAGGATGACCTTGAATATTGTCTGAAACAGAATATACTGGATGTCGTTCCCGAGTTGAGCGGCAACCGTTTGATTTGTAATGCTTCTGATAATGTGCGGAGTAGGGGGTGCAGGGAGGCGGTAACCGTCGAATAACCCGTGAGCGCGAATTCTTTCGCGCTTCCTTTTTTTCCGGATGCAATTCAAGGGTAATAGTTGTAATAAACATTAAAAAGCAGGAATTCTATATCGGATAATCGGCTATCTACTTATATTTGCCACTCAAATTAACAAAAACGCATCCGATGCAATTCAACCGAAAATACATCATCACGCTACTTTTGGGTCTGACTTTACTGTTCAGATTCATCGCTCCCGCATATGGAGCGGAGGGGCATTGTGACCGTATGCTTGCCGGTGAGATTCATTGCTGTTGTATGTCGCAGTCTGCGGAATCTCCTTTGGACGAGCCGATTGTGAAACATGCCGGTTGCGGTTGTGAATTCAATGAACTTCCCGAAACGGAAGGATTCAAATCTCATGAATATACCAAAGCGCCTTCTCCTCGTATGATGCAGGAAGTGATGGCCGTACTTTCGGTGCTATTCATTGTACAGCCGTCATCGGCAGAAGAACTTCCTCACTTTGGTCCCGATCCTTATAGGACCAATCTATCCTCGCGTCATAAACTGGCGCTTTACTCCACGTTATTGATTTAAACCGTTCGTAATGTAATGCTGTGTTTCAATAGAAACGCAGGGTATCGTCGTATTCTTTTGTCACAAAAAGGATAAGACGCTTTATATGCAAATGTTTGAAATCAATACGATAAATATGATCAAAAGATTATTCTCTATATTGGTTGCGATTTTCTTCGTGACTACGCTTGTTTCTGCTGCCGGCATTGTACGCGGCGCAGTCTCTGATTCGGATAAACAGCCTGTTATCGGTGCTAACGTGTATTGGAAGAACACCAATAACGGTGTGGTAACCGATGAATCCGGAAAATTTGAAATCTCTACAAATGCTTCTTCAGACACTTTATTGGTAAGTTACATCGGATTCCAAACTCACTCGATGGTGATAAAGGATCCCTCGGCTCCGCTCAACGTGACGCTTTGCGGTGAAGTAGCGTTGAATGAAGTGGTGGTGACTCCGCCTCCCACCGGTACGATGACGCTGAAGATGTCAACCATCAATTCGCAGAAAATAACGTCGCACGAACTGGGTCGCGCCGCCTGCTGTAACTTGGCCGAGAGTTTCGAGACGAATCCTTCGGTGGATGTATCCTACAGTGATGCCGCTACCGGAGCGAGACAGATTCAGCTTTTGGGTCTTTCCGGCAAGTATGTGCAGATGATGACCGAACAGTTGCCTGCGTTTACCGGTGCAGCCTCGCTTTATGGTCTGAGTTACGTACCCGGACCGTGGATGGAAAGCATCCAAGTGTCAAAAGGGACCTCTTCCGTGAAAAACGGTTACGACGCTTTGTCAGGTCAGATCAACATCGAATTTAAAAAACCACAGGATTCCGATCCGTTATCACTGAATCTGTTTGCCGCAGACAACGGACGACTTGAAGGAAATGCCGATGCGAACTTCAAATTGAATGAGAATCTCGCAACGGGAGTGCTTTTGCATTATTCAAAGGAGTTGAAAGCACATGACGGTAACGGCGACGGTTTTATGGACCTTCCACAGACCGAGCAGTTCAATCTCATGAACCGCTGGTATTATAAAAAGAACGGATTTATCTCACAAAGTGTAGCCAATGTGCTGAGTGAATCGCGTAAAAGTGGACAGATGGCTCACGGTGATACTCCGCTTCATGATCCATATATGGTGGATATCCAAACCAAAAGAGGAAATGTTTATACGAAAAACGGTTATGTGTTCGGTGATGATAATAACACCAGCATCGCGATGATGCTATCGGGAACTTATCACGATCAGAAATCGGAATATGGAAAAAGATCGTTCGATGTATTGCAGAAAAATCTATACGCCAGCTTGTTGTTCGAACAGGAGTACAACCACGTGCACAACCTAAGCGCAGGGCTTTCGATGAACCTCGAAAGTTTTAAAGAGGCTATCGATCCGGCCACAATGGCGCTTTTACCCGGTTATGACTTAAACCGTACGGACGTGGTGACGGGGGCATTCGGACAATACACGCTTAACTTGGATCACAAATTAGTGGTACAGGCTGGTTTACGTGCGGACTATCATAAGAAATACGGAGCATTCGTAACGCCTCGCCTGCATGTGAAGTATGAGATTGCACCATGGTTAATTTCCCGTCTGTCGGCAGGGAAGGGATATCGGATTTCGAACCCTCTTGTAGAGAATAGCTTCCTTTTGGCGAGCAGTCGCAGACTTTCAATCGCCAATGAGTTGAATCCGTTGGAAAGTGCATGGAATTACGGTGCGGCTCTCTCTTCTACGATTCCTGTATTCGGAAAAGATTTGCAATTGAACCTGGAGTGGTATTATACCGATTTCCAGAATCAGGTTGTTGCGGATATGGATGCGGATGCCCATCAGGTGGTATTAAAGAACAACGAGGGTCGTTCTTACTCAAGTTCGGTACAGGTTGAGGCTACTTATCCTTTCTTTAAAGGGTTTACACTTACGGGAGCTTTCCGGTATACCGATGCAAAAACCAATTATAACGGTGAGTTGCGTGAACGTTACTTGAATAGTCGCTATAAAGGAATGGTGACGGCTTCGTATCAGACGAACATGGAGAAATGGCAGTTTGACCTGACCGCCCAGTTCAACGGTCCCGGTCGAATGCCGGATCCGGATGCTTTGAATCCGCTTTGGGATAAGGAGTATAGCGGTTATACCGGTTTGAATGCACAGGTGACGAAGAATTTCCGGAGATGGTCTATCTATCTGGGGGGAGAGAATCTTTTGAATTTCAAACAGGCCAATCCGATCGTCGATGCATCTAATCCGTGGGGTGAGAATTTTGACGCTACGATGGTTTGGGGACCGGTTCACGGCAGAAAACTTTATACCGGAATCCGTTTCAATCTTTAAAAGAAGTACTCCAATATTGGTGTGGCTTCGAATGGCACGAGTTACAAACTCGTGCCTGGAATCATCCACAAATGAGATCGCCATAGCTCATCTAAAGTTGAGTTACCCAACAGAAGGTATATTAATGGCGCATTTGATCTTAATATTAAAAAATTAAACTATCTACAAATGAGATCTTTAAATAAACTATTCGCTGTATTATTTGTGTCAGTTCTTACCACTTTTGCCGTATCGGCACAAACCGATAAAAAGGAGAAACAACGTGTACGTTTCGCCGTAGAACTTGATTGTCACTCTTGCATCAACAAGATTAATAAGAATATCCCTTATGAAAAGGGAGTAACCGATTTGGCTTCCAGTTTGGAGGGTCAATGGGTAGAGGTGGAATTCCGAGGCGATAAAACCGATACGACGAAATTGATTCAAGCTTTCAAGCAAATCGGTAAGGATGCCAAAGTGATTGAGACAACACCGCAGACCACACCGGCGACAACTCCGAAGGCAACAAAATAAGAGGCTGAAGGGAGTACTCCTACATCGTCATAGGTTAATGTGCTGTAATAAATAACGCAACAGAGGCTGCCCGATTCATTCGCATGAATTTGGGACAGCCTCTGTTTTTTATCGTTTACAGGACGATGTTATTTATTTTACACCACTAAGCGAGATGTTCGTAATACGGAAACCAACCGTGTTGTAATCAGTTTCAGATAGGAATTCAATCGCTGTCGTACCTTTCGGCAAAACAAGTTCTATTGTCTGGAACTTGTCTGCCGGAGTAAGCTGTTTCGAAGGAACGGAAAGTTCAGTTTCGTCAGCGAATACGCGGATTACATTCTGGTCTTTCGTCTGATTAACCGCTAGGTCATACGTAAGTTTCAAGTTCGAATAGCCTGCAGTGGAAAATCCGGAGATTTTGAATGCAGCGCTTTTGTCCGGAACAGTAGCCGTACTTGTCGGCAACCACAAATGTGCCGGTAATGTTGACGTTGAACGTACATCGGCATAACTGTAACCCGCTGTTTGGAGACGGTCTGTGAAAGTCAGCACGCCGTAGTTGTCATAGTCGGTATATTTATCCACTGAAACCCAGTTGTTGCCAACTTTTACCGGTGCACCGAACGTCTCAAGGAAAATTACCTCGTAATCACCCGGATTTGGCTCCGGTGAGGGATCGGTTGCACCTCCGTCAAGGTCGATGTCGATATCCCCGCCCGTTACGACCGTCCAGTCCGTGATTGTAGCATTTCCTACAACCACAGTAGGTTTACCGTCGTTTTCATTGATGGATACTTTGAAAGTATAAGAAGTTGCCTCTTTCAGCTCCATTCCAGCTACCGAGTGACGGTAAGTCTGTGAACCGATCGTGAAATTCAGCGTTGCGTTTGCGTCAAGCGCTCCTGCCGGTAAAACAATTGCCTCCGCTCTCCAGTTTTTAGCACTCGGAGCAGTTAGCTTATATGTGATAGGTGCTACATTTCCGGAGATGGTTTCGAAAGATCCCATGTTAAGGCTCAGTGCACCCATTGTTTCCGTTCCCTCAAGCGTTACGTCTTTTAGTTCGGCATCCGAAGTGGAGCTAACTTCAAGTAGAATCCGCGATAACTTGTGAGTAAAGTTCAACGGAACCGCTTTGGAAAGGTTATTGAATCCGGTAGAAGTAGCGGCATAAAGAAGGTCTATGTTCGATTGTACCGATTGATCCGACACGTTCACGCTTACTTTTTGCTCCGTTACCGTAGCCGTGTAGGGGTAATAAGCTACAAAATCCACTTTCTCGCCCGTAGCCGGAAAGTAAAGAGCCTGTTCGGCGCCATCGTGTACCAGATTGCCCGCTACAGAAGCGTTATAGCGTTTGTTCTCTTCTAAAAATCCTGCAAGAGCATTGTCTGCTTTCTTCATAAAGATACCCACTTGGTCACCTTCATTCCAACTGTTATCCGCAACTCGTGAAATAGAAGAAATAAAAGAAACTGCTTGAGCACCACTTTCATCCTCCTTAAAAAAATCATCCTGACTGCAAGCTGAAAGAGTCATTAACCCGATCACCGACAGTGCCCCCCATTTTCTTAAATTCGCCATTTTATTATAATTTATAGTAGATTATTGCCATTGAGATTTATTCAACGTTGCCTTTGCCGATGCATCGATTGTCGGGAAGAAAGTGAATCCGGTGAGATCTTCAAGTTCTTTTACAGAAACAGCTTCGTTCATGTAGTTGTTACCGGTGTAATCCTTGTTGTCGAATTTGAATCCAATCGTGATGAATGTGCCGTTTACTTTTCGGGCAAGAGCCTTGAAATAATACTCCGGAACAGCCATCTCTTTCATATACTGTACGTTGGCCAACGGAGGTATGGCACCGGTTACCACGAAAACGGTATCCGTTCCTGTTCTCCATGAACGCACCTGGTTTTCAAGTGCCGCCCAAATGGACTGATTCAGTTTGGCTCCTTTCTGAGGAGTCATATTGCTATAATAGAATGTCGTTTTGTTTGTTTCCTTATCGCAGGTGCGATCGCCGCTTGGCAACTGATGACCGCGGTCGTATCCGTTACCGCCATATCCGCTTGACAAGTTACCCTGCATTGAAGCCGGAATCTTAGGGTCGAAGTTCCAGGCATCCGTTCTACCGGAGGTGCCGGTACATGCCGGGAAGAGAGGGTAAGCAACCCAATAGGCGATTCGGTGTTTTTTGCTGTAAAGCATGCTGTAGTTACGCATCTCTTTGCCTGAAACGGGATCTGTCATTTCGTTCGGCATGTAGTGATTTACATACATCAGATCTTCATCAGCCAACATCGATTCGGTGATCATCGGTGTTTCGCGCCATTTCAGGTAATCCCCTTCTGGAGAAACTTCAGGTTCCTTTCCGGTAATGTTTACATTGAAATTGTATTGTTTTCCTTTTTCAAGTTCGGTGAGTCCCAGAGCGTATGCGACTTCCTTTTCATCTTGGACCACCACCAGTTTTAGGTCGGAAACGGCTGTCCCGGGCATAAGTATTGCCTGTGCCGTACCGGAAAGTCCATTTAATGTTGGGTAAAGATTGATTGTTGAAACCGAATTTTCATCCGCGGCGATGATCCCATCGGCGAGGTTGAACGTACCTTGGGTTTTCGCTCCGGAAATACGCACGGAAAGGTTTTTCCATACCGAGATATGGTTGGCTTTCAAGTGGAAAACCACACGGGAGAGTTGATGAGAGAACGTAAGGTTTAATGCATTCGGCTGATCGGCGATTCCGGTCAGGTTGTTGGAATACAACAGATCGATCGCTTCAGAATCGCGTTGATCCGCTACGTTGATCGGGTAGAGGTTTCCTTCCTGCAGATTCGTGTAGGGATAATAGGCGATGAAATCAACACCTTGCTTGTCATCACCCCATGAAATTCCTGCAGCAGCGGGTTTAAAATATCCGTCGCCCTTTTGTGTCGTATAAAGCACATTTTCGGCTCCGGCGATCACCGTTTCCGGTGCAAGCGGTTGGTCGGCTTGTTTCATAAATACACCGATTGAATCATTTGCAGACCATGTCGTACCGAAAGCTCGGGTGAGTAGGGCCGATTCAACCTTTGAATTGAAATGGATAACCTTTTTCTGTGAATCCGGTGTCTGTTTGAGAACCTCATCCTGACTGCAGCCGGTCAGGGCAATTAATAGAGTCATCCCCCACACGTTCTTTTTCATCATCTCTTATCTTAGTTTTGGTTAAATAATTCCATATTTTATCATCCGGCAGAGGCATTAAAATACCTAAAACCCTTTTTAATGTGGAATTTTTCTCCAAAAGTAGAAAACCAATATTACATAATTAATACAAAATTAAGAGGGGAATTTCCCCTTTTGTTTAACTTCCTCTCTTTTTGTAACTTTGCTTTATGGCAAAAAAGAAAATTGAAGTAAAAATGCAGAGTTGGGGTATCTATACCCAGTGGGAAAGGGGCTCGCGCGAGTTGCCCAAGATTATAAAATTTACCGATACGGTGCCTTCCGAGTTGGATATAGAGTTCGGCTATGTGTTGCATATAAAGGGAGCCAAAGGGGAAGAGGTTGAATTCGTGATGAAACATCCACCTTTCACCGATGAGCATGGAAATGTGAGGCCCGACTTCGAAGGATCTCATTTTATAAATTCGAACGACTGGAAATTCTTTTTAGGAGATACCATTTGGGCACCGGTGGAGGATAAATGCGGAACGTGGGAGCTCATCACGTCGCTGCAAGGGAAAGAAATTGCGCGAAAAACATTTCAAATCGTGATGCCGGAGGAGCTGCTTTAACTACGCCAAGGCTGCCGGTATCTTCCAATGTATTCAACTATCTTTCCTTTTTCAAGGTGTTTTTTATCGAGGTAGATCAGAAAGCGGTAGGGATGAGCGTGATAGCTCTTCGCGGGGTTCAATCCGATGCGGGGAGCGAAATAAACGGGTTCGGTTTGCGGGTATTCGTAAGGAATCAGCCGGATGAGATCGTGTCGGAACAGATCTCCCTCCTCGATGATACGCATGAGTTTGAGGTAATCGGGACGATTCTCTATCTTGCGTGCACCCGAAACAACAGGTTGAAGGCCCAAAGCCGGGAAGATTACTTTAAGTAGCAGGGTAGAGGGGCCATACACGTATCGCTCTTTCGGGGAGAGGTCCGCACGAAGCTGTTCTATCGCCCGCACAAGAATGCCGAAAGTGACACCTTCCTTTCCAAAACACAAGTCCAGCCCCGTATAATGAAGGTTCTTATAGCCACTCTCTTTTCGGGGGCCCACATGGTGGAAGTACCACGTGGCAAACCGCGATTGTAATTCGTTGCGGTGAGACGTATCGTCGGGATGAAGTGAATCGGGATGGTTTTCCGATAATTTCGGGTTGTCGTGGTAATAGAATTCCAATTCGGTCATCCGAGCCGTTTCGCCGTTAAATTCGAGTGCGAAATGATTCATCAGAAGCTCTGAGATATGAAAAAACCACTCCTGAAACAGCTTGGAGCTGTTCGGAGTGGTTTGCAATATTTTCAAAAGTACATCTTTTTTTTCCACGCGTTCTTACCTTTTATAATACATCACCATCGAGGCTTTCTCAATGGTATGCATCCACAAATGGAAGCCTACCGGATTGGCAAGCGCATCTTTATCCAGCCCGAGGGAATCCACATCAAGGGCGTACACCGTGATCAAGTAGAGGTGAAAACCGTCTCCTTCGGGAGGGCAAGGACCGCCATACCCGTATTGTCCGTAATCGTTCTTACTTTGGATCACACCCGAAGGTAACAGGTTTCGCATCGGATTACCTGCTCCGGACGGAATCGTTTGGGTCTTAACCGGAATATCGAATGCAAGCCAATGCCAAAAACCTCCGCCGGTGGGAGCGCTCTGGTCATAAATGGTGATTGCGAAACTTTTGGTTCCTTTCGGAGCATTGATCCAGCTGAGTTGCGGTGAGATGTTTTCGCCGCCACACGCAGGGGCTGCTTCCCGAAGCGTACCTACACCACCAAGATCATTGCTGAACAGCGTAAATGTATGGATGTCCATGGATATTTGTCATTAATTTGTAGTATAACAAATAAACCGGATCGATGTTTGCCGTATATCAATGTTTCTTATAAAGTTTTTCGTATACGTACCAATAGAGTCCACCTACGAAGATTGCCCCACCGGCGATGTTCCCCAACGTCGCGGGAAGTAGGTTTTTGATGAAAAGGTCGTACATGGAGATGTCGGCTCCTTCAAACATCGCAAGCGGTATAAAGAACATGTTGGCGATACAGTGTTCGTAACCGATAGCAACGAAGGTCATCACAGGCCACCAGATGCCCAGGATCTTTCCTGCTGTGTCTTTTGCGGACATTCCCAACCACATCGCCAAACAAACCAACCAGTTTGCGCCTACCCCTTTCAGGAAGGTGACAAAGAAAGGATTCGACGTTTTACCTACGGCGATTTTAAGGATACCTTCCTGCCAAGGCTCGTAATGAGAAAGGCCGGTTAGATACACTAGGAAATAGGCAAAGAACAAAGCGCCGATGAAGTTGCCCGTCCACACCAAAGCCCAGTTGCGGAACGCCTTTTTCCAAGGCTGTCTGCCACTCATCGTGTTTGGGATGAAATAAGCACAGTTGCCCGTAAACAACTCCCCCCCGGCTAATACGACTAGGATCAGACCGATGGGAAAGGCGGCGCCCATAAATAATTTAATGATACCGGGATTACCCGCAGCGAAAGCCGGGAATCCGTATCCGAATAAAATAGAAAGAAGTCCACCCATTGCGATGTATGCTCCGGCAAGGAAGCTCAACGCCATTGTTTTCTTGAAACTATAATCCCCCTTCTCCATTGCCGAGTTACCGGCATATGTCACAATTTCTTTTGGTGACAACATTTTCATCTGAAATATAATTTAGTTAGAAGTTCTGCTTATTTTTTTAGCGGCGCAAAGATAGTATTATCGAGTGGAAAGTGACATAAAGTATTGCGTAAAGTAATGAGTAATGTGGTGAATAAAAGGTAAAAGATAACGTCTTTTACTCTTTATTTGCGTCGATACCATTCTCAGACAGCGGTTTATTTGATTATCTTTGCCGGCGTTTTAAAAAATTATTATGGTATCAGTAGACGGATTAACGGTAGAGTTCGGTGGAACGACGCTTTTTGAAGATATTTCCTTTGTAATTAATGAGAAAGACCGCATCGCCCTGATGGGTAAGAACGGTGCCGGCAAATCAACCTTGTTGAAGATTCTTGCCGGTGTTCGTCAGCCTTCACGCGGTAGGGTATCCTTTCCAAAAGATACGGTGATCGCCTATTTGCCTCAGCACCTGTTGACGCAAGATGGACGTACCGTTTTCGAAGAGGCCTCGCAGGCTTTTGTTCACCTTTTCGAAATGGAAAAGGAGATCAATGAATTGAACGATCAGTTGGCTACTAGAACCGATTACGAATCGGATTCATACATGGAGCTGATTGAAAAAGTTTCTGCTTTAAGCGAGAAATTCTATACGATCGATATGACCCATTTCGATGAGGATGTGGAGAAGACCCTGCTTGGACTGGGTTTCAAACGAGACGACTTTCAAAAGCAAACCAGCGAATTCAGCGGTGGATGGCGTATGCGTATCGAGTTGGCTAAGATGTTGCTTCAGAATCCGGATGTAATCCTGCTGGATGAGCCGACCAATCACCTCGATATCGAATCGATCCAGTGGCTCGAAGACTTCTTGGTGGAGAGCGGAAAAGCGGTGGTGGTTATTTCGCATGACCGTGCGTTCGTAGACCGTATTACGACTCGTACGATCGAGGTGACGATGGGCCGCATCTACGACTATAAAGTAAACTATACGAAATACCTGGAATTGCGTAAAGAGCGTCGTGCACAGCAGCAGAAACAGTATGAAGAGCAGCAGAAGATGATTCAGGAGAACGTTGATTTCATCGAACGTTTCAAAGGAACCTATTCTAAAACCCTTCAGGTGCAGTCGCGTGTGAAGATGTTGGAGAAACTCCAAATCATCGAAGTGGATGAAGAGGATACCTCTGCTTTGCGTTTGAAATTTCCGCCTTCGCCACGTTCGGGTAATTACCCGGTGTCGGCAGAGAGCGTGGGTAAGAGCTACGGAGAGCATACTGTTTTCGGAAATGCAAATTTTATGGTGGAACGTGGACAGAAGATCGCTTTCGTGGGACGAAACGGCGAGGGTAAATCAACACTCGTGAAATGTATCATGAAGGAGTTGGAACACGACGGCACATTGACGCTGGGCCACAACGTGCAGATCGGTTACTTCGCACAGAACCAGGCTTCGTTGTTGGATGAGGAATTGACCGTTTTCCAGACCATCGACGATGTGGCCAGAGGTGAGATCCGTAACAAGATCAAAGACCTCTTGGGTGCCTTTATGTTCGGCGGCGAAGCATCAACGAAGAAAGTGAAAGTGCTTTCGGGAGGTGAACGTACCCGTTTGGCAATGATCAAACTTTTGCTTGAACCGGTGAATCTGTTGATTCTCGATGAGCCGACCAATCACCTGGATATGCGTACGAAAGATGTGCTGAAGGCCGCTTTGAAAGATTTTGACGGAACGTTGATCGTGGTATCGCATGACCGTGACTTCCTGGACGGTTTGGTAGACCGCGTGTATGAGTTCGGTAATAAGAAGGTAACCGAGCACCTGGAAGGAATCTATGAATTTATGGAAAGAAAGAAAATGGATAACCTCCGTGAATTGGAGCGTGCAAAAAAATAATATCGGTTGAGAGCGGATATCGGGAGTCTCGTGGCATGTTTTAGCATGTTGCGGGACTCTTTTTTTATTTCCTGCATGTCGCTTCCCTTTCGGCACGCGGGGATCGCTTTTTCACAACCGTTGTTTTTGGGTTTAATCAGATAAATTATTATATATTTGTTTTTATTCGATTTACAATACATACCTGGAAAAATATGATTCGTTTTCTATTCCGCTGGATAGGACGATTGATCGCCCTGTTCCTCCTTTCGACCGTTTTTATGACCCTTGTTTATCGCTATGTGCCTGTATACATCACGCCATTGATGGTGATACGGGTGATCGCACAACTCGGAGCAGGTGAGAAAGTTACGTTTCACCACGCATGGGTGCCCCTGAACCGGATTTCCAAATCGCTGCCTCAGGCCGTAGTTGCCTCAGAAGACAACCGCTTTATGCAACACAACGGATTTGATCTGGAGGCGATAAAACAGGCTGCCAAAGAGAATGAAACGCGAAAACGACCGCGCGGTGCGAGTACAATCTCTCAGCAAACGGCAAAGAATATTTTTTTATGGCCCCAATCCTCTTGGGTGCGAAAAGGACTGGAGGTGTATTTTACCTTTCTGATCGAAACGTTCTGGAGTAAGGCTCGGATCATGGAGGTGTATCTTAATTCGATCGAGATGGGCAACGGTATTTACGGGGCAGAAGCGGTAGCGAAATACCATTTTCATACCACGGCAAAGCAGTTATCTCCCGCTCAATGCGCTCTGATTGCGGCTACGCTCCCTAATCCGATCCGGTTTAATTCCGCCAAACCATCGCCATATATGCTCAGACGACAACGGCAGATCCTATCGCTGATGGGAAAAATCGGCACCGTTTCGTTCGATAAATAATGAACCGACAGAAATAATAGTAATTGAAAAACAGATGAAGAAGCTTATTTTAGAGGAGTGGGGACGTATCGATTATCCGCAGGCCTGGATGCGTCAGAAGGAGTTGTTCGAAACGGCACTTCAACTTAAGAAGGGAAGTCTGCCGGTACCCAACCGCTGGATTTTCTGTGAACACAATCCCGTGATCACCCTGGGTAAGAGCGGCAAACAAGAGAACCTGCTGCTGACTCCCGAATTATTGGAGCAACGCGGTGTGCTTTATCAAGAGATCGACCGCGGAGGCGATGTCACTTACCATGGTCCGGGACAGCTGGTGGGCTATCCGATCCTGGATCTGGAGAATTTTCAAATCGGACTGCGCCGTTACATTTGGTTGCTTGAGGAGACGATTATCCGAACCATCGCCACTTACGGATTGTTAGGAAAAAGAATAGAGGGTGCTTCGGGAGTTTGGCTGGACGCGGAATCGGCATATCCAAGGAAGATCTGTGCGATCGGGGTGAAAAGTTCCAGGTTTTTGACCATGCATGGGTTTGCACTGAATGTCAATACGGATCTTTCCTATTTTACGCTGATTAACCCTTGCGGTTTTACCACGAAGGGCGTTACTTCTCTGGAGCATGAATTGGGGCGGAAAACGGATATGGAGGAGGTTCAGGAACGGGTGTTTCGCATCGCCTCCGAACTGTTTGCCTAAAGATACCTCAGTTCGGTTTGTTTTTCGTAACTTTGTAGATGAACACAGGCCCGTAGAAAGAGGTTTCTCTCGGACGAAAGGCCTTTATAAATGCATTCTTTATGGTAAAGATCGGTAAGTACAATAAGATGACAGTGGTTAAATCACTCGATTTTGGAATTTACCTGGACGGGGGTAGTGGTTTAGAGATCCTGATGCCCAGACGTTATGTACCCGAGGGTACTGAAATCGACGACGAGTTGGATTGTTTCGTTTATCTCGATTCGGAAGACCGTTTGTTGGCAACAACGGAAACACCTTACGCCACGGTAGGGGAGTTTGCGCTCCTGAAGGTGAACTCAGCCAACTCTGTAGGTGCTTTTATGGATTGGGGAGTGTCAAAAGAGCTGTTGGTTCCTTTCCGCGAGCAAAAGGTAACGATGGAAGAGGGTCGTTCTTATCTGGTATACATTTACGAGGACATGGTTTCTCACCGTATCGCCGGATCCGCAAAACTGAACAAGTTCCTTGACAATACGCCGCCCGATTATAAAAGCAATCAAGAGGTCGATCTGATCATCATGAAGCAGACCGATCTGGGTTTCAAAGTGATTATCGATGGTTTGCACTCCGGAATGATTTACCACAACCAGATCTTCAAGCCTGTAAAGGTGGGCGATAAGATGAAGGGTTATGTAAAAGAGGTTCGCCCGGATGAGAAGATCGACGTGATGTTGCAGCCTCAAGGATATCAGAAAGTGGTTGGAAGTCTCGAAAACGAAATCATGGATCAGTTGGCTGAAAACGAGGGTTTCCTTCCTTTTACGGATAAAAGCGATCCGGATGTGATCATGGCTGAATTCCATTGCAGCAAGAAAAACTTCAAAAAGGCTTTGGGAGCACTCTATAAGCAGAATCGGATAGAACTCCTGGAAAATGGAATAAAGCTTACTTCTGCTAAGAAATAATACAAAAAACAGTAAAGCGTACACCTAAATTTAATAGGTCTGTACGCTTTTTTGCTTTTGTATTTATGTTTAAAAAAAAACTTTAAATAAAGCTGAATGAAAAACTTTTTATAGTGCGTATTGTTTAAAGGATGTAAGTGATCAATTGATAGCCGGATATCGAACGATCATTTGCAGAAGAACAACTCAATACAAAGGTCTAACTTTAACTAGCTTAACTATGAAACGTTTTACCATTCTTGCAGCTTTTGTTCTTCTCTGTTGTACGCTAGTAAGCGGTCAAACGGAGATTAGTAAGCTGCAAAGCTTTTTGCAACAACCTTCAGCAGACGGTGTATCCAATGCTGAGAAATTAGGCATCTCCGATATGTCTAATCCTGTAATGTGGGCCGGTGTTTCCGTAATGGGAAATAATATTACGGCTATTAACTGGTCTGGTAAGAATCTCGCAGGAGAATTGGATCTTTCCGGTTTCCCTTATCTTCAGAATGTGAACTTGTCAAAGAATGCGCTTACCGCACTAGACGTTCACAACTCTCCACTCTTGGTCAATCTGGATGTTTCTAAAAACAAACTGACATCCCTGAATATGACCGGATGTATGAACCTTCAGACTGTAAATTGCGAAAAGAACCTATTGACGACTTTCTCAATTTCAGACTCCACAAAAATTAAAAATCTGAACTGTTCAGATAATGATTTTGGTGAATTGGATGTTCGTAACCAACCTTATCTGGTAACCCTGAATTGTCAGGATGCACGTATTCAGAGCCTTCGCGTAGAAGGATGTGCTGATCTGAAGAACCTTTATTGCGGTTATAATAAATTGACCGGTATGTTCCTTGTTGGAACGGATGCCCTTCAGTATATCAACGCAGTAGGTAACCGAATCGATAAGTTTGTCATCTCTGATGCTCCAAATCTTCAGACATTGATGTGCGGAGGTAACAACATGACTCAACTTGCTGTTCTGAACTGCCCTAGTTTTATCGATCTTGAATGTTCCGGCAACTCATTGACTTCCATTAATCTGGAAAATACAATGAACTTGATTCGTATCGATTGTTCATGGAATCAGTTGACTCAGTTGGATTTGAGTAACCGCACCATGCTGCAGCGTGTCGTTTGTAATACCAACCAGTTGCGTATGTTGGATTTGACTTTCTGCCCGAACCTGACTTACTTGAATTGTTCTAACAACCAGCTAACAGATATGCGTTTGCAGGGTGATCAGAACCTACGTGTATTTATCTGTGGTGGCCAGTATTAAAAGAAATCATTCATAATAGAAGCGTGTGAATAAAGTGGGATGAATCGTATAACGAGTTATGAATAAGACGGGCTCTGTTTGCATTTGTAAACAGGGCCCGTTGACTTTATTGCTGCTTCGAAGGCGGCATTGACAGTTTTTAAGCGATTTCCATCGTATCCCATTTCGCTAAAAGGATGATTTCTCCCTATAAAATGTTATTTTTGCGGGATATTTCTGAGTTTGAATTCAAATACAACATAAATTTTATGGAAATCGCAAGCAAATACAATCCTGCTGATGTAGAAGATAAGTGGTATGCTTATTGGATGGACAAAGGATTTTTCAAATCTAAACCGGACGGTCGTGAACCGTATACGATCGTAATTCCGCCGCCAAATGTGACCGGCGTACTTCACATGGGGCACATGTTGAACAATACGATTCAGGATATTCTGGTCCGTCGTGCACGTATGATGGGGAAGAATGCTTGTTGGGTGCCGGGTACTGACCACGCATCGATCGCTACGGAAGCGAAGGTGGTGAATAAACTGGCTTCTGAAGGAATCAAGAAAACAGATTTGACTCGCGATGAATTCCTTGGACATGCTTGGGACTGGACTCACAAACACGGGGGTATCATTCTGGAGCAGTTGAAAAAATTGGGTGCATCTTGTGATTGGGATCGTACTTGTTTTACAATGGACGAGGAGCGTTCAGAGAGCGTAATCGATGCATTCGTCGACTTATACAAAAAAGGAAAAATCTATCGCGGTGTACGAATGGTAAACTGGGATCCTGCAGCTCAGACCGCCCTTTCTGATGAAGAGGTGATCTACAAGGAGGTGAATAGCAAACTGTACCATCTGCGTTATAAAATAGAGGGTGAAGATGCATACATCGTTGTAGCCACGACACGTCCTGAAACGATTTTGGGCGATACGGCTGTATGTGTAAATCCGAATGATGAGCGTTATGGCTGGCTGAAAGGGAAGAAAGTGATCGTCCCAATCGTAAATCGTGCTATTCCGATCATCATGGATGAATACGTAGACATTGAATTCGGTACGGGTTGTTTGAAAGTAACGCCTGCACACGACGTAAATGACTACATGTTGGGTGAGAAGTTCGGTTTGGAATCAATCGACATCTTTAATGACAACGGTACGATCAACGATAAAGTTGGTTTGTATGTGGGGCAAGACCGTTTTGAGGTTCGTGACCAGATTGAGAAAGATCTGATTGCAGCTGATTTGATGGAGAAAGTGGAGCCTTACACCAACAAGGTGGGATTCTCTGAAAGAACAAACGCCGTAATCGAACCGAAATTGTCTATGCAGTGGTTCCTGAAAATGGAAGAACTGGCTGCTCCTGCTTTAAAAGCAGTGATGGAAGACGATATTGTACTTCATCCGGCTAAATTTAAAAATACCTACCGTCACTGGTTGGAAAATATCAAAGACTGGTGTATCTCTCGTCAGCTTTGGTGGGGACACCGTATTCCGGCATATTACCTGCCTCAAGGTGGATACGTGGTTGCTTCTACAGATGAAGAGGCGTTGCAGCTCGCTCGTGAGAAATCAGGAAACAACGCTTTGGAACTGGCAGACCTTCGTCAGGATGAGGACGTATTGGATACTTGGTTCTCTTCTTGGTTGTGGCCGATCTCCGTATTCGGAAACATCTTGGATAAAGAGAATGCCGAACTGAACTATTATTATCCCACTTCGGATCTTGTGACCGGTCCGGATATCTTGTTCTTCTGGGTGGCACGTATGATCTTTGCCGGATATGAATACAGAGGCGAGATGCCGTTCAAAAATGTGTACTTGACAGGTATCGTGCGCGATAAGTTGGGTCGTAAGATGTCAAAATCACTTGGTAACTCACCGGAACCGCTTGAGTTGATTAAGAATTTTGGTGCGGATGGTGTGCGTATGGGTATGATGTTGTCTGCTTCGGCGGGTAACGATATCCTATTCGATGATTCGTTGTGCGAACAAGGACGTAACTTCAACAATAAGATCTGGAATGCATTCCGTTTGGTTAAAGGTTGGAATGTAGATGATTCTATCGAACAACCGGAAGCTTCCGCTATCGCGGTAAAATGGTTTGAAGGAAAACTAAGTCAGACGATCGAAGAGGTGAATGACCTGTTCGGAAAATATCGTTTGTCTGAAGCGTTGATGACCGTTTACAAATTGTTCTGGGATGAATTCTCATCGTGGTATCTTGAAATGGTTAAACCGGGATATCAACAGCCGATCGACAAAAAATCATATGAGGCTACACTTGGTTTCTTTGATGCATTGTTGAGATTGCTTCATCCGTTCATGCCTTTCATTACAGAAGAGTTGTGGCAGTTGATCACAGAGCGTAAAGAGGGTGAAAGTATTATGGTTCAGATGATGCCGGAAGCGAAATCTTACGACGTTGAATTCCTTTCCGGATTTGAAGCGGCAAAAGAGATCATCTCCAATATCCGTACCGTTCGTTTGCAAAAGAATATTCCGAACAAAGAAACAATGACCCTGCAGGTGTTGGGTGCTCATGATAAGAGTTTCGATGCCGTAATTTCAAAATTGGGTAACCTTTCTGAGATGGAATCAGCTTCTGAAAAAGATGCTACTGCAGCTTCATTCCTAGTTGGAACTACTGAATATGCTATACCATTGGGTAACAATATCGATGTAGAGGCTGAATTGAAGAAATTGGAAGAGGAATTGAAATATCTTCAAGGATTCCGTAAATCGGTTCAGGGTAAATTGAGCAACGAACGTTTCGTTAACAATGCACCTGCCGCAGTAGTGGATGTTGAGCGTAAGAAGTTAGCCGATGCTGAATCTAAAATCAATTCGATTGAAGAAAGTATCGCAGCTCTGAAAAAATAATCAGATAAAGTTTTTTACTTTATCTCTTGCATAAAAAGCCGTCCGGGGACTCCTTGGGACGGCTTTTTTGCGTTTTGTCCGTTCGTAACCGTGAGATTCTTCAACCGATCTCACGAACAATATCTATTTTTATGCGTTTATATTATTGTAATAAATATTTATTATTAATAACGCTGTAGTGGTTTTAATTTTAGCGACTGTTTGAGTTTACATCTTCTACTTAAATAGATTAATTGATAGATTCCCTATCTTGAAGTCGATAACGTATGTAAATTCAACGAGATATTTAGATTCTCCCCATTACCCGATATTTTTCGGTGTGGGAGATGCTAAAGATCATTTGATTTCTGTCCGATAATAACTGAAAAGTTACCCTTCTCCCCGTTAATGTGGCAGTGTAGAATCCTTCACGCTATCTGATTCATCATTGGTATGATAATGCCTCTCGCTTCCTATATCACTTCCTATATCGTTTCTTATATCATTTTTTATATCGCTTCTTATCGGAGCTTTCTATCTCCGAATTCCCTTTTTCTTTCAGAATCCTCGACTTTTCGCGAAAGTCTTTCGATAACAATTTGTAATACGTTAATAATTAGCTATGAAAAAATTTCTGCAATTAATACTGTCCGCTTTGACGGTAGTATCTCTTTTCTCGTGTACCAAAGCGGTTCAACCCGAATCGGTGGTAAAAATCAGTTTCGGAATCGACTTTAGCGATCTTGCATTGACCCGTACCTTGGAGGAAGAGAACCCCGACGAAGCAGGATCAACGGAAAATAGTCCCGCTTGTCTCTCTATCGCCGAATTGGAAGCGACGGAATCAGGTATGTTAATCGCCAAATTTCAGTTGGCCAAACTGATAAATCAGGATGAGACGGAAACGGAGGAGTTAATGGATGAATTCGCGATGGACGTGCGAAGCACAGAGGGCCTGTTTGTCACCGTGCCGTTGGAAATGGCGCCCGGGAAATACAGACTGAAAAAATTCGGGATTTTCAAAGAGGATCAGCTTGTTTACGAAAGTGTAGATAACGATCATGCTTTCGCCGGATTGATTACCAACATTCTTCCTGTAAATTTTGAATTAAAATCAGATGATTTCTATCGGGTAAAGGAGATTCCGGTTTCGGTAGTGTGTAATCACATCGTAAACTCCGGGGAATTCGGCTTCGGGATCTTCAATTTTGAGTTTTATACGCTTTATAAAGTGAATTATCTTGTATTCGATGCCTTTGAACGGGTAGGAGGAACGTTGTCTATTCAAAAGCAGGAAGCTTTAGATGCTGAATTGACGGATGAAAAAACAGCACCCGATGAATCCGAATGGTCGAATGTTGAAGCACCGATCACAATGACGTATTCAGCCGAAACGTTAAGCTCTCTCTCTTTTATTGACGATTTAAAATCAGAGAATGAGAAAGAGCGTTATCAGTTCACCTTTACCACCACCCAACAGGGGGAAGCGGAAGTGAAGGATAAAAAGCTTACCCTTACACTATCCCAACTCTTGGCACACGTCACGAAAATGCAGCAAGAGGGTCGATTCAAATATATTTTGGTGGATGTGACAGAAGATCTTCCTACCTGGGAAATCCGATAAAATAGAAGGCTCATGAGGGAAAGGTTATTCAACAGCTTCGTAATAGCACTTATTGTATCAATCTGTATCGGTTGCGAAAGACAATACGACGCGCAAAACGTAGATGTGGAGGATAAGATTGAAATAATACTCTATAAAGGTCATCTCCTGCATATCATAGGGGAGGAGCGGCGGAGCTTTTGCAATGACCTTTCCCTTATTTTTGATAAAGGGAGTTCTCGGATCGTGCATTTTACTTTTTTATTACATCAGACAGTCCCTTACGTATATCAGGCAACCCCCGCATATGACGAGGGAACCGGAATGTGCCGAACATTGGTCGATTTACCTCCCGGTAATCACCTGCTCGAAACGTTGGTTGTATGTGATGAAGAGGGTGATACGTTGTTTTCTGCGGTTCCGGCCCATATGGGGGGAGCTGTGGCCAACCAAAACAAACTGCCTCTGTTGGTAGAAGTTTCAGGGCCGCAATCCGGAATCATACCTTCTTACACCCTCCCGCTCCTCTGTGTTGAGGAGTTGCATGCGTTGAAGTTCGCCTTTGAACGTACGTTGGTTGAATTTATAGCGCCTTACGGGATTCTATTTCAGATTTGTGAAAATCGTGATTCTCCCATTATCGGAGAATTCACATGGACGCTCTCTACGCTGTTGCGTACCGATCTCGCGGAAAGCTGGTTCTTGGTTCGTGAAAATGCGGCAAGTTATGTACACTTCCCGCAACAGATGGGGATTCCTTATTTCCATTATGCGGATCGGACGGGATTGGACGATCGTTTCGAGGGATACCTTTTTGAACTGGAGATGCCCGGAGTGGGATCGTATGAAGCCGTATTCAGTGTACAGGAGTTGCATGAGCAATTCATGCGTTTAAAAGGTGAATCGCAACCGATCTGGCGTATTTTTCTGTCGGAGGATACTCATTTCCACAAAGCACGCATCTATCCGGAGTTGCCTACAGAACCTTTTTTCTAATTTTTGACTCTTTTAGGAGTCCCTTTGGAGTAGTACTTAAATAACGCTAAATTCCATTTGTTTTTTAAGCATTGAAAGAAACAATAGTTTCAGATATATTGTTTTATTCATGAGAACAGAAAATGTGATGAGGATCATTTTTGTAAATGAATTGTATTTAGGTTTTAATAATTGAAATACTTTGTACTATGAAAAAAGTTTTATTTTCAATTTTGGCTGTTAGTATGCTGCTCATATGGGGATGTTCTCCATATACATTGCAGAACAGCACGGTGTATAACGATGCGAATGTTGGAGCAATCAAAACATTCCGCATAGCAACACCAGAGAACGATCAATTGCCTCCGAAAATGTCGATGACTGACTATTACAACATTTCGAATGCGATTCGTCAACAGTTGACTATGAGGGGATTTACTGAAACGCCGGATTCTCCGATCTTGGTTAACTTCGGTTTGACAGTAGAAACAAACATTCAGACTCAACCTGCTTTGCCTGCCGGATATTGGCCAGGTTATTGGAACGGATGGGGCGGATGGCGTTCATACTGGATCTATCCTAGAAGTATGTATCTTCAGAACTACTACCAGAATGCTGAGTTGATTACCGGTATTCAGAAGGAGGGCGTTCTTACGATCGATATGGTAAACACAGCAGATAAATCTTATGTGTGGTCAGCATCAGTTAGCAGTATCCTGACTCCTGGTAACAAGGAGATCCGTAACAATGCGGCAGTACAGGAAATTGTAGCGCTTGCTTTCAAGAAATTCCCGGTTTCATTGCCAGGAGCCAAATAAAATAAGAGATATCTGATTATTGTTTGTTTTTTAATAAAGCAGAAGGATTTTAATTGAAATTCTTCTGCTTTATTTTATTTATATTTGTGATAACCATTTTTCACTTGATATTGCTTAATATGAATATTCGTCCGTATCTCGTACCCCTTATTGCCTGTACACTTACCGCGTGCAGTAGTGTATCGTATCTGGAAATTCCGGTTTATCATACAGCGGCAACTCCTTTTCCGGCGATCGGAGAATCTTTGTTATTGGTAAATAACGCGGTAGAGCAACCTACTGAAGCCGATTCGCATGTTCAATATCTGAATGGAAACACGCAGCGGATTGCTTTTGATCGAGACAGCATCACCAGTTCGATGGTTTCGGTGTTAGGTGAATTTCTGTATGCATCGAATCTGTTTTCGGATGTGCTGATTTACGATCTACCGCTTCGTAGTGATACCTTGTGGAATAATGCTACGTTTTTAACCGTGGATGAACTTGATACGTTAAGGGCTCAGAGTGGTGCGGATTGGATATTGTCTTTGGATGCCATTACATATCAAACGATATTGAAAGAATCGACGCTTCCGGAATTCAAATTGTCTACAGCGGATCTGCAAATGATCATCAAGCCTGTTTTCCGTCTCTATCCCGGTGGTAAATATTCACCCGTAAAACATTACTATCTTTCCGATACGTTGTCTTGGAAGGGGTATGGGGCTGACTTCAAACATGCATTCAACACACTCCCTCAATTATCTCAATGCATGAACGACCTGGTTTATGAATCGGCGGATAAGATATACAAGACCTGGATGCCTTATCAGGAAAAAATTAGTCGCTTTTATGTGCGTAGTCCCCATTCGGCCATGCGTGAAGCGGAAGACTTCTTCATCCAAGGTAAAGGGGAGGAAGCGGCTATCATGTGGGAATATGTATTTACGAATGTGAAAGATCAGCGAACCCGTTTCTATGCGGCCTATAATCTCGCGGTGTATTTTGAAAGTATCGGCGATTATGATAATGCGTTGAAATGGATTGATGAATGTATAGAGCTCGATGGTAATTTTAAAAAGGTTGAAGGGTTGGATCCCAAACAATACAAAGCCTCTCTTAAAGCCAATCAAATTGAAACGCAACGGGCTTTTCAGCAGGGAATCTTCTGATTTCGGATATCTCTACAAACTTAGAGTTTCTTTAAGCTCTTTTCAAAAACAACGCTTCCATCCTTTTTGTTAATCTATCAAACAGAAGGAGAGTCCGTGAATTAAAATCTGATACCTTACGCAGGTATCACGGAGTATCTTTTACTGTAGGAGGAGATTAAACATTATAATCAGAGGGGTGTGTTTTTATGATTAGGTGGAGAACTATTGTGGCGGGGATAATAACTCTTTTCTTTTTGATTTCTTGTACGCGTATCTTAACAAGTTCCGGAAGTTCAAACCCATCACTTGATACAACGAAATACCGAACGTTTAAAATCGTTTCGCCGACAGAAGGTAAACTCCCGCAAGAGCTCACTCAGGCAGATTATCATTTGATTGCGAATGCCATACGCCGTGAGTTATTTATTCGGGGCATGGTGGAGAAGAGCACGCCCGATTTGTTTATCAATATCGGAATTACCCATTTATTAAAACCGGAAGGAGAGGGGCACCTCCCTAAAGGAGCATATCCGATTTTCATAGCGGATCGTTCGGGTTATTTCAATACGAACTTCTTTTCGGGAAAAGAGATGGATGACCTGTTGACTCCAGGTAGGATTGTGATCGACATTGTGGATCTGAAAAATCAGAAGGTATTGAATTCACTGATTTCGGAATTGGATTTCGCATCCTCAAAGATGATTACCTCTAAGGAGGTGATCATATCGAAAATAATAAATGAACTGTTCAATAAGATAAACTCCGGTAAATAATACGGAAATTGAAAAACCCCTTGTCGGAGCGTGTTTGAATCACGCTGACAAGGGGTTTTTTATATTGGGGAAAATGAATTATTTCACTTTCATATTGTTTTTAGCAAGGTATTCGCTGAACATCTCCAGGTGTTTTTCATCCGGACCGTCGAAGAATGAGATACCGGCTGCTCCCGCTTTGAATGCATGGTCAACAGCCTCGATGAATTTGTGCTGGATATCCGGGAAGAATACGCCGGAGTAAACTTTTCCGCGACCGTTCAATGCTTTAACGCTTTCGCGTGTAGAATCCCCGATCCAATCCACGTCTTCGTTATAGAAACCGTTGTAAATCATTGGGAAGTAAGCGTCAAGGTTCCAGTTGCCCCAATCCTGACGAACCATTCGTTTCGCCATTGACGGACCCGGGAATACCGCACCGGATACCGGTTTGCCCATTCCGTGAATACGGTTTGTAATCTGTTCAACCACTTTAGTGATCGCATTCAGACGGAAGTTAATCCACGACTGGCTTTCCATTGGGAATTTAAGTTCCATCGGATCAACACCTTTCAACTCCTTGAATTTTTTACGGCATGTATCGCAATAGCAATAATCGTATTCAGGCATTTCATGTGTCTGCTCGATGTCATAGTTTGACCAAAGACCCACCGGAAGAATAACATCCGGGAAACGAACGTAATCCAGGTGAATACCATCGACGTAATATTTCTCAGCTTCTTTTGCGTAATCTTCAACCAGGTATTTCACAAAATCCTCATTGTTTGGACAGCAGAAACGGTAGTAATCAACATAAGCGGGTTTGTCCCAAGAAGACTCACCTTTTCTGTTTACCGCATACCAATCCGGGTGGTTTTGCATTACATAATCCTCACCACGGTTCATGGTCCATTTCCAGCGATGCGTTTCCAATCCGCACTCTTTCGCCATTACGAAGTGGCGTTCGCTGTCATGTTCGAACATAATTCCGGTAATACCGTTGGCACGAAGCATCTTGAATCGGTTTTTGTAATCTGTATCGCTGATTGATTGGTCGATACGCATCCAAACCCAGTTTTTGATTTCATCATCTTTCCCGAAGCCGATCAGATTTTCCTCTTTCTTGCCGGTACAGCTGGTTAACAAAGAGCCTCCCATTCCGGAAGCGATTGCCGCCGTTCCAAGACCTAATGTTTTTAAGAACGTTCTTTTATCCATGATTATATATTGATATTGTATTATTATAATGATTTGATGTTGCCCAGGTCATTGATCACCCATGTTTTTTTCTTGTCCGCCGAAGTAGCAGTCATCTCAAACGTACGAGAAGTGGTTTCGATTTCAATCGTCCATTTCTCACCGCGAAATTCAACTTCATTCTTCTTGAATCCGAAATCTTTCATCTTAGTCAGATAAGCCCCTTTCTTTCCGATCGCTTCTTTCTGTTTGTAATAGAAGCTCCAAAGCAGGTCTTTTCCGTTTTCATATTCCGGATAAGTGAATGTTTCATTTTTCTCGCCGCATACGGATGGAGAGAAATACAGGTAACCCCATCGTTCGGGCATGTGCATGCTGATTAAACCTTGTGGAGACCACACCCAGTTGTATTCCGGTTTGAAGTTGCCTTTCTCATCCTTTATGCGGTTGTAGCGACCGTCTTTGTATTCAAAATCCCATTGTACACGAGAGAAATTGATTCGCCAGTAGTTACCGGCTTTCATCGGTGTGTCGAATTCAAAGCGTAACGCTTTTTGAGGAATCGCCATTTCAACGGTCCACATCTCATCTTCGTCCGAAGGGTTGTTCAATGTGCCATAGATCTGACTTTTGATTTTCATGTTTTCACAATCCCAATGAAAGAAAACGGCTCCTCTGTCGCGGTAAGGACGCTGAAGAAAAAGGTCGAAAATCGTATTGATCGCGTTGGTTTCTATCTCGTAATAGTTGTGAGCGTCGCCGTCCGGATCGATGAAAACCTCAAAGTCGTTATCGTAATAGATAATGGTGTCTTTTTGGTGCAGGTTAGCCCAAATGTGATTTTCTTTCAGTTCGGCCGCGATGTAGAGATATTCGTCATCCCAAAGCATTTTCACTTTGGTATCATGGTAGGGGTTTGGTTTTAGATCACCTTCGATATCTTTGAAAGAATCGGTGTAAGGCGCCTTTTTCCAAACGTTCTCATCAAGTTTACCATCGATTTCAATCTTTTCGTCGGTTCGATAACACACATATCCTTTGGGACGAATGAGCAGGTGCTCATACTCTTTCAAGATATCCGCCGATAATGCGTGTGAGAATCCGATAGCCAGGAGAGGAATAAGCATTTTCTTCTTGGTCATCATGTAGTTAAGTTGTTAAAAAGGTGTGATCACATCATTCAGGCACACCATAGGTTAAAAAGCAATAGCACTATAAATCGTAAGCGTGAAGCAAATGCAACTCAAATAGTGTGGTAAATATAATTTATTTTATCCAAATAATATAATCCAAAAACGCAAACAGCCCGGCTAAAGCGTGTTTTTAACGCTTATAGCCGGGCTGTAAAGAATATCTTTAGTCGATCAATTAACCGCGGATCGCTTTAACACCTGGTAGGTCTTTTCCTTCAATCATCTCAAGAAGGGCACCACCACCAGTCGATACGTAGCTAACCTGATCAGCAAGACCGAATTTGTTGATAGCAGCAACAGAGTCACCACCACCGATCAAAGAGAACGCACCGTTTGCAGTTGCAGCGGCGATAGCCAATGCAATCGCTTTTGTACCAGCCTGGAATGCTTCGAATTCGAATACACCCGCAGGACCGTTCCATAGGATTGTTTTAGATTCTTTGATAACCGCATCCATAGCAAGGATTGATTCAGGACCAAGGTCAAGACCCATCCAACCTGCAGGAACGTTTTTATCAGAGCAGATCTGAGTAGCAGCGTCAGCAGCGAATTTATCAGCAGCAACACAGTCGGTAGGAAGAACGATGTTCACACCAAGTTCTTTCGCTTTAGCCATAACTGTTTTCGCAGTTTCCATCATATCATCTTCACAAAGAGAAGAACCTACGTTTCCGCCCAATGCTTTAGAGAATGTGAATGCCATACCACCAACGATAAGGATGTTGTCAACTTTGCTCAACAAGTTCTCGATGATTGTGATTTTAGAAGAAACTTTAGAACCACCGATGATAGCTGTAACCGGTTTCTGAGCTGTTTTCAATACTTTCTCAACAGCGTCAACCTCAGCCTGCATCAAGTAACCGAACATTTTGTTTTCAGAAGCAAAAAGATCAGCGATCAAAGCAGTAGAAGCGTGCGCACGGTGAGCTGTACCGAATGCGTCGTTTACGTAGCAATCTGCAAGTTTCGCAAGATTTTTTGTAAATTCTTTCTGGCTAGCTTTAACGGCTTTCTTAGCTTCAGCTTTCTCTTCGTCTGAAGCATCTTCAGCCAAACCGCGTGGTTTGCCTTCTTCTTCAGCGTAGAAACGAAGGTTTTCAAGAACAAGAACTTCACCTGGTTTCAAAGCTGCAGCAGCTTCTTCAGCAACCACACCCTGGCAATCAGCAGCGAATTTCACTTCCTGTCCAAGTAGTTCAGAAAGGTGAGCGATGATATGTTTCAAAGAGAATTTATCTTCCGGACCTTTTTTTGGACGACCAAGGTGAGAACCGATAATTACCGAACCACCGTCAGCAAGAATTTTCTTGATTGTAGGCAATGCTTTACGAATACGAGTATCGTCAGTAATCTGCATGTCAGCATTCAAAGGCACGTTGAAATCTACACGTACGAATGCTTTTTTTCCGTTGAAATTGAAATTGTCAAGTGTCTGCATTTTCAAATAGTTTTGTGTAACTTATTTTTGCGAGTACAAAATTAAGAAAAAATTGATATTAAAGCCCCTTTGCAGTAAGCAAATTGTCCATCTCTTTCTGAACTTTTAGCGCTTCTTGACGTGCCGCAGCAGCGAAGGCTTCTGTTTTATCGGCATAAATAATCGCACGAGAAGAATTCACCAATAATCCGCATGTGTCATTCATGCCATACTGAGCAACCTCTTCCAGACTTCCGCCCTGTGCACCTACACCCGGAACCAATAGGAAATGGTTCGGAGCCACTTTTCTGATGTCTTCGAAAAGTTTTCCCTGGGTAGCGCCCACAACGAACATCATCTGATCTTCTGTCGCCCAATTCTGAGAAACGCGAAGCACTTTCTCAAACAATCGCTCGCCATTCTGATCTTCTGTCAACTGGAAATCGTGTGATCCTTTATTTGACGTAAGAGCAAGTACGATTACCCAACGGTCCGGATAAACAAGGAAAGGTTTCACACTGTCTTCACCCATATAAGGAGCAACCGTTACCGAGTCGATATCCATGTGTTCGAAGAAACTGCGTGCATACATCTCAGACGTATTTCCGATATCTCCGCGTTTTGCATCGGCGATGATAAACTGATCCGGGTAGTTTTCCTTGATGTAATTCACAGTCTTTTCAAAAGCGATCCATCCCTTCACGCCCAGACTTTCATAGAATGCTAGGTTTGGTTTATACGCTACGCAAAGATCTGCCGTCGCATCGATGATCTCCTTATTAAATGCGAAGATCGGATCTTCTTCATTCAATAGATGTGCCGGGATTTTTTTGATATCCGTATCCAACCCTACGCATAGGAAAGAGCGTTTCTTTTGGATGTTCTCAAATAGTTGCTGTTTGTTCATATTCGTATTTCGTTAATGTGAATGTGCAATGTAAATGTGCAATGTGAATGTGCAATGTAAATTTGCAATATTGTGTTTAGGTTATATGAATGGATCATTTCGTAAAGAGGTGTGACCAATCTTCCTGCGCCTTCGGGGTGTAAGTACCGATTCCGAATGTTTCCGCCATTCTGCAGTTTGCCGGAGCATCGTCGATAAAGAAGGTCTCGAAAGGGTTTAGCATCTCATCCTTGAGGACGTATTCGAATATCTCGCTAGACGGTTTAAGCATGTGTACTTCGTTCGAAAGCCATACTTTGTCAAAGAAATCCGTTACATCCTTTCCGTTGCGCCGAAAAATATGCTCCACACACCAATCCCAGTGAAGTTCATTGGTGTTGCTGAGCAAATATACATTGTAGTTTTCGCGTAGGCTTAGGATCAATTCAAGTTTGTAAGCCGGAATATCTGCGATCATCTTCATCCAGGCATTCCGGATCTGATCGTCGGAAAGGGTTTGCGGACTCATCCGGCGTATCCCTTCGTAGAATTCAGGGGTGGAGACTGCTCCCATCTCGTAGGCGCCGAATATACCTCCGTGACGCGCCGTTTGGATAACCTCGTCGACGTTTGGGATGCCCAGTTCGCAAAACGAATCCAGACATTCGGACCTGTGCAGATCGAGCAGTACGACACCCAGGTCAAGAATCACATTCTTAATATTTTCCATAGATACAAAAAGAAAGCTGGTCGAAACAGAAAAATCCATTTCGAACAGCTTCCAAATTATTTAGAGTTCACTTTCTTTCATACGTTCCGCATTCTCGGCAACGGTCAACTGGTCGATCACTCCTTGGATGTCTCCGTCCATGAAGGCCGATAGGTTATAAATCGTGCAATTGATGCGGTGGTCGGTAATTCGTCCCTGCGGATAGTTGTAGGTGCGGATTTTAGCCGAACGGTCGCCCGTCGATACCATCGTCTTACGTTTCGATGCGATATCGTCCAGGTACTTCTGATGTTCCTTATCATAAATAAGGGTATAAAGGCGAGCCAATGCGCGCGCTTTATTTTTCGGTTGGTCACGTGTTTCGGTACATTCGATCAGGATCTCCTCCGATTCGCCGGTATTGGGGTTTTTCCAGACGTAACGCAAACGAACGCCTGATTCCACTTTGTTTACATTCTGACCGCCGGCACCACCCGAACGGAACGTATCCCATTTGATTTCACCTTCGTTGATTTCAACGTCGAAGGCGTCCGCTTCAGGTAAAACGGCCACAGAGGCTGCCGAAGTATGTACTCGTCCCTGGGTTTCGGTAGCGGGTACGCGCTGAACGCGGTGTACACCGGATTCATATTTTAAGATACCGTATACTTTTTCGCCGGTTACAGAGAAAATAATCTCTTTAAAACCTCCCGCCGAGCCTTCGCTAAAACTGGATACTTCCACTTTCCAACCTTTCGTCTCGCAATATTTGGCATACATTCTAAACAGGTCACCGGCAAAGATAGCTGCTTCATCACCACCCGTACCGCCACGGATTTCCACGATCGCATTTTTATCATCCTGCGGATCCGCCGGAATAAGCAATAATTTGATCTCCTCTTCAAGTTCCGGCAAACGGCTTGAATTCACGTCGATCTCCTCTTTCGCCATCTCTCGCATTTCTGGGTCGTTGTCATTTTCGAGAATCATTTTCGCTTCTGCGATACCGTCCAACAGCCCTTTGTATTCATTGCGAGCCGCCACGATTTTCTCCAAATCGCGATACTCCTTATTTAAACGTACGTAACGTTTCATGTCGGAAATCACTGCAGGGTCGGTAATCAACGTTCCAATCTCTTCGAAACGGCTTACCAGACCTTCTAATTTTCCTAAAAGTGTATTGTCGCTCATGCTTGTTTTATTATCGGGCACAAATGTAATCAATTCTCTATTGTTCCACAACTATACAAAAGCCCAGATACGAGTAACCGGGCGTATTCCTGAATTGACCGTAGGGTACGATGCCGTAATAGGCATTGAGATAAAACCCCACGCTATTGGTATACCAAGTAAATTTCGGTCTGATCTTCCAGCCGAAATAAAGGTTGTAATTCCAGGAACGAGTGTGCTTGCTACGAGTGGTATACCATCCCTGTGTCTCATCGTCCCACTTTACCTCCGGGTAATGGTATCGTGCCCGATTCCGCACCTCCAGCGATAATACGTTCGAAACGTTTTTAGAAGTGAGCCAACCCGTAGTGCGTTGAAATTCATATTCGAAATAGAACTCGGAGAGGTTTTTCATCGCATAATTCAGCGTAGTATCTCCTTCGTTGGGATAGATCTTGAACCAACTTTTTCCATTCGGAATGCGCACCATCAGACCGGCTTTGAGCGCATGGTTGTTTTTTCGTGTGGCGTTGGGGTCGTTGATGCAAACCGCCAGTTCGGAGTATTCGTACGATACATTGACACGGGTGAGGGGGAATCCTTCGTTTTTTCTTCGGATCGTCAACTCATCGCCGATGTGTGTGCTTTCGTGATTGTAAGGAGCGAATCGGAAGGAGATGTTCTTGAGGAATCCGTTGTTCGGAAACGTACGTAACGCTTTCACCTGCCCAACGGCGAAGCGGTAATCCGTATTCAGTACCGGTGCCGATTGCGATTTCAGATCCAGCCACAGGTGAAAACTGATGGGAAGATCCACCCCGATATTCCATTCGTCATTGATCTTTCCCGACCAGATGGGGATCAATGTGCCCAGACTAACGTTGAGAAAGGGTGCGTAGAGGTTTTTATTATCCTCCATCGAGATGTACTCTTCACGAGCGCGACCATACCCTTCAGAAACTTTGATCATCGGGGATTCGATCTCCGAGACCAATGGTTTGCCGTACCAAAGCGGTACAATCCAACCGTATTTCTGCTTTTGATCCTCCTCTTGCGCCTGTGCGGGCTGTAATCCGGAAAACAGGAACAGAAGCAGCCAAACAAGGGCAATGTATCTCCTCATGAAGCGATTCTATTTTGAATGTAAAACAGCAAAGAGGAGCGGAATGTTTAACGAATCAAACAGCTTCTTAAAAATGAGGTTGTAGAATACAAGAACACCCCTTTCCAACCGGAGGTTCGAAAGGGGTGTTGTGTGATGAGAGTTGGTTAAACCCGGCGGGTTTCTTAATATTCGTAAGTACCGAATTCTGATTCGATAACCAATTCGTTTTTCTCTGATTTCTCAACAAAACCAACGATCTGAGCATCGATATTGAATGCTTTTGCGATGTCGATTACCTGTTGAGCATGCTCCGGTGCGATATAAACCTCCATGCGGTGGCCCATGTTGAACACTTTGTACATCTCTTTCCAATCCGTACCGGATTGCTCCTGAATGATGCGGAACAACGGAGGAACCGGGAAAAGGTTGTTTTTTGTGATTTTTACATTCTCTGTAAAGTGAAGCACTTTTGTTTGTGCACCGCCCGAGCAGTGAACCATTCCATGGATTTCCGGACGCAATTCATCCAGCAACCTTTTGATTACGGGAGCATACGTGCGGGTAGGGGAAAGTACAAGTTTGCCGGCATCGATACCGAGCTCTTCGATTTTGTCCGTCAGTTTCAAACCGCCCGAATACACCAGCTCCTGAGGAACAGAAGCATCGTAGCTCTCCGGATATTTCTCTGCCAGGTATTTCGAGAATACATCGTGACGAGCAGAAGTCAAACCGTTGCTGCCAGTACCTCCGTTGTATTCCTTCTCGTATGAAGCCTGACCGAAAGAAGCCATTCCGACGATTACATCGCCGCCCTGGATATTTTTATTGTCGATCACATCTGCACGTTTCATACGGCACGTAACCGTTGAATCCACGATGATGGTTCTAACAATATCGCCTACGTCGGCAGTTTCGCCTCCGGTAGCATAGGCGTTCACACCCATTTCGCGCAATTCGGCAAGAAGTTCGTCCGTTCCGTTAATGATTGCAGAGATCACTTCGCCCGGAATCAGGTGTTTGTTTCTACCGATTGTTGAAGACACCAAAATATTGTCAACCGCACCTACGCAAAGCAGGTCATCGATATTCATAATTAATGCGTCCTGTGCGATACCTTTCCAAACAGAAAGATCACCGGTTTCCTTCCAGTACATGTAGGCAAGAGAAGATTTCGTGCCTGCTCCGTCGGCGTGCATGATGTTGCACCATTCAGGATCTCCACCCAGAATATCGGGAATGATTTTACAGAAAGCTTTAGGGAAAATACCTTTGTCGATGTTCTTGATTGCGTTATGCACATCTTCTTTTGAGGCTGAAACCCCTCTCATGTTGTAACGTTGATCGCTCATTTGATGTCAAGAATTGAATTTTTGCGCAAAATTAAATTAATATTTATTGAAAGATCGTACCTCCTCGATGTTTTTTCTCTTTTTCTCACGTTTTGGCTTGGTGGAATAGCCGATGATGATATCCAGGATGATTCTTTTGTTCTTTGGAACCCCCAGAATCTCTTTCATCTCCTCCTCTTTGAACCAGCCAATCATACAGGAACCGAGTCCTTCGGCTTCAGCGGCCAACACCATATGCGCTGCGGCGATGCCGATATCCACCTGCGGGAACTCTTTCTTCTTCACCCAACCTCCGAAATTGGATGTGAAATTACTTTTCTCCTCAACGATTACGATGTGTACGGGGGCCTGTTGTGTGAAATGGTTAAGGAAAAGCGTTTTTGATACGCAACATTTGGCAACTTCCCCTTTCACCTGCGGATCGTCTACCACGATGAATTTCCACGGTTGTCCGTTGCATGCCGACGGCGCCAGGCGCGCAGCTTCAATGATACGGTCGATTTTCTCCTTCTCAACCAAGCGTGTGGCGTCGAAGCCGCGATCGCTTTGTCTGTTTTTTACAAGTTCAAGAAAGTCCATAGTTCGAAATGAGGTTCTGATACTGACTGATCCGTTGCGATCAATCAATAACGGGGTGTTAATAACGAGTAATCGGTAAGAGCGATAAGTAACCGGTGATGCGTGATGAAAGATTAAAATACGCGTCGTGTACGACGATGCTTACTAATATTTCATCATCTTGCTGATGTATTTGCCGATGATATCGAATTCCAGATTCACCTTCGTGCCTTCCTGAATGCGGCAGAAGTTCGTGTGTTCCAGTGTGTAAGGGATGATTGCCACCTGGAAGCTGTTGTCTTTCGAGTTGCAGACAGTAAGACTCACGCCGTTCACCGTTACCGAACCTTTTTCAACCGTCATGTAGCCTTGTTTGGCCATCACCGGATTGAAATCGTATTCGAAAGTGAAATAATAGCTGCCGTCTGCCTCTTCCACTTTTTTGCATACAGCGGTCTGATCCACATGTCCCTGCACGATATGTCCGTCCAGGCGACCGTTCATCACCATGCTGCGTTCAAGATTCACCAGGTCGCCAACTTTCAGAACGCCCAGGTTAGAGCGGTCCAGCGTTTCCTGGATAGCGGTCACCGTATAGCGATTGTCGTCGATTTTTACAACCGTCAGACATACGCCGTTGTGTGCCACACTTTGATCGATTTTCAATTCGTTGGTAAACGAGCACTCCATGGTGATGTGCAAGTTTCCACCTTCACGTTCCAATGCTACGATTTTAGCAGCCTCTTCAACAATTCCTGAAAACATATGATTTGAGTTAAACTGAAAACAAATGAAATCGCCATAGCTCATCTAAAGATGAAATACCCAATTCAAGGGATATAGATGGCGCATTTGACCTTGATGTTAAAAAATAGATTAGATACAAATGGAAAAGGAGTAAAATTTACTCCGAAACAAAAGTAATCAAAAAGATTCATACCTGCCGAAGGGAAGGAGTGCAAAAGATAGTTTTACCTATCTTTGTTAAAAAAATCGGAGACAATTCGCTTATAACAACAATCAAATATGAAAAAATGGTTTCTTGCCGCAAGGCCCAAAACGCTCTTTGTGTCAGTAGCACCCGTCGTAACGGGTAGCGCGCTGGCTTATTACTACGATTGCTTTCAATGGAAGCCGGCATTGATCTGTCTCCTCTTTGCGCTTCTGGCTCAGATCACATCTAATTTCGTGAACGATTATGCCGATTTTAAGAAAGGCTCGGATCGCGAAGATCGTGTTGGGCCGGAACGTGCGGTTGCTACGGGTGCCATCTCTCCCAAGGCGATGTTGCGCGCAACGTTCATCACCATCGGATTGGCATTAATCGTGGGATTGTCATTGATTCAGTATGGCGGACCGTGGCTGATCCTGGTGGGAGCGCTTGTAGCGATCTTCGCTTTTGCCTACTCCTGCGGACCGTATCCACTCTCTTATCACGGATTGGGGGATGTAGCGGTTTTGATTTTCTACGGTATTGTTCCGGTTGTGTTCACTTATTACGTACAGGGGTTGAACTTTCCGGTTTCGGTACTTTTTGCCGGTGTGGCCGTGGGGTTGGTTGGAACAAACCTCTTGATCGTGAATAATTACCGCGATTTGGAGGCAGACCTCTTGTCGGGCAAACGAACCACGGTGGTTATGTTGGGTAGAAAAACAATGTCATGGGTTTATCTGGGAAACATTGTGGTTGCCTACAATCTGGCGTATGCCATAATCGGATACAACACGATGAATAGCTGGATTATGTTTCCTTTTCTGATCTTTTCAGTGATACTTTGGCGTAAATTGACCGAGTTGAGGGGGAAAGCGCTTAACAAGGTTTTGGGCATGAGTGCCTTCAACGTGTTGGTATTCGCTGTTCTGCTAGCTGTATCGCTGATTCTCCGCAAAGGGTTCTAAGCATATCGTTAAACCGGGTGTATACAAAAAGAGGGAGCGGTTGCCATGTGGCAAACGCTCCCTCTTCTGTTATTCGGTATTTTAAAATCAAATACGCATTGAACGTATCCGGATCGCCCGGATTAAATATTTTCTCTTTCTCTGATTAATCCCACCTGTGGTTTGATCTGAGCCAATTTCGCCGTAATCCATTTACGAACCGGTTCGTCGTAATGTTTCAAGCTTAAATAAGCGATTGCCATACTTACTACCAGCACGCCTACTGCTCCATACCACGATTCTGAGAATGGAAGTTTTTCATTTTTTACCCATGCGATGTAGAGGTAAATAAACGGATAGTGCACGATGTAAAGCGGGTAAGAGATGTCTCCCAAGAATTTGCAGACACGATTTGAGAGTTCGCCTTTCAGTGTACCGCTAATGCCGATGTAAACCAATATCGGGAATAGAATGGTCACACAGAACATATCGTAAAGACCGTTCATCCACAGAGTGCTTTCATTTCCGATGCGCGGCATCACCAAAAACGCCACCAATATCACAGATGCCAATATGAAGGCGCCTTTCACCTTGCCCGGTTTTACCAATCTGAACATCATCAGACCCAGTGAGAACGAGAACAGCATTCGTATGAATCCCGCCGTTCCGTGTACGAAAGTCAGCTGCCACCCGTAAGCCAAATCTCCTTGTGGGCCAAAAACAACCCATGAAAAGAGAACGATTCCAAGTGTGAGCACCAAAATGCTTAGCGATTTATTTGAAAAACGGCGAATGAACAATCCGTACAGGATGTTGCCGATGTATTCGAAAAACAGCGACCAACTCGGACCGTTGAGCGGAAACATCTCACCTATTCCGCGCACCTCTATTCCCGGAGTCGCCGGTATCAAGAACAGATTCATTAGGGTACCGATCATCAGGCTGCTGAAGGCTACCACCGAAACATCCCACCAGTCACATCCCTGCGTATAAAACATCAGACAACCGATTAGCGTACCAACGATTACCATCGGATGTAAACGGATCAAACGTCTTTTGAAAAAATCCGCAGTGGTCAATTTTCCCCAGCGATCGTCATACGCATAGGCGATTACGAAACCCGAAAGGATAAAGAAGAAGTCAACTGCCAGGTATCCGTGATTGATGATTTGGTCTAGACGACTTGATGCATACCCTTCAAATACGTGATACCATACTACTACGATTGCGGCCACCCCTCTTAACCCGTCCAGAATCGGATAATGGGGTTTCGAAGCTGTGCCCGTTGGCTGAATAATTTTGCTCATAATGTGATTCTTAGATTTTGATACAAAAATATCACAAGCTTCACTTAAAAAATTTGTTCTAAATCAAAATCAAGTATTTTCGGAAGCCCGGATGCGGCTTAATGTGGGTAAGGTGATGCCTACGTAAGAGGCGATGAAGCCCAAGTTGGCACGTTGGCATACGTCCGGAAACTGAACGAGCATCTGTTCGTATCGTTCGCGGGCGGATAAGGTCAAGCGTTCTTTGTGGGTTTGATGAATCCGTCGATATTCGTATTGATGAATCACGCGACCCCAATTTGCCAGTTCGATATTTGTTTCAAAGAGGTGCAGCAGGTCCTCGATCTGTATTTTATAAACTTCCACATCTTCGATCGTTTCCACGAATTCTTCACTGATCTTGCCGAAATAAAGTTCGTCCATGCTGAATACGATGCCTCCCTCGGTAGAAAATGAGGTGGTGATCTCTTCACCGTCTACGAGCCAAAACGAGCGGGTGATTCCTTTCTCGATGAAGTAAGCTACTTTACAATAGATTCCTTCCTTTATGAGCTGGTACTTTTTCGGAAAGGTGCAGGGTGTAAGATAAGAAGCAAGAAGTTCTATGGTTTCATCTGAGATTTGCGGGTACATTCGCCGCATCTCGGTTATAATGTTCTTCATCTGAAAATATTTTTTACACAAAGGTCAGATCCACCAATTAGATCCCTTCGAGAGGTATCTAAAAACAGTTCGGTTCGATAAAGGTATATAAAAAGAATTGGTTAAGCTGTCTGCATTACATTTCTGTAACTTTTTCGTCAGACTGGCTTAACCAATTCGTTAAAATTTAGAATCAATCAGCGGACTTTCGCCGGTTCTGAAAGTTTCTCAATAGTTGTACAACTCCTCCGCAGCAAGCTCAGTGCCGCTCGGATCGTACACTTTCATATTCAATGTACCGCCGTTGCTGTCAAAATACAATACGCGGATCGGGTGTAGTCCTTTGGCAAGGATTGTTTGTCCCACTTTCTCCACCGGAGCATGCGGGCCGTCGTTGTCGATCACCGTTACACCGTCGATAGAAAGGATACTTCCGTCGTCCGAAAGGAGAGCGAATGTATAGATGCCGTCAGTCGGTGCGTTGAAATACCCCTGAATATCCAGACCGATGTTACCTTTCACCTCTTCCGGAATCTTCACTTCAGAAATCGCATAGGTTCCTTTTTTAGTCGCCTTTACAATCTCCTCGCATTTAGAACCTCTGTAATCATACCAAACCGCTTCAAGGCCCGATTTGCTTACTTCAGCTTCTGTTGCCGGGTACATCGGACTTTTCACGAAAGTCGTTTTTACGATATCGCCTTTTTTATTGTTGACACCAAATGTGCGAAGTGTGAAGTTGGTGGTTTTAGTTACTTTTACCGGACCGGTGTAAAGGGTAGATTCCGCTGTCGGCGTAGAGCCGTCTGTTGTGTAGCGGATCTCCACTTTCGGATCCAGGCAAGTTACTTCCAGCTCTGTTTCGTCAAGGAATGCGTTTGTTTCGTGGAAACCTTCCAAATCCGGAATGCGGTAATTCACTTTCAAGACATCCAGTCTCTCGGTTTGGGTAAGCATTTTATTTTTGAAGCCGTCCCAGTTCTTCTGTTCCGGATTCACCCATGCGATTTCAGAAAGCGCAAGCATACGCGGCATGGCCATGAACTGCATGCGTTCGCGAGACGGAATCCATTCGCACCAGATGTTAGCCTGAACGCCCATGATCAGATCTTTCTGTTCTTTCGACTGAACGGTAGCTGTTGGTTCGTAATCGTAAACAGACTGTAATGATTTTTTATCCTGCTGTGCATCCAGATACAATGCCGCATTCGGCGAGGCGATGGCTTTGTTTCCGTTTGCTGTAGCTGTTGGAATTGACTGAGGATGCCAGCTTCTCCACCACATGATGGTAGCGGTTTCAGAAAGGCCACCTTCCAGGATTTCATCCCAACCGATCATCTTCTTGCCGTTGGCATTGAAGAATTTCTCCATGTCTTTCACGAACCATGCCTGCAATTCCTCTTCTGTTTTCAAGTTCTGCTGTTTCATGCGTTTCTGACAATCCGGACATTTCTTCCAGTTTGTTTTCTCCACTTCGTCAGCGCCCAGGTGTACATATTCGTACGGGAACAACTGGAATACCTCGCTGTAAACGTTTTGGCAAAATTGGAGTGCCGTTTCCTTACCCGGGCAAACCGGCGAAGAGAATATCGCGCCCCAACCCGGTTGATCGGAACAAGAAACGCCTTTGTATTCAGAAATAGCGGCAAGGAAGTGGCCCGGCATATCGATTTCCGGAAGTACGTCGATGCCCAGTACACCTGCGTAATTCACGATATCGCGAATCTCCTCCTGTGTATAGAAACCGCCATAAAGTGTATCACCGTTCACTACGCGAAGTTTCTCTGCAGGGATATTGAAATCGCTGTTGTCTTGATCGGCAGCGCGTTTCATGCAATCGCGGTCGTGGCTGTTGAATGTACGCCATGCACCTTTTTCTGTCAGTAAAGGATATTGTTTAATCTCGATACGCCATCCCTGGTCGTCTGTCAGGTGCCAGTGGAATTTGTTCAGTTTATAAAGAGACATCAGATCCAATAACTCTTTCACCTCTTCCGCAGAGTAGAAATGACGGGATACGTCTAACATCAAACCACGCCATTCGAAACGGGGTGCGTCTTTGATGGTTACGGCAGGAACCGCCCATTTGACACCGTCCACAGCGGTTTTTGATTCGATCTGGTGGGGAAGAAGTTGGCGAAGTGACTGCATACCGTTGATCACACCTTCGTAATCGGCAGCGGTAATGGTTACGCTTTTGTTTGAAGAGATCAAATCATAAGCACCTTCGGTAGAAGTTGCCGCGGCTTCGATCTTCAGATTGATATCTCCTTTACCCTCTGTTACTTTTAAGGTGTAACCGGTAGAAGCGGAAAGCAGATTGGCCAGGTAATTGGCAGCAGGAAGTAATGCGCTTTCACTTACTCCGATCGTAGTGGTCGGAGTCAATACGAATTCCCCGTTAACAGAGGTGATCTCCTTCGGCTGAGGCATGATAGAGATCTTAGGCTGGTCGGCATTAACCGAGTTGCAACTTGTAACGACAAGTCCGGCCGCCAGCGAAAAAACAGTGATGAATTGTTTCTGAATAGACATAGTCCAGATTTTGGTTGATAATTGATAAGGCAAAAATAGGGAATAAAACGGGAAAATAAAAAAGCCGCACCCCAAAGGGCACGGCTTTAAGAAATATGCTGTAAATAATATTATTCAGCACTTTCAGCTGCAGGAGCTTCCTCTTCAGCAGTTTCAGCGTTAGCAGCAGCTTCAGCAGCAGCAGCTTCAGCTTTCTTCGCAGCAACAGCTTCAGCTCTTGCAGCGTTAACAGCTTTTTCAGCTTCCATACGAGCGTTCAACTCAGCAATCTTAGCGTCGCTTAGTTTTGCTTTAACAGCATCAACAGAAGCGTTTTTAGATTTCATCCAAGCTTCGAATTTAGCCTGGCACTCTTCCATAGTGAAAGCACCTTTCTGAACACCACCAAGAAGGTGTTTCATCATGTAGATACCCTGTTCTGAAAGAATGTTGCGAGTTGTGTCAGTTGGCTGTGCACCTGTCTGAACCCAATACAATGCTTTCTCGAAGTTTAGATCGATAGTAGCAGGGTTTGTGTTCGGGTTGTACGAACCGATTCTTTCAATAAACTTACCATCACGTGGCGCTCTGCTATCTGCAATTACGATTTGATAGAATGCGTAATTTTTACGACCATGACGTTGTAATCTGATCTTTGTAGCCATTTTGAAATGTATTAAATGTGTTGTAAATAAAATTATTTGCGGGGCAAAGATAATCCATTTAATTTGAACCGCAATTTTTTGAAATGAAATTAATTGCAGAATGAAACTACATTGCGCACTTTTTAAGAAAATGAGCAGAATAATATGAAAGAAAAGGCAACTTCTGCAGGAGCGTTTACTTTTTTTTCTATTTTTGCCCGTCGTAAAGTTCTGTTCCGCCTATTTAGCAGGAACAGAATGATCAGGTATTGTGTATAAAAAGAAAGTTTTCAATTAGTCTTTAAGTCAAATCACCATTCAGAAAACCAATCGTTGTTGAGAAACGCTCGTAGTTTGTTCAACAGGATTGTTGCGGGCATTTGACCCGGTGCTTTCTTTTAAGAAGGGATTCCGTTTGTGGGAATACCCGATAAAAGAGCAAAGCACTTGAATAATTTAAAGTGTAGAATATGATAAAAAAGGTATTAGTAGCAAACCGCGGAGAGATTGCCGTACGTGTGATGCGCTCTTGTAAAGAGATGGGTATTCGTACGATTGCGGTATTCTCAGAAGCCGACAGAACCTCTAAACACGTCGCGTATGCTGACGAGGCTTACTGTATCGGGCCGGCTGCCTCTAAAGAAAGTTATCTCTGTGCTGACAAGATCCTCGAAGTTGCCAAAGCACATGGGGCGGATGCAATTCATCCCGGTTATGGCTTCCTTTCGGAAAACTCAGCATTTGCACGCCGTTGTGCGCAGGAGGGTATTGAATTCATCGGTCCGTCGGGTGATACCATGGATATGATGGGGGATAAAATCTCTGCCCGCATCAAAATGATCGAAGCCGGCGTTCCGGTTGTTCCCGGAACAAAAGAGCCACTTAAAAGTGTGGAGGAGGCGATCGAGGTGAGTAAGAAAATCGGATTCCCGGTCATGCTGAAGGCTTCTGCCGGAGGTGGAGGTAAAGGAATGCGTCTCATCTTTGAAGAAAGCGGCGTAGAAGAAGCTTATACAACTGCAAAATCTGAATCGTTGTCTTCTTTTGGCGACGATACCGTATATATTGAGAAATTCGTAGAAGAACCTCACCATATCGAATTCCAGATTCTTGGCGATAAACACGGCAACGTGATCCATCTGTGTGAACGTGAATGTTCCGTTCAGCGTCGTAATCAGAAAATCGTAGAGGAATCGCCATCCTGCTTCATCACGCCGGAAATCCGTAAGGAGATGGGTGATAGAGCTATTGCAGCGGCCAAAGCGGTGGATTATGTAGGTGCCGGTACAATCGAGTTCTTGGTTGACAAGAACCGTAACTATTACTTCCTAGAGATGAACACGCGTTTGCAGGTAGAACATCCGATCACCGAAGAGGTGTTGGGTATCGACCTGGTAAAAGAGATGATCAACATCGCCAACGGTTTGCCGTTACGTTTCAAACAGGAGGATATCGTACAGCGCGGACACGCCATCGAGTGTCGTATCTGTGCCGAGGATACCAACTTCAATTTCATGCCTTCGCCGGGTATTATCAAACAGATCACCGAACCGCAGGGTATCGGCGTGCGTTTGGACAGTTATGTGTATGAAGGATATGAAATTCCCGTGCATTATGACCCGATGATCGGGAAATTGATCGTTTGGGCCACTACCCGCGAATATGCCATCCAACGTATGCGTCGCGTTTTGCACGAGTACAAGATTACGGGGGTAAAAAACAACATCGCTTACCTGCGTCGTATCATGGATACGCCGGACTTTACCGAAGGTCGTTACGATACCGGCTTTATCGCTAAGAACAGCGACTTCCTGCTTCAGCCCGAAACAGACGGTCAGGAGGAATCGGAAGAGGTGGCGATGATTGCCGCATATATCGATTACCTGATGAATCTGGAAGAAAACAATGCGGGCAGTGCGGAGGATAATCGTCCGATTAGCCGCTGGAGAGAGTTCGGACGTCAGAAAGGTGTACTAAGAATTTAATAAACGTATGGAAATACATATTGGGAAAAGAGTTGCTGAACTCGAATTACTCTCGAAAGATGGAAATAAAGTGGAGCTGACCATTGACGGGAAGCTGTACGAAGTGGATATCGTGATGACTGAAAACGGGGTGTGTTCCATCCTGCACAACGGGAAATCGTACAATGCCGAGGTGCTTCGCGCCGAAATGGGTAAGAAATACAAGGTAAATACCCTTTTCTCATCGTTTGATGTGGAAGTGGTGGATACACAGGCCAAATATTTGCGCACCCGCAGAAAAGAGGAGGAGAGTCAAGACGATAAAGTCACTTCTCCGATGCCGGGTAAAGTGGTGAAAGTAACCGTGAAAGAGGGCGATGCAGTGAAAGCCGGTGATACCGTAGTGGTGTTGGAGGCGATGAAAATGCAGAGCAACTACAAAGTAACGACAGACTGTACCATCAAAGAGATCCTTGTTAAAGAGGGCGATACCGTGAATAGTGACCAGGTTTTGATCAAGCTGGACTTGAATAACTAAAAACAAAGACAATGGATAACAACCAAAAATATAAAGAATTCGAACTGAAGGATCAGGAAGCTTCTCTTGGCGGAGGGCTTGACAAACTTCAGAAACAGCGCGAGCAGGGTAAAATGACAGCCCGCGAACGTGTCGAAAAGCTTTTGGATAAAGGCTCTTTCACTGAACTGGATAAATTCGTTACACACCGTTGTACGAACTTCGGCATGGAGAAAACCAAAATCGCCGGCGACGGTGTGATTTCCGGTTATGGAACCATCGACGGTCGTTTGGTTTATGTGTATGCATACGATTTTACAGTTTATGGCGGTTCATTGAGTATGGCCAATGCCGGAAAGATTGTGAAAGTACAGCAGATGGCGATTAAGAACGGTGCTCCCGTGATCGCTCTGAACGATTCGGGCGGTGCTCGTATTCAGGAAGGGGTAGAGTCGCTTACCGGTTATGCCAATATCTTCTATCAGAATACAATGGCTTCGGGTGTGATTCCTCAGATCTCAGCGATTCTCGGTCCATGTGCGGGTGGCGCTTGTTACTCGCCGGCATTGACCGACTTCATCTTCATGGTGAAGGAGAAGAGTCACATGTTCGTAACCGGACCGGATGTGGTGAAAACGGTAACGCACGAAGATGTAACCAAAGAGGAATTGGGCGGCGCACAGACGCACGCCAGCAAGAGCGGTGTAGCTCATTTCATGGGCAATAACGAAGAGGAAGTGTTGATGGGAATCCGCGAATTGATGGGATTCCTTCCTTCAAACAACATGGAAGATGCTCCGAAAGGGGGATGCACCGACGATATCCGTCGTGAAGACGAGTCGTTGATGTCTCTGATTCCGGACGATCCGAACATGCCTTACGACATCAAAGATCTGATCGAATCGGTAGTGGACAATCATTATTTCTTCGAGGTTCATCCACATTTCGCAAAAAATATCGTAGTTGGTTTCGCTCGTTTGGGTGGACGCTCGGTAGGTATCGTAGCCAACCAGCCGAACTATCAGGCAGGTGTACTGGATATCGATGCATCAGATAAAGCTTCGCGTTTCATCCGTTTCTGCGACTGTTTCAATATTCCGTTGATTACGTTGGAAGATGTACCGGGATTCCTTCCGGGCACTACTCAGGAACACAACGGTATCATTCGTCACGGAGCGAAAATCGTGTATGCGTATGCGGAAGCTACCGTGCCGAAAATTACATTGATCACCCGTAAAGCATACGGCGGCGCGTATATCGTGATGTCGAGCAAACAAACCGGAGCGGATATCAACTTGTGTTACCCGACAGCGGAAATCGCGGTGATGGGTGCGGAAGGTGCGGTAAATATTCTGTATCGTAATGCGGATGCTGAAACGAAAAAACAGGCTATTGCCGATTACAAAGAGAATTTTGCAAATCCGTACCGTGTAGCCGAATTGGGTTACATCGACGAAATCATCCTGCCTCGTCAGACTCGTTATAAGTTGATTCAGGCGTTGGAGATGACTAAGAATAAATCGGTATCGAACCCTCCTAAGAAACACGGAAATATTCCGTTATAAGCAAGAGGCATCAGGTTTGATACGGCATGTGTTGCAGACACGCCCATTCAAGTGGCGATGAAAAACGCATACCGGATACCTAAAATAGTAAAGGCGAAATCGGATTATTCCGGTTTCGCCTTTTTTAGTTCATACTGCCGGGGAAGAGTACATTCGTTATGCCACTTTCCGCTATTGCTCCCAAAAAGTTTGGATATACAGATCTCTGTCTAATTCGGGAATTAGTTTTATCCACTCATTGAGAGGTTCGAAGATTTCCTATTTGAAATCAATGGGCAAGGTATAGCGCGTCTTTACACTTTTAGACTTTTCTTTCCCCGGAACCCATTTAGGCATGGATTCGACAACTTTTATAGCCGCCTTATCCAAAGAAGGATTAATACCTCTTATGACTTCAATATTTTGAATAGAGCCATCCGTCTCAATAGAAAAAGAAAGGATGACACGTCCTTTAAGCCCTTGCTTCTTTGCAGCTTCAGGATATTTTAAATTAACTGATATAAACTCTTTCATTTTTTCTTCACCTCCCGGAAAATGAGGAGGTTCCTCCACGGTGAATATTTTTTGAGAATCCAAGTTATTCTCGCAATGGTTTTCTTGACAACAAGTTCCGGGTCTCTTTGGATCTAAAGTTTGTTTTTCATCCCCTTTCTGCAGTTTTACATCTATTTGTTTCGAATCAATGGTGATTGTTTTGACTTCCGATTTATATCCGTTACTTGAATAAATAACAGAACTATTAATAGGTGCAGATAATGAGTATACACCATTTTTATTTGTCGTGGTCTTTTCGTTTCCGGAAGTTAATTTGACTGAAACATCTTTTAAAGGGTTCCCGCTTTCGTCTCTGACGATACCCCAAATATTCTTATATTCATCCGAGGCACCGATCGAAGAAACCTTGTTCTTTGGGCTCTGGGCATTCACAAGGATATTGAAGAGAAATAGGTTCAGGAATACGACACCTATTATCCTTAGGATGTGAAATTCTGATTTCTTTCTTGTTGTATTCATTTGTATATAATCTATTTATTACATTAAGGTCAAATGCGCCATCTATATAACTTCATCAGGATTGCATATAATATGCGTCTTAATTTAAAGGTAAAGAAAAAAATGCATTTTTGAAAGTGATTTAAACCAAATAGCCGCTTAGATAAAAGAAGAAAACTCAACCCCGCACGAAGAAGGTGAATAAATTTAACAATTGCTTTTAGGTTAAATAGGGAAGGTAAATACTCGGTTTTCTTATAGAAAATCCTTCTTTTTGTTCCAAAATAGAGAAATGAACCCGGATTTGAGGGGAAAAAAGTCCCAATCCACCCAGACTTCAACGCGATACTACAAAAAGTGGTCGGAACCGCGGATGAACTTTCGTTTCACGGCGGACGAAGGCTCGTTTCACGGGGGATGAAGGCTCGTTTCACCGCCGTGAAACCATTAAAGTATAGGATCACTTTTAAGTTTTATAGGAGCAAAATAGCGTTGTAAAGGATTCGGGATATTTGTAGATAGGGGGACATACCGCTTGCTGGGCGTAGGTACTTACAAGCAGGACTTATAAGTTAATTAATATGTTGTTTCCGGTTTATTGTTAACCGTTATTTGTATATTTTTGCAGCGTAATGTTAATAAATGCAGCTTTCGAATTTGCTTTTGTAGTGAAAATTATCTTAATATATAGAGCTGCTCTTCGTGAAATTATAATAACTCTTCTGTCTTAACGAATCTAATGTGTGAATTGGAATGATATTATTTTTTGGATGAATCGTTGTTTATCGTGTTGTTGGTATTAGTGATGATTTGTTTATTAATGTAAAGGTATCAAAAATATTGATATAATACTGATTATTCCAATAAAGTTCAAATTATGTGCTTGAATTACTCATTGATAATTGGTGAAAATGAAATCCCCACAGTTTATCTAAAGCTGAGATACCCAACTAAAGTTATATATAGATGGTGCTTTTGACCTTGATGCCAAAAAATCCATATAAATAAAGTATTGAGAAGCAATAGGATATGTTTGGTGTATTATTCCTGCTCGGGATGCTACGTGATGCTGACTATTTGATCTTTTATTAATAATTTATCGCAATACGTTTAATTTATATTATATTAGTCAATTATATCAAATACTTGCAAAGTAACATATATAGTCCTCAATAATTATAGCATTAATATAATTCCACGTATCGAATAAAATCATGCTTATGCCATTCCGGAATCAAGGTTTGAAATTTTTATAAAATAAGTTTGTTACAGAATTAAGCTGAAAGCTGTTAATCGAATTATCACATGTTGCGATTTTTCCAAATTCATAGAATCAATTCTATGTGACATTCATAAATTAATTGAGGTCCTTTTAATGCGTAAAAATAGAATTTCTACATGAAAAAGTTGATTTTATTGATTCATTTGTTTCTTTATGCGATTGGAGTATCTGCTCAAACAATTAGCGGTATAGTTGTGGATATGGAAAATATTCCTGTAAGTTTTGCTACTGTTGTACTATGCTCTTTACCGGATACAACTCAAATTAATTACGCCATTACGGATCTAGAGGGACGTTTTGAGTTTGAAAGAAAGGTTGAAGAAGGCCTTCTTTTGCAAATTTCGTTCGTAGGATATAAAACAAGCTATGTGCCGGTTGTAATAAATCAGCGGATAATCCTTGAAGAAAATTCAGTTTCAATTAGTGAAGTGGTGATTAAAGGAAAGAGACCCATATCCCGAATAACAACCAACGGAGTAGAAACACCTGTTGCGAATACAATCCTTAGTGAAATGGGGAGCGGCAATGAGGTGCTAAAAAGAATACCAATGGTGACAGGAGATGATGGAAACTTTGAGGTCTTCGGTAAAGGTAAAGCACGAATATACATAAATAACCGTGAGGTGCGTGATGCCTCCGAACTTGATAACTTGAGCGCCAAGGAAATTCAAAATATAGAAGTAATTACAAACCCTGGAGCCCGTTACGATGCTACTGTCCCAGCAGTCATAAATATTACAACAAAAAAACAACAAGGAGATGGGATCAGTTTTAATATCCGTTCAAGTTTCTATACTTGGAAAAATCAGGATTATGTCAACCAAATTAACTCCAACTATCGCAATGGGGGACTAGATATCTTTGCAAATATTTATTATTCAGATATAACTTCGACACAAAAAGGAAACATTGCTCAGATTGCGCATATTGACACCTTGTGGAGGCAAGTCAATGTCATAGATGGTGTTTTTCTAACGAACAATTTAAATGGTTCTTTCGGAACTTCGTATGAAATCAATTCTAACCACAATATTGGATTTCGCTACGACTTGAATAGTTCTCCTAAATATGAAACAGACAATATCAATTTAGGAAGTGATATTTACACGAATGGGGTTCTATATGACAGATGGAAGAATAACGAACTAAAAGAGATCAGAAATAATCCCGCTTCTCAAGTTAACCTCTATTATGCGGGCAAGATAGATAAGCTATCGGTCGACTTCAATAATGATTTTATGAATGTTCGAAAGACAACGCACAATGTAAATACAGAAATCAGTGAGGAACTTGGAAACAGGATAATTCATAGTATGAATTATCTGAAAAATACTCTTTGGGCATCGAAACTACAACTGTCTTATTCTCTCGGGAAAGGAGAGATCATGGCAGGAGTGGAGTTTGTAAATATTTCACGAACAGATGAATATCAAAATGATGATTTACTTGATTTCTCTTCTCGTGTGGGTGTTAAGGAGCAAAATATAGCTTTATTTTCGGCTTATCGACTCAATACCCAAATTGGCAATTTATCGGTAGGTATTCGCTATGAAGATGCTAGCTATGATTATTTAACAGATGCTATAAAAGCAATTGACAAGAGCAGACATTACCGCCAATGGTTTCCGGACGTTTCTTTCTCTACCTTATTGGGTGAATTCAGCCTCCAATTAAATTACAACTCAAAAGTTATACGACCATCTTATAGTCAACTAAGCAACAACTTATTATATGCGAATCGTCTGACGATCCAAACAGGAAACCCTTATCTAAAGCCAACTATGAAGCAGGACGTGTCTATTACGACTGTATGGAAAATATGCCAATTATTTGTAAGTTACACGCATCAAAAAGATGCTATTGTTACATGGATAGATCGTTATGATCGAGATCCCAAAGTATCTGTTGTTACACATAATAATCTCAAAAAACTATCAACGTTGACTGCCTTTTTTGCTGTAGCTCCCACTTTTGGAGTTTGGAAACCTCAATTAAATGGTGGGGTTACAAAGCAAAGTTTAGATCTATTAGTTGGAACAGAGGATCTAAAAATGAATAAACCACTATTCTTTGCGGCTTTTAATAATGTATTAGAACTGCCTCTTGACTTTATGATAAATATGGATGCAGAGTATTCCGGCAAAGGACACCATACTACTATTTATGTTTATGATGACAGTTTTATTGTAAACATTGGGGTAACTAAAAACTTTTTCAATAAATCACTACAAGCAAAGATAGCTGTTTCCGATGTTTTCAATCAGAATATAAATGCATATCAGGTACTTATGCCCCAAACGGAGTTGAAAAACCATTACCATTTCGATAAAAGAGAGATATCATTGACTCTTCGCTATTATTTCAACACAGCAATAAATAAATACAAAGGAAGCCAAGCCGGTAAAGAAGCCATGGATCGTTTTTGAGATACTAATTGTAAGAATAGTTTCTATAATTAATTTATACCAATTCAATGGGCATTAAACTAGTATTCTCATATTTCATAATAAATTTCATGTTATTACGTCAAATCGAAATTGATTCGCAATAAGATTAATTCTTTTGTGGTTTACTGAGTCTCATTTTTATCCCATTCTATTAAATAAATACCAACGGATTGTAACAAATCCCCGATTTGATCGTCTATTAAGTAGTAACCGGTTGTCTATTTGTTAATTGAAAAACAGAATCCAATGAAAAAACTGATTTTAATCCTGGTGTTGTGCCTCCATGCATTGCTTGGATATACCAAGGACGTTAATACTCTTTTCAATGAATTTTCCGGAAAGAGCGGAGTGGAAGAGGTGCATCTGAACTCTTTTGAGATGTCTCTAATCAAATCGTTCTGCGGATCAGGAGATGATTCAGAAATAATCCGCGCCGTGAAATCTGTGCGGGTACTTGATCTCAATGCTTGTTCACAAGAAGTGAAAAGCCGTTTTCTGAAGAAGGCGGATCAAGTGAAATTTCCGGGTTACGAACTTCTTATGGAGTTAAAAGAGGAGCAGGAGAATGTGCGTATTTTTCTGAAACGGCAAGACGATTTCATTCGTGAATTAGTGATTATGGTGACAGGAGAGGAAGCATCGCTGATAAAAATAACGGGAAAAATAAAGACCGGACTGGTCGGCGACCTGGTAAAGAAATACAAATAATATGGATGCAGAAACATTTAAACGATTGTTCCTGCCTTACCATCGGAAATTGTATCGGATCGCTTTCCGTTTTTTGGAAAGTGAAGCGGATGCCGAAGATCTCCTTCAGGATGTTTATCTCCAGCTTTGGGAACGACGCAAAGACTTGAGTGTTATCGCCAATGCCGAAGCATATTGCTGTACGCTGGTGAAGAACAGATGCCTGGATAAGTTGAAGTCGGTACGTCACCACGTCTTGGAATCTATCAGCGGAAGGGAGGAAGCTCCGGAAGAATTCACTCCGGAAGAGCGACTTGAAGCGAAAGATGAACTCCGCTGTGTAGAGGGGTTGATGGAAAGACTCCCCGAACCACAGCAACCGGTGATGCAACTACGTCATATCAATGATTGTACGATGGAAGAGATTGAGCAGGTCACGGGACTCAATGCGGTTAACATACGGGTGTTATTATCGCGTGGTAGGAAAAATTACGGGAACAACTTCAAAAAATGAATTGTCATGAGATTAGATGAAATAGAGCAGCTGTTGGATAAGTTTTATGACGGTACAACTACTCCCGAAGAGGAGCAGCAATTGTGGCACTACTTTAAAAATGAATCGGTACCACCTCATCTGGAGGCGGACGCGGAGTTGTTTCGGCGATTAAACCGACCATCCCGGGTGAGCGTTCCCGCATCGCTTGAGGGAAAATTGGTTCGGCTTATTGATGGTAACTCCTCCCGACCCTCTCTTTTTATCGGTTTTCGGATTGGTGCGTTTGCCGCCGGCATCGCTTTACTATTGGGTTTATCGTTTTGGTTTAGTGAACCCGCTACTCCAACCGTACATTATGTAGATACCTACTCGTCGCCCGAAGAAGCGTATGATGAGGCCCAGCGGGTACTCGCCTTAGTTTCCGGTAATCTCAACGAGGGGTTGGATGAGGTTGGTAAATTAGAGCGTCCGATAGAAAAAACACGAGAAATATTAGATAAACAGTTCGATTAAGCGCATTTGGGCTTGATGTTAAATAATATACAAATGAAATCAAAATATATTCTGTTACTACTGTTGTTAAGCTTCAGTTCAATCGTATTGGCCGAAAACAATAAGATGTACGACAAGTATTCAGAGATGAAGGGAGTGACTTCCGTTTACATCTCAAAGTCGATGTTGCAATTGATCTCCAATTTTGATATGAAATTCGATGGCTTGGATATCAGTAAGATAAGTTCAAAACTCACAGGGATATATATTCTCACAACAGAAGACCCCGCAATCGCTTCTCGCATGAAAAAAGATACCGAACGCGTGGATAATAATAAAAGATACGAGCCGCTTATGAAGGTGAAGGACGACGAGAGCGACGTCGTTTTTTATACTCTTCCCAAAAATAAGGAGGTCATTAAGGAGATGATCGTTCTGGTAAATGAGAAAAGTGAATTCGTGATGATCCAACTCCTCGGAGAGATGACGCTGGATGATATCCGCCAGATTATTAAAAAGAAATGAGTTTCAAGAGGATGGAATAGTTCAGTGTAATGCCATTCGAATTTCCTAAAGATGTCTGAATCATTGCGGAGACTATGCCTTAGCAATTTTATGTTTAGATCGAAGCATAGAGTTACTAAGGGAGAGGCTCCGTTTTTGTTATTAGATGAAGAGATGACGAAAAATTTATTGTTGCTTAAAATATGTTAATGAAACGAATGAATAATATAGTCAGTATTTCCAGCGTTATTTGGGAAGGATTTGAACTGACAACCAGAATTGCATTAAAAATAAATATTTATATTTGTTATTATTAACCTAAGTGTATAGTGGAATGAAACCGATTACAAAGTTTATCATCTTTTTTTTGATATTATTTCTATCAGTATTATTGAGTTGGACGAATTACACATTGAAAAAAGAAAGTATTATTGAAGATCTAAATCAAGCTTTAGCTACAACTATACAATCTTGTGGACATGAATATATTACAAAGGATACTTTATCGCGATATAGATCTAATCTTAAGATAATTCCTCTTAAGGAGTGTGCTTATATTTCTTTATGTACTGATGAAATCAGCAAAACCTCTTTTTGTAGTGATACGATGACGTATAAAAGTGGACAAGATAGATTATACATAAGAGCTTATTCAAATTGTACTAGGAGTACAATTTTTCTTATGTCCGAACAGAAATCCTCCTTAATATTGTTGTTTGTTAGCTTATTTTGGGGAATGATCTCCACGATATTTTATAATAAAAATAAATCTTCAAGGATAATTACTAATGAAAATGGTTTTATTACTATGGGAGGATTGACCTATTCAAAAGAGAATAAAACTTTTTTCAATGAGAATAATGATATAATTTGTTTCACTCCAATGCAGAGACAAATCATGATCATGTTTCTTGGGAAACATGATCATAGAATCTCAGTTGATGAGATATGTGATACATTGTGGCCTAGAAAAGAAAATGCAAAGGAAACTTTATATACTCTTGTACGACGTTTGAAACCAGTTATAAATAAATATAATGTGCAACTTTTAGCCGAAAAAGGGCATTTTTATCGTCTTATTAAGTTTGATAAGTAATTGTCAGGGAAATGTCAGTACTTGTTTGGGTTTTGTAAGTGTTTGTTTTAAGTGTTTTTTTATAGTAATCTTATTTTTGTTGTTGTAAATTTTTGAGTCTTAGAAATAGAACTTTTCGTTAAAGCTATTATTCTCAGAACTCTTTTTGATCTGTTGATGTATGGAAAGAAATATACCTTTTATATAATTCAGACAACTATAATTTTTGGTATAACGTTTCTTTTTATATAATTAGATACTGATAAAAAATAACATTCAAATGGCAACAAACAAATCTCAGATTCATCAATATAAGAACGAATTTATGCATAAAAGGTATTGTTTTTTACTTATTTTACTATTTTCAATTACTGTCAATTCTCAAAATAGTATCAAGGGAATCGTTAAACGGCAAGATAACAATCCGCTTTCGGGTGCTACAATCATTCTTCGTTCGCTTCAAGATACAATTAACTACACAGGGTGCATGTCAGATAAAACAGGAGTCTTTGAAATTAAAGATATGTTATCCGGTAATTATAAACTTGAAGTGTCTTATGTTGGCTATACAACATATGCGAAAGAGATAAATCTTACGAAATCTACAAATCTTGGAGTAATCCAGTTAGATGAAAATATACAAGCATTGGACGATATCACTGTTCAAGGCGAGAGGAAAATAGAGAAATCTGATAAAACGATATTGATTCCTACTTCCTTAGAAAAGAAGCATTCTGCTAATAGCTTTGAACTTCTGAATATAATGCAAATACCCGAACTTGATATATTGCCACAAATAAACAAGATAACAACACAAAGTGGTTCAGAAATAGTCATATGTATTAACGGTATGGAAGTACTTTCTGAAGATATAGCTACACTTAGATCCGAAAATATACAAAGCATTGAATATATACGTAACCCTGAGGGTAAATATGCTGGAAAAGGGGGAGTAATTAACTTTATTACTGTGCAGCTAGATTTTGGGGGGAATGTTTATCTTTCAGCTGGTCAAGGATTTGTTTATAAGTATGGAGATTATATTGCTTTCACAGACTTTACGAAAAATAAGATGACAATATCGTTGACTGCATCTGGAGATTGGTCACGAGATCATAGTTATTCTGAAGGAAACGAATTTTTTACGTTCGACGACAAAAGTGTACTTTCTCGTAATTTCTCTGGATTTTCGTCATTTCGTAGAACTAACAATCAGGCGGGAAAGTTCAAACTCACATCTACCGGTAAGAATTATCGATTTAATACTCATATTATATTAAACAGTCAGTCTGTACCAAATATGAGAATGAAAGATCATATTGAATATTGGGGTAAATACAATAATGAAGCGCAGAGAGAAATATTTTCAGAGAGTAAAAATTTCATCCCTACAATTTATGCTAATTATACATTATGGCTTCCTAGTGATCAGACTCTCGATTTAACAGGAACTGCGTCCTATAGTAACAATAGATATTTAGGGAAATATAATGAAACGGGGCATAAACTTATAGAATCCCAGGTAAATGAAAAGATTTATTCAACAAAAGGTAGAATTCAATATTATAAGACAACAAAAAATAAATTTGCATTATCTGCTTCGTTAGCAAATGATTACAGTAGATTTAAGGATGTATATGCTGGTACATCTTCAGGATATCAATCTCTTACTACCATTTTAAGTTCTGCACAGTTACAGCTAAGCCGTTCTAAGAAAAATTATTATTATTATGTCTCGGGTGGATTCTCTAATTCGGCAGTGAGTCTTAATGATAAACATTATAATTATAATAATCCACTTTTTTTCTATGGTATTAATTATACCTTTAATCAAAAGCATGCACTCTCTTTGAATGGATTTTATACACATACCTTGTTTAATCCTTCAAATAAAAACTCAATGATTATCCCTATTTCTTTTTTTGAGTCAATAAAGGGAAATCCCGAAATAACTCCTCTAAATGTTCTGAGTAATACATTATCCTATAACGGGCAATTTGGGAGCTTTATGATCAATGCATCCTATAATAATTATATCTATTTCGATAACATCGTTCATTCATTTTTCGCTGACAATAATATAATTTTCAACACATCGGTTAATGATGGTACATTCTATGGAAATATGTTTACTGCTACAATAGCATACAATGCTTTTGAGAATAGATTCCGACTCAGTGCTTCAGCTATTGAAGAATATAATATGATGCGAGGTAATCAATATAATTTGTCTAGAAATATAATAAGGCTTAGATTATCAGCGACATATCTTTTGGGTGATTGGATGATGAAGCTGAATTATCATACTCCATATACCACTCTTGATATTAGAGAACCATATATGATTCATCGTAGCCCTCTTTATGAGATTCAACTTAGATGGAATCATAATTCTTGGTCAATAGAAACATTTGTAAGAAATCCATTTAATCGTTACGATAGAAACCATATCACAATGGACTACGGTTGCTACAATAAGAGTATATTCAATTTTAATGAGAATAATGGATTTAATATTAATCTAAAAGTAATTTACAGCTTTGGATATGGGAAAAAGTCAGAAAGAAGCGATATATCTATTGAGAGAACGAATCAGAGTGCTATTTTAAGGAGCTATTAATAGCTATTTTATGGAGGATCTTAGATTCAACTTAGGCTATTACGTTGCTATTTTGATAATTTCACCCTTCAAAATTGCATAATGAGTAATTAGCGTATATAAAAGTGGACTTGCAAACTTTTATTGGAGAAAAGTTAAACAGAATTTGTTTTTCTATGATTTTGAGACTCTAAATAAACTTTGTGATCAGATAGTTCCATAACACTGAGTATGATAATCATTTTACTACAATAGTAATGACCAGTTCGGCACTAGGCATTCCTATTATTGGGAAATTTAAATATTACCTGCCATTCTTTTCTTCTTTAATAAAGGAATAGTCGAGAGAGTCCAAAATAAAATTCTCGTTTCGAGAAGAGATGAAGAGCTATCGGTTGCAACTAGTTGAATATATTCTATCTAGTCGGTAGTTAGTTTTAGCCGAAGCCGAAGATCATCTATTCGTTGCGCTTCGTCAATCACGATATATTTCTTATTTCCGAAAAGAGCCATTAATCTAGTCGCGGAAATATTTGAAAATATTATTTGAACATCTTGTTTTCGCCCATTCAGCCATAAAACGTCATCATTGTTAGGAAACTGATTCTTTAATAAAGTGGTTTTGTCGGTTTCTCTTGCACCCATTAATATGATTGCCTTCCTTTATCAAACTTTTCCGAAATTGTATTCTTAGTAGTCATTAATTATTGATCGTTTTTCAATAATAAACCCCGAAAGGTTTTTGTTTAACTTTCGGGGTTCACTTTATTTCTTTTTGGGATACGCTTTTTCTACATCCCTATCTGATCAGATTCCGTCGGGTAATGAAACGTCGGTTCCCGGTTTCTTGCCGCTGACCTTACGTTCGAATTTGGTCCCTGATGGTGTGTTCTCATTGAAGAAACCGCAGTTCTGTAGGAAGAAATACTCTTTTTCACTGCCGCCGGTATAATCCATGCGTACTTTGGCATTTCCAGTCGCATCGCAGGTAAAGCGTCCGTCGGTCAACTCAATCCATTCCCCTTTGCTTGTTCGTGCCCATTGATTCCCAAAGAGTACTTTACGGGTGATCCATCCTTGTGTGGGACTGAAATTTTCGAGGAAGGAGTGTGCGCCCCGGTACCAAGTATTGGTTTTCGGACGGCGAAAGGATGCGATAAGTCGCCATCTGCCTTCATCCGTAGCATAAAACCAAGCGGTGTAATCGGTATTTCCTTTTCCGTCTGGTGTGACTTTCGTGAGGAAACGATACGTATTTCCCGCTTTCCAGGGGTAAATGAGGTAGCTTTGACCGCCGGAACCTTCATTTCCGAACTCTCCGATGTGCACGCCTTCTCCACGCTGAGTATTCACGATCCGGTCTGATTCGGGAATTAGTTTGGGGTCTTGTGTATCAAATGGGCTCCATACGGAGAACAGCACACGGCGTTCGGTTTCTGAATTCACCTGAATGCCGCAATAACCTTCGCCAAATCCGTTGGCCATATAGTAAGAGCCAATTACGTCATTTCCTTTCGGCACGGTCACCTCGTTGTAAAAGTATGCAATCTCCTCTTTCGGAAGCGCATATCCCATGTGTACGGATGGTCCGCGCATCCCCCAATAGGGCTCAAAATCATGCACATAATGTAGCGGTTCGGCCGCTGCAGATCCTTCGAGACACAGTCCGCTGATGGATCCGAATTCACCTTTGCTTTTTTTGTCTCCGCTGATATCCACTTTAACATATCCGGGTTCTTTGATTCGGAGCGTACCTATTGCAACCTCCTGTTCTTCATTCGGAAGTTTGACACGGAATTTTTTGCCCAGACAGCTGACCTGGATGACAGCTCCCGGTGTAGCCGCTTTCCCTTTAACCGCTAATTTGAGTTCTCCGGTTTTCGATACTTTGAAATAAGTGGAATAAACAGTTTCCGGATTGCTCCAATTCTGGATCTTTCCTCGCCGAATCGGTTCATTACCACCCGTCAGGTAGGTATTGCCGTTGACAGGAACGAATAAAGCGGAAGTTTCGGGTTTTGCCTGCGTGCTTGCTTCGTGCCACGAAGGGTTGCCGGTTGAAGCGTAATTCGCAAGGGTTGAAAGGGATAAAAACGGAATCAGAAATAGTAGCTTGGTTTGCATGAAAAGGATATTGTTTAAGGTTTAAAAATAGAGAAATGCAAATAAAATAAAAAATGCAACATAAAGTGCTCTTATTCCGATAAAAAGGGCGTGAATAGGGTGTCTTTCATTCACTCCGAAAGAAAATGATTATCTTTGTTACGCCGCCTGAAATCTCTTTCGGGGCTTGTTTTTTAATGTAATATGCTTCTAAGATTTTCACAATCCGTTTCTCATATTCAATTGCCGGAACGTTTTACGTTTCCGTTTCATTATACTCCCCATCCGCTATGTGTGATTGCATGTGAGGAGATAAAGCAATATATCGCTTCTCAAACTCAATGGGAGGAGGAACTTCGCCTGGGTAAGATGTTCGGTGTGCTGGTAGTTGCCACTCCTTCGGGGGAGATTGGGTATCTGGCCGCTTTTTCCGGTAATCTGGAGGGAAAGAATCTGCATCCTAATTTTGTACCTCCCGTATATGATTTACTGCATCCCGAGGGATTTTTTATTCAGGGAGAACAGGAAATATCAGCAATTAATACCCGTGTGTCTCAACTGTTATCAGATTCCGCTTTTCTACAATGCAAAGAGGCTTTAGAGGAAGCAAAAGCGCTTTCCGTTCAAGAAATAGATGAAGCACGTGAAAAAATGCGTCAGAACCGCCAATCTCGAAAATTGCGCCGTTCTGAGAATCCGGATGAGTCCGAGCTGATTGAATTGGCGCGTCAGAGTGTCAACGATAAAAAGCTGTTCAAACAATTGGAGGAGTCATGGAGGAAGCGCATTGCAGATCTGCAGCAAGAATACGATGCATTCGTTGCGCGGATAGAGGTGCTGAAACAGGAGCGGAAACGTCGCTCGGCGGCTTTGCAACTTCAGATTTTTGATCGCTTTAAGATGTTGAATGCAAAAGGGGAGCCGAAAGGGATTCCATCGATCTTTGAGTGTGTTCCGAATAAGATGCCTCCGGCCGGTGCCGGAGAGTGTGCGGGGCCGAAGTTGTTGCAATATGCTTATCAAAAAGGTTTCAAACCATTGGCGATGGCAGAATTCTGGTGGGGTAACTCCCCGAAATCGGAGATTCGGCGACACGGAAATTATTATCCTGCATGTAAAGGTAAATGCGAGCCGATTTTGGGACACATGCTTGTGGGTTTGGAGGTGGATCCGAATCCGTTACTCGAGGATCGTCATCGCGATACGGAACTTGAGATCGTTTATGAAGATGCGTACCTTTTGGTTGTGAATAAACCGGAGGAGATGCTTTCCGTACCGGGCAAGTCAGAGAAAGAGTCTGTATTCGAACGGGTAACGCGTCTCTATCCGGATGCTACCGGTCCGCTGATCGTGCACCGTTTGGATATGGCTACATCGGGCTTGTTACTGATCGCAAAAAATAAAGAGGTGCATAAAGAGTTACAGGCTTTATTTGAGGAACGCTCCATTAAAAAGCGATATACGGCAGTGCTGGAGGGCATTGTTACGGCGGACAAAGGGGTGATTAACTTGCCTCTGTGTTTGGATCCCCTTGATCGTCCCCGTCAAATTGTAAGCGAGACGTATGGCAAACTTGCGATTACGCGTTTTGAGGTGTTACAACGGACCGCTAATCGCACCCGTATCGCCTTTTACCCGCATACGGGACGTACGCATCAGCTTCGCGTACACGCTTCGCATGCGTCGGGTTTGAATTGTCCCATCGTAGGGGATGAACTTTATGGGGTGAAGGATACGCGTCTGCATCTGCATGCCGAAATGTTGAAGTTCAAACACCCGGTAACCGGGAAATTTCTGACAATAGAGAAAAAGGCGGACTTCTAAGCAACCTAATTATTACCGGTGGGGGAGGATTATTTCTCTCCACCACTGAGGGATAATCCCTGTGCCACACTGTTGAAAGTATTTCCCTGTTGAATTTTTCCTTCTCCAAAGATAGAACCGAGCAATTTTTGTACCGGAAGAGCCAGACTGCTTCCGCCGGTAAGAAAGACCGAATCAATTTGCGATGCATCGTATCCAACTGTATGGAGTAACTGAAGAATACACCGTTCAATATCGGACATGTGTTTTGTAATCATCTCTTCAAATTCCTCATAACGGAAAGTATCATGGATTTCGACAGCCAGTTTATCAAAATTAATTTCTGATTCAGGTTGTTTTGATAGCTCGATTTTCGCCTGTTCAATAATCTTAAAGAGTGAATACACGTAGTTGTGGTCTATGAGTCGGCGTACATTGTCAATACGCGCATTATTCCCCGAGAAGACATAAAACTTATCCATCATCCGGCGATTCTTGCTGTTTTTGAGCAAGAAACTTTTTTCCCAGTTTCGTAGATCCCAAAACAGTGTAGTAGGAATGGCTACTTCTTTGTTGTAATCCTTATACATCACGCCACGCCCCAGATGCGGTGTGATTTTGTGCCACATGATTTCAGAATCAAACAGGTCTCCTCCGATGTAGACGCCGTCGTGACCAAGGATGTCTTCTTCGCGATTACTCAATCCTACTTTCTCGGGAGAAAGATGTATGATTGTGAAGTCTGAAGTACCTCCACCGAAATCGGCTACCAATACATTCTGAGGATGATCCAAGGTGCTTTCGTAGGCAAATGCAGCTGCGATAGGTTCCAATTGGAGTGTGATATCCCGGAAGCCCGCATTTCTGGCTGCCAGCAGGAGACGATCTACCGCGATCTTCTCTTTTTGGGGATCTTCAGAGAAAACAGCCGGTCTGCCCAATACGACTTCGGTTATTTCCTTTCCGCAGAATTCTTCAGCTTTCGCTTTCAAATGTGATATGATATAGGTCACCAATTGATCTGGCGTTACTTTTCGCCCTCCGATCCAGGTATATAGGAAATTATCTTGCCGTAATAATGTTTTGACGGACTTCAGCAAACGACCTCGCATCCCTTCTTCTACGTATTTCTCCTGCGCTTCTTTGCCTACAAAACAATCAAAATCATTTCCTTCGGGAAAATAGAGAATGGAATTCGCCGAATAGGAGAATATCTCCTTGCATGTGGCTTTATCGGTAAGTGAAATAACGGAGTTCGAGGTTCCGAAATCCAATCCGCAACTGATTTGGTTTGAAGTAGTGCATCCTCTCATATTGTTCATTCTAATTTTTACTTCATAAATTCGTCCGGCAACTCATCCGCACAAAACAGGACGCGAAGATACAAGAAAAAACAGCATAGCGCGATGTCGATAAATAAAAGATACTTCTTTACGTTGCTCTCGAATCTGTCATTTCTACCGTCGTAGACAAAATGATTATTTCGGAAAAGTCAACAGGTAGCAAACTCCCATCACAACGATCCAGCTGATGAGCGATATGATCGAACCGGCTCGAATCATATCGCTTTGCTTTAAAATTCCCTGACCGTAGACAATCGCGTTCGGCGGCGTACCGACCGGCATGGTAAAAGAGAGTGAAGCACCTAAAACCACCGGCATAATTGCTACCTGAGGAGGCAATCCGATTATGCCGCTGGCAACACCCATTATCGGAATCATGAGTGTTGCTACAGCCATGTTGGGTGCGAATTGAGTAATGACAACGGCAAGAAAGGTGCAGAGTGCGATAAATAAGAATGGGCTTTTTATGTCGATTCCCACTAATTCCGAACGGACATATTGATTCAGTCCGGACGTTTCGAAACCGTGAGCCAGGGAGATTCCTCCTCCCACTAAAAGCAAAACGCCCCAAGGCAGCTCTTTAGCGGAATCCCAATCAAGTAATTTTTCGTTTTTTGATAGACCGGAGGGGATTATGAAAAGTAACACACCTCCGAAAATTGCGATGGATGTGTCTGAAACGTAACGGTTCAAAGGTGCATTCAATGTGCCGCAGATCATCCAAAGAAATGCGGTGGAGGCAAAGAGTAAGAGTGTTCTCTTTTCCGGAAGTGTCATCCTTCCCATTTGAGCCAACTCTTTTTTGCAGATTTCCCCTGCTTCCGGGAGCTTGAGCGTGCCTGTGTTGAAAAACAGGCGGGTAATTATCAACCAACTGATAAAAAGGAGCATCAGTACGATGGGAAGACCGATTTTCAACCAATCAAAGAATGTAATGTCCACTTTGAATAGGGAGGAGAGCATCCCTGCCATCAACGCATTGGGAGGTGTCCCGATGATGGTGGCCATACCTCCGATTGTGGATCCGACGGCGATTGTATAAAGAATTGATTTGCTGAAGCGGAACCGTTGCGGGTCGTTTGCCGGATGAGAGGTCTCTTCTGGTTTCTCAGGGTCGGCATTAAGGATCGTTCCAATGAATGCTACACCGATCGGTGTAATCATCAGCGCAACAGCTCCGTTGCTGATCCACATTGAAAGAAATCCGCATACCAACATAAAGGCAAGAACCATTCCTCTTGGTGAGTTTCCGAACCATTTTAATAAGGTATAAGCAAATCGTTTGTGTAAATGCCATTTTTTTAATGCCGCGGCAAAAAGAAAACCTCCAAGCAAGAGGTAGATCATCGGGGCACCATAGGATGTAGTCGCTTTTGCAGGTAACATGATGCCTAAAAGGGGCATCAATAAGATGGGTAGTAAAGAGGTGATAGGGAGCGGAAGCGCTTCAGTAACCCAAAGTGTAACGACGTAAAAGGTTATTCCAATCATACGCCATGTGGCCGGATTCATGTGAGCGGGAGGCGTCAAAAGGAGAATAAAGAGGAAGCAAAGGGTGGATATCAGTAAGATGATGTATTTTTTCATGTTTCATATCGGTTGATCTCTTCACTATAAGAAACAAGTTGCTGTATGAATCGGTTCATCGTACGAATTTTTCATTTAATTCGGATAGAAAGGAATTCGATATACTGTTTTATTCGTAATTATTTTAAAAAATGTAATTTAGAGGTGTCTATCGCTTCACTGATCCGTTAACCTTTAAATAACAGGCCGATGAAAACAGTATTCTTTTCCGAGAAGATGCTCGGATATTTGAAATCACTTCTTCTTTTGTATGTTGGTATGATAACTGCACCTCTTGTTGGTCAGGAGAATACGGTTCGGATCGACACGGTGAGAATTGGTAAGTTTGATACGCCAAAATCGGAATCATTGCCTTTGGAAGCAACAATGGATTCGTTCTTGATTGATCCGGATTGGCAATATGATCCTGTTCTTGCGAATTCAGTGGCCTTTCGCTATCGGTATCAGGCGGTTTATCCCAATGTTTTATTTGCGGAGCAGGCTACTATTCGTAAAGGAGAATTTCAGGTGAGCGGTTTGATTGGAAGTTTTGGAAATGGTGCGCTTTATGGTTTCGGACGGCAGGAAAATCTATTGGGATTAGGACAATTAAACAGTGCGGGACTTACCTATGAACAGGCGTTGAATGACCGTTTGTCAATAGAATACCAACTTTATACACAGAAATTCTCGGCACCTTATCAGTTCAGTCAAATGGTGGGGAGTGCCGCAAGGATAAATTATCAGCTTTCGGATAAACTGGCACTGCACATTTTAGGGGGATACTCGGTAGTGGTTCAGAATGGTTATGCAAATTATAATTTCGGTGCAACTTTTTCTTACGATATAACAGACCGGTGGGGAGTTGAATTAGGTGCAAACCGTTATTATGATAATTTCTCGAATCGTTGGGAAACAGTGCCTGTGGCCATACCTTATTACCGTATCAATAAGGATACGAAAATTGGTATTGATTTTGGTCCTGTTGTGAAGGACCTGATTATCCAAAAAAGAAATAATAATCGAATGAATCCCACTATACCGCCGCCGTTTCCATGATGAACTAGCGAAAAGCTGAATCGGTTTGAATAAGTAATAGGTCCGAAGAAGCCGTTTCATCGTGACAATCCTAAAGAATTTATTAAATACATTTTATATGAAGACGTTTTTTATTACTTCGCTCTTTTCTTTTTTTATGCTTGCATTGAGCGCTCAGAACATCCAGTTACCAAAACCTCAGAAGAGCGGTGGTAAACCGTTGATGGAGGCTCTTAATGAGCGACAATCGTCGCGTAATTTCATGCAGGATAAGTCCCTTTCGATGCAAACGTTATCGAATCTGTTATGGGCTGGTTGGGGATACAATCGGGAGAACAAACGTACTGCTCCGTCGTCACGTGACCGGCAGGAGATTACGATCTATGTTTTTCTTGCAAATGGGACGTATCGTTACGAGGCTCGAAAAAATCAACTCGAATTGGTAGTGAAGAAAGATTTGCGGAAGTTGACAGGGGATCAGGATTTTGTGGCTCTAGCTCCTCTGAATCTTGTATATGTAGCCGATATGAAGAAAGTGTCCGGAAAGAATAAAGAGGATGCGTTGGCTGCAGTATACGCTAATACCGGTTTTATTGCCCAAAACGTGTATCTTTTTTGTGCGTCGGACAATCTGAATTGTGTCGTGCGGGCAATGATAAATCGCAATGCATTGAGTAAAGAGTTGAATTTATCGGCCGATGACCAGATTACGCTGGCACAAACAATCGGATATGGTAAATAATCATTTTTTCTACAATTGGAATTACTTCGATATACCAAATAAAAAAAGCAGGACCGCGACGGTCCTGCTTTTTTTTAGAGAAATAATACGATTAACGGAAGTAACAGAAAATAGATTGTTACTCCAATCCAAATTTTAGTTGATTTATTCAGTTTCATATTTGATGAGAATTATCATTAATAATCAGATAATCCGTTTCCGGATCTATTTCATACTCTTTTTATAGGCTTTGAGGTGTGCTAGGAATTCCGTATCCGTAATATCCAAAAGTGCCATCTCTTCATAGATTGCGGGCAACACATCTTCAAAAAGTTTGAGCTTTCGTTGGGCTAGGATTTTCTCATATGCATCCTGTGATACAAAATACCCCAAGCCGCGTTTATTATATACAACCTCATTCTGTTGTAATCGTTCGAATGCTCTCATTACAGTATTGGGATTAACCTCTAATTTTACGGCTAACTCGCGAACCGACGGAATTTGCTGATCACTCTGCAACTCTTTTCGTAAAATCAGTTCGGAGACGTAATCTGCAATCTGAATGAAAATAGGTTGGGTGTTATTAAATATCATTTAATCTGTTGCTCCTTCACTTTATAATAAAAACTATAAAACAATGCAATCAATGCAGGAATCAATAATGCAGAGATCGTCAAACAAATTGGAATAAAGTATGATTCACCGTAATAATTCAAGGTGAATTTGACTCTATCAAATATCTTAACAAGATACCAACTGTAGAAAGTGCCCAATAGTCCGAGTATCAGAAAACTCTTCGGTTGGGGATTCTTCTTGAATAACAGGTTTAGATTCAGGTAAATAATATAGATCAGATTTGTGCTGATAGTCATAAAAAAAAGAAATACAAGGCTGAGGTTTGTGTTCTTTAATGTACCTGCGCTCCACCATTGTTTAACTATTTCGAGTGATTCGGAATTAATCAGAGCTCCTATACCCACTAAAAGAAGCACGTTGAACAGCCAAATTCCAATATTAAAAATAAATCCGATGATGTAGCTGAGGTGAACGGTCCAAACTTTTTCGCTTTGATTGGCCGGCTGCATCACAAAAGGAATTGATTCTACACGGTGACTAATCTTCTGGTGAAGGAACTTCGTCATCATAAATAATATGAGGTAGTTACCCACTAAATAAACGATGTTGATCCATTTAAAAATATCAATATAAGCGGTGTTCATATTCCAGCTACTGCCGTTTTTTACTCCTAAGAATATCACAAGCAGCAATAAACCTCCCTCGAGCCCCCCATATAACCAAAAGAGTTTCTTTCTGAAAATAGCCGAATCATAGCGGAGTAACAGTCCGATTCGTTTGAAATTCAATTTCTCAGTCATTATCGTACGTTTTTAAAGAGTTCTTTAATTTGTTCTTTATTCTCATTTACGGCATTGAACAGAAGTTCCATATCGATGTTTCCTTCAGCTAAATCGTCGGAATCAATGCGTGGGATCACACCCCAATTACCGCGTACGGAAGATTCTACAAATAGCGGCCGATCACCCGGAGCGAGTACTTTGAAGGCAAGTTGTTTCTCTATTTCATTGACCGACTGGTTTAATAACATTCCTTCATTGTCAATAATCACGACGGAATCTATCAGATTTTCAAGGTCGCGAACCTGATGGGTGGAGATAAGTATGGTACGATCTTCTTCGAGTTGCGCTGCAATAAGTTTTCTGAAAGTACTTTTACTTGGGATGTCAAGACCGTTTGTTGGCTCATCCATCAACAGATAATCTGTTTTACATGCTAATCCGAGTGCGATCAATGCTTTCTTTTGCTGTCCCAATGATAAGTTTTGTAGCGATTGCGCTACCGGAACTTCAAATTCAAAAAGTGTCTTTCTGAAGAAATCAAAATCGAAAGTTGAATAGAAAGGAGCCGTAATTCGTCCTAACTCCTCAATACTCAAAGCGGGTACAACAGGCGTTTCAGGAATAAAGGTCACTTTCTCAAGAAAAAGTGCATTCCGGTCAAAAGGGATGAATTCCTCTACCCGGCATTCCCCTTCAGGCTGGAGGAGTCCGCAGATAATTTTCAAAAGCGTGCTTTTCCCTACTCCGTTTTTACCTAGAATCCCGTAGATTTTGCCGGGATAAAAGTTTAGCGTGATACCCTGAAGTACATTTACTCCTTTTTTATATTGGTATCCTACATTTTTAAGTTCAATCATTTGTATTAAGTATTAGAGTCAGCATCCTAATAAGGTTGCCAAAGTCAATATTATCTGGAAAATAATTTTTTTGATCATGGGTAGTAACCTTTCTTTGTTTAGATGTTATGGTGTATTACATTAGTAGTACACTACAAATGTATGAATAGTATGCAAATAAGCAAGCGGAAATAGAAATTATTTTTGGAGGTGGAGTTTATTTGACACTGCAGCAGCTGTTTAAAACCAGAGAATGTGCTTTTTGTCCGCCTGAGAGTCCTCTGATGATGAGGATTACTCGAGCAGAACAATTTACACTTCGCAATGTTATTTATCTGAACCGTGTTATTAATTGAAGCAGAAATATGAAAAAGATGCCTCCTATTGAAAAAATTCCTGAAGCATATAGTGCAATTGCTGATGGTCGTGTAGCGATTGATGAGGGGGATGAAAAGGCTAACGTCTCTTCTTCTGATCGATCCAAGGGATATATCGTTGGGTGGAAAGATGGTATATATTCATCGAATGATAACGCGTCTTATTGGCAGGGGACAGTGGGATATCCAATAATCGGCGTTCTTCTTTTACAGGGAAAGTTACCACTTGACGACGCAATAGTAACGTTGTTTCGGGACATTAACTGGAAGGAAATCAACGCTCGCCATAAAAATAACTACCACTTGGCGTTAGCAGAAATCTATGCCGGATTAGAAGCAAAAGGAGTGGATGTAGAAGCAATAAAGAAAAACATTCAAGCTGTTTATGAGAATCTTGAGCGTTTGCAGATAAAAATAAAACGCAGTTCTTTGCGTCCGCCCATCGCTCGAAAAAAACAAGCGGAGGAATAATAAAAAATCCGGAAACCGCCCTGCTCATAACCTCTTTAAACGAATTGTAAATTCTGAGGATAGGATAGCGGGCGATTTCCGGATCAAGTAGGTATTTTATAAAGCTATTTCGCGAAGCATCTCTTCAACAGCTTTTTCCAACTGTTGATCTTTGCCTTGCAACATCACTTCCGGGGTGTTGTAAATTTCAATATCCGGTTGTAGTTCCTGGTTTTCGAGATAGTTACCACGCATGTCACGACAACCCACTTGTGGAATACCGAATACGATGGATGGATCGATCTGTGTTTCCCACCAAACCGCGGTCATGGTACCCGGAACCGGAGCTCCGATTAATTTTCCGATACCCAATTCCTTATATACCCAAGGGAATCCGTGTGCATTTGAATAGTTGTCTTCACAAACGAGCACGCAAGATGGTTTGGTCCATTTATTGAAAGGATCGTTTCCGATAAATTGTCCACGCGGTGCGAATTGCTGATATACTTTTCCGTTTAATAAGGTAGCTAGGTCATCGTGTAACCAACCCCCTCCGTTATGGCGCGTATCTACAATTACAGCTTCTTTATTGCGGCATCGTCCTAATAATTCCGAGTATGTTTCACGGAAACTATTGGAATCCATACCGCGAACATGTACATATCCGATTTTTCCGTTTGACAGCTTGTCAACCGTTTCGCGACGCTGTTCAACCCATCGGTTGTATAATAAGTTTCGCTCTTCTCCCAAAGAGATCGGTTTCACTTTCACTTCGATCGCTTTTCCTTTGTGATCTTTGATGCTTAGAAGAACCGGACGACCCGCTTTCTGTTCCAATAAAGGGAAGAAGTCTTGGCCCTCCACTATCGGTTTTCCATCAATTTTCTCAATAATGCTTCCAGCTTGGATGCTCTGCATCGCTACGGCAAGAGGACCGCGTTTGATTACCTCCTTGATTTTCAGTCCGTCGCCCTTGTGGCTTTCATCATAGAAAGCACCCAGACAGGCTGTTGAAGCGCCTCCTCCGGTAGAGCAACGCGCACCTGTATGTGATCCGTTCAATTCGCCGAGCATTTCACCTAACATCTCCGCAAAGTCGATGTTGTTATTGATATGGGGTAAAAACTTCGCATAGGTTTCCTTGTAACCTTTCCAATCAATACCGTGTATCTCCGGATCATAGAATTTATCACTTACCTGTTGCCAAGCGTGGTTAAACATATAGCTGCGTTCATGCGACGGTTTATATTCGAAATCAGAACTGAATGCAATCTGTTTTTGAGCTCCGGAAGGGATGTCGACTTTCTTGATACCGCCTCCGGCAAGCAGATAGAGCGATTTTCCCTCTTTGTCAGCGACCAAACCTCTTCCGGCAATCCCTTTTACCAGAATTCTTACCGAACCCTCTTTCAGGTCGGCTACCCACAAGTCATAACCTCCTTCAAAAGCGGCTGTATAATATAAGGTAGAACCATCTTTGGTAAGGTATCCGTCACCGAGATTAGATGAGTTGCGGGTGAGACGTATCATTCTGTCTCGTCGACCATCCAATTCCAATTCGATCGCCTTCACTTTTTCAGGTTTTATCTCGCCTGTTTTCTTTTCCGCTTTCTCTTTCTTTTCCGCTTCTTTTTCTGCTTTTTCTTTCTCCTCACGTGCAGCTTTGTCGGTTTCCTCCCACAGAGCAAGTTCCTCTTTGCTCATTCTGTATTTTGAATAAGCCTCATCATCAAAGAACATCAGGTATAGATCGTACTGAGAACCCCAACTACCGTGACTACGATAACCGGCACGGTCTGACGCCCACATCATCGCTTTACCACCCAATACCCAATCACCTCCGGCATCATTATAACCGCTTTCTGTCAGATTGGTCAGTTCTCCTGTCTCTACGTTGATCAGGGCGATATCGATGTTATTCCATCCGCCCACTCCGATGTATTTGCTCAATAACCATTTGCTGTCCGGACTCCAGCTGAACCACTGATCTCCGTCGGAATAGGAGTAGTTGTATTGTCCGTCGAGAATGGTACGGGATTTTCCGCTTTTGATATCCATCACCTTGATCGTGGTTCTGTTTTCAAGGTAAGCAATCATTTTTCCGTCTGGAGAAATTTCCGGTTGGAAGCAAGCGTTGCTATTTGTGGTTAGCGGAGTCTCATTCAACTCGGCTGCATAGGTGAAATATTTATCCTCTTTGCGAGCCAATTGCGTCTGATAAATATTCCATACGCCGTTTCGCTCTGCAGAATAAATCACCGAACGTCCGTCTGGAGAGAAACATAGATTTCGCTCCTGTTCGGCGGTATTCGTAATTTGCTTTGTGGAAGCATATTCGATAGAGGTTACGTACACATCTCCGCGTAAGATGAATGCGATCTCTTTTCCGTTAGGTGATAATGCCATATCCCGTGCGCCGGAAGCGTGACGTTGAAATTCCTTATCCTGTTCGATTTTATCTTTAAAGAGCGACACATTCACTTTTCGTGGTGATTCGCCCTCTTTTGCTGTATAAAGTTCACCGTCATAGCCAAAACACAACGTTCCATCTTTTGCGATACTAAGAAAACGAACGGGATTCTCTTTGAAATCCGTTATACGAACGGGAGCACTATTCGAATCGAGTGAACTTTTATAAACGTTGAAGGATCCATCTTGCTCACTAAGGTAATAGTAATTGCGTCCATCCGGAGCAAACACCGGATTTCTGTCTTCTCCGCGGAAGTTACTGAGTTTTTTGAATTCGCCTGTTTGTGGTTTGTGCATCCAAATATCACGAGTTATAGAGGAAACATGGTGTTTACGCCATTCATCTTCATATCCTTTTTTATCGTGAAAAAGAAAAATATCTCCATTTGCGTTCACACTCAGATCTTCCATCGGATGGGAGGAAACCAGTTGCGGACGTCCCCCTTCTGTACTTACTGCATATATCTGAGAAAACTGACCGCCGGGAAATTGTGCATATTCCGGAGTCGCCTGGATAGCCGCTTTAAATAAGAGCGTATTCTGGTCTCTGAACGTTAGTGGGTATTCGGCTCCGGAATGTGTTGTTAGTTTCTTAGGAACACCCCCTTTTTTATCAACGAGGTAAATATCAAAACTTTTTTCCCGATTTGAGGCAAACGCGATTTTTGTGCCGTCGGGCGACCACACCGGTTTGGTGTCATATGCCGGATGCGTTGTGATTTGTTGAGCCACACCCCCCTGTGTAGGAACGGTGAAGAGATCTCCTTTATAACAGAATGCAATCGTCGTACCATCGGGAGAGATGGCGCTGTTTCGCATCCAAAGCGGATTCTCCTCCGCTGCGGTGACTCCCGAGGCGAAAGATGCCAATAATAAACTGTAGAGAATTGGTTTCATAAGCTATTATTCTTAATAAATATTGATGATTATGTGTTAAAAATAATACAATTTAATAAAGGAGGAAACATAAGTGATGATATTTCTTCAATTAAAGCAAGAGGTAGTGAACTAGATTACTATATTTTTATTTCTTAAGTGTGTTTCTAAAGAAAAAGACTTGATAGAATCCTAATTATAATTTATTATTTAAATTAAGTAGGGGTTTGCAATTAAAATTATTTCAATATATTTGCATCGCAGAGAAATTATTTACAGTAAGCGCCAGCTTTATTGTAATAATTGGGATTCTTCCCAATCTGAAAAAATGCATCTATTTCTTTCCTTCCTCAAAAAGGTTATTTAGGTTGACATCTTATGGGTGTTAATTGCAATAACTTTTTCCCTTCTCTTCAATTATATAAAAATCCTAGCGGATACTATCTTGATTTGTTTCGACAGTGGAGTTACAGTCAACGAGGAAAATCGATAGGGGTTTTAATGATTATTACTCACGAGACAAGGGGAAAACTAATATAACTACTTAAATCATTCGTAAGATGTTTATTACGCCGGAAGAACTTTTTTGTATAGTTATTTAGATGTATTCTATCCCGTCTTTTTATTCCAATTATTTATATTCAAATCTATGCTGATGAAGTCTAAGAAAGTAATTATTAGTGCCTTTATGGTATTGTTTTCAATTTTCATTGTACATGGTACGGAAGCAACCACAAAGGGTTTTAAAAAACTGAATAAGATTTATGCAACGGCTATCAAATCTTTAAATGAAGTTTCTACTCCTGCGGAATTACCGGAAGCAATGAAACAATTAAAAAAATTAGAACAGAAATATGAGGGAGATGCCTCCATATCAGCTGTTTTGGCATTGACCTCAACAACTTGTCCCGAGAAATTGAAGACAGCTTATGAGGAAACATTGAAACTGCAGGCTAGTCTGAAAGATGCCGGTAAGCGTCTTGCAATGGCTGGCATTCTAAGCAATGATCAATATGGTGTTTCTTTTAGAAATTTCATGGAAGAGATAACATGGCAGGAGGAAGTAGTAGATGAGCGTCCGTTGAATGAAGGAGCTCCTTTTGAAACAAAAGAAGCACGTGATGCCCGTATGAAGTGGTGGCGTGACGGTAAATTCGGCATGTTCATTCATTATGGCTTATATTCAGGCTTAGGCGGAGAAGTATTAGGTAAGAAATACGAAGGTTGTGTTGAATGGATTCAGATGCAATCGGGTCTTGCTAATGATGTGTATGCATCGGAGGCCATGGATAAATTCATCCCGAAATCCGGAAAGGCTGAAGAATGGGTAAAACTTGCAAAAGAAGCCGGATGTACCTATACCGTACTTACGAGCAGACATCATGAAGGTTTTAATATGTTTGATACAAAGTACTCTGACTTTAATGTGATGAAGGCAAAAGGGGTGGATATCATTAAAGAATACGCGAAAGCTTGTGATGATCATGGTGTGAAGGCCGGTTATTATGTTTCACTTCTAGATTGGTCACATCCCGATTATGATCCGACTAACTCAGGAATATCTTATCCCAAAGGCAATTATGAAGCACAGAAACAAGGTAAACGCCAGTTTGGAAATCATGAGAAATACAAAGAATATCTATTAAATATCTTTGATGATTTGACATCGAACTATAAGGTTGATCTCGTGTGGTGGGATTTCAGTCAACCAAATTTTCAAGGTGATCATGCTTGGGGTGCAACGAAACTAATGAAAACCCTATTTGACAAAAATCCACAGGCGATTCAAAATAATCGTTTGTATCATTCGGATAATCACCTGAGTGAAGGTGGAATCAAAGTGACTCCAACTTGGAAAGGGGATTATTCAACTGCAGAGCATCATGTGCCGGCTACCGGTATCGACGGAGATTGGGAAGCTTGCCAGACGTTGAATGGTACGTGGGGTTATTCGGCTGACAATCAGAAGTGGAAATCTTCTGAGGATCTGCTGCATGAACTGATTGATGTTGTTAGTCGCGGTGGTAACTTCTTATTGAATGTCGGACCGGAACCGGACGGTTCGATTCCTTCTGAAAGTATCCGTCTCTTTAAAGAGATCGGAGCTTGGATGTCAATTAATAATGAAGCTATTTACGGAACAAGAGCCAACCCGTTTAATGAAGAGTTCGAATGGGGACGTGTAACTCGAAAAGGTACAGATCTGACCTACGTGTTCCTTTATAATAAACCCGAAAATAATACAATAACATTGCCTTGTTTGTTTGACGGTAAGGTAAATGCGTCTTTATTGGGAGACGAAAAAACAATTAAACTAACTCAGGATAAATCTAAAAATAATACATCATTGGATGTTGCTGATGTCCTGTTGCAGAAAGGTGCAACGGTGATTAAGATATCTGGAAAACGCAAATAACCAATCGGATTTGTATGTGATCAGTTATTTAGTAGTTGCTTAAAAGAAAGACAGGAAAATGTTTTATTTTCCTGTCTTTCTTTTTTGAGCAAATTAATACGGACATTCTTATAATCAGGAATGATTTTATATTAAAGATCAATAGCCGGTTCATTAATTTCATCCCAAGTATCTACCGTGACACTGATTTGTATAGGCAAAAGGATCTGTTCCGGTTTTGTGTCTCCGTCTGTACCCTGATCTGGATTGTAACCACCTCCGCCTGAAGTTCCGTTCGGATTACCGAATACTATATTATAGATGTAATGATAACCCGGCTGCCAAGCTGTCGTTGTGATTGGAACGGCGATGTTACCAACATAATCCGCTACTCCTGTTAATGAACCATTGATATTGATATAAGTGCCGGTCAACGGAAATGCAGACGTTTGAGTATATGCCCAGTTTGTTAATGTTTGAGGAATTACATACAATGCTGAAATCGGACTCGATGTTACATTCGTCGTGGAAGCGATCACACTAACCGGTGAAGTAGGAGTAATTGTCGCATCGCCGCTTGAAGAAGGATTCGTTACCTCGAAATAATCTGGTACGCCTGTTGCCAGCGTATCCAACGTAAAATCGGCGGTCATCAGGATGTTTTTTAGCGCAATGCTATTTACGATTACGTTTAATCCGGTGTTTGCCGTAGTTGTAATTGTAAAACTGATCTTTGATAAAGCATGGTGAAATTGCATGTCTACAATCTCACGTGTCTGATCACCTTTGTAAGCAACGACTACGTCATCTTCATTTTCTGCGCTTGGATTTACGGTGTAAGTAAAATCAAGAGGATTTGCGATGTCAGTCGGAACAACTGAGGTTGGGTAAAATCCATAGAAATCAAGTGCATACATGGGCCAATAATAAAGAGGTGCAGACTCCCAATAAGTTGTAGTTTTCTTAAATATAACACCATTTATAAAGGGCGAACTGGTATAGGCTTTGCCATTTTCATAAGCATAAATCATTATGCCGTTTTCTAACGTAATAGAAGTTGCATCCCCGCTTTTCTGCATTTTTGGAACGAAGGGATCGATTAAGATTGAGTTACTTTGTGTAATCTCTTCGTTCTTCAATTCATCATTCGTGCACGCACTCATTGTAATCAGTGCGATTGCAATCAACAGACCTGTTTTTTTCATAATTAATTCATATTAAATAAACAATATTGGTTTAGGCGAAATTTATTAGGCCGAAATTTTACATTATGATATCAAAAGTGATATCTTTCCATTCATCAACCGACGGATCAATACCGTCATCTCCTTCAATCGGAGGTGGAACTGTAATGGTGGTATTTATGATGATGTGTACGTTTCTGGGATCGGGTGCATTTCTAACCTGATTCGTAACATCGAATGTAGCCATGATATTTCCTCCGGGACTCCATAAATAAAGCGTTAGAAGATTGCGTGTAGAGGGATCGCGGAAATAACCGAAATTTTGCATTTCTCCCACGATCATTTCTTGATTCTGTTCGGATAGATTACCCATAAAGGGCATCGTACAGGATTTCACTTGATGTTCCGGATTTCCCAAAAAATATATTTCAGACAATCCGGATAGAGTAGCCCTTATATTCGTAATGTATTTGGCATTAATAATATTACTTACCTCATAGGTATAGAAGTCAAGAAGCGTTTGAGGAGTAAGAAGGATTACCTGTAGCTCCGGATCGAAAGGTTTAATTGTAATTTCATGTAGGACGTCTCCATATAGATCGTCTGGCATGACAACTAATCTTCCTATTTCAGGAGGAGTTGAGGCTCGGGTATGATCTTCCGTTAAACCTCCTTCGCGCATGGTAACTTGAAGTGTACTTATCGAGTCTTGGCCACTCCACCTTACATATTCGGTATCATTGTTATAACATGCTACCTGATAGGTTCCCGCGTCAATCCGTATTAATCTTCCTGAAGCAGGTATGTTCTGAAATGTATATTTAAGATCACCGTTAGGAGAATAGAATAATACGGTCATTCCTTCCGGAATATCCTTTACATTTTGCCAATTGAATTTCACTTCAACTCCCGTCTCTTGGTCGCATTCAGGACAAAGATCTTTATTGTGACATCCAGTAAAGAGAAAGTTGATAAGAACCAGACATACTGTCAGAGAATATATTTTCTTCATTTTGGGTACCCTTTCTTACTTTTTAAATAAATCTCCGATGTTCCACACCAAAGATATTTCAGCCTTTGTCGGACCGAAATAGTTCAGATTCTTATCTTTTAGAACGCAATACTTTCCTGCTTCCGGTTTGTATTGACGGTAATTACCGCCCAGATATCCAACACCTAGAACGAAATCGAGCGATAAATTGCGGGCTATATTGAAAGCATATCCATAAGATAAGCCCACAGAATAACTGAAGTCGCTCATATACCCTTTGTGTCCCCATTCAAAATCATAGGTGCCCCCTAGAAAATAGAGTCCGAGATGATGACCCTGTAAGATATGGGAGTGTGCCTTTTTTCCCAACCACTTGCGTGTTTCAATCTCGCCTCCGTAAAAATGCCAAAACCGATGTCTTGAGTTATTTTGCCACCAGGCGAAATACCAATTCGCATTTACAGACCATTGTTGTCTTAATGCTAATTCTACTCCGATATTGGGAATCATAGCAGCATCAACCGCTAAATTTGTTTTAACCGCGACTTGGATGATACTGCTTTCACTCTTATCGATGTTTTGAGCTGAAACTGAGTTTCCTGAAAACATGAATATCAGAGATGACAAACAGAGTATCCAGGTCGTTTCTTTTAATATGTATTTCATGTTGTCTGTTTTTATGGATATTTGGTGGTTTGAACAGTCATGATACTATAGGCATTAGCCGAATTCGTATAGCCTTTTGAAGTGCCGGAGGAATTAAAATTCATATAAAAATGATTTCCCGATGCATTTATACCATTCATCCAATAATATCCGTCAGTCGTAGTATTGAACAATTGGCCATCACTCCCCGTTCGTTGTCCGAAGACCATAAAAATCACCGTAGAGCTATTTGTATATTCATAAACATATCCCGGATAATCTGGTGCCCAGTCTTTCGGAGTCAACCGATTGAAAATTGTTTCGGTAGGGATTACGTTGGCAATAGGAGAAGGATCGTAAAGCATCTTAGGGTAGTTCTCTTCAGTAGTACTGATTCCCCAAAGTTGATTATTACTACTACTGTCCCAATTCGTTTCAGATGTATAAAAGATATTCGGATTTTGTATTGTCGTTGCGATAGAAACCGGACCAGGGGCGGTTGCGAATTGTTTGGGCCCGTAACAAGGTTTCTGAATATTTATTCCATTTGAAGCCAGCATGGGATCTTTTCTACCCCATTGATAGAATGGACTATTCAGATACATATCAATGGAAAAAGAGGTTTGCGTCAAAGTAACTTCAGTCGTTAGATTGCTGAATTCTTGCGTGAACTGAATCGTTACGGACTGTTCCGGATAGGTTATGATTGCCGGATAGCAAACGCCAAGGCTATTGCCGAAAAACTCCGGAAAAGAGGAAGTATTAGGAGTAAGAGGCCATTCGTTTATCCATATGTGCCAACTCCACATAATAACCCCTTCGGTGTCGTTGATAGAAATCAATGCATTTCCCTGTCTGATGGTTTCCGGTGATACATAAAAGATAATGTAGTTATTGTCTTCTGATAGGGAGATATTAGAAACGAGTTCAGGTGCATCCATCCAAACTAATTCAGCTTTTGCTCCTTCAGTATTTATGATAAGATCATTCGCTTGTGTGATTTTATTTCCTTTATAATTTTCAAACAAGGTTCCGGTCGTTGGAAAACAAGTTGAGTTTAACGACGCGGTGTTGTACCCGGAACCGGTTGAGGAATTCATACCGTTTCCCATGACCCAACATGGAAATTTATACCAACCCGGTCGATTTACAACATAACAATTAGCTGAAGAGTAATAATTGTTGATGTAAGATAAATCGAGCATATCCAAAGAATCAACAGGAGTGGAGCCCTTGATATATGTATCGATGCCACTCGATGAGGTGAAAGGAGATAAGCCGGCAGAAAGTGTCTTAAGGATAGCCGTTCCACCCGTTGCATCGTTCAGATCAACCATCCCCACCAACCAGGAGGAGTCAGAAGGAGTAGCACTAATTATCTTAGCAGTCCAGCCGAGGTTTTGAATCGTTCCGTCTTGTTTCGTATACGTACTGTTGATCGTCAAATTGTATTTTCCTCCCGTATACGCGACAGAAGATGATTCAGGTACTACGGATAAGGTATAGACCCCCTCTTTGAGGGAATAAATGTATTTGTTTCCCGCTTTCCATTCCGCGGTTCCTGCTGTTTTCAAAGGAATTGTTTTTGGATCCATTCCTTTGAATTTGACAATGATATTAGCATTGTCGCCCAGACTCTGAGGAATCATCATCAAATAACCGTTTGTTGCCGTAGTCCCTTCGAATGTACCCGGATCAGCTGGATTTTCTACTAAACCCACTTTGTAGAAAGCATCCGTATTTCCGGAAAGAGAACTCCATTGGGGAGTTGAATTATCTAAAGTCAATTGTAGTTTCCCCGTTGTATAGACACCTTGAATGCCGATGGAATCTATTTCGATGTTCTCTCCGCTCACGTCAAAACCAATGCAAGCCAAAGCATGTGTGAAGCTAAGGGGAACCTGTTGTCTGAATTGGTCAATCTGTGGCGTAGCGATCATCAGATCCGGTTGGTTCTCAACTTCGGGGGGCAACGTATAAGTAAGGTAGGGTTCGTTGTTCTGTTCATCGTTGATAGAGATACCGTTTGTTGCGGTAGCGTAAGGTGCATAGGCGAAAAAAGATACGTACCCTTTCTGTGGCCAATAATAAATATGAGGGAAATCCCATGTGTTTTGAGTCGTTTTAGTAACGATTGTGTTTGGCATGAAAGAGGATGTGGCATCTGTTGCAGAGGCAAAGTGAGTAGAAGTATGATATCCCAATATGCCGATATCATTGAATAGAGCATTTTCCGATGAGTTTATCGGAGTGCCTTTTGTGAGAAACGGAGTAGGAACATCTACTTTGCAATTTATGATATTCTTATCGGTCTCGATGTCATTTGCCGGAAAATCATCTTTACAAGAAATTACTCCGCAAATGAGAAATGAATAAAGAATGAATGTAGATTTTCTCATGTTCTGGATTTATAGTTGAACGTAGTTGGTTTAGTGTATCATAAGAAAAAACAACCTTATTAGATTATAGTTTATAATTATAATTATTATTTAGGAATTCAATTCATCCGGACAACTTTTAGATTTTAGCATCAAGGTCAAAAGCGCGCAGCCATATCCTTTTTTTATTCGCATGCGAGAGGCGAATTTCTCTCTCCGCTTTCGAATCATCGTACAGACCGGTATGGAGGCAGTTTTGAAAATCGGATACGTTTTTTGATTGAAATTGTGGATAAAGTAATAGCCGTTATTCCGACAACAATGCCATTGTTCGTGCGTATATCGGCAACGGACTATGAAACAGGCGGTTGGGATATAGATCAGCGTATCCTGTTATCAACTGCGTTTTTCGCATGCCATTAAAGAGAAAACCGGTATTGCTACGGGTACGGTGGGGATGATCACTACTCCAGAACAGGCTGAGGCTATTCTTTTTAATGAGGTGGCCGACTTGGTTCTTTTGGGTAGGGAATTGCTTCGTAATCCCTATTTTGCACTAACTTCAGCACCCAAACTGCAGGTGAAAGTGGCATGGCCGGTGGAATATATTGCTGTTCAGCCCAAATAGTATCGGCTCGTGTTTAGGAGAGCAGGTCGTCCGGTTCTTTTAACTGTGTGCTTCTTACAAACTCGATTGCTCCGTCAAAATCGTAATAGCGCTTTTTAAGAAGCATCACTTGGTATTTTTCCGGTAGTAAATGTCCCCATTTTGAGAAACCGATCATTCCGGGACGATCCCGAAGCATCTCTGTAAGAGAATCATCTAATTCGGGCATCAGTTCCGGAAGTTTTTTCCAGACTGAACGTAAATACGCCGCTGACTCTTCCGTTTCAATCACGCTTTTTGTTTCGGATATACCATTTTTGATGCCACTCATATTTAAAAGGCAGGCAAGAGCTCTGTTTATCTTGGTTCCCGTAAAAGTATAAAGTTCACATCTGGATTCTTTTAGAAGCAACGGGCGTTCCCGACTTCCGTTCAGATGAAAAACTGCAAAGGTTTCCCGTAATTTGTACAACTCCTCGGTACCGGCTTCATCGAGGTATTCCGGAGCGTCGTCTTCGAGAAGAATCCGGAGCATTTTCTCTCTGATTATGGAATGAACTGGAGCTGCGTTACCGTAAAAGATCGGGCGCTTGCCGTCTTTGGCCTGTATGACGGAAATTTTACCACCTTTCATATCCACTGAAGTGATCTTCCAGATGGATGCAGCCAGAAAAATATTCTCTCCCTCCATGATTAATGGAGAGAAAGGAACTTCTCCGATGGTATTACCGCCGTTTGTTACTTTGAATCCCGATTCGCTTTTAAATACGGTATAAAAATCCTTCCCGTTTACGATCCGTTCACCTTTTATTCCGAGGATTACTTCGCTTCCGATTCGTTCCAAGAGGTCGTTTTGTAACAGGTGAAGGATGATTTCATCCGTCTCAGAGGGTGTAATGGAGGTGAATGCCGCGTTTTGTTTCAACTGCTTCCTGAATACAGTTTCTTGAATCCCCGATTTTTCTTTTACAATCGAAAGCAACTGATGCACAAACAAATCATACGGTTTATCTAGAACATCGGGCGGATCAATGATGCCCTCTTTATACAACTCCCAGCACGCCATTGATTGAAGCAACTCCCAGGGATTCGTCGCATAAAGAAGTAAGTTGCTTTGTTGACCCTCTTTGCGCCCGCTGCGGCCGACTCGTTGAATCAATGATGCCACACTGTTGGTCGCATCGATTTGTGCCACCTTATCGACCGAACCAATATCTATCCCTAATTCAAGGGTGGAGGTACAGGCGATGGCGAATGGTTTTTGCTCACTTTGTTTGGCAAAACTCTCAATAAATTCTCGTACTTCTTTGTGAACCGATGCGTGGTGGGAGAAGTAATGAGCATGTCCCCCTACGCGTTCGGCTATTTTTCGAAGCTTTACTGCGATCTCTTCAGTCTGAGCGCGTGTGTTGGGGAAAATCAGCATTTTACTGTTTATACTCTCTAGATAAAGATCCTTAATCAACTCAAGAGGAAGTTCTAAAGCATCATTTTTAAAATACCGAAAGAGTGGTTTTATCTCTTTCGCCGTTTTATCCAGTAATACGGTCGTATGCTCCGAATCACCCGTAAAGGATTTCGCCTCGGTGTAATCTCCGATCGTGGCAGATAATCCGATCATACTGAAATGAGATTTTTTAATCTCCTGCAGTCGGTTTAAAATGGATTTGAGCTGTATTCCACGGTCTGTTCCGATGAATGCGTGAATCTCATCAATGACTACGTATTTCAGACCGGAGAAAAGTAAACGTATGTTTTCCGGTTTATGTACAAACATCGCCTCGAGGGATTCCGGCGTAATGAGCATGATCCCTTCCGGGTGTTTGACGCTATTTTCTTTTGCGGACTTATTGGCTTCCCCGTGCCACTTAGTAACACGGACGTCAAGGTAGGCACATAGCTCTTCCACTCGTTTGAACTGGTCATTAATCAATGCGATAAGCGGAGAGATGTATAATACCTGAATCCCCGCTTCTCGAAAATCCACTTTCGAAAGGATGGGAAGAAAAGCCGCTTCTGTCTTTCCCGAGGCGGTTCGGGAAGCCAAAATAAAGTTGTCGTTCGAATTCATGATGCGACGTATCGCCGCACTTTGTATCGGACGTAATTGTTCCCATCGTTTATCCCGGATGTATTTCCGAATGGGTTGTGATAAGAGATTGTATGGCATTATAATTCTTCTATATCGTCCAGTAAAGTTCTGTCGGGCCGTTCATCGCTGATTTGAATGCTACCGAATAGCGTCTCTTTATCCAATCCCGGATTCTGCCGAAGCAGATTGAGCGCATTCAGAAAATCGCGGATCACTTCGCGCGGAGTAAGAAATTCCGAAGCGCCGGGTTTGTTGAAGATATCCTCCATAAAAAGACGTATATCTTCATCGGTTATCACAAGATCAACCTTATAATGAAAATTGAAGATTGCTTTTAGTTTTTTTAGCAATACGAATATCTCATTGTGGTTGAGGGGTAGGAGTCGAATTACCGGCTGACTAAAGTCCCGAAATTCCATTGTTTCGAATTTATTTGATTCGAGTCTCGTCTTTAATGCATTATAACTGAAAAATCCTCTTCTTTCATTTTCAATCACTTCCCGAGTTCCTGCTATATTGAAGAACATATGACCCACTTTGCCTTGGAAGCAATCGTTGTATATGGAAAGAATCTTCTCGTAGTTTTTCTCACGCATCCCTGCTGTGGAGATTTTGTAAAGGTTGATCGCTTCATCGAGGTTGATCATGAACCCGCTGTACCCCATGCTCACGAAAAGCTTGCCGAAATTTTTCAGCATATCGTAATAGTTGCTGTCGGTAATGATTTCGCGGATTCCTAAATCCTGTTTTGCTTCTGTTTTCGTGCGATATTCCCCTTTCAACCATTTCAAGGCACTCTTACGCAGGTGATCGTCTTCTTTCATGTACCCTTCATAATATTTCATAACCACCAAACCGAAATCGAATCCACCGGCATCCGTTAACTCATTGATGGTTTTATAAATCTCCTGTTGCACAAGCGGTAGGTATTTTTCATCCCGGATCGCAGTCAACGGAATCTGATGTTCCGATGCAGTGCGGGAGAGTAGTTGTTCGATCCATTTTTCGAGAAGTGTCTGTAAGGCACCCCCTTCCGGTTTGGTCTGGATTGCAAGGTTATCAATAAGAGCCGTATACAGGGCAACACTTTTACCATCGTTTGAATATAGGCGGTTGTCTGGCGTGAAATCGGCGTTGGTAACCACAAATTTCTGTTTGAGGGCGACGGTATTCATTAAATGCAACATGAACGATTTCCCGGCTCCGAAATCGCCGACCCAGAATTTCATCATGCTGTGCCCGTTACGAACCTCTTCCAGTGCGTCCACTACTGCTTTTATTTCGTCGGATCGGCCTACGGTAATGTGTTGTACCCCGATTTGCGGTACGACGCCTCCCACCAAGGAGTTGATGATTGCAGTGGCCTCTTTGGGTTTTACTTTTTCAATCATGATGCTTTATGAGATTAAAATAATCGGGTGCAATCGTATATGTTGCATCTTCCTCCTCAATCAAAACGTCGTCCAGCGTATCGTAGCACGTATCGTTCACACTTTCGATGAGCTGGCTGAGAAAACAATTGTGCTCTTTGGCGAATCGGTTTGCCTCTTGCTCGTCAAGCTTTAGGTTGTTCTCTGTAAAGAGTTGGATAAATTGAAGTTGCACCTCATTAAGATTAACAATGTAGCGGCCTTTCTGATCAGCCGAAACGGTTGATTTATTTTCCTGAGGCGATTGCAAAGAGGGAAGATGATCCGTTATCGGTTGTTCCGGAAGCACTCCTTCCTCCTCTTCTCCGAGGTACTCGTTCAATAGATCGACTGTTGCTGCATGATGGAGCTGTATTTGGTGAATATCCGAAGCATCGATCCGGATCTTTTTCCTTTTGGGAAGATAAATACGTTCAGTAAGATGCAGAGCAGCCGATAGATCGCGATCATTGCAAAACGCATCGACGATCTTTTCAAACTCTTTTTGTTGCGAATCATCGTTGAAAAGTAGTTTGTGTTGGTTTTTGGGAATCGGTTTGTACTCCTCTTTTCCTGAATCCAATATGCATTCAAGATAATAGAGATACAGGATAAGAGCCGATTTCGGATCTTTTGTTGTCATGGTACGGAACGCTTCGAGATAAATATTTTCAAGAGCCGGATTCTTGATGTTTTCTTTTCCAAGTTGCAATACTCTACGGATGAAAACGGAGGGCTCAAGCGCTTCGAGTTGTTCGGCGAGTTCGCTGAAAACTGTTTTCCACCGGGTGGGATTTCGTCTGTTGAGCTCATTTTCGGTAACTTCATCCAGGGGTGGGAGCAGCGATAGGAAGGGGTGCAACACTTCCCGGAACCGCTCGAAAAGATTGTTGCCCGAAGTGTCCACAATCTGCGGGTGATCACAATAGGGTGGAATCTGAACTTTCCTTTTGTGGTGATAATGTTCACGAACTTCGTTTTCACAAATCTTGAATAAGGCGGAATACACATCGTTCGGGGCGGAACGGAGCGCAGCATTGTAATTGCGACTATTCAAGCGATATCGATAATGTTTGCGTGCGATCAAATCACCCATTTCATTGATCTGCAGGGTCAGGGAACTCCCTTCTGTCCGATAGCTTTCATCTAAATCAGAGATACTCAGAAGTAATAATTTAAATATTTCGATGCGTAATACTTCAATCGAGTTGAAGTTGTTCTCATAGAGTCGCATCTGATCCAGTATTTTCTTCTCTCGTTTATCCAGTCCGAGTTGTTGTGCATAACGTTGACCGAGCGACCAGAAGAAATCGGGGAAATCTTCGATCAACCGATGTTCGGTCTCCTCCGATATTTCCGGCTGGATCTGAAAAATATTAGTCATGAGTACCGTAGCGTTTTCTCCATCGCTCAATTGGGCGATAACTCCGGCTTCTTCCAATTCGAGAAGCAATTGTTTTGTTTCGCTGTCTGAGAGGTTGAAAATGCTTTTTAATTGCTGTGAGGATGCTTGTCGTGTTGCGATAACCTGACGGGCTGCCTTATCAAAGAGTTCACTTCGCTGCGACTCTTTTTCTGCAAGCAGTTTCACCAGATAGGAGATGGCATAAGAGCGTGTTACGGGGTATGCGTCGCCCATCAGTTTTATTTGGTGTTCAATCGTATTTATATCTCCGTGAATTTTGTAATCGTCCAATAATTCAAACAGCAGTGTGAAAAGATAATTTGTATTTTCTTCAACATCCAGACAGCGGTTGTTTCGGAATTCATTCTTGAAAAAAGCATAGAATTCCTGCTGCGCTGGGGTGGCATACTCAATTTCGTACGCACCGAAGATGTATTTATGAGGCCAAATAGGCACGGGTAGGAGATACTTGATTATGCCGGGCTTCTCTTCGGGAGAGGGTAACAGACAACCTTCATCGCTTATGTCGATGATATGCTGCTCATCCGGTTGGGTATGAAGGGGCAATTTCTTTTGATCCTTTTGAAACATCTTCTTCCGTCAGATATAATAAATATATAATCGATTTGAACCCCGTATTGTTTAAATCATTCTGAAGAGAATTGTTCCGGATGCAAAAAAGCCATCTTTGAATTACCGATTCAAAGATGGCTTTTGTTTCTTATTGGTTTATGATATTAAGCCAAATGAGCGCGAATCATCCAACAAGTCTTACCTGAACGATAGATAAGATCCTGTAAGTAACTCATAGTACCTTCGTCCATCACTTCCTGCGCTTCCAATTCTTTCAGGTCGTTGCGGATTTCACGGATGATTGTTTCGTAATCGTCCAAAAGAATTTTGTACATTCCCAAACTGTTCGGAAGCGGTTCGTTGTAATCGTATTCCACGATGCGGGTATTTTTCATATACTCTTTCAAAGAGCCGAGCGGACGACCGCCAAGACTGCGGATTCTCTCTGCTACATCGTCGATATTATCGATCGCTTCATTATAGATGTCTTCCATGAATTTGTGGTCGGATCCAAAAGAAGGTCCCACTACGTTCCAATGGAAATTCCATGATTTAGCCAATAATACGAATTCGTCAGCCAACAATTTATTCAATGTGTTAATACTTAATTGTAATAATGTTTTGGGTTCTCCAATGTTAAGTTCCATGATTCAATATTTTTAGGTTGGATAGGAAAATAGAGCCTATCCGTGTTACTTGATTGAATAACGCTTTGCGAATGCAATGGTTTAAGGAGGAGAGCGATAAAGAATATAAAAAATATACTATAAAGTAAAAATGAGCTGATCTTTCGAATAGGTTACGATTCGGAAGATCAGCTCATTATATGGGGTATTTCTCTTTTTTAGTATGTCTTTAGAACGGCACATCGTTTGGATTACCACCTCCGCGCAGAAAATCCGCTGTGGAGCTGTTCATGGATGATCCAAATGCTGTGTTTGGAGCAGCTGGCGAAGATTCCGCATAGAAATCATTTTGCGTGCCTTGGTTGATTTTAGATCCGAAAGTACCTGAATTTTCAAACGCCGGCACCGGAGCGGCAAGCGAAGTATCGTCGTCGATGTTCTGGAAACGGGCGAATTCTCCTTTAAACCGGAGTCTCACATCGCCTACGGCACCATTACGGTGTTTTGCGATAATGATTTCTGCTAATCCGCGCAGGTCGTTTCCTTTGTCATCTTCAGTCATCTTATAATATTCCGGACGGTGGATGAAACACACCATATCGGCATCCTGCTCGATGGCACCTGATTCACGGAGGTCGGAGAGCTGAGGACGTTTTCCTTCCCCCTGGCGACTTTCCACACCACGATTCAACTGTGAAAGTGCGATGATCGGAATATTCAGTTCCTTGGCCAATCCTTTAAGCGATCGGGAAATGGTAGATACCTCCTGCTCACGGGAGCCGAAAGCCATTCCGCTCGCATTCATCAGCTGAAGGTAGTCGATGATCACCATCTTAACGCCATGTTCACGAACCAAACGGCGTGCTTTGGTTCGCAATTCGAATACCGAAAGCGAGGGGGTATCGTCGATGAAAAGCGGAGCGTCGTAAAGGTCTTTGATCTTCGTCATCAACTGTTCCCATTCGTAGGGAGCCAACTGACCGCTCTTGATTTTCTCACCGGGAATCTCACAGGTGTTAACGATCAGACGGTTTACCAACTGAACGTTCGACATCTCGAGTGAGAAAACGGCAACCGGAGTGTTGTAGTTCATGGCCATGTTCTTGGCCATAGAGAGTACAAACGCGGTTTTACCCATCGCGGGACGGGCAGCGATAATCACAAGATCGGAATTCTGCCAACCGGACGTCATTTTATCAAGATCATTAAAGCCGGTCTGTAATCCGGAAAGTCCCTCTTTTCTATTAGCCGCAATCTGCAGGTTGTCTAGCGCCTCCTTGATGACCGGATTGATCTGCGTTACGTCTTTTTTGACATTTCGCTGTGAAATTTCAAATAGCTTACCTTCTGCTTCCTGCATCAGGTCGTCTACGTCTTGCGTATCGTCGAAAGCTTTGTTTTGTACTTCAGAGGAGAACCCGATCAGTTCGCGCGCCAGGTATTTCTGGGCAACGATGCGGGCATGATATTCGATGTGGGCGGCCGAAGCAACCTTAGAGGTAAGTTGAGCGATGTAAAACGGTCCTCCCGCTTCCTCAAGCGTGCCATTACGACGCAGCTGTTCGGTAACCGTAAGCATATCGATCGGTTCCTGCTTTGACGCAAGATCTACTACGGCACGATAAATCTGTTGGTGACTGTTTTCGTAGAAACACTCCGGTTTCAACAAGTCACTGATGATGGAATAAGCATCTTTCTCAAGCATTAACGCACCCAATACGGCCTCCTCTAGCTCACGAGCCTGTGGCTGTAATTTGCCGTATTCCGGCACCAGCGTGGCTTTTGATTTCGTATTACGAGGGGTGGTCGGTCTTTTTTCCATATATTGATATCTCTTTTTTTATTTGAAGCGGAGAGCAAAGTTACTATCTTTTTTTAATTTCGCTTCCGAATTAAGGTGCTGTAAGCATTTATTGAATTATTTTTCTTAGCAGTTAATCGCTATTCCGACTTCGTTTTGGTTTATCTCTTTTGTTTAACAAGGAATCTACCCGAACGCATCAACGTCACACCTTATATAATATAGACTATAAAACAATAAAGATGATACGATTTCCAAATGCGAAAATAAACTTAGGATTATCGGTAGTTCGTAAAAGAGAGGACGGATACCATGACTTAGAAACGGTTTTTTATCCTATCGGACTAAAAGATGCACTAGAAGTGGTTCCGAATGAGGAGGGAGCATGCCGATTGTTTATTTCCGGAATTCAGGTAGCCGGTGATCCGGAGAAAAATCTTGTCGTAAAAGCTTATCGCAAATTACAGGAACGTTATGGGATTCCCGGAGTCGATATTTACCTCTATAAGCATATTCCGTTCGGAGCCGGACTCGGAGGCGGCTCTTCGGATGCTTCTTTCATGTTGTTGATGTTAAAAGATCTCTTCTCATTGCCGGTTTCGGAAGATGAAATCGAAGAGATTGCGGCGTCTCTAGGTGCGGATTGCCCCTTCTTCTGTCGCAACATTCCGGTGTTCGCTGCGGGTACCGGGAACCTTTTCACACCGGTGACGGTTTCATTAAAAGGGTACCGGATGGTTATCGTAAAACCCGCTACGGGCGTTTCCACCAAAGAAGCTTTTGGTGAGATAAAACCCGTTCACCCTGAAATATCTGTTCGAGAAATCGTAAAAAGACCTATTGAAGCGTGGAAAGAGCTGTTGAAGAACGACTTTGAAGAGACTGTTTTTCCGCTACATCCAGAAATTGCCGCGATAAAGGAAAAACTTTATGAATCGGGAGCCGTATATGCTTCCATGTCGGGATCCGGCTCATCGGTGTTCGGGATCTTTAAAGAGGAAGTTTCACTCCTAAATTGCTTTCCCGACTGTTTCGTGTGGCAGGGAGAATGCGAAATCTGACAAAAATTCACGAAAAAGGGGGCATTTAGCTGACAAAGATTCAGTAAAAATAAATGGCTCCTTTTTTGTTGTTATAACAGAAGAAAATAATAAAACTTAATACGACAGAACTATGACAGGATCAAATCATACAAAAGCTCCGAAAACAGAGGAAAAAGAGGTAACCGTAGATAACCAAGACGCCAAAGCGCCACAGGTTGAGGCAACCGAAGAGACTATTCTAGAACTTCCCGAAGAACAGGAAGGCGCTGAAGTGCAACTAGATGATCTGACAGCTCAGATGGAGGAGATGCAGAAGAAATACGATGCGCTTCAAGGTGATTACCTTCGTTTGATGGCTGATTTCGATAACTTCCGTAAGCGTACCTTAAAGGAGAAAGCCGAACTTATCAAAAATGGTGGAGAAGACGCGTTGAAGAAAATCCTTCCGGTAGTGGATGACTTTGAACGTGCCATGTCGGCTTTGGAATCCTCTAACGATATCGACGCAGTGAAAGAGGGCGTTAATCTGATTTACAACAAGTTCCGCAACTACCTTGAAAATAACGGAATTAAAGAGATTCCGGCAATCGGCGAGGATTTCAATGATGATGTTCACGAAGCTATCACAACTTTCCCGGCTCCTACTCCGGAACAGAAAGGCAAAGTGATCGATTGTATGACCAAAGGATATAAGCTTAACGATAAAGTGATTCGTTATTCTAAAGTGGTAGTGGGAGAATAACCCTTAATACCCTTAAAATTATGGCTAAAAGAGATTATTACGAAGTACTCGACGTATCGAAGAGTGCAACGGCAGAAGAGATAAAAAAGGCTTATCGTAAAAAAGCGATTCAATTCCATCCGGATAAAAATCCGGGCGATAAGCAGGCAGAAGAGAACTTTAAGGAAGCTGCTGAAGCTTATGAAGTTCTAAGTGATCCTGAAAAACGGAAACGTTACGATCAGTTCGGTCACCAAGGCGTTGGCGGAGCAGCCGGCGGTGGAGGCTATGGCGGATTCAGCGGTCAGGGAATGTCTATGGAAGATATCTTCTCTCATTTCGGAGATATTTTCGGCGGTCACTTCTCCGGTGGCGGAGGTGGCGGATTCGGTGGTTTCAGCGGCTTTGGCGGCGGAGGCGGCGGATACGGCGGCGGACAAACCCGTCAACGTGTCAATAAAGGAGCCGATTTGCGCGTGAAGGTGAAAGTGACATTGCAAGATGTTGCTCATGGCGTTGAGAAAAAAATCAAGGTTAAGAAGAATGTTTCGTGTCAGGCTTGTAACGGTACGGGTGCTGAAAACGGTAGTAGCTTCCATACTTGTTCCACATGCGGCGGTTCGGGTACAGTAAATCGTGTACAGAATACGATGTTCGGCGCGATGGAAACCCAGGCAACTTGTTCAGCTTGTAACGGAACCGGTAAGGTTGTGGATCATAAATGTAACCAATGTACGGATGGCGTACGTAAGGAGGATGAGATTATCACACTCAACATCCCTGCAGGTGTTTATGATGGAATGCAGCTTTCTATGTCCGGTAAAGGTAATGCAGCTAAAAACGGCGGTAAACCGGGTGATTTGATTATCGTTATCGAGGAAATTCCGGATCCGGAATTGATAAGAGACGGAAATGATCTGGTTTATAATCTGATGCTGACTTTCCCAACTGCAGCTTTAGGTGGTTCGGTTGAAGTACCTACCGTTGATGGAAAAGCTCGTATTAAGATCGCTCCCGGAACACAGCCCGGTAAAGTGTTGCGCTTGAAAGGCAAAGGTTTACCTTCTGTAAATGAATACGGCACAGGTGATTTGTTGGTAAACGTAACAGTTTATATTCCGGAAGAACTCAGCGATGAAGAGAAAAAATCTATTGAGAAATTGAAAGATTCTCCGAACTTCACGGCTAGTAAATCGGTAAAGGAAAAAATCTTCAGTAAGTTTAAGCATATGTTTGAATAAACGGCTTAGCTGACAATAGAATAGGTGTTTTACGAAACGCGGGGTCTGAAGGGTTCCGCGTTTCGTTTTTTGGTGTTATCTTTGCACCCGGTTTTAGAATAATATTGGAGAAATAACATATATGAGTAAAAGAGACTACTATGAAGTGCTGGAAGTGTCTAAAGACGCTAACGGTGATGACATAAAGAAAGCTTATCGTAAAAAGGCGGTGCAATACCATCCTGATAGAAACCCTGATAACGAAGAGGCGGAAGAGATGTTTAAGGAGGTTGCTGAGGCATATGAGGTGCTTAGCGACGAAAACAAACGTGCCCGATATGATCGTTACGGTCATCAGATGGGAAATGCAGGCGGTGGCTTCGGTGGTTTTGATTTCGGAGGCGGTGTAGATCCATTTGATCTTTTCAGTCAGTTCTTCGGCGGAGGAGGCTCTCGCGGAGGATCATCTCAGGGTCGATCTTCTCGCGGATCGGATTTGCGTGTTCGCGTTAAACTTTCGCTTTCTGAAATTCTGAATGGAGTGGAGAAGCAGCTGAAAGTGAAGAAATATATTAAATGTACTCATTGCGGTGGTAATGGTGCCAAAGATGGAAGATCATTCGATACTTGTCATACCTGTAATGGGGCAGGCGTGGTAAATCAAGTGATGAATACCATCTTCGGACGGATGCAATCACAGGTGGCATGTCCCGATTGTCATGGACAGGGGAAACGAATCATCGACAAATGTCCTTATTGCAACGGCGAAGGGGTAGAGATGGGCGAAGAGGTTATCTCTGTGAAAATTCCTGCCGGTGTGGCAGACGGGATGCAACTTTCGATGAGCGGCAAAGGAAATGCAGCACGTCGCGGCGGTATTGACGGCGATTTGTTGATTTTGGTTCAGGAAGAGGAACATCCGGAATTGATCCGTGATGAGAATAACCTGATATATCACCTACTTCTAGATTTCCCTACCGCTGTATTGGGAGGTGAAGTGGAGATTCCTACCGTTGAAGGATCGATGAAAATCAAGATTTCTTCAGGCACGCAACCTAACTCATTGCAACGTTTTCCGGGCAAAGGTCTTCCTTCATTGAATCGTCACGGAAGAGGGGAACTGATTGTCAGCATCTCGATCTATGTGCCCGAATCATTGAATACAGAGGAGAAACGGATCATGGAGAAATTAAAACAGCATGAAAATTTCCGCACGAATTGTTCCATCATCGAGAAATTCAAACGGAAACTAAAACATATGTTCGAATAAAGAACTTTCGTTCACAACGATACCACAAAGAAGAGGTTGCTTAAATTAATTTGAAGTGACCCCAAAAAGTTAGACTGGTTAAACATTATCCAGTTATAGAAAGA
>JAVVQG010000007.1:0-203073 GCA_036655355.1 Bacteroidales bacterium
TCTTTCTATAACTGGATAATGTTTAACCAGTCTAACTTTTTGGGGTCACTTCAAACTTTGGGTAGCCTCTTTTGCGAACTATTTTCCAAGTTATATCAATGGAATACTTTTAGTTACTATTGACTATACGTTATTTTTGTCCCAGCTTACCTTAATTAGTTACATTTCTCTTATAACCGAATGCGATCAAGAATAGCATACATAATATACTGATTGCTGCTTCTACATATGAATTTTGCATATGAATAGGGAAAATCGGATTGTAATACACCGCAATCATCACCAATGCGAGATTCCATGTCGCTAAGCTTTTATAACGAAAATCCTTCCAGGCTAACCAAATTGCTCCCGCACACACAAAGGCTTTCCAAAGTTGTACGTACCAATCGGGTAACCACGAAAACCAACTTCCAAGGGGCAGAATACCGATAAGAAGTAAAAATGCACAAATCCATGAAACCGTTCTCATACAGTGATAAATTTTTAATTATACTCTTATCATAGAAACAGCTGTAAAACGCTATGGTTCGGGAAAACCGAAGATTCTCCCTCCTTTTTATTCATTATTGATGGGTTGGATCTCCGTAGCAATACGCAAAATACGCAATGACTTTGAATCAGCTAACGAATAATAGGCATTACGTCCGTCACGCTCTAAGGCAAGTATCCCTTTTGCATGCATATCTAATACATGATGTGATACCAGAGGTTGTGCAAAACCGGTACGTTCACAAATCTCACCTACCGATAAACGCTTATGTTTTGATAAAAGAGTAATAATAAGAATACGATTCGGATGAGCCACAGCTTTTAAGCTCTGTGCTACTTGTTCAAGCTCTTTAGGAGATAAACTATTCAAATTCATACCATCGTCTTTATGGGTTATAAAGTAAATATATCAATTTAATTTTATATTTACATCTCTTTATATCAATATTTTAGTTCTGCGACTCACTTTTTTCCTAGCTGACAATTTTAATTCTGATTATCTTCGCGACCTTATTTAAATCACAACCTCATGCTTACAAGTTTTGCTTTAATCTTCTTATTGGCTCTTTCTTTAAGTAGCATCTTCAAAAAAATTAATTTACCACCACTCTTCGGCATGTTGTTGACAGGCATAATCTTGGGTCCGTATACATTAAACCTGATTGATTCTTCTCTGTTGTCTATCTCTCCCGATCTGCGGAAATTAGCGTTAGTTATTATATTGACACGCGCGGGACTCGCTTTGGATCTGAATGACTTGAAAAAAGTAGGAAGACCCGCTATTTTAATGAGCTTTCTCCCTGCTTGTCTCGAAATTATAGGAATCACGTGGCTCGCACCGAAGATTCTTGGAATCTCATTATTAGAAGCGGCCCTAATGGGAACCGTTGTCGCAGCCGTATCCCCGGCGATTATCGTACCTAAAATGTTATTTCTGATGGAGCGGAAAATAGGTACGAAAAAAGGGATTCCTCAGATGATTATGGCAAGTGGTTCTGTTGATGATGTTTTTGTCATTGTTCTTTTTACAGCATTTACTTCTCTTCTACAGGGTGATAGTGTAACAGCGGGTACGTTATTTAAAATTCCGGTATCAATGATCACCGGAATCGCCGGAGGTGCTCTCCTCGGGTTATCGCTTAATTTATTCTTTCGGAATTACCATATGAGGGATTCCGTTAAAGTGTTGATCTTACTAAGTTTCTCATTCTTGTTTATTACAATTGAAAACAAATTGGAAAACCTGATTCCTTTCTCCGGTTTATTAGCTATCATGACAAATGGTGCCATCTTATATATGAAATACCAACCTTTAGCGATACGGTTATCTTCGAAGTTCTCAAAAATATGGGTAGTAGCAGAAATTATTCTGTTTGGTTTGGTTGGCGCTTCTGTGGATCTATCATTTGCTTTCGAAGCAGGTGCGTCTGTATTTCTACTCGTTATATTAGCGATGCTATTCAGAATGACCGGCGTATTTTTGAGTATGAGTAATACCGATCTCAACTTCAAGGAACGACTATTTTGCATGATTGCGTTCTTGCCAAAAGCGACAGTACAAGCTGCCATCGGTTCCATTCCTTTAACTCTGGGAATGCCTTGTGGTAACATTATTCTGACCGTTGCCGTACTTGCCATATTGATAACAGCTCCTTTAGGTGCTTTAGGAATAGATCTCACTTACGGGCCTTTGCTTTGTGGACTGAATCGAAAACAGACCTCTTAGGAGAAACAAGAACAGGGGAACGCTTAAATTGGAATAGCCGAATCCTGTTTTACCACACCCAATACAAAATTGCTATGGAGACTTCCAAGACTATCTATCGTACCAAGTTTGTTTAATACGAAATCCTGATAATGCTTCATACTTTTTACATATATCTTAAGCATGAAGTCGAAGTCTCCCGATATGTTATAGCATTCAGTTACTTCTTCCACCTGCTGAATCGCTTCCATAAATTCATATCCGATCTGCTGATTATGTTGTTTAAGTTTCACATTACAAAATACACAAAACCCTTTTTCTAATTTTTCCGCATCGAGAATTGCTACGTAACGTTTGATAAACCCATCCTTCTCTAACCGTTTTACCCTGTCAAAAACAGGCGTCGGAGAGAGATTTACCGTTTTAGCTAACTCTTTTGTTGTCAAATTGGAATTGTTTTGAAGTTGTCTCAATATCTTCAGGTCAATATCATCCAGATAGCTCATAGATTTTTTTTCTTTTTAAGTGCATAAATTCAATCCGATAAAGATATATATTCTTCGCAAATACACCTAATAAGAATTTATATCTGTATTTCAGGTAATATACAAATTATATCTCTGCAATATCTACATTTGTCTAAACAAACAACCGGTTTAAACATTAAATAAAAGATATAATTATGAATAGAGATAAGTTGCATTTTGAGACCTTACAGTTACATGTTGGACAAGAAAATCCAGATTCTGCCACCGGAGCCCGAGCCGTTCCAATCTATCAAACCACTTCTTATGTGTTTCGCGATTCCGAGCATGCTGCGGCACGCTTTAATCTTTCGGATGCAGGTAATATTTACGGGCGCCTAACCAATTCCACACAAGGTGTACTCGAAGAAAGAATAGCCGCATTAGAAGGTGGAGTCGCAGCTTTGGCTGTAGCGAGTGGAGCGGCAGCCATTACATATGCACTTCAAAATATCACCCGTGCAGGTGATCATATTGTGGCTGCCAAAACCATCTACGGTGGCAGCTATAACCTACTCGCCCATACATTTCCGGCGAGTGGCGTTAACACTACTTTTGTTGATCCTTCACAATTAAGCAATTTTGAAGAGGCCATTCAAGACAATACCAAACTCATATTTATCGAAACCTTAGGCAACCCGAATTGCAATATCATCGATATAGAAGCGCTTGCAGAGATCGCCCATAAACACCAAATTCCCCTTGTAATCGATAATACGTTCGGAACACCTTATCTGATCCGTCCCATTGAATATGGCGCAGATATAGTCATTCATTCCGCAACCAAATTTATTGGAGGTCATGGAACCTCTTTAGGGGGAATCATTGTAGACAGTGGTAAATTTGATTGGAACAAAAGTGGAAAATTCCCTCAATTAACTCAGCCGGATCCAAGTTATCACGGAGCTATTTTTTGTGATGTAGCAGGAAACGCAGCATACATTACCCGTATCCGTGCTGTCATTTTAAGAGACACGGGAGCTTGCATCAGTCCCTTTAATGCATTTCTTCTACTTCAGGGATTGGAAACGCTTTCCCTCCGTGTTGAAAGACATGTGGAGAACGCACTCAAAGTGATTCAATATCTTTCAAATCACCCTAAAGTGGAAAGAATAAATCACCCCGCTTTATCTTCACATCCGGATCATACGCTTTACAAGCGCTATTTTCCGAAAGGAGCCGGCTCAATATTTACATTCGATGTAAAAGCAATAGAAAACTCAAATGAGAAAACGGCACATACCTTCATTGATTCATTACGGATTTTCTCTTTGCTTGCAAATGTGGCCGATTTAAAGTCTCTTGTGATTCATCCGGCCACGACTACTCATTCTCAATTAAATGAAGATGAATTGAAGGAACAGTCGATTTATGCCAATACCATTCGTCTAAGTATTGGAACGGAACACATTGATGACCTTCTTGCGGATCTAGATCACGCTTTTGCTACAATATAATTTACTTACAACCCGAAACAGTCCATTTTATCAAAGAGCGCGTATTCGTAAACGCAGAGAGGTTGTCTAAAATTCATATGAATGAGTTTTAGACAACCTCTTTTTTTTGGAGTAAATTTTAAAATTCAAGAGTAAATGCTCCATAAAAGCATTTACTCCTAAATCTAATTAGGGAATATATTTCCGAATTTCGGCTTCATCCATTCCGCGTATTTCAGCATATGCTTTTCGTTGTTCTGAATCAATAGACCCAATCATGAAATAAGTAGCTTTCGGATGCGAAAAATAAAACCCGCTTACGGTTGCATTGGGATACATGGCTCCATTCTCTGTGAGTGTTACACCAACCTTTGAAAAGTCAAGCAACTCATCAAGAATAAAGTTCAGTGATTGGTCCGGCAACGACGGATACCCTACAGCCGGACGAATTCCGCGAAAATGCATCTTACGGATCTCTTCCTCACTCAGATTCTCTTCCGGAGCATACCCCCAATATTCTTTACGTACCTGGGCATGCAACCATTCGCTTGCAGCTTCTACCAACCGATCTCCCACTGACTGCAACAAAAGGATTCTGTATTCATCTCCCTCTTTCTTAAAATCATCAAGTAAATCGGAGAATCCTTTTCCTATTGAAACAACAAAAGTTCCGATATAATCTTGACGTCCGGATGTCTCGGGTGCTATAAAGTCCACCAAAGAGAGATAATGGGATTTCTCCTCTTTTGGATGTTGCTGTCTCAATACCGGAATGAGTCGGTTCTTGTTCTCTTCTTGAATGGATATCGACTCCCCTTTGCCTACTGCCGGAAAAAATCCGATGCGTGCAGCAAGTTTGATTGTCGGATTCGCCTCTAACTGAGCCAACAATTCTAGTGCATCCTGATAGAGTTGAGGGTCGTTCGACACCTTCCATGCTTTAAAGAAATACCTCCAATTTATGAAAGGACGAAGTTCCTGTATCGAAATCGTATTATTTTCTGTTACACCCATTTTCAAAGGCACAGGAGGAATATAATTTTCCCAATCCATGCGGACTCTTTTTTCACACGCTTCCACATAAGAGGTCAATTCCTCTTTCTTATCCAAACTTCGTCTCAACAACTCTTGTTCTTCACGCAACGACTCAACGATTTTCATGCGTGATTCCGGATTCATATATTGCGAAGCGACAACCGGATTTTGAGCTGCGTCTTTCAAGTGAAAAACAGCACCCGAATAGAAAGGTGCAATTTTCACTGCAGTATGCAGTTTTGAAGTGGTGGCTCCTCCAATCATCAACGGAATACGAAGGCCGGCCTTCTCCATAGCGTCTGCCACTTTACTCATCTCCTCAAGGGAGGGTGTAATTAAGCCGCTCAATCCTATAAAGTCAACCTCGTTCTCAATGGCTGTGCGGATAATTTCCTCCATCGGAACCATTACGCCTAAATCAATGACTTCGAAGTTATTGCATGCCAGGATAACGCTTACAATATTCTTACCTATATCATGCACATCTCCTTTTACCGTAGCCACGAGGAATTTACCTAGCGTTGAGGAATCTTGTGCATGTTTCTGTTTCTCAATTTCTGGTTGCAACAACTCTACGGCCTTTTTCATCGTGCGGGCACTTTTGACAACCTGCGGAAGAAACATCTTGCCATCGCCAAAAAGAATTCCCACTTCATTCATCGCCGCCATAAGGGGACCGTCAATAATATCTATTGCACGCTCATATTTAATAAGCGCTTCCTTTATATCCTGTTCAAGATATTGAATATCACCTTTCAAAAGCGCTTTCTCAAGACGTTGTTCCACACTCATTGAGACTCTTTCATCTATCGGAGACACTTCACGCACTTCGGGACCTGCTTTCAAACTTTCGGCCGCCTCAATCAGACGTTCCGTTGCCTCTTCATTTCGGTTCAGCACAACATCTTCGATCAGTACGAGAAGTTCTTCCGGAATATCTGCATAGGTGATGGATGTTGCAGGATTCACAATACCCATATCCATCCCTGCTTTGATTGCATGAAAAAGAAATACGGCATGCATCGCTTCCCGAATGTAGTTATTGCCTCTGAATGAAAAAGAAAGGTTGCTTACTCCTCCGCTCACTTTTGCAGAAGGGAGATTTTGCTTAATCCATCGGGTTGCGTTGATAAAATCAACACTGTAATTATTATGCTCTCTGATACCGGTTGCGATGGCGAGAATGTTTGGATCAAAAATAATGTCAGAAGGATTAAATCCGGCCTTATCCACCAATAAACGATAAGCTCTCTCACAAATTTCGATTTTACGTTCATAGCTATCGGCCTGTCCAACCTCGTCGAATGCCATCACTACCACCGCAGCACCTAAAGATTTTACAAGTTGGGCATTTTCAAGAAAAGCCTCTTCACCTTCTTTCAGGGATATGGAATTAACAATAGATTTACCCTGCACGCATTTCAAGCCGGCTTCAATAACGTCGAATTTTGAAGAATCAATCATTACCGGAACTTTCGAAACATCCGGATCGCTAGCCATTAGGTTCAGAAACGTCACCATCTCCTCTTTCGCATCCAACATAGAGTCATCCATGTTGATATCTATGATCTGAGCTCCGTCTTCCACCTGTTGACGAGCAATGGTCAATGCTTCTTCATATTTTTTTTCTTTGATCAAGCGAAGAAATTTTCGTGATCCGGCTACATTACATCGTTCCCCGACGTTAATGAAATTATTGTCTTTTTTGATTTCGAGTGGTTCGAGACCGGAAAGTAGCGTACAACTGTATTCGGGCGCCACTTGGTGTAAGGCAGCCGTTTCAAGCAAATCGTCGTAAAGTGCAATGTGATCCGGGGTTGTTCCGCAACATCCTCCGATTATATTCACCAATCCCTCTTCCAGGTATTCTTTAATCTGTGACGCCATCAACTCTGGCGTTTCATCGTATTCTCCCAATGTATTGGGTAATCCGGCATTCGGGTGAGATGAGATAAAATAGGGCGCTTTTTCACCCAATTGCTTAAGAAACGGTTTCATATCACGAGCCCCGAAAGAACAATTTAATCCTACCGATAATAGATCGGCATGCATTACAGACGCAAGGAATGCATCGATGGTTTGTCCCGATAGTGTTCTTCCTCCTTTATCCGATACGGTCAGAGACAACATTACGGGAATCTTTTTCCCTGTTATCTGATTCGCTTTCTGAGCCGCGGAGAGAGCAGCTTTCGCATTTAATGTATCAAATACCGTTTCGATAAGAAGCAGATCCACCCCTCCCTCGATCAAAGCTTTCATCTGTTCCGTATAGGATGATTCAAGTTGATCATAGGTTAAATTTCTAAACGAAGGATTATTGACATCCGGCGATATCGAAGTGGTTTTATTGGTTGGTCCAACTGAGCCGGCTACAAAGCGTGGTTTATCGGGATTGAGGAGCATAAATTCGTTTGCCGCTTCACGGGCTATACGAGCTGCCTCAAAGTTCATTTCATATACAAACGCTTCCATGTGATAGTCTTGCATTGAAACCGAATTCGCATTAAAAGAGTTGGTTTCAATGATATCTGCACCTGCAGCAAGATAAGCGTTATGGATTTCACGGATTACATCCGGTCTTGTCAAAACAAGAATATCATTGTTTCCTTGGAGAGACCCAGGAATTTCTTTGAAACGATCTCCCCTAAAATCATCTTCATTCAGGGCATAACGCTGAATCATAGTGCCCATAGCCCCATCCAATACAAGGATGCGACTTTTCAATATTTCTCTTAAACTCATTAATCTTACCTACCTTTAAATTTTTTCAAAGATAATAAAAGTATGGTTTTTAAGATTAAATTTATATTACAGAAATGTGTCATTTAGGAGAGTGTTTTCTTCATATTTGAGAAATCGGATTCTTTCCCGAACAACACTAGAATGTCATTTTTCTGAAGGAGTGTATTTTCATTCCAGCCCTCTAAAACATCATACTGAGTACTTACATCGCCGAAGAAATTCTTCGATGGGGATTCTCGTTTGATGGTAATAAGCTGCATCTTAAAATTCCCTTTGAAATTGATCGATTCAACCGAATTACCTATTAAGACGGGAGCAACCAAGGTTTCGTAGATACGATATTCATCATCAATCGGAAATAACCGCTTTATGCCGGTTGTGCTCACATTAAAGGAATAGCGTTCACCGGCCAACTCTCCCGGTTTCATGATCTCATCTATTCCGATCGCGTTTAGAATGGCCGTTTCGACCGAAGAGTTACTTCGGGCTAAAATTCGTTTTGCGCCTAGTTTCTTCACATAAGCTACCGCCTGGATGGATACGCTGAGTTGATTTCCTATCGCTACAACTACGGCATCCACATCCTTTATCGGAAGTGAAGTAAGGGCATGATACTCACTTACATCTAAACAAATCGTACTGGACATATCGTCTTTGTATTCTTCCACTTTAGAAATGTTATTGTCAACGCCAATCACATCATCGCCCTGTTCTGTGAGAATGCGTGCCATGGTATGACCCAACGTCCCCAACCCCAAAATAATGAACTTCATATCGTTCTCTGTTTAGATTAATCAACCTACGTAATCAACCCACGGCTACATAATCCGTAGGATATCTGTAATCTTTCGCATCACTGTTTTTGACCAGACTTTCAAGTATGATCAATAAGCCAACGCGTCCGCAAAACATAAATACAATCAATACGATGCGACTCGGATCGGAAAGTAAAGGAGTGGTATCCATACTCAACCCACATGTCGATATCGCTGAAAGGACATCGAAAATGATATTTCTTAAAGATATTTCGGGATCGAACCAGGAGATCAGAAATGTTCCGATAAACGTAAGTACGATGGAAATAAAGATTAAAGCTCCTGCACGGATAAGACTCGACTGGTCTATTCTGCGGTTATACATGTCCACATTGGTTTGTCCACGCATTATACACCAGATATTCAGTATTGCGAGTCCGAAAGTTGTGGTTTTGATTCCTCCGCCCGTAGATAACGGCCCCCCTCCGATCCACATCAACCCCATGGTGAATAGAACGGAAAGCTGTGTCATGGCAAGCATCGGGTAACAATTGAAACCACCCGAACGAGGTGTCATCGCCATAAAGAATGCGGTAGTCCATTTACCGGTATAAGACAGATCTTTTAGAATTCCGTTATATTCTGAAAAATAGAAAAATAAAGTACCCGTTGAAAGCAGAATGATGGTCATCCAAACTGCTATTTTAGTGTTAATCGTAAATAAAGAAGCGCGGTGAATCACAGGCCGTTTCAATCCGAAACGGGTAAAAAGGTTGTAGATCATATGCGTCAATCCGTAGCGTATGTTGTTTACAATCGGGAAACCGATGCTGCCAATTATAACGATAACGGAAATAGCAAAAAGGAAAGCCCAGTTGTGGTTGATCCATGGAGTTGCCAAACCTTCAGGAAGCGTTGAAAAGCCGGCATTACAAAAAGCAGAAACCGAATGAAACACTGCCGTACGGAAAGGAAACCTTACCGGATCTCCGGCTGCTTCATAAAGCCAAAAAGCACCGATGATCTCAATGGAAAGGGTTGTAAAGAAAATCAGACGCATCATTCTGAATATCTCATTGAAATTATTCTGATTCAACATATCGCGAATCAGAACATCTGCTCTGAATGAAGTTTTTCCCATTGCTAGCATTCCGAACAGCGTTGTGAAGGTCAGAACGCCCAGTGCACCGATCTGCATCAGTACAACCATGATGAACAAGCCGGTGGAAGTAAACGTAGAGGATATATTGACTACGGAAAGTCCTGTAATGCAAACTGAACTGGTTGCGGTAAAGAGCGCTTCAATATAAGAAATGGGCCGTAGAAGTGAATTGGGGAGAATTAAAAGCCAAGAACCGATCAGAATAAACACAATGAAACTTCCTGCAAAAATGCGCGCAGGTTCGAACTTGGAATTTATGAAGCGTAAAGCGGCACCCGAGAGTTGAAATAAGGCTAGTAGAAAAAGAAAGAGATAGATTAGATGCCTTTTTTCAATGAAAGAAAGCCAGGAGATATCAGAAATAATCCTTTGGAATATGTAATAAAACAGGGCAAAACCTGCGATAAACAGTTGAATGATCAGATTGATCTTACCCCCCCGTGACATATCCTTCAGACTAGGGTTATCAATCATGAAGCTCTGGATTCCCAGAAATGAGATCAATACAAACGAAATATTATAAAACTCCCTGAAAAATGCTTTGGTAGATTGGGTTAAAGGATAACCCAATTCTACAAGCATCATCACTACCACGGAAAGAGATAACAGAAAAAGTAATAATCTGTTAATCCGCCCAACTGTTTTACCGAATCTACTTCGGATCAATTTATACCGGAAAAGTAGATAATGAGAGAACTTCTCCATCAGTTCATAATTAGTCTATTTTTTAACCCTTGAGGGATTTTTTGCCACGAAATCTTTCCATCCGGAAAAAGCTTTCTGAGTAACGGGACGACTACTTTGATAAAAATGACAAAGGGCGGCTGCCAATCCGTCTGTTGCATCGAGTTGTGGAAGCATATTCTCTTGCGGTATCTTTAAAATTTTCTGTAGCAGAGAGGCTACCTGCTCTTTTGAAGCCGAACCACTCCCTGTAATAGACATTTTTATTTTTAAAGGTGCATATTCGGTGATTGGCAACTGTCTGTTTAATGCTGCAGCCATGGCAACTCCCTGGGCACGACCCAGTTTAAGCATGGATTGTACATTCTTCCCGAAAAAGGGCGCCTCAATCGCTAACTCGTCTGGGTGATATTGGTCGATAATTGCTGTAACCCTTTCAAATATGCGCTTCAAACGCAGGTAATGATCTTCAAACTTATTGAGTTGTAATACGCCCATAGCGATCAACTCCGGCTTGTTATTGACTACTTTGATTAAACCATATCCCATCACATTCGTACCGGGATCTATTCCCAGGATAATACGTTCAGCCATCAATTAAAGATCTATTACTTCCATCAAGGTACTGAATCCCACTACCTTTTCGCCAAAATTAGCGACAAACTCCTCATTTAACTCATCTCCAATCTCGTCATACCAGTCATCTAATTTCATCGGATCCGTCACTTGAAACTGAAGGGCGAAACTTACACCTCCTTCATCTTCGTGAGAAAGGATTCTTGTAAGACGCGGATGCGTGAGTTCTTCACTACGTGTTGCGGCAGGAACAAACTGATTACGCACATAGGTTACAAAATCATCTACAGTGGCCATTTCCACATGGTAGGTCGTATTGAAAATAATCATAATTGTATTTATTAGTTCAATCAATATTATATACAAATATATACATTATATAAATCATCAGAGTCCGGCAACGGCATTCGAATATTTCACCTCCAACTCCTCTAGAAGCAAAACACAGCAATTGGAGGCACTTCCAAAAGATAACATCCTCTTCTTGAGTTTGGTTCGAATAAAATGTTTATCATTAAAAAATACATTAATAAAGCAAAATAGATAGATATTATTAAACAAAATATTTTTCGGAGTGTTTAAAGAGTAGTGATAAGATTCAATTAACGGAATTTCGAACTAACTAAAACGCAAGAATATGAAACCAATCAATCTTTTAATAGGATTTGCTGTCGGAGCTGTTACAGGTGTTGCCCTGGGTTTATTATTCGCCCCCGATAGTGGCGACCGCACAAGACGTCGTGTAGTTTATGTAGTAAAACGCAACAATCGTGCCATCAAAAGCAGAATACAGAACTACAAAGAAAACCATCCGGGCAAAAAAATAGGTTCTGAAAAATTGTCTAATAAAGAGATGGATAAGTTATTGGATAATGCCTATATAGAGGCTGTTCAGAATTCTGAGCCATAGGATTTGTGATATTACAATTTATCGCCTTGATTTGAAAAATTTGTTATTTCAAATCAAGGCGTTTGTGTTTTAGCCAACAAAAGCTACTTTTCATCCATTATTGTCATTAATTCAATTAAATAAGCGTACATTTAACCACTCCTAAAGAAATATAAGGCCGGAAAATGATGGCTACGGGAGTAATTATAATTTAAAGCTGAGCGATCAGCCTACAAAAAACACATGACATTTAAAGAATTAAACATGGCCGAGCCTATTTTGAAGGCGCTTGGCAAAGCAGGTTACGAAACTCCTACTCCAATTCAACAAGAAGCAATTCCATTTATTCTAAATAACAACGACCTTTTGGCGTGTGCCCAGACCGGAACCGGTAAAACAGCCGCATTCTCATTGCCCTTGATCCAATTAATGGCAGAAAATCAAAGAACGAATGTAAAAGGTAAACGTCCGATATCCGCACTGATCCTAACTCCTACTCGTGAATTGGCTATTCAGATTGGCGAATGCATTAAGACATACTCCCAATTTACAACGCTGCGTCACTGCATCATCTTTGGCGGAGTTAAACAAAAACCTCAGACGGATGCCCTTCAGAACGGAGTTGATCTACTGATTGCTACTCCCGGCCGTTTGTTGGATCTCATGAATCAAGGATACGTTGATCTTAATCAGATCAAACATTTTGTTCTTGATGAAGCTGACCGTATGCTAGACATGGGCTTTATCCATGATATCAAGAAGATTTTACCACGTTTGCCTAAAAGAAGACAGACGTTATTTTTCTCTGCAACAATGCCTCCTGCCATTGCTAAACTTGCTGATACAATTTTGTATAACCCAAAGAAAGTTGAAGTGACACCGGTTTCTTCTACTGTAGATAAGATTGAACAGTTCTTATATTATGTAGAAAAAGGAGATAAAAGAAATGCTTTGGTTAAGTTACTAGATGATAAGAACAAAGAATCGGTTCTTGTTTTTTCCAGAACTAAACATGGGGCGGATAAAATTGCACGACACCTGAATAAGTTCGGTATTAAGAGTGAGGCTATCCACGGGAATAAATCTCAGAATGCACGTCAGAATGCTCTTGAGAATTTCAGAAAAAGAAGCACCCGTGTTTTAATCGCCACCGATATCGCCGCACGAGGAATTGATATCGATCATTTATCGCACGTTATAAATTTTGATTTACCTGAAGTACCGGAAACATATGTACACCGAATCGGACGTACCGGTCGTGCAGGATGTGACGGAGTTGCACTCTCTTTCTGTGACCGGGAGGAAGTTGCATATCTTCGCGGAATTGAAAAGCTAATCAAAAAACGTATCAAAGAACTTCAGGTATAACTCTTTTGTTACAACTGAAATAAAAAAAACCGTTGGCATTTCCCTGAAAGGAAACACCAACGGTTTTTTATTTCAATTAAAGATTCTAATCCGTTAATGGATTCAATTAATCGATGCGGATCAATTTTGTAAGCGGAGCAATTCCGTTTTCATTGAACGCTTCTATCGCAAAATAGTAGCTTTGATCCACAGTCAGACTTTTCAGCAACAATTCGGTATCGCCATAAACCAACCACGAGTTATAGAGTTTGTCCGGCGCAATTCCCCAACGAATATTATATCCCTGCGCATTCGGCTGCTCTTTCCAGGTGATCATCGCATCACGACGGTCTGCTTTTCTGTCAACTTTGAAATTCTCTACCCTACCCGGTTTCTTACCTTTTCCGATACCAAAAACACGTATATCGGAAATAGCCAGATTAGGCGTAGGCACTTCTATGTTTTGATAACGAATGAAACGGGCTTCTTTAGGAGTATCCAATTCTACATAGTCATTCGGAGTATCTTTAAAGCTTTTCGCACGATCAACAAGATTATACCACTCTTTTCCGTCAAGTGATCCCTGAACCTGGTAGCGGTGTCTTAATCCTTCCATCTTCGTGTAAAAATCACTCTTGTAATCAAAATAGTTGGTCTGAACGGCGTAAATCATAGCAGGATTCTGTAAATCGATTTCCAACCACTCCTTATCACCATTGGTGTCGGCCAACCAGAATGATTTTACCTTCTCATCTGTGACAAGCGATGCTTGGTGTTCCCCCTTTGCAGAAGATGCCTTGACCGGTTTGTTATAGGAAACAAGCATCCAACCGGTAAATGCACCCGGTTTTCCTTTCTCTGCCGGTGCATAATGGGGATAGTCGCCGAAGTTTGTATCCGTCCACATCAATCCCTCTTTATCAAAGAATGTAGGGAACATACATAAACGGCGCTCCCAGTTTACGATTGCAGAAAGTGACATCGATGCAAAATGCCAATAATTTCCTCCCGGTCCGATTACGGTACTTCCGTGTCCCGCTCCATTCATCCATCCCCCCGGTTTATAAGAAACCGGATTGTTTGGTGCATAGGTATAAGGGCCTAGCGGATGATCTGCCATGTATACTCCGTCTGCATACACATTGAATTCGGTACCCGGAGCGCTGTATTGCATGTAGTATTTACCATTGTGTTTGGTTAACCACGCTCCTTCCATATAGCCGGCAAGTGTAGTGTCAGCGTGATTTTCTCCGAAACGCTCCCAACCGTGTTGATTCATATCGAGTTTGAATAATTCGGTAGTCTCGCTCTCTACAATAAAACGTTTATTCTTATTCAATTTCTTTCCTCGCAACGGATATGTATTGGAGGAACCCCAAAACATATAGGCCTGATCATCGTCATCAATGAAGAGTGCAGGATCCTGTAGATCATAAAGAATAGAAGGCGTCGTTTTCCAATCTCCTTTTTTAGGGTTATCGGTATAGAGAATGCTCATGTTACCGGAGGGGTTCCCAGTAACATACATTACGGAGTCCTTATAATTAAAGGCTGTCGGAGCATTAGACCCCTCGAAATACCATTTTTCAGGAGTGATGAAGTCCCAGTTCAAAAGGTCTTTTGAATGCCAATATCCCATGGAGCGTGTTACGAACATGTAGTATTCGCCCCGAAATTCCACAACGGAGGGATCGGCACCCGAACGATAGGAAAGATCTCGATCTGAATTATAAATCATATAACTGTAATCAACATTTAGCGGGTTACAGTAAGTCTTAGATTGCATCGTCTGAGCGGAAACGATTGCCGAACTGAATAGCGAAGCAATCAAAAAGAATTTCTTCATATCAATAGACTCTTATTAGTTTGCAGAATAGGTAATTCCCAGTTTCTTCATACCCTCTTGTATCTCAGGACAACTCATGAACAGTTTCCATATCAGACCGGTACGGTAATTTTCAATCATCGGAGCGATTGTCAGCTGGTCTATCGCCAGGTATTGATTTGAATACCAGTTTGCCGTTTCGCTGAAACCGTCATAGAATCCATACGGACCCCAAAGTTTATCTCCTTGATTAAAATAGAAATATTTCAATGCTTTCATCGATTCTTCCGGAGTATAAGGAAAACTTGACAATGCTGCAGTTGGTGTAATTACTCCCAAGTCATTGTGCGGATCATGGGCGCTGTAACCATTGATGGAATAACCGGCGGTAAGTCCCCATGAGTTCTCATTATATCCTCTGTAACCGTTTGGATTTGCCACGCAGTGAGCGTAATTAGCCAAGGCGTGGTTTCGGGTTACTTCCCAAAAGTCGGCATATTGATCTTTCGTACCTTTGGGAGAGAATCCGATGTATGAATAGTGAGCCCAAAACAACGGACCACCTCCCGACTGTGCATTATGTTGCAGTCTCAACGGATGCCCGTAAGGTGCTTCTTCAGAAGTGAATGAACCATTTCTTGCCCATCCTTTATGATATGCCGAAGCCGGAATGGGATGAGTTGGTGATGATGCGCCAAGAATATAGGCGATAAGACATTCATTGTAACCTTCGAGCGGAAAATTCATCTCCCAATGATGTGTCGGTGACCAATGCCAGTAAAGCACGTCATGGTTATCTTGTTGGTAGAAGTTGAAATCCATCTCATGCCATAAACGGTTGATTTTACCTCTCAACTCTTTTTCGCGGGGAGTATCGGCCTGAAAGTATTGACGGGCACAAAGCAACCCTTGCATCATAAAGGCACTTTCCACCAGGTCACCACCATCATCTTTGGTTCCGAATCCTTTGGTTTGGCCTGTAGGTCCCACAAGCCAGTGGGGCCATATGCCATGAAAACGGTCTGCTCGTGCCAGGTAATCGGTTATCTTATGAAAACGCTCAACAGCTTTGGTTCGGTCGATGAAACCACGTTCCACTCCCACGATCAATCCCATCATTCCGAATCCCGAACCTCCCGTTGTAACAATATTCTGATCATTCGAAGGGTAAATTCCGTCCGGATGGATTCTTTCATGAGCCATCCCGGATGTAATTTCGGCTCCATCCCACATGTAATTCAGATGGACTTTCTGGATATAGTCCAACATTTCATCATCCGAATTAAAGGAATTCGGACGAGAAATCGATGGCATTTCTTCCTTGGGTTGATTATCGTTTTTAATACCGCACCCTCCCATAAGGAAAGCGAGGATTGGAATATATAAAAATCGCATATCGTTACGGATTTTGTTATCAAAGAGAGAAGAAGACGATGCGTTATTTCGGCACGTCTTCTTCTTCAAGCTATTTAGTATTACAACCCAAGATTCGGGTTCAGGTCTATCTGAGCCTGTGGAATCGGATAGAAGCGCTTAGCCTCTGTATATCCCTCTCCCTGAGCGGAAAGTTCTGTTTTTGCGAGTCCTGTTCGAACCAAATCGTAATAACGGGTTCCGAACTCACATCCTAATTCAACATATCTTTCCTCCATTACCTGCTCGAAAGTAACATTGGTCAACTCCGGCATTCCTGCACGGCGACGTACTTTATTGAAGGATTCGTCGCCATTCATTCCTTGCTTCACTTTTGCTTCGGCATCAAGAAGTAAAATGTCTGCGTAACGGAAGACGATGATGTTCTTATCGCCGCCATATTGGTTACGGATTAACTCAATGGAAGGAGTATAGGCTTTCCCGTTGTATTCTGTGGGTGTTCCCGGATTTCCGGCATAGATGGTGTCGTTCGAAGGAGTGATGTTAAATTCTTTTCCTTCAGCATCTGTCATACCTGTTGTTTTAATAACAGTGGTAGTATAACGGATTCCTTCCCCACGAGCGATCATCAGATCAGATAATTTTTTATTAACCGGAAGGAACCCCCAGCCACCGCCCATATTGTCGCGGTTCCCTTCGCCGAATTTCTTCGCACTTTTGAAATAAGCACCAGCTCCCGGTCCCTGGAATTCAAAGAAATTATCCGCACGGAATTGATCTCCCGATTCCTGACCGAAGAATGAAAATTGAATCTCAAAAAGATTTTCCTGACTATATTCTCCACCCATATTAAACAAAGCATAATAATCAGGATGCAAGTCGAATTTTCCCTCTTCGATGATTGGCGTTGTTGCTTCCAAAACCGTTGGATAATCGCACAATTCCGCAGCCGCCACAGCTTTCAATGCAAGTGCAGAGTAACGTGACGCAGCTCCCTTATGTTTCATGTTTGCCGGATGAACGGCCGCAAGACCTTCTGCACAAGCTTCAGCTTCGGAAACGATAAAATCAATCACCTCCTTATAAGGTTTCTTTATGTAAGCATCGCTACTGCTATTGTCTGTAAATACCGGAACACTTCCATACATACGCGAAAGTAAAAGGTAGGCATAAGCGCGTTGGAAACGAACTTCATACTTATAACCCTCGATAACAATCCGATCTGTCTCAGAAGAGGCATACTGGGCGTATTTATCCAATGACCCCAAAGCTAGATTCGAAGAGATGATCACATTATAGAAAGCGACCCAGGTATTATTATTCCCCCAGAAATTCGTAGCAGTACTGTAATTGAAATTATGGAAATAACTGTAATCGATCTGATCGTTAGCAATCCCTCCTTTTTCGGTATCGTCACCGCGAACCGCCATCATACCCAGTGTTGCCCAGGCTGTTAACTTCTGTCCCGTTAAGTGATATATTCCCATTACGGGTTTATACGCATTGCTGGTAATGGTGTAATCCACTTCATCAACCGGCAACTGATTCTCTGGCATCTTGTCCAGATAATCTGAACAACTCGTAGTCAAGAGTGCGCCTGTTACAAGCGCACCCAATATATTAGTTCTGAATAGATTTCTCATTGAAACTTCTTATTAATAAGTTAATCTTACCCCGAACGTATAGTTAGAGGCCATCGGATAAGTCTGCGTATCGAACCCTCCTGCTACTTCAGGTGTAAATCCGTTGTAGCTAAAGGCTGTAAACGGACGGTCGGCTGAAACATACATACTAAGCAATGCTCCTTTTTTGCCTTTCGGACCGATGTTGTTAAATGTATAACCCAATTGCATATTCTGAATACGGAAATAGTTTCCGCTTTCAATCAGGAACGAACTGAAATTTGAGATATTCCAAGGTTTGTCAAGTCCTGCAGCAGATGGGTATTTATTGGATGAACCTTCCCCTTGCCAGCGGTTTTCAACCAATTCGGCATCATAGTTCAGGTTGCTGTCGAATCTTCTTACACCACGTTTTTGATTCACAATTTTATTACCTGCAACTCCAGTCATAGCCATGCTGAAATCAAGATTTTTCCAGTTCAGCCCGATATTCGCACCGAAGGTTACTTTAGGTAACGCAGAGCCTAATACTTGACGGTCTTTCGCATCGATAACATTGTCTCCATTCAAATCCTGATAGATCAAATCACCGGGAACCAAACCGTTTTTAACGGCAATCGGATCATTTTTGATCTGTTCTTCATTCTGATAAACACCTAGAACTTTATAACCGTAGAAAGAGTTAATCGCTTCACCCGGCATGATGATCGTTCTAAATTCTGCCGAATTAGTTAAAAGATAAGGAACTCCGTCTTTCAACGCTTTCACTTCATTCTTCAACGTAGACACATTAAATCCGACATTGTAGGAGAAATCTTTTCCCACTTTATCCGCCCAGTTCAACGTTAATTCAAAACCTGAATTTTGGATCTTTCCATAGTTTCCGGGAATGAATTCACCCGTGATAGGCATCGGCACACTCACTACGGCATTGTTTGTAATACGGTTATAATAATCAGCATCCACTTTCAATCGATTATTCAAGAAAGCGGCTTCGAAACCGATGTTCGTTTCATCAACGACTTCCCATTTCAACCAAGAGAAGTTATTCTGGTTGATGTAACCCGGTACCTGATTGTCACCAACCACACCTGTCACATTATTGATTCCTGCAAATCCGGCACTTGCCGCAACCTTATCATTACCAAGTTTACCCCAGCTTGCACGCAGTTTCAAGAAATCAAAGATTTTCTGGTCTGCCATGAATCCCTCTTCACTTACAACCCAACCTGCTCCGATCGATGGGAAATAACCCCATTTCTCATTGTATTTTGAACTACCGTCTGCACGCATAGTCAAAGAGAGAAGGTATTTGCTGTCATAGTTATAGGTAGCTCTACCAAAGAAAGATAATCCCCTGTATGTTGAGCCGCCGTCATATCCTTTGGCAGTTTCGCCGTTTCCTAGATTGATGTAACCCCATTCCGGTCTTCCGGCAGGAACATCCTGTGCGGTAGCTTTAAGAAAACGGTTGTTCTCCTCACGTATTGAGTTACCCAACATTACATTGAAATTGTGATTTTTGTAACTTTCTGTATAGGTAAGGACGTTGTCTATGATGTGATTAAAATCGAAAGAATCTGACTTCGTTAGTGAAGAACGATCATTCTTTTGATTATCACTTACAAAATATACCGGTGTATATGCCCAATAACGGTCCAATCTCAAATCCTGACTGTAACTTGTACGGAAAGTCAGTTTTGAAGGGATTATTGAAAGTTCGGCATAAAATGAAGGCAGTATCTGAAGCGTTTCATTGTTTGACGAATGGTAAAATGCAGAAGCTACAGGGTTTGCATAGAACCCATTTGTTAATCCAAGTGCCGAAGGCGACGCGAATTTCTCTTCTGAAGCAGCCTCATTGTTATAATCATGAACCGGAATAATTGAAGGCGTAGTAAATGCTTTGTACCAAGCGTCGTTATTCCCGGCTATCTTATCTCCTTTAACAATAACAACGTTTGTTCCCACTTTCAACCAATCAAAAGGTTTGTAATCCCCTTTTGTACGAACCGTAAAACGGCTGTAATCTGAGTTGTATTTAAGAATCCCTTCTTGTTTCAGGTAGCTCAACCCAACAGTATAGGCTGCTTTTTCGGTACCTCCGGTCAAGTCAACGCTATGGTTATGCATCAGTGCTTTCTGAGTCAACTCCTTATACCAATCTGTATTCGTTGTCGGGATACCATTTTCACCACCCCACAATCTTACGGAGTTATTCAAAATTGCAAGACTGCTTCCGTCGGTATCTTTCTCCATCAACATCTCTGCATATTGAGATGAAGAGGCCATTTTCATCATATTGGCAGGAGTCTGGAATCCCACATAGCCATTATAGCTGATTTTAGCCTGTTGTGCGAAAGAACCTTTCTTTGTTGTAACCAATACCACCCCGTTTGCAGCACGCACACCATAGATGGCAGCTGCCGAGGCATCTTTCAAGACCGACATGTCTTCAATATCAGCAGGGTTCAAAAAATCGATGTTGTCATAAAACATTCCGTCTACAACATAGAGCGGCGATTCATTGTTGAATGACCCAACTCCGCGGACACGTACTGCCGGACCCGCACCCGGTTCTCCGGTGCTTACGATCTGTACACCCGCTACTTTTCCTTGAATCGACTGCATTGCATTCGATGATGAAAGTTTTGTGATTTCATCCGATTTGATGTTTGCAATTGGCGATGTAAGGTCTTTTGCTTTCGCTGTACCGTAACCCACAACTACAACATCATCCAATAGCTGGCTGTCTTCCTCTAGGATAACATTAATTACGGTTTTGTTTCCTACTGTGATTTCTTGGGCCTTCATCCCCATTTGGCTAACCCTTAATACAGCAGCTTCGGGTAAATTTGTGATTTCATACTGGCCATCAAAGTCCGTGGCTGTACCTTGTGTGGTACCTTTTACCAAAACGGTGACTCCGATCAAAGGCTCTCCTTGAATATCTTTAACGGTACCCCTTACAGAAGCATTCTGAGCGAATAACTGCATGGAACCGAAAAGCATCAATAAAACAAGCAATAATGCGTGTCGTCTCATGTGAATAAATTAATTAATAATTGAGTTAATTGTAGAAAATGAACGTGTTATACAGCCCGTTTTCTTACAGCGTGAAAATAGTAACACAATTGTAATACAAGGACATCAAGTATTACGATAACTCTACATAGGGAGTGTTACAAGGGTACTTCTGGAGTACTGCAAATATCACTTCCAATCAATATATCAACTACTTAAACACCTTTGCCAATCAGGTTCAAAATCAGAAATTTTTCATAAAATATTCATTCAGATTTTCAGCTGTATTAAGATTCATTTTCTTTCTCAATCGATATCGACCTGCTTCTACACCTCGGATGGATATATTTAATAGAGATGCGATATCTTTTGTCGTAAGGTTTAATTTCAGACATGCGCACAATTTTAATTCCGCGGCTGTTAACGAAGGGTACGACTCTTGTACGTTCTTGAAAAAATGCTCATGTGTTTGTTCGAAATGCATGATAAACAAACTCCAGTCTTCCTTTGCATTTTGATCATCATTAATACTTCTGGTGATCTTATCCAACTTCTTCGTTACCGTTAATTCGGGGTGTTTTGCTTTAAAGCTGTCAATTTCTTCCTTTATAGAGTGAAGTACTTCGTTCTTTTTTAACATCGTGGCAGTAACATCGAATAATTCATTGTTGGTTGATTTTACTTTTTGTTCCAACAACCTGTTTTTTTCGCGCATTAATTTTTCTTCATTCTCTTTTGCCTGTTTCAATAATGCCTTCCGATGACTCTTTTTCACAAAATAATAACCCGTAAAAAGTGCTGTCACCATAAGAATAATCCATATCGCTATTGCCCAACTACGTAAATACCAAGGAGCAAGAATCTTAAATGAGACACGCTCTTCCAGTGGAGATTCTCCTTTCCTTACGCCTACGGGACGAATTTGAAAAGTGTAATTTCCGTGAGGTAAACGTTCAAAACGAATCTGACTCTGCTTAACCGGTGCCGACCATGCAGAATCAAGGCCATCAAGCTTATATTGATAATATTTATCAATCTCCGATGAGTATGGAAAAGCAATATTGAAGGAGATCCCGGAATCATCAATCCGGTTAATCCGGTCAACAAAAGCTCTTCTCTTTTCAAGTGAGCCAATCCGATCGCCATTTGTCTCATCCGTGTGACTGTATAGCGCAAAACCGTTATTGAGACAAATCAGACTTAGGGTGTCATTCAATAAGACGATATTTTCAAAATCATCGACCGTAGAGAGTTCCTGACTGTCGAAACCGTTTAATTCAATAATTTCAGCCTTCCCCTTATCGTACTTTATGACGGTGCGACTGTCTTCTCCCACAAGCCAATACAGAGTACTGCTTATGGGAACGATTTTCTGAAGCCCTTTCACCGGAAGATAAAGGTTATTGAGTTCATCGAATGGTTCGATTCGATTGCTGATATCATTGAATACAAAGAAGCGATTATTGGCAATGAATACGGTGCGATGTCCGATACGCCCCATACGTACCACTCCTGTCGAGGATGTAAAATGACTATTCGGATAAGAGTTTATTACCTCTAGAGAAGTAAGGTCATCACTCAAAGAGCTTTGTATCACACCGTCATAAAGATGACCGAACCAAATAAATCCTTCTGCATCGACATTCAATGAATTAAAAATGCCTGTAAAACCATTCAGCAATTGTACTTTCCTAAAATAGGCCCCCTCCTTTCCAATCAGTATGGGCGTATGGTAAGTGGATAAAATCAGATACTCTTTCTTATTGCGCTCAATTTGCTGAATATTGAATACTCCGGCACCCTTATATATAAAAGATGCTTTCGAACCGGAAACGACGAAAAGCCCCTGGTTATTAGCACAAAGAAGTTCATTGCCAAACACACCTAGGTCCCAAACCTGACCTTCACTACCTGCGATAAATGAGAGATCACGAAATGGATCTTTCTTATTCAATGCATCTGCAGGAAGCGCAAATAAACCTTTGTTGGTTCCCAAATACAGGAATCCCCGGTAATAAGCGGCGGTTGAAACGGATCCCATTTTATGGGACGCGTCAATAAAGAAGCTGAGTTCAGGCTTGTATTCAAGTTTACAGATCCCTTCATCAAGCGCAATCCAAATATTCCCGGCAGAATCCTGTCCGAGGGCATGAACGGTATTGCTTGACAATCCGTTACCTGTATCATAATGGTGGAGAATCTTTCCTGAATTATCCGTTTCGAAGACTCCATTCATAAGGGTCCCAAACAGATAATTTCCGTTCTTTAAACGAAGAGCACAATTCAGATCCGCCTTTCGAATCTCTTCAGACAATTCTGAATTCCATACTCTTTTTCTATTACCATCCAGGATATAAAGAGGTTGTGTTCCTCCTCCAATGAGAATTTCATTTTCTCCGTAAGGAAGTATCACACGAACCTCTTTGTAAGGGAGCGGCGTCTTATCCACCAGGTTTTTTCCGGAAATTTTACTCAGCATCCCGTCTTTATCAATATATAACTCACCCCTCACGTCTTGAAGATACATGATGAATTGTTTTGGATTGATGGTGGATAAGGTAATTCCGTCATAGAAGAATATCTTAGAAAAGGATTGAAAATAGGCACCATCCTTTGTTATATTGATTCTCCAGATATCCATATCTGAATCCAACTCCTCCGGAATTAGGGCCGATAAGGAAGTATAAGTTAAATCTCCTTGTTCATTTTTACGCCAATACCCGAATTCCTTGAAACCTCCGGTAAAAATCTCGTTCTCGTTTCCTATTGCTACGGATCGGATGATCGAACAAGGCGCGTCTTGATACAATCGCCAGTTTAGACCATTGTATTGAAGCAATCCGTTATTATTAGCGATGTATACGGTTCCGTCGTTATCCAGTGCAATTCCCCAATTTTTATTGGCTGCACCATATTCGTTCGACGGGATTGAGATAGGTAGTGGGCTAATGGTGTATTGTGGAAATGAAAATACGGTTAGTGTAGTTAAAATCAGGGTAATAAAAATAAGAAGTCTTTTAAACATATTCATTCGTTTCTGTCTCAAAGTTGCAGTTAATCAATAGAGTGACTAAAAATAAACAGAGTAGTCCTGATTATCTCAATTGATGAATAATTCTTATATTTTTTTATTGTGATATTTAGAATTGGTTAAAAAAAATCCGGAGAATTACTTCCCCGGATTCGTGATAAAATTACGTGGTGTCTCGGATCATTGTGTCCTCCCACCTTCCCTAAGCATAACTATATTTTAATTTTTCAATTCGAAAGATGCTTCATTTTTTTCATCGGCCGAAGAAGACGCAACCCAAACTTTGAATTCGCCGGCTTCAGCTTTAAAGTCCATATTGATATCATAGAAAGCAAGATCTTTCTGCGATATTTCAAATGTAACCTTTTTCGTTTCTCCTTTTTTCAGTGCAATCTTAGTAAAGCCCTTTAGTTCTTTCACCGGACGAGTTACACTTGCAGCAATATCACGGATGTAGAGTTGAACAACTTCTTCTCCATCAACATCGCCGGTATTGGTTACATCAGCTGTAATTTTAAGTGTTTCATTCATATTCATCGCTTTCTTATCTAAAGAAAGGTTTGAAATTGAGAAGTCTGTGTAACTCAAACCATATCCGAAAGGATACAAAGGTGTATTTGCCACGTCAAGATAAGAGGAACGGTAGTCCATTTTCGGATCATTTGCCGGTAAAGGACGTCCTGTATTTTTATGATTATAATATAGCGGTAATTGTCCTACATTACGTGGAAATGACATTGTAAGTTTTCCAGACGGATTATAATCACCGGCAATAACGTCAGCCATACCATGACCGGCCATGGTACCAAGATACCAAGCTTCAAGGATCGCATCTACATTTTCGTCTTCCCAAGATAAATCCAATGGTCGACCGTTCATCAATACCAATCCCATCGGCTTACCCAATTTTTTCAGTTCTTTCAAAAGATCCTGCTGAGAAGCCGGTAGTTTGATATCGGTTCTTGAAGCAGCCTCTCCGGACCAGTTAAAATCTTCGCCCATTCCTAACAGGATAACGTCTGCTTTACGCGCAGCTGCCAATGCCTCTGCAAATCCAGATGTACCCGGAGTTACTTCATCACAACCCTCTGCATAAATGAATTTTACACCTGTATCTTTATATTTCTCTGTCAAACCATCAAACAAGGAAGCACTCTGATCACGATAACCGCGTCCGGCCCACTCTCCGTTCATACTCTCACGGTTCTTCACCATTGGTCCGATTAATGCGATTGTTTTTTGCTCCTCTTTCTTGATTGGGAAGAATTTATTTTCATTCTTCAAAAGAACAATCGAACGAGCTGCATTTTTACGAGCCGCTTCAAGGAATTCCGGCTTAAGAATGGTTGCTTTTTCTTTCTCTGCATCCAAATATTTGAAAGGATCTTCAAATAGACCCAAAATAAATTTCATTTCAAGAATACGGCGAACCGCAGCATCAATCTGTCCTTCAGATACTTTGCCTGCTTTAACCTGGTCTGCAAGATGTTTCATGAACACACCGCCTGTCATATCCATGTCGATCCCTGCATTAGCAGCAAGAACGGCTGCTTCTTCATCGTCTTTGGCAATACCGTGCGGAACAAGTTCATTAATTGCAGTATAGTCAGTTACTACAAACCCGTTGAAATTCCATTGGTCACGTAAAACGTCTGTATAAAGATATTTACTTGATGTACAAGGCATTCCTGCTATTTCATTAAAGGCAGTCATAAATGTTGCTACACCAGCTTCTTTAGCCGCCTCAAAAGGAGGAAAATACGTTTCACGCAATGTACGTTCAGAAATATCTACCGTATTGTAATCACGTCCGGCTTCAGCAGCTCCATACGCTGCGAAATGTTTCGCACATGCTAGGATCTTCTCGGGCTGACTCAGCTCTTTCCAGCTTTCCCCCTGAAATCCGCGTACACGGGCTTTAGCCACTAACGACCCATAATATGTATCCTCTCCGGCTCCCTCCATAACACGTCCCCAACGGGCATCACGCGCTACGTCTACCATAGGAGCAAATGTCCAAACGATACCTGCCGATGCCGCTTCGGCCGCTGCGATAGAGGCACTTTCTTTCATCATCTCCAAATCCCAAGAACAAGATTCAGCCAATGACATTGGGAAGATTGTTTTAAATCCATGTATTACATCATAGCCGAACAATACCGGAATTTTAAGTCTCGATTCAGCCAATGCTCTTTCCTGAAGAGAGCGAATTCCTTCTGCTGTTGCTGCATTAAAGATACTTCCAACTAATCCTTTCTTTAGATAAGGATCAATATCATCGCTCATCACAGGACCCGTAACAGCATCATGACTTGAAAACTGAGTCATCTGTCCGATTTTCTCTTCAAGTGTCATCAATGCTAAAACAGAGTCTACTTTTTGTTCGATTGTTTTATCACCCGAATAACTTTCCCATTTTTTTGAAGAATCGCTACATGATGTTGCAGTAACCAACACAGCAAGCATTCCGCTTACAATCTTTCCGTTCATTTGCATTCTTGTTTATATGTTAGATTTGGTAATTGTCTGTTTGTATGAATTATTTTTCAACGATGGCAAATAACGTGCATATTAACCTACGACCCGAATAAAACAGTATCACAATGTTACATCATGGTGAAATAATTCATATTAAGTACTACTTTAGCACTACTGCAAATAACGATAAATAACTAGTAATCAGATTGCAATGAAAAACACTGATTTATATTGAAAAATAGGGTACTTAAAAAATAAAAGGCTTATTCAAAGAGAGAAACAGAGAGAGATGCCGAGAGAATTTGAAAGTCATCCTTTACTTTCCTTTGCAGAAACACCTTAAGTCACGCGTCAAGGCCTTGCTTCGGGCGAAGCAAGGCCTTGGCTCGGGCGAAGCAAGGCGGTGCTTCGGCTGAAGCAAGGCCTTGGCGTTTGAAACATGGTTTTATATTATTGATATATAGTGTATTACAATATACAAAACAGGGGTTGCCGATTGAATTAAGTGGAGTAGAATAATAATTACCTTTAATCTGTCAAAAATAAATTAGGAATAACTGGTCTTCCCCCTATAAAAAAAGGAGGTTGTCTAATTCATTCGTTTGAATTTTAGACAACCTCCTTATTTATATTACCTTTTTTATATTACCTTATTTATATTACTTCATTTATATTACTTCAAATTCTCATTCTCCAAGGAATAATTTCATATCTTCATCAACCGTACCAATCGATCCCAATCCAAAATTATCAACCAGTATCTTAGCAATATTTGGAGAGATAAATGCTGGAAGTGTAGGTCCCAGATGTATGTTTTTCACCCCTAATGACAGAAGTGCCAATAGCACGATAACTGCTTTCTGTTCATACCACGCAATGTTATAAGCAATCGGAAGTTCATTAATGTCGTTCAATTCAAATATTTCTTTGAGCTTCATCGCTATAACAACTAACGAATAGCTGTCGTTACATTGTCCTGCATCCAATACACGGGGAATTCCGTTTATATCACCCAATGGCAGCTTATTATACCGGTATTTAGCACATCCTGCAGTTAGAATAACAGTATCTGAAGGTAAAGCTTTTGCAAACTCCGTATAATAACTGCGCCCCTTCATTCTACCGTCACATCCTGCCATAACGAAGAACTTACGAATTGCTCCTGATTTTACAGCATCTGTGATTTTGTCTGCAAGTGCAAATACTTGGGCATGTGCGAATCCACCAATAATTTCACCTTTTTCTATTTCGGTTGGAGAAGCACATCGTTTTGCATGTTCGATAATTATTGAGAAATCTTTTGCTCCACCTTCTCTGCGCTCCTCAATATGTGGGAAACCTTCAAATCCGGATGCTCCTGTAGTATAGACACGATCTTTATAGGTTGCATTTGAACGAGGAGGCACGATGCAATTGGTTGTAAATAGAATAGGACCATTGAAGCTTTCAAAATCGCGGGTCTGCTCCCACCATGCTCCACCATAGTTTCCTACAAAATGAGCATATTTCTTAAAGGCGGGATAATAATTAGCAGGTAGCATCTCACTGTGTGTATATACATCCACGCCAGTTCCTTCTGTCTGCTGTAAAAGATCTTCCATATCACGAAGATCGTGACCACTGATTAAGATTGCCGGATTTGCTCGAACGCCCAAACTTACCTTCGTAATTTCAGGATTACCGTAACGGCTTGTATTGGCCTTATCTAATAGAGCCATTACCTTTACACCATAAGTCCCACATTCTAAAACCAAAGCGGTCAGCGTTTCGGCCGAAAGGTCTTGTGTGGTTGCAACTAATGCCTTTTGAAGGAAAGCAGAGATACTTTGATCGGCATATCCCAAATTATTGGCATGTTCTGCATATGCCGCCATCCCTTTCAAACCGTAGATTAAAAGTTCACGTAGTGAGCGGATATCCTCATTTTCTGTAGACAATACCCCAACCGATTCCGCTTTTTCTTCCATCTCTTCAATTGTAACTCCTCTCCAAGAAGTACAATCACATTCCACTCCCGACACATCAATGCCTTCTTTGATGGCTAGCTGTTTTGCTTCTTCACGAAGTAGCTGAGCCTTGCTATTGTAATCCACAAATCGAACCGGATCGAAATTGGCATTTGTAATGGTCATAAAGAGAGAATCAATTATAAACTTGTTGGTATCCGCCAACTCAATTCCTTTCTCATCTCTTAATCTGGTTGTATATTGTGAAATTCCTTTGGTTAGATAAACCAATAAATCTTGTAATTTCGCAACGCCTGGTGTTTTACCACAAACACCGATTTTAGTACAGCCCGTATTCTGAGCGGTTTCTTGGCACTGAAAACAAAACATTGAACTCATATGATTCTTTAATTATTTCTTTTTTGTTGATTATGACACGAAGATAATACCAGTTGTTATTATAAAGAGTAACATTTGTTACACTCTCAAAATAATCGTATCTTTAAGCAAGAATTACTTTTAAATAGAACCATGACCTATAAAGAATTAGCATTATGTCCGCTTTGCAGTGGAATGAGTGAAGAGAACCGACAAAAGTTTTTAGATACCTTAGTCTATAAAACAGTTGATTTTGAAAAAGGTGAAAATATTGCGCGTCAAGGAGATACAGTAAACGCACTGTTTCTTTTGATAAAAGGGAGTGTGAAAACTGAAATGATTAATGAATCAGGACAGTTAATGGCAATAGAAACAATGAAAGCACCAAGGCCTTTGGCTCCGGCATTTCTTTTTGCGGAGAAGAATCAATTTCCGGTTGATGTCATCGCATTAGAGAAATGTGAAATTCTTATGATTCCCAAAGAGGAAGTGATGAAGCAGTTGGCAAATAATGAGCATTTCATGCGAAGTTATTTGAAATTCAACTCCAATCGTACTCAATTCCTTACGGATAAACTTCAACTGCTTTCAATCAAAACAATTAAAGGAAAGATGGCTTTCTATATTCTTTCTAAAACTCCGGGAAGTGAATCGGGTTTCGAAATGGATCGGAATCAAACACAATTAGCAGATTATTTCGCCGTAGCACGTCCCTCTTTAGCCCGTACAATTGCTGAAATGGAAGAGGAAGGTTTGATTCAATATGAAAAAAAGAAAATTCGGATTCTAAACCGCAGTGCGTTACAGAAATTACTTTAATATTACAGGAGTTAAGGTCATACTCAATATCATTTTTTGTAAATAGACTTTTGAACTAATAAAATGAGCATTATATAATGGATAATTTGGCAGAGTGGGGATATTGGGGAATGTTTATTTCGGCTTTTTTAGCAGGAAGTATTGTTCCCGGTAGTTCTGAAGTTGTGATGAGTGCAGTTTTAGCGCTTGGACTTAATAAATGGTGGGTGCTCCTTTTTGCTTCTGTCGGAAATGTACTGGGAGGGATGACTTGTTATTATCTCGGGTATTTGGGCAAAATGGAGTGGATTGTCAAGTACATGCGTGTGAAGCAGGAAAAAGTGGAACGAGTACACAACTTTCTTAGTGGAAAAGGAGCATGGCTTGCTTTTTTTGCTTTCGTTCCTTTTGTTGGAGACTTAATTATTGTTGCATTCGGATTGATGCGATCAAATTTTTGGATCGTATCGTTAGCTATGTTTTTAGGAAAAGTCGTCAAATATCTGATTTGGATGGGACTTACTTATGGTGTTCTTGAACTCTTCAGATAAATTTTCCGTAACTTAGCAGAAATAAATACGATTAGAATGAGAACGAAAGACTGGAAACCGGCTGAGCCCGCAAGATTATTGGTTATTGGAGAAGATTCAAACCTTCAATGGACAGATCAGTTACCTGATTTCCCGATGTTTGCCGATTATTATTTCCGCAAGATCCCTTATGATCTTGGTGAAAGAAGCCGTTACATGGAATCCAAGAATCTTTTTGAGATGATTAAGACATTGACGGATTTTACTTATAAGGTAGATGAAGTGTATGTGACAAATCTTTGTAATGATTCACTTGAACGAGCACCTAAGGGGAAAAGAACGCTTATCCCGGAGGCTAAGGCCTTGAAAGGGATTGAACATATACAATATATCCTTGATACAAACCCGGAAATCAACCTGATTTTTGCATGTTCGATGCAAGTAAATTATTGGTTACAAAAATCCGGTTTAGTTGAACCTAACGAAGAGTTTTTGAAAGGTGCTGAACCTAGAAGAACTGGCATAAATAGCTTGCAACCTTTTTATCAGCCCGTAAATCCAAAATCTTTCCAGGATGTATGTGCCAAATTCACAAAATTAGTGGGTCGTGATATTAAAGTGTTGCCGCTATTACCTATGAAAGATTATCCATTAAGAGATAAAAATCTTGAATTATATGGCGAAGCTTATCTCGAAGTAATTAAATCGTTTGAATAATTGCAGAAATATTTTTCGTTAATTGGAAAGAGATGATACTCATATTTTGATTTGAATCTCTGCAAGAAACGTTTTTTTAACAAAATGCCCCCGAAATATTTTAGAAATAAATTTCGGGGGCATTCTCATTTAATTTTATCAATAAGAATAGAATCTCTTTTTAGCGTGATTTCATCTTTCCAATAGACGCGGCAGATTGTCTCGCCTCACCTTTTTGTCGTGGAGCATAAGAAAAAGGATGTTGTTCAATTATGACTATTTTCTTATTACCTGCAATTTTCTTAATTGGCTTTAGAAATCTTAGTTCCGCGTTGCTACATAGAGAAATTGCATGACCACTATTTCCGGCTCGTCCAGTTCGTCCGATACGATGAAGATAGGATTCAGGTTCATTAGGCAATTCAAAATTGATAACAAATTCAAGGTTTGGAATATCTATTCCTCTGGCAGCTATATCTGTAGCGACAAGAATTGCCGTTTTCCCCGAAACAAAATTACGGAATACCAAGCTTCTTTCATCCTGTTCTTTATTGCCATGCAATGCACATGCATCGCGGCCGCTTTTTATCAATTCAGCCGCTAGTTTTTCAGCATCAAATTTCGTCCGTACAAAAATTAATGCCGTCTGAATCTGCTTCTCTTCGAGCAAATATTTTAATAGATTGAATTTGTTTTGCTTATCTACGTAATATACAGATTGAGAGATGAGTGAAAGATCCGGTAATGAGGTTGCGAGGTCAATGAATTCGGGTTTCCGTAAAATCTCTTTCGCTAATTCTCTTGTATCAGACTGAAGGGTTGCAGAAAAAAGAGCAGATTGTTTCTTCCGAGGTAAGCGAAATGCAATCTTCCTTATTGTTCCAATGAATCCCATATCTAACATACGATCCGCTTCATCCAAAACAAGTATATCCAAATTTCGGAAATCGATAAGTTTTTGGTCCTGAAGATGATGAACTCTTCCAGGTGTACCGATAATGATATCAACTCCCCGATCAACCAAATAAAGTTGCTCTTCCATTGATTCGCCTCCAATCACTACCGCATGACGAATCGATGTGTGGCGTGCCAGTTTTTCGGTTTCTAATCCAATTTGCAATGCCAACTCACGGGTTGGGGTTAATATAAGGGCTTTTATACCTTTCTTGGATTCTTTCTGCAATATGTTTTGCAAGACAGGAAGAATAAAAGCAGCCGTCTTACCGGTTCCGGTAGGAGCACAAGCCAATATATCAACTCCCTTTAATAATACAGGAAGAGCCTTTTCCTGAATTGGAGTCATCTCATTATATCCCTTTTCTTGCAAAGATTGCAAAAGAGGTGTTGCTAGGTTTATTTGTTCAAATTTCATCACAACAAAGGTACTACTTTACGTCAAATACTTCGTTACACCTCTTATCAAATAGGGTTAAGTGCTTCCAAAAAGATTTATTTATTCGTTGACTGTTTTTTTCCTAGTTCTTCAAGCGTAGATAGGTAAAAACTCAGACTTGCAGTTCCATCCATAGTTGGCTCATTAGTAGAGTAATCCCCCAAATCGTCATGATATACGGCCACACCAGTCTGAAATTCCGAGTAATTGTCAGGACGGTATAGAACGAGCCCACGCAAATTGTTAAAAATACTTTGATAAACCGGACCATCTACCAATCCTCCATGTGTTGTTACTCCATTTTCTTTTGTATACCCAGAATGAGGTAATTCTGGATAATCACCATTCTCGGGTAAACCGCAGATCATTGAAGTACCCCAAGGATTACAACCAAATAACCAATCGCGAAGAGCAGCTTCCATTTTTGAATATTTTGTATCTCCTGTTACCTGATAGTAAAGTTGTGCCTGCGTTAATGCACCAACTACAAAATTGCAAGAACACCACAGATACGGAACACCATTATAAAAAGGATCAGACTCCCCTCTCTGTCTGATGTATTCGAGTCCATCTTTCATATAGCCACTATATTTTGAAGCAACCTCTTTATCAGATGATGAAGCTAAGAGAAAATGTCCTAAATTTACGAATGGGTACCACTGATAATGTCGCGCTTTAGCAGTTTCCATCCAAGGTGTTATCGGTTCTAGAGATCCCCAATAATCCGCACGTTTCTGATACTCCGTTTTTCCCGAAAAGAATGAGAAAGTTGCGGCAGCCAATTCCAAATCATCCACGTAATTATCTTCTTCGTAAAAATAAGGCGATGACAAACAAGCCGTCTGATTAACTCCCGGATCAGATTCAGCAAAAGCATAAGCCTCTTTCGCTTTAGTAGCAATTAGTTGAGAGAATTCAGGATCGATCGAACGAAACAATTCAGCTCCAAGAGCGAAGGAGGAAGCAAATTTTGCTGCAGTAGAAGCAACTCCCGTACTTCTGTTTATGTGTTTTCCAAGGCCTTGAGGTTTCCCGGTTACAAAATAGATTGGTCTCTCCTTCCCTCTTCCCCAACCATAATCCACTGTATCTTTAGTTGGGATGTCAAATACCCTATGATCTCGGTCGTCTGCAATCTGATTATACATTTCCGCTGAATCGGGATTCATTCTAACCAACCAATCCAGTCCCCATTTTGCCTCATCCAAAATATCAGGGATTCCATTTGAACCTTTTTGCCCTAAAGCATTATAATTATCTCCGAATGCACCCGGATTCTGAGCATAAGCAAATAGCATTTGGTAAGTAGCATTAGCTGATGTAGTTACATATTGAAGATAATCGGCAGCGTCATGCCATCCCCCGGTTACATCCAAATGTTGCCCCGTTTTAGTTGGATGATCCACAATAATCCCGTCATCCTGATGACATGCTGCTCCTAGGAACGGATTATAACCACATCTTTGTTGACGCATATAATTCAGAATATAATCGGCACTGCCTTTATAAACATCAACGTCAATCTTGAAAGGATTAGAACGTATCCCTGCCAATTCAACATAATAAGTTCCGGGAGTCTCAAACTCATCAAAATTTAGACGATATCCTTGTTTCATACCCCAAATTGATGCATCCTTTGTCTCTGCATTTCCCTTGAAAACAACTTTATCTGTATTGGCGTCTTTCAAAACAAAAGATTTCTTTTTTCCGGCCTCATCGGAGATGAAAACTGCCGTTTTGTGGCTTATAGGTAGATACCCCATCTGATTAACTCTTATCCAGGAACCTGCAATAAGAAAAGAAGTGGATGATAAAAAAAGTAAACTTACTAAGATCTTTTTCATGGAATATATAGATTTAAGAGGTGATAGATTTCATAATAGAGGGCAACATCCCCTTAATAACGTGTGCTTTATGGCAAAATCAAATTCTTTTACTAAAATAATTAGATTTAGATAGCAATAACCAACTTAGATATAATTTTAATTTATTTTAAATATGTAGTCATTTTTTTAGATATAAAAAAGCGTACAAACTAATGTGTAAATCAGTTTGCACGCTCCGTGTATTTCAAAATAGAATCTATATCAAATAAATTCAACTACTCCTGTATGAAGATTAAAGATTGCTCCCACTACACTGATTTTACCTTCGCTCTCAAGATGATGAAGAATTTCGCTCTCTTTTCTAACACGATTTACCATAATCTCGACATTTTTGCGAACTACTTCATTCTGGAAATTCGCTGAATGAACATCGGCTGTTTTCGCTTGACAACTGTCAATAGCAGGTTGGATTTTTTCAAGCATTTGTGTCATATTACCAGCTTGAACATGTTCACATGCAGAGTGAACCGCACCGCAACACTCATGACCAAGTACAACTACAACTTTTGAACCGGAATGCTCACAAGCATATTCCATACTTCCAAGAATGTCTTCATTTACAACATTCCCTGCCACACGTGCTACAAATAAATCACCTACTCCTTTATCAAAAATAGTTTCAACAGGTACACGAGAATCAATACAAGACAGAACAATTGCAAGCGGATGTTGTCCGTCTTCAGCAGATTCAACCAGTTGAGCCATTGCATCACGGGAATGAAGATGCTTCTCTACAAAGTTTTTGTTTCCTTCTTTTAGAATTTCGATTACTTCCGAAGGAGTTTTTGGATCAACATCCTGTGCATGCAAGACATGTGTTTCAACATTTTCCGGATTTACATCATTGCTCATTTTCTGAGCACAACTAACTAAAAGCATCAAAGATGCTACACCAATAAATACCTTTTTCATAGAACTTAAACAACAACCTTTAAATTGTAATAATATAAAAACGGCTGCAAATGTATGTAAAAACACAATTCGTTATCATCCTAAATGGCTTTTATTTTATAGCTTTTTTTAAAAAAAAGCGACTGGAAATAATAAATATTCCAGTCGCTTTTATAAATCGTTATCAATCACCAAAGAAGAATAAATCGGGTTGGTATTACATTTCCCTCTTCAGTAGGTGTAATGTGATAATATCCGATGTGAGTATAGTCTTTCGGATGAAATCCGTCTTGTTGAAAAGTCACATACGCCTTATGTGTACGAACGTTGTTATTCGCCTCTCCGATTTGTACCAAGGCTACCAAATCAGAATGGTCTATCTGATCACAATAATCTTTGAATAATTCAGGCGTGAAATCAATATTTACTGCATTATGAGCATGTTGAGGAGTATCGGTAATAACTGGCAATTTTGCTCCAACAGATCTTTTCATCAACTCTTTCAGCTCTTTACGCACATCTTTTTCATTTTTTGTACTCATAATATTTAATGTTAGTCGTTGAGGTTTCTATGTAATATTATAACAGTCTCACAAGCAGGATGTTTAATTTGGCTGAATAATTCTTCTGATTATTGGGGAGCTGTGATCATATTTTTAAGTTCAGCTTGCGAAAATGTAAATTTTTTCCCATTCGGATCTTTCAATGTTAATTCAGAATCGCCTCTCATAAACATCTCTTCTAATTCATAATATAATATCTTACGTGAAACAGAATGCATTGAATTTGTATTTTGAGGCTCTTTATCCGGAACCATCTTTAGGAAATAGATATGTGCGAATAGTGCCTGCTGAAGCTCATTTGGTGTCATCTTACTCTTTCTCTCCTTATCGACAATATCATAGAAAAGGTTCGTGTAATTCGAAAGAGACTTCACCGTAGGATTTAAAGAGTAGGATTTCCAATAAGCATTTTTGGCTTTTGAACGTTGTTGTTCATAATTATAGACCATGCCACGGATAAAATTAATTTGTGATAAGATTGAGGGCTGTGGATTGAGTTGCTCTTCATATTCGGCAAGATTGTTTAGAGATAAGCGACGGTCTCCACAACGACCTAACACTTCCGGATACTTAAGTGCGACTTCTGTGTCTGTTCGATTTCCATTTTGGTCACGGAATAAAGAATCAGCTATCGCCAAAGGAAATAACGCGTCAAAATAACGTCTACGATAAACACGGGACAAACCCTGGTATTTGAAATTCATTTTAGATGAGTCTCCTTCCGCTATAATCGTAGTTAATAACGAGTCACACTCCTCATATTGACGATCCATGAATTTCAAAATAGCCTTACTTTGTCTTAAAGGAATGGATTGAGGAGAATACTGAAGTGCCTTATCTATGATACGCCTTGCTCCAGCTATTGAATCGGAAATATTCTTTTGAAATTCAATAATTACATTCGCTTCTTTAATTGCGATATTGGCATCATAGGGGTTTTGTTCGAATGCCTTTTCATAATAAACAATTGCACCAGGGAACAATCCCAAAGAGTTATAACAATCAGCGAGATTATTAAGTAGGGATATATTTGTTGAATCAACAGGAAGGATCCGCTGATAAGTAAGAATAGCTTTATTTAATGAATTATTCTGTTGATAGATTCTTCCTAATTGATAATTCAAAGAGAATGAAAGAGAATCCATTTGGGTCATTTCCTCAAACAACGTCTTTGCTTCCTGTGTTCTTCCTGACAAATTTGCCATTCGGGCCATAGCCAGTTTGGCATCTAGATTTGTCGTATCAGAAGCATACCATTTTTTATAACTAGTATATGCATCATTATAACGCATCGCTCCTTCATTTGCTTTTCCTCTGTAAAAGGCATAATTAAATTGGGTATTGGTTTGATTCTCTATGGAATCAATCTTTTTCACTACTGCATGAAATTTACCCCGATTTAATAAGCTATCCAACTCAGAATTTATCTGAGATACGACTAACTGAATATTCATTACAAAGAGCATCAATAGAAAGAATCCTCTTTGATTAGGTATTTTTATTATCCGTGTGAATGGTGATGAGATTGCTGGTTTATTCAGGAACCTTTGCTTGAAAAGGTTTCCATGGTTGGAATCTAGTGTTTTTTTCATTTGGATATAATCTATTTTTTTACAATAAGGTCAAATGCACTTTTTAGCTTTAGTTGTTTAACTCTTCTTGTAGATGAGGTTCGTCTATTTCATGGTTTTAAGTGTTTTAACTATCTAAAAGGTCGCAATTTTTTCTCAATTCACAATACCCAGAATATCTTTTACTCTTCTTAAATTTAAATTAATTAACTAAATTGAACTCATCTCTTTGATTTTACGATTTAGAATCTCGATTATCGCTTGATAAGGTTGTTCCAATCCACATTCTTCCAATAGATTTTTATCATTAAATATATCTCGGGTTTTTCCATCTGCCACGATCACTCCGTCTTTCATAACAATAGTACGGTCACATATCTCCCATACCATTTCTAAATCATGGGTAGCAATGAGACAAGTATGTGTAAATCCCATAATTTGTTTGATTAATAGGCGGCGTGCTTGGGGATCTAGGTTTGAACTTGGTTCGTCCAAAACCAATATTTCTGGCTCCATAGAGAGAACCGTTGCAATAGCAACGCTGCGCTTCTGTCCCCCAGAAAGTTGATATGGGATTCTATCTTTTAAATCAAGAACCCCTACTGAAGATAAGGCCATTGTTACCCGGCGTTCGATCTCATTCTGAGGTAATCCAATGTTGGTGGGTCCGAATGCAACATCTTCCTCTACCGTAGGCATGAATAACTGATCGTCCGCATTTTGAAATACAACGCCCACGGCCTGCCTTACAAGATGCAGTGTTTTTTTCTCAACCGGAACATCGCCAACGTTGACGTTTCCCTTGTCTGGCAGTAACAATCCATTTGTATGTAATATCAGTGTAGACTTCCCGGCTCCGTTCCCTCCCACAAATGCTACTTTTTCGCCGTGTGTAATCCGGAAAGTTATTCCTCTGAGGGCTTTCTGCCCATTGGGGTAGGTGTAGTGAACATTCTCAAAATTAATATAATGGTGACTCATTGCTGTATTATTTAAATTATTCCAATCGTGGAACTTTACAAAAAGGAGACTAAATAACTTACTGGCATCAGAAAACGCAAGAGAATGAAAAAGAGACTCCATCCTATCAAGTAGAAAGTATCTTTATAATTCCATGTATGTTTTAGGTCTCCTTTGATATTCCCTGTGAAACCACGTGAAATCATCGCATTGTGAATACGTTCCGCCCTTTCGAAAGTACGAATCATTAGCTGTCCGGTAAGAACTCCCCATGTCTTTATTGAAAAGCCCTTTTTACCAAAGCTTCTTGAATCACGGGCTCGACTCATGATAATCGATTCCTGTATAAGTACAAAAATGTATCGATAAACGAATAGTAGTTGAGTACTGAAGAGTGATGGAAGCCCCATCCGCTCCATTCCCCTACATAGCTTATAAAATCCGGTAGTAAGTATCAATAATAAGGCCGCCTGCACTGAGAGAATCCCTCTCAATAAGATCGAAATGAAAGACACCCACCCCTCCGTTATGGGAACATCACCTATATAAAATAATATATTCCGTTGCAACAAGGGATTAAATATACCAATGAAAATAATAAACGGTAGTACGATCAATGATCTAACCGAAATAAACCGTAAAGATATATCAGCCAGGGATGTAAGCAATATCGGATAAATAAAAAAGGGCAATAAATCCGTTATATCATCTAATGGCAATGAGAGCATTGAAACCAGAAAAACAACAGTTACTGTAAGCTTAGCACGTGCATCTATGCGATGAAGCAACGAGTCATTTGCTGAGATCACCTCCATACGATCTAATTCGTTTAGCGCATTTTGTAATGTTGGCATTCCGGCTATATTTTACTTATGATTATCTGCGTTGATTTTCTTATGATTATCAGCTTTGATTTATTTATGACTATCGGCTTTAAATTTCCTGCTCTTATGCCTAAATATCATCCCTAAAACAAAAGCGAATAACAATACTATACTACCTCCCGCTATACCGGCCAAAGATGTTGCAGGATTAACTTTACCCCACTCTTCATGCTGCTCACCTGTCGGGTCATTACCAACATTCTCCTTAAAGGAATAATCAGGCATGAAGGAACTCTTTTTCTGAAGCTCTTCCGCAAATTGAGAACTCTTTGTCTTATGATCATTCTCCGGTTCGGTTGACCCTGTTAGATTTTCTATAGACCATTCTAATCCGTCTGGTCTGGTCGAAGCAAACCAACTGAAGCCACCTCCGATTATCAATGCACACAAGGCTATAATCAAGATACTCTTTTTTAAAGGGAAATGAGACTGATGAGTCTGTATTCTATTCTGGATAAGAAGTTCAGGTTTGTATTTTTCAATAAATATCAATACAGCTGCCGTTGCCACCCCTTCAACTATTCCTATTAGTAAATGAATCGGAAGCATGAATAGCAGGAATTTCCCGATTGGTAACGCGGTAACTCCCGAAAGTTCGGTTTGAATTGTAACAAACAAAGCTCCCAATTCTAACCCTATCACGCAAGAAAGGATGGAAGCCGACATGATCCTAGAAACGCTTACAGCATGTGATACAATTCGTTTATAGATCAAGGGAAAAGCAATTAGACAACTGCATGCGGCCATATTAAAAACATTACAACCTAATGCAAGAAGTCCTCCGTCCGCAAAGAAAAAGGCCTGAATCACTAAAACAGAAGATAGTGTAATAAAAGCCGCCCAAGGGCCCAAAACGGAAGCTAAGAGAATACCGCCCACAATATGCCCGCTTGAACCGGTACCCGGAATGGTAAAATTGATCATTTGTGCCGCAAAAATGAATGCACCCATAACACCCATCAATGGAGCGATATTGTCTGTTGGATTATTTTTCATTTTCCTTGCTGCTATAATTAATAAAGCAACAGAAATCCCTCCCATTACTACCGCGACCGGAGGAGATATAAGAGCATCTGACATGTGCATGACCAATACTATTTTAGTTTTATATCTTTAAATTTAATGCCTTTCTAATACACTTTCTCTATAATTGATCATTTTGTAGCATCCTTTTTAGGAAATACTTTTCTTCCTAAGAATAGAGTGATCATTCCTCCTAAGAGTGTAACCCCGATTGAGAACAATAACACCAAAGTTCCACCACCCCATTTCAATAACAATGGAATAAAGACAACACCTGCAACGGCACCGAATTTTCCGATTGCCGCAGAAAGTCCAACTCCAGTCCCCCGTTCTTCAACCGTATAGATCTGAGTCGGCAAAATAAAGGTCATCAAGTGTGGACCGGCATTGAGAAAAAGTTCAAACATCATGAATCCGGCTATTGCAATCCACGCAGGCCAATGAAAAAGGTATGCTATTAACAACAATATTAATCCCATTGCTGCAAGAAAAAAACCCAAACTCTGTGTCTTTATATGATACCACCGGTTTACTAGAAACAGTCCTATGATAAAACCTATCAAAATGAATACATTGATATACGACGTAATAGCTACAGAGCCCACAACCTTATCAAAGGAACCTTCTGAAACTGATTCCAATCCTAGAACTAGAATTAGAACTGGTGTAAATACTCCTACTCCATACACGCCGACACCCTCACAAGCCCATGGTACGCTTCCAAGAATTGTTTTTTGGATGTTTTGTTTATTGAATAATTCCCCCCATGTAACTTTTCTTTTCAAGCGTCTTATAGGAGTATTCTTTAAATCTCCGAGATCGACATCATTTCCTAGAAAATGTTTTACTACCACTTCTGCTTCTTGTAGTTTCTCATGTGCAACTAACCATCCGGGACTTTCCCAAAACCGTATTCTAGAAAGTAACATAATGACAGAAAGAACTGAAACCGTGAGCAAGAGTTTGTTCCAATCCTCGGCGGTATTCCACTCTTTCAAAAGCCAAAAACATACTCCTGCCATTAGGAAATTTCCGATAGCAGCAAATGATTTCGAAACACCAACCATCAACAGCTTCCAACGCTTCGGCATAATTTCCGAGATATAGTCCGGATCCAGAGAGTATTCCCCTCCGATTCCAAAACCCATAAAAAAGAGCGCCACAACAAGCACGGGAAGTATATTAGAAAAATATGCTATGAGAGAAAATAGTAAAACCAGAGCCGGACAGAAGCGGAAGAAAAACAGATAACCATATTTATCGCTTAGGTGTCCGAAAACGAGTGAGCCCAACATCAGTCCTATTAACTCCGATCCAGCTATTACTCCTTGTTGGAAGGAGGTTAATTCTGGATGACGAATGATTTGAATCAAAGGAATAACAACTCCTATTAACGTTGCTAATGCAGCACCTAACAACTGTCCGAGTGAGGCCACCAGAAGAACTCTAAAATGGCCCCATCGGAGTGGCATCGTATCCATATTTACCATTTCATTCGCCATCTTCATATAAAGATCAGACTATTTTTATTGTATCAAATGAATCGGATCATTCGGTTGTTTTTTCTTTTTCCTTGTGAAAAACGAATCCTGGCAACATGAACAACCACGTTGCGATACAGAATGGTCCGGTTAATGTAGGCAGTCCCAACGGAATGAAAATGATATTCATCGCCGCCTGAACAAAAACAGTTACGATTACAGCAATCAAACCCCATAAAGCCGAGCGATAGTTCACTTCATAGAACGTAGCTCCTATCGCAATTCCAGTCAATACTGCACTAAATCCGAAGATGCCATTTTCTATTTCGGTACCAGGCCCTCTGAAAAGAATAATTACCAATAGAGAAACGGCCGATGCCAGAGCGGCCCAAATCCCTGCCCACTTGTTACTTATGAACAGTCCGATCAGAAAGAATATTCCAGTCACCCATGAGTTAATCAGAAATACCTGACTGATCCCTTTGAGCCAATACTCAGTTAGGTGAGGAATCGTTAATGAGATCTCTTCATTAATACCAGTAGGTAAGTGAGGAGAAGGCAGAAACGTATCCGGCATAGCATTCATCTCTCGTGAAGCCATCAGAAACAACCAGGACATGGCAACAAACGGAAACGTAAATGAACTCACCTTCCAAATACCCATCACATTATTAAAGGCTACACGTACCCATGTTGTAAGAGCGGAACAAAGTATAAGTGCCAACCATGTCCATAAAGTAGGTTCGAGAAACGTCATAAATGCGCACCCTACCAAAATACCGTTGAACCCCCATAATCCGTCTTCTCCCTCTTTTTTAGGAAGACCAAGAATATAACCTGTTAAAGTAGAAGTTGCTAAACCAACAAGAGCGGCCCAAGCAACTACTCCGAATCCCTCCTCATAGGCCCCCCAGAAGATACCAATGAGAAAGAACAGCCCTGTCCAACTATTATTTTGAAACATGACTTGCCCGCTTCCCCGAAGAAGGACTTTAATGAAATCAAATGAAAATAGTTTTTTCGTTGATTCCGCATTAAGAGCATTTAAAGTGGTCATATGATATGATTTAGAAAATAACTCTGGTAAATTCATATGTTCTTACCTCCAAGGAAATTCCGGAGGCATAGGTTTGCCCTTTACTACCTTTCTGACCGTAGAACAGAAAGATCTTACTAATTTCTTAACCGGCCCGGTTTCCATCCCCAAAACTTTAAAAAGCAAACCGGCATCATTGGGCAGATGTGTAATACCGGCGCACAAATCTATCTCTTTGTCTATAAATGCCTTGGTCTCTTCATAAATAAGGTCCGCCTTATCTTTTGGCGTCAGTACGATAACATTTGCAAATACATCATAATGTCCCATTACACCTAGATTCCTAGGAGAGCGAATATTTGGCTGGATAATAAATTTCTCCCTAAAAAGCTTCTCTCCTTCCGGTCTTTCAGCATGAGAACAAACTGAAATGATATCATATTCAAATAACTCTCCCTCTTTATAATGTTTTCTTCCGGGCATATATATTTCAGAGTAGAAAAGGGTTGCGCTAGGAGCAATCTTGATGGATGTATCGGTTATATAACGAGTGTGTCTGCATGGGATGGTTGGTTCGGGAAGATACTCCAAATAAGCATTCTCCTCAAGGATGAATTCTTGAGTCAATCCCGAGTAGTTATATTTCATCTCTGCAATTTTGGTAGCAGCTGCGGTAGCAACGAAAGCATAGGCATCCTTTCGTACAGTGATATTCTGTTCATAACGGTCTCCATCTACATTGGGACCGCCGGAAGATAAGATATACACACAGGGCATTCCGGGCATTTCCTTGTCAAAATAGATCTCTTTCTGAACAATAAGAGGGGCATTCCGGACATGATCTCGCATTATGGATTTACCCCATTGGTCCAGTTCGAAACCTAGAAAAAGGTATCCTTTTTTCCCTGGAGCACCTACTCTCATCTGCTTTGGTTCCTCAAGATAAGGCACCATTTCTTTTGATTTTGAAAAGTCTTTCATTTGTATATTATCTATTTTTCAACACTAAGGTCAAATGCGCCATCTGAATACCTTTTGTTGGGTAGCTCACCTTATGGGAGCTATGGCGATTTCATTTGTATATTATCTATTTTTCAACACTAAGGTCAAATGTATTATTTTAATGAATCCCTTTCCTTTTAGAAAAAGAAAGGGATTTGAATATACTTTCTGTTGAAATTAATTATTAGCCGGTTCTTTATCAAAAAGTGCCATTTTACGAATCATGTCTACTAATTCAGGTATTCCTTCACCAGTCATGCAATTTGTGAAAAGAAATGGTTTACCAGGGCGCATCAGTTCCGAATCATGTCGCATCACTTCAAGACTTGCTTTCACATAAGGAGCCAAATCTGTTTTATTAATTACAAGAATATCAGATTGAGAAATTCCCGGACCATCTTTACGCGGAATCTTATCCCCTGCGGCTACATCGATAACATAAATGAAAAAATCCACAAGAGCCGGACTGAATGTGAGTGTCAGGTTATCTCCTCCGGACTCAATCAACACAATATCGCCATCGGGAAATTTCGCTTCCATTTCCTCAACAGCAGCAATATTCATGGATGGGTCTTCACGGACCGCCGTATGTGGACATGCTCCTGTTTCTACCCCAATGATACGTTCTTCAACTAAAACTCCTTTTAGCGTTTTACGAACATGCTTGGCATCCTCTGTTGTAACGATGTCATTGGTTATAATAAGTACTTTATACCCCATATTCAAAAAATAGGGCGTGATCGCTTCAATTATTGCGGTCTTTCCGGAGCCGACTGGTCCGCCTACTCCGATTCTACATGTATTGCTCATAGAATAGATTTAATTAATTCATAAACATTCGCATCGTTCCTTTTTCATGTAACGATGCCAAAATATCAATCTGAGGAGTGAATGCAAACATTTCATCCAGAGACATCTCTCTTGCTTGTTCATAATCACCCTGAGACAATTCGCTTAATTTAAAAAGAATACGCTGTGTGTCGTAATGTGAGACCTTTACACACCTCAACGCAGCACTCAGAATCATATTAATCACACCATATTGAAGTGTACAGAACAGTTCCAGAGCACTCATTCCGCAAGCATTAAATGCGATGGCCTGCGCAACAGGATAGGTACCGGGAGTCTTTGAGTGGTTAATATCTCCCAACCATTTGCTCATCAATTCATTGTCAAATATATGAACTGACATCTCTGCCATCTTCTTTCCCATACGAGTTAGCATGAGCCTGGCCTCCGCATTCATCTTAAAAAGGATAATCTGTTTGTCTGCGTCCAATACTCCTTCATAATTTCCTTTCGTTGCGGCGTTATAGGCATGAAGAGCAGCTACATTATCACTGAAAGCGGCTTGTAAAGCAGCAGCTCTGACATATTGTTCTAAAGTTTCGGCATTGTATACGATTCCCTCATGTGATGCTGTTTCCAATCCGTTAGAGAAGGAAAAGGTTCCGACAGGAAATGTTGAATCAGCAAATTCAAGAAGGTGCATGATCTTTGTGGCTTCCATACTCATATCTTTATTTCTTTAATTCATTTAATGAGAATGAGCGTGGTGATCTGCGTGAGAATCTTGACCTTCTCCGTGTAAATGATTTTGGATGTGTTCGTGTGTATGACTTTCGGGTCCCGTACCGCCAAACAATCTCCTTATTTCATGTGGAGCGAGATAAGGTATTATCTCAAGGCCCGGTTGGAATTCGTAAGTAACTCCTTCAATGTGGTGGGTATCCATCACGCTGATCATTACTTTCTTATCTACCGTAAGGGGGACATAAATCTTTGTATGTTTGATTACTGCGGGCCAATGTTGATTTCCAATAGCATGTCCCAATTCAACACAACGTTGAATAATCAAATCCGTCCCTTTATCAAGAAGAGCGCTCAAATCAATCACTAAAACAGGACTTAGCTGAATCTGAATCACCACAGCCTTTTTTGTTTCGGGGTTATATTCGAGTATATCTCCGTTAATTACTTGAGTATGTCTTTTAAGAGCAACAGCATATTCATTATTCTGATCGCTCTTTACAAGGAATCTGCTTTTTTGAGCTGTCCATTGATCCAATTCAACATGTTCAATATCGAAGCCATTTAATTTTTCTTTCCATTCGGGATTAAAAAACAGATTTCCAATGATTTCAGTAAATATCTTCATAGGTATTTAATTAGTTAATTCTGCGGCAGAAAACAACCCTCTGCCGCAGAAATATGAACTTTAGCTAAACCAATACAATTGAGCGAGCGGAAGTTCTTTTGCCGGCTCCACATAAGCATGCTTACCGTCAACAAACACTTCAAATGTTTCAGGATTAACCTCAATTTTTGGCATAGCCTCATTACGAACCATATCAAGTTTTGTAATCTGACGTGTACCATGAACCGGATAAACCATTCGTTCCAATCCCAATTTTTCCTTAACACCTAGATCAAATGCAGCTCGCGATACGAATGAGAAGCATGTTTCAGGCATCGCTTTACCATAAGAGCCGTACATTGGTCGGAAATAACAAGGCTGAGGTGTTGGAAGAGATGCATTCGGATCACCCATATTCGCCCAGTTGATTAAACCAGCTTTAATGACTAGTTTTGGTTTCGTTCCGAAAAATTCAGGTTCCCAAAGGATCAGATCGGCAACCTTACCTTTCTCTATAGAACCTAAAACATCAGAAATACCATACGTAATAGCCGGATTAATTGTCATCTTAGCAAGATAACGCAATACACGGAAATTATCATTTTCGTCTGAATCTTCACGGAGTTTACCTCGAGCATCTTTCATGAATGATGCCATCTGGAAAGTTCTCATAAAGGATTCCCCAACGCGACCCATGGCCTGAGAGTCTGAAGAAACCATAGACAGAATACCCAAATCGTGCATTACATTCTCTGCCGACTGTGTTTCAGGGCGAACACGACTTTCAGCAAAGGCTACGTCTGACGGAATATTCGGATTCAGATTATGACAAACCATGATCATATCAAACAACTCCGCCTGTGAATTCACACCAAACGGCAAAGTAGGGTTCGTTGAAGATGGAAGTATATTTGACAAAGAGGCTACTTTTAGAAGGTCTGGTGCATGACCTCCTCCTGCTCCTTCGGTATGGAATGAGTGAATAGTTCTTCCATCGATAGCAGCAATAGAGTCTTCCACGAATCCACTTTCATTCAGTGTATCGAGGTGCATTGCCACCTGTACGTCTAAATCATCGGCTGCGGTAAGTACTGAGCGTAAGGCTGCCATGGTTGTACCCCAGTCTTCATGAATCTTAAAACCACAGGCACCGGCACGTATCTGATCGAACAATGGTTCCTGAGTTGAACAGTTACCTTTTGCCAACAAGCCGATATTGATAGGTAAACCCTCAATTGATTTGAGCATCATTTCAATATTCCATGGACCAGAAGTGATGGTTGTTCCATTTGTTCCGTCAGTCGGACCAACGCCACCTCCGATCAAGGTAGTAATACCGTTACTTAAGCAATCATAGGCTTGTTGCGGACAGATAAAGTGCACGTGACCGTCTATTCCAGCTGCAGTTAGAATCATATGTTCTCCCGAAATCGCATCTGTAGAAGGTCCGGTCACCAATTCGGGTGACACACCGTGCATGATGTTTGGATTTCCGGCTTTTCCGATTCCTGCAATCTTACCATCTTTGACACCTACGTCGGCTTTAATAACCCCTTGAATAGGGTCAATAATTGTAACATTGGTAATTACAAGGTCCAAAGAGCCGCCTTTTGAGCTAATCGTATTAGCCAACCCTTCTCCATCGCGTAATGTTTTTCCTCCTCCGTATACAAGTTCATCACCATATACGCGAAGGTCTTTCTCAATCTGTACATACAAGTTGGTATTTCCCAAACGGATCTTATCCCCAACGGTTGGACCGAACAGGTCGTTATAATCATGTCTTGAAATTGTAGCCATAATGATAATCGGTTAAATTAAAATTTTATTTGCTTGTATAACCGGCTTCGGCTTCACTTTCAGGAACGCTCTTGAAACCGTATTCCTTCATCTTACGAATACCTTCGATACGGATAGGATAGTATGTTGGGAAGTCTTCTCCACCGGTATAACCGTCAGTCAAGCTATTGAAACCAAGAACATAACGTTTTCCGGCAAATACTACAAGTTCAATCTCTTTTTCATCACCAGGTTCAAAACGAAGAGCCGTAGTTGCAGGTATATTCAGATGATAACCGAATGAAGCCGGCCTGTCAAATTCCATATAACGGTTGACTTCAAAGAAATGATAATGAGACCCGATTTGAACAGGGCGGTCACCCGTATTACGAGCGGTCAGTTTAATTGTTCTTCGACCCAAATTATATTGAATCGGAGTGTCTTTCAATATTACACCACCAACCGGTACATATTGTGCTGGTTTGAAACCCGGTGTTTCCGGATAATCAATCGGAGGGACTCCCAAATAAATATCCTCAGGTGTCTGAATGGTATTGGGGTCTTTGCTGTTGTTTGTTGAATTATTTGTACTCATTGTAATTCATTTTAAGTTACTTGATCGGATTGTGAATACTTACCAAGCGGCTACCATCTGTAAAAACAGCCTCTACCTGTAATAACTTAATCATGTCTGCCACCCCTTCCATGACATCTTCTTTTCTTAAAACATTAGCGGCATCAGTCATAACTTCTTCCACTGTCTTTCCTTCACGAGCTCCTTCCAAAGCAGCTGAAGTGATGTACGCCACAGCTTCGGGATAATTTAGCTTCAGGCCTTTAGCCTTTCTCCTTTCAGCGATTATACCCAGTGAGAGCAGCGTCAACTTGTCAAGTTCTCTTGGTGTTAAATGCATAGTTAAAGAATTTAGTATTATTGTATAGTACAAGTCAAAACCTCCCTGTTCTGACAAAGAGAAAACAAACCGATACTCGTAATAGTTTAGTTTCTATTGTGTATTTTAATAATATTAGACAATAAATAAAAAAGCCTCATCTTTTGAAGTTCACTTCAAGGATGAGGCTTTTATTACTATTATTTCCCGTTAATTATTTAACCAAGATTCTATCTCCCTGGGTATTTCCCACAAATTCGGGAGCATATAGACATTGGATGGATGATATTCCATCTTGATACGCTCCACTGCGATCGCATTTCAATTTATACTCTAAAACATAAGTCCCTTTGGGTAAGAAATTAAAGTAAAAAGTGGTTACTGCGTCTCCGGTTTGTTGATAGAATAAAACTCCTTGAGCGAATTGCATACCGGAGAGTTGTTCAACCGGTTGGAAACAGGCGGCACGCTGATCTTTTAAAGTTACATAACCGAAATCACGGTCTGCGGTAACAACCAAACGTGTCACAACAAGATCCCCCGGTTTCAGATCTCCAGAAATAGGTTCGATTGCAGTACCTCCTACAGTTTGGATCTCTTTAAATAGTTGCTTCTGAATCAGTAGTGATTTACCACTTTGACGCACTGAGTCGAAATTCTCGAAGAATTGCCAATATGCAGCGCCGTAACCGGGATGATTCTCCTTTTGTTCAATTTCAATCTCACCCAATGCCGGAGTAATTGCCTCCCCCATGTAGGAGGAATCGGCATATGAGAACCACGGATTTGGATCGATCTTAATTCCACCCACCTTTATAATTGGTAACGACGAAGATGATAACCAGTCATTACCCCCCATCAGCATTCCGTAAATTGCATCTGCTGTGGTTTCTGTATTACCCCATGATTGCGTCTGTTTTTGTTTTAAAAGCCAAATCTTCATCCCATTCATCTCTGATTCGGTAGCCCCTGCTTCCTTCAATGCATTCATCAATGCTACGTGTGTTTTCAAAGGAGAAGCGGACTGAAAATATCCGGTCCTGTTATTGGCCCAATAAATTCCATTTTCGTCAGATTGACTGCTTAACGATTTCAGATAAGCAGCTATCTCGTCTGCAACTCCTGATAATCCATATGCACGCATTGCTACAGATAGGATAGCTTGCTGATAAAGATCATATTTATCCCAATTCTTTTTCAAGTAATCGAGGTAGTGTTTATGAGCCTCTAAGGATTCTCCCGTAAAAGGAATGTCTCTGTAAGTACCTCGCATACAAACCCAATTGATATCCGTTGATTTCGGGATTGCATCTTTTTGCTTTTTCTTCAGATTATAAGAACGCTCAATCTCCCTATCGGTGTATTTTATCCCTTCATATTGGATCATTCGTTCTTTTTCATTGTATTCGACGGCGTCCATTGAAATCAGTCGTCCGAATTGATTCAAAATTTCAATCGTCTGAAACAAACTGGGTTGCATACCCGGATACCAGGCGAAGCCTCCATTCTCATTTTGCAATTTTTCTAAGACGGCTATCGATTGCCTGCGAATATTCTCTTGCCGATTACTATCGAACAGACGTGAAAGCGAATGCATATTCTCCGTTTCATTACGGGCTTGTAGTACCCAAGGGGTTTCTGCAAGCAACAATTGCTTTAAAGATTCATTTTTTTCAAGATTTGAAAGAAGTGTCTCGGAACCTTTATCGCTCGCCTTCCATGCATCAATCGCTTTTTTGATCTGTGGATTTGAAGCCGCAATTGATGCGGCAACCGTATTTACAAAGAATGAATTTATCGCGGAAGAGGCATTATCTGGTGCATCTGTATTTAATACAGGGAGTGCTTGTACCGCATACCATGCCGGATTTCCGGTATATTCCACTGTATAGCGATAATTCATCGCTCCCTTCGACTTGTTTTCTAGAAATGAATCGTAACGGAATCGTTTAGTTCCTTTTCCAGATAGATTCATTGTCATACTCTGTGTCACCAAGGTTTTTGAAGGCAGGATGGGCAGTAATTGCTGCTCCCCGTCACTAAACTCCTCATTCCCGGCCTTTAAACGCACTACGGTCAAATCAATCGATTCTGGCACTGTGACGTGAAATTCGATTGTCGTATTTGTTCCGGGTTGAACAGTGAATGGGAGTTTTATTTCCTTGTATATTTGAGTCTCATCAGAAGGATTGTAAAGCGAGAGAGATGCTTCGCCGGACTGTAATCGGCCTGTCTGATTCATAATCATCACAGGAAGTACGGCCTGATCTCCCTGACGCAGGAAGCGCGGCAGATTCGGATTAATCATAAATGGTTTTGCAGTCACCACTTTTTTCTTTAATTCCCCCCAATACATACCCTCCGTATTGGCCAAGAGCATCAGTTTCCATTCCGTTAACGCCTCGGGCATCGTAAAACTTATAGACACACTCCCATCTTTATCAGTTAATAATTTCGGATAAAAGAAAGCTGTTTCTGAGAGATTATCTCTCAATGCAATGCTGTCTAAGCCGTTTTCCGAGGCTAGAGGTTGAATTGATTCCTCCTCCATTTCCCAACCGCCAAAATCCTCAATTATCCCCCCAGAAGAGATTCGCATATCATTCGTCTTTGCAGATGCAGATGTGATCTTTGAAAAACCTCTTATTTTGGGAGACGAACCGAATCCTATATAATCTGTTCTGTCGTTGTTCAAATACTTCAAACTCGGCAATTCTGAAACCGGACATTCCTTGCGATCCTGCCAATAGAGGTAGCCGTTACTCTCAGTCTGATAATCGTATCTCCAGACAGGAGTAAAGAAATTTGGACGATAAACCGGATTAAAGTACCAGCCGTGCGGTTTAATCTTATCAAGAGAAGCATCATAGAGATCTGCCATCAGTTGCGCTTCAACAGGGTTTCCGGAAGCATCCGTGACAGAGAATTTCCATTCCTCACGGCTTCCCGGTAATATTTTATCACGAAATACATCTGTCCGAATGGTTAATTTCGGAGAAGGTGTTATTTTCTCAATCCGAACTTTATTCTCATACAATTTACCCTCTTTCACAAAAAGATAATTTACAGTCAACTGATTACCATATTCGGGGCGATAAGGGATATGGATCTTTTTAACCTCATCCGAAATTGTGAAACGGTTACTCTCAATCAGTTTACTACCGTCAAACAATTGACTGAGAACAGACACATTCTTGGTAGAACTTCCTAGCAGCAAAGTGGCCTGTTCACCGGGAAGACATTTGTTGTTTACCGTCACAAACCAATTCGGAGTTTCAACAGGCATCTTTTTATCATTTAGGGAATACGCGATAAAGCGTTCGCCAACTCTCGAATCTCTTCCCTTTTGATCTTTCACAACAGCCTCTAAAAGGTAATAACCAGAGGGGATACGCTCAATATTTACACCCGTCGAAGCTCCTGATACAAATTCATAACTTGCAATCTTCTCTCGCAATGTATCTTTAACGACCGGTTTACCGAAATTATCCGCACCCAGATAAGGTAATTTATAGAGCGTAAGTACTCCGGGCATTTCAAGGGATACTCCTGCAAGACTTTTAACGTTAACGCTCACATCATGCAAAGAATCCACATTTACAGACGGAATATTGTTCAATGGAGAGAGACCATAGTTGAGTGTTTTGGGAAGATTCAAAGAAACAAATAATGACGATTTCCCTACACTGATGGTTACGGATGTTGTTTGAGTTTCACCCGCACTGTTTGTAACGGAAACTTGCACACTATAGCTACCGTAATTCGTCTCAACTTCCCCTTCAGGCAATGATGTAACAAAAGGAATCGTAAACTGACCGGATGAATTCGTTTTCAATGAACCGGAGGCGATTTTCTGATTGACGGGATTCCATCTCCACAAATTCCGATTAAAATAGATGGAATATTCTACTTGGGAATCGCCTAAACCCACTCCGGAAAAAGTTTTTACATCTCCTTCCACTTGAATGGTGTCGTTAAATGCATACTCACCAACAGGCGATTGTAGGGCCACCCAGAAAGAAGGTCTTTTATAACTTGCAACTTCGAAAGATGTACTTCCTAAAGAGGAAGAGATCCGATATGCTCCCTCTAAACGATCTTTCGGAAGTAAAAATTCTCCGGATATCGCGCCAAAGGAATCTGTTTGCATCTCTATAGAGCGGACCTCTTGGTTATTTGCATCATATAATGTTACTTTTACCGCTTTTCCCGCCAAAGCCTGACTCTTTTCCGGAGTTCCTACCCATGCAATTCCTTTGAAATATACCGTTTGTCCCGGTCTGTACACCGATCGATCGGTAAAGAAATTGATTTCAGAAACTTGCTCTTTCATCGGTATTCGGGCATAATTATAACTCATGGCAACTCCCCGATAACGATCCTCCCCTTTTTGTACATAAAATGCCAATGTTTGGATTTTAGGAGATTCTTTTAGGATAGCAACACCCTGTTTATTTGTAATATATTGGGTTTTATTCTTCGTTTCCTTACGGGATGAGTTATCATAGACAAATACATCCACGCCTTCCTGTGGTTTACCGGTATTGAAATCCAGGACGAGGACCTGTAAGGTTTGATCTGATAATTTTTGGAAAACGGGAAATAAAGATGTCACCGTTACGGCCATCTTTGCTGTGTCAATTGGCGATTTTGAATCAACAATCGCAAGTTCATATTTGCCATACGGCTGAGGAGGAATCTGAACGGTTGTATCTTTGGAAATGAGATTTTGCTCTCTTTCCGAAAAGAGCGTTTTATTCCAGACTTCCTTTCCCTCCTGATTTTTCATAGTTAGATGCAACCGCTGACTATTCTTAAATCGAATCGAAACAGGAATCTCTTTTCCGGGCATGATATAGGCTGGCATAGAACTATTCAGCTGTAATGCCTGTAATCCAAAAATAAAATTACGGATCTCACAATTGCCGGTTGCATGAGGGAATCGAAGTAATAACTGATTTGCCATTTCATAAATCTCACGCCTCTTTTCACTGTTGTTTTCATTTGTAGCAAACAGCGTATTCTCCATTAACGGAAGAGCAATCAACAAACTTTCCGGAGTATCAGCATATTCCCCCAAAAGTGCTCTAAGTGCATCAACATATGCGTTTCGGCTATTTACCGATAACTCATATCCATATTGTAATCGTTCCAAATCTCTCTTTACCAAATCAACGCGATTGCCACTATTCAATAACTGACGAAGAAGTGACTGATGAATCTGTAATTGAAGTGTGACAACATTCGTTGTATTTTCAGCTATATTATATTTCAGGAACTCCTTTAGAGGTAAGAATAAAATATTCTGAGCAGGAATGGTTTGTGGATAATATCGGCGAAGTTGTTCAAGAGAGAGTGAGTTAAGAATAGCTAATGCATTCTCCGACAACAATTCGTAAAGGGTTTGATCTCCCTGAAAGGATTTTTCTTCTATCAAATCGGGGAAAGAACTTATTTTTAGTTTTGACAATTCCTCTTCAGGCCGAAGAGAAGAACATACTGATTCAATAATCTTTTGGAAATAGATATTCGCACTCCATTCCTCCATATCTACCGGAACCACTCCTTGCAGTGCACTCCGATTATTAATATTCCTGCTATCAGAACGGTATTTTGCAAGCAGGTAATTTGCCTCATATGCCTGAGCCAAAGCTCTCCATTGCACCGGACAATCCGACATGGCAAATAGATTCAATTCTTTAATGATTGAATTGAGGGAGTCCCTATCTTTTTCCAATAATTTCGTCCCGTTCATCAACAACTCCGGTAATTTCACGTTGCATTCTGTTTTTTCCCCTTTCCATATTTGTGGCAAGTCGTTAAATGGATCGGATGATAAGTCGTATTTTTTGGCTGAAACTCCACCGAATGCGATGGAAGAGATCAGTAACGAGGTAATAAGGCTCTTTTTTCTCATGTTATTGATTTTTAAAGCTTCTTATTCAAAGATATAAAAAAAATCGACCCTGTTCGGGGTCGATTCCTTTATCCTTTGTAAAGATGTCTTTTTATCTTATGGGTCGGTGTTTTCTCAAAAGGATGGCTCACCAACTCAAGTTTATAAACCTGCGAATATTTCCCTAGATGATCATTCAGTTTCTTCCGCATATCGGTCAGATAATTGGATAGTTTATGATGTACCTCACCGGAGTGATAACTTGCCGCCTCCTTGAAAAAAGCATATTTTTTTGACAGCTCCTCTGTATTGAGGTATACTTTGGCTACAATCTTACCTTTTGCTTCATAAACGAGCGATTCAATGACACCTTCCATTCGATTCAGCACTGATTCAATCTCTTCGGGATATATATTTTCGCCACTCGGTCCGAGTATCATTGTTTTTGACCGTCCTCTGATATACATGTTTCCATTCTCCATTTCAGCCAGGTCACCGGTATGAAACCAGTTTCCGGCAGTAAGAACAGATTCCGTGATACCCGGTTCTTTATAATATCCTTTCATATTTCCTTTCCATTTAACCACCACTTCACCCTCTTTGGATTTGGCAGTAGGACGAATAATCCTATACTCGAGTCCATTTAACGGTTTTCCTACGGATCCGAATTTCACTTTGCCCACTTTCGAAGCGAAAATAAGAGAAGAAGTCTCAGTTAAACCGTAACCGCAAGAGTAAGGAAAACCAGCATCACGAAGAAATCGTTCCGTTTTCGGATTTAAAGGTGCCCCACCAACACCCAGAAAGCGAATTCTTCCCCCGAAAGCTTTCTTCAATCTTTTTCCGGCTTTATTATGGAGCAGGTGCCGTATTGGCCACACATGCATTGCCCCTCGCAATATTCTATTTTTAGTTAATTCCGGCAAGATGCGCGTCGCATAAATCTTTTCAATTATGAGTGGAACCATCAGTATCATTGTGGGATGAACTTTGTTCATAGCACCGATAAGGACCGATGGAGTGGGTAATTTGTGCATGTAATAAACCGAAGCACCTTGTTTTAAGGGTAGAATCATCCCAAGTACATTTTCATAAACATGCGAAAGAGGGAGTAAGGAAAGAAAGACATCTGTTTCGTTGACATCTTGCACCAACAACACTTTCTCTGCTTCATAGGTGAGATTTTCATGTGTCAGCATCACTCCTTTAGAACGACCCGTGGTTCCTGATGTATAGATGATATTGGCAACATCTTCCGGTTCGACACTTTCGGGAGTAAAGGAGTTGTATGACGATTTTTCTGCATACTCTATTAGGGAAGAACCGTCTTCAAGAAGCGTTAGATCATCTGTTATGACAACGTGCTTTCTTTCAAAAAGCAAACGCTCTCCATGTCGGTTGAGTATTCGTTTTGAGATGAACAAAATGCGACTATCGGAATGCTCCAGAATGGAATTCACTTCATTGGAAGAGAAATCAGGCAATATGGGAACAGTTACAATTCCTGTAGTGACCGCACCAAAAAAAATACTCACCCAATTAGGGGAATTTTCTGCAAGGATGGCAACCTTGTCGCCTTTCTTAAGTCCCTGCTCCGATAACCAGAAACTTATTTTTAGCTTAAGCTCATTCAATTGTGAATAGGTGAAGGTCTCCTTATCAATAGATGCCAGTGCCAGACGATCACCAAATTTCTCAGTACTCTCCTCCAACAGTCCGGTCAAGGTATTCTTATCTTTCATAATCGGGAAATTAGTCAATCTTAAAAAACTTTACTTGTTGCTCAATCGAAAGTGATGGAATTACGGGTAAACTCTCAAGAATACTCTGATAATAATTCTGAACCACTTCCCAGGAATAATAAGGCGGGGTATCCGTGTCCAAAGGGAAAGCAACCTCTTTCTCATTAAGAAGCATTTTCACCAGTATATTCCCCTGATCGTTTGAATAAAAAACCCACATAATATTCGCTGCCATCGGAGACACAACGAAATCTTTCCAATGCTCACTCACGTCAAAAGGGTTTTGGGTCTGAAAAGATGCTTCCTCTATGCCTAATAAGGCGGCAAAAGGTATTATTGTTTCGGCATGTGCAAACCTAAAATCAGCCGACACCCCACCGTCAACTATCGAATTATATGAGGTGATCAGAAAATCCTCTAACAAAGGGAATGCGATTGCTACGGGCAGATTTGAAGCAAGTCCGGAGGGCCCCTTTTCCATATACTGTCTGACATTCTGCAATTGCCATAAACGATATAATTCATCTCCGGTAAAATAATCTCCGAGATTAACACGAATATCCGTATTGGGCAAGATTGCATAAACCGTATAAAGATTGCTTAGGAACTCTACCTTCTGCGTCATGGTATCTACATACGAAGGCATAAAGAGTTCTCCCAAAGCCCTATCGTTGCTTACTAATGAATCGCCAAAGCTTTTATAAATTGATTTCCAGGGGCCATTCGTTTTAAAATCCAAATAGGCCCGATTCAGTTTAAAAAAATCCAATACTGGATTTCCGTTCTCTAGAATCTCCTCTGTCACGATCGTGGTATCTGTATTTTCTGTCAATTTTGACAATAACGTCTTCATGCTTCTCACACAACGTTCTTCCGGATCACTTTGGGCATAAATGTGTTCCCCCCACACTTCGGGATAATTTGATTTAAGCCGCTCTCCGATGCCGCCTAGTTGAGCAACACCTTTCTCTGTAAGAAGCCCCCACTTCCCTTTGCTCTCTTTGTAGATCTGATCCAACTCGGTGATCAGTTCTTTTCCTTTTAGTGTTATTTGGTCGGTAGCCTCTGCATCTTGTAATCGATCACGGACACTCTCCACAAAACGTGGTGCCACGGGATAGCGCGAGCCGTGTCTGCCTATGTAATTGATGTAGAATGGTTCATAACCTTTAGGAGCAGGAGTATACTTCTGTACCTTATAGGAATAGGGCATATCCGTGCCATTCATCCTATCGTCTGTTTTCTTACATGCCCCAACCATCAACAAAAGGGTTAAACAAAGAAGAAATGATACTTTTTTCATGTTGGCTAATCTCTTTTCTCAAATAAAACAATCTGAGTCCAACAAAGGTTTGATAGGATAAGACACAAAAAAGAGGTTGCCTAATTCATCATTTTGAATTTAAGCAACCTCTCGGTCTTTTTAATGTAATCAACCCCTCGGTTTAGAAGTTATTTGCAGGCGATAAATTACGTCTCATACTCTTTGATGTGATGCGGAAACGATAAAAGAATAATACGGCTGCTACCGTAAGTCCGATCGGAAATCCCATCCAGATGCCGATCGCCCCCATTCCCTGATGAATTCCAAAGAAGTAGCTTGCGGGCAAACAGACAACAAAGAAACTCAAAAACGAGATATAAGGCATCGGTTTCATATCTCCGAATCCGCGTAGAGCATTCGCATAGGCGATTTGAATTCCGTCGGCAAGTTGATAAATCATCGTCGGGAAGACAAGTAAGGCTACTAATTGACTCACTTCGTCTGAGTTTGTGAATAGTCCCCCGATATGATTTCGGGTTAAGGCTAACAGGGGAATGAGCAGGGCGCACCATAACAAAATTAGATGAGCACCGCTATGTGAAACCCGTGTTGCTTCATCCGGTTGTTTCTCTCCCAAATAGCGACTTGAAAGAATCGTAATGGCTGAACCAACACCGTAATAGATCAGATAACCCAATGTGGTAAGTCCCATCATCACCTGATGCGCCGCAAGAGCCGTCGTTCCGACCCATCCGATCATAATGGCACTGAGGTTGAAAGCCGACGCTTCCAGTCCAATCTGAAATGAAACCGGGAGACCGGCTTTGGCCAAAGAGGTTACTTGTTTTAAATCGGCACGCGTTGAAAGAAACCCGTCCATGTATTTATGATATTTCGGACGAATAAAAAACGCCACTGCCATCAATAGTGGAAGTAACAATCTCGAAAAGAGTGTAGAGAATCCCGCTCCTGTCAACCCGAGTTCCGGAAATCCATGATTTCCATATATAAGAAGGTAATTTCCTCCAATATTCACCAGGTTACAAATAAGCATCACTTTCATGGATTGATAAGGTTCTCCAATTCCATCTGTAAATTGCTTAAATGCATTAAATAGCATAATCAGAATCAATCCTGCCATTTGCAATATAAAATAAGGGCGTATCAGATGAAGGAGTTCAGAAGGTTGTCCCATTTTATCCACTCTAAGATATACGATCAGCATAATCGCAGTAAGAAGAATTCCAAAAACACCATTGGCAATCAAGCCATTGCGTAAAATATTCCCACTTTTATGATAATCTTTCTTTCCCGCCAAAGCTCCTACGAGAGGTGTTAAGCCATAAGAGAAGCCCAAGCCGAAAAGTGTGGCCAAATTAAAAATACTATTAACGAAGGAGGCTGCTGCCAATTCATCGGTACTATGATGACCAACCATCATATTATCCGCAAGTCCCACGATAATCAACCCTAATTGTCCGATCACAATCGGAAGCGCAAGTTTAGTAATAGCGGAATAATGAGATTTGTTCCGCATAAACGTTTTTTTCATAAGAAAAATTATGGAATATAAGTGCAAATGATAGAGTGGCACTTAGAAAAGGGGAAGGAAATCCCGTGATAAGTGCTGACAAAACTACTGAAACTCTTTTTAAGAAGGAAACAGGTTAGTAATTAATAACATCTTTAACCTAAAAATGGTCGAACAATGTGATTTCAGAGGTGTTTAATGTTTAATTTAAATATTATCTCAGATGAAACCTAAAAAAATACTATTCGTCCTTTCTAACCACGATAAATTGGGTGACTCCGGAAAACCTACCGGTTGGTGGGTAAGTGAAGCCGCTCATCCGTGGAGTGTGGTCAGTAAAGCAGGGTATGAAGTTGATTTTGTATCTCCTTTGGGAGGTGAACCTGTTATGACCGGAGAGAATTCAAACGACCCCATTGACCGTGCATTTCTGGATAATCAAGAAGTAAAACAGAAAATAAAGAACACCCTTACTCCTGCCCAAGTGAATGTAGATCAGTATTGCTGTATCCATTATGTTGGCGGACATGGTGCTATGTGGGATTTTCCAGATAATACGGAACTTTCTAAAATAGCAGCCAAGATGTGGGATCAAGGCAAGGTGGTTTCAGCCATCTGCCACGGAGTTGCAGCTCTTCTGAACGTAAAATTGCACGGAGGTGATTTATTGATAAAAGGAAAGAATCTGACCAGTTTCACCGATATGGAAGAAAAAGCAAACAACACTTGCGAAGTGGTTCCTTATTTTCTTCAATGTGAATTGATGTTACGGGGTTCAATCTTCCATATCGCCAAAAATTGGGCTGACAACGTACAGGTACATGAGCGATTGATTACAGGTCAGAACCCTCAATCGGGATTAAGCGTAGGTAAAGCGATGGTAGCGTTGCTCGAACATCTTAAGATGTGATTCGGAGTGTTATTAGAAATAAGATTTGGTTGTTATATGAATTGGTAAGAGCTGGCAAGAGAAATCCTGTCAGCTCTTATTTTGCATCTTCTGTTGGAATCGCGTTGTAATGTAAGCCGTAAGAATCGGAAAAACACTCATTCCCATTACCGCAAGAATCACACCTAAGATACGTCCTTCCGATGTCACCGGTTCAATATCGCAGCCAACCGTAGTCACATCCATACAGGCCCACCAAACGGCATCGCCAAAGTCACGTAGCCCGTTATTGACGTTTTTCTCCAAAGAGAAGAACGCCAGACTTCCGAAATAAGAAGAACCCAGTAAAATCGCAATATAGGATAAAAGCAGATTGGTCATCTTGCTTGTGGTAAACCAGGTAATCATGATTACCATACCGTAACCGCCCCGAATCAGAAGAATTGATCGTAAAAGAATATTCATGAAAGGACTTACCTCAATCCCAAACCAATCAATAATATTCAGATAAGGTATCGATACAACTAAAAAAAGGATGTGGGTTATGAAATAATGCCATTTACGCTCTTTCAGGAAAAAGAGAAACCAAAAATCAAAGAAGAAGATGATACAGATTAATAATTGAATCATCAAATAACTCTTCCTCGGTATGATCCCCGGGCCTTGTAAAATTTCAATGGACAAAACCATAAAAATAACAAGGCTGCAAATAAGTACAATTACATTTAAAATCCGGGCAATCAATAATTGACGGCGCGATTTCCTCTTCAAATCTGAAACTGGCATAGATTAAACCTTTTATTAATCTAACAACCGATTGCAACCTTTGTTTGTTTCACACAGACTTTATCACGCCTACCACCAATGACATTCCGTAAACATCCGATAATGAAATCTCAAACGGTGCGTATTCTTTATTGAAGGAGATGCATCGGATCAGGGATGGATCTTCTTTGCAGCGTTCCACCTGTTTCATAATCACCCCCTGCGCCGTATCTAATACAAAGACGCGACCAAACCAAATCGACTCACCCGGATTCACGTGTTTGCATGCCACAACATCTCCCGAACGATATTCATCATTCATGCTGTCGCCCTTCACATCAATGGTAAAATCATAACTACCGAATGCAGAAATCACATTATTCATTTCACATCCGGCTTCCGTTACACCTTCGCTGTAGCCGGATAATGACCCTGCTTGTGCAGAAATTGGAATATGTGGTTTCAAAATTGTTTTCTTACTGTTTTTCTCTTGCTTGGGTTCATCAAAAAAGATCCCGACCGGGCAATTCAATGCCTGAGCAATCACTTCAAGGGTTTGTATTCTAGTAGAGTTCCTTTCTAAGATCCCTTTAAATCCGGCAACCGACATATTGATTTCCTTACAGAAATCAGCCATGGGTATATTTCTTTGTTCTAAAATTTCCTTTATGATATGTAATTTGGGCATAGTAAATTTTATTTAGGGAAACAAAGATAGGAATCGCCTGAAAATAAAAAAAGGAATGTCTCGTTTTGAAACATTCCTTAATCATTCGTACGAAGGAGGAGACTCGAACTCCCACACCGCAACCGGCACTACCCCCTCAAAGTAGCGTGTCTACCATTCCACCACCTTCGCATATTTTGTACCCAAAACAGGACTCGAACCTGCACATCCGTAAGGACACTAGTACCTGAAACTAGCGTGTCTACCATTCCACCACTTGGGCATCTGAGCGAAAAACGGGACTCGAACCCGCGACCCCAACCTTGGCAAGGTTGTGCTCTACCAACTGAGCTATTTTCGCAATAATTGTAACCGTTTTTGTTTCGATTACGTTACAAATATAAGGGAACTTTTATATATCCTCCAAATTTTCATACATATTTTTTAAACGAATAATTCATCCGTTAATCAGAACGCATATAAACACTCCGACAAATATCGAATTTCTACAGAATTGAGTTAAAACTGGTAGGTACAATATAAAAATATCCACATGATATTAAATTAATCAAATGCGTGGAATAAAGCGGCTATTTTGATTGTTGTATTGGTATAAGAAAAAAAAATGAGAAAAAGATTCGACATAGAGGGAATGCACTGTGCATCGTGCGCATATCGTTTACAAAAACATCTACGTAAATTAGACGGTATTAGGGAGGCCAATGTAAATCTGGCATCTGAATCGATATTGCTTGATTACGATCCTGAGAAAATCACCCTGCGCACCCTTACTTCTGAAGTGCAGGAGATGGGATATAAATTGATTCCGGATAATGACAACCGGGGACAACGATTTAATTATGAACGGAAAATACGCCGTAAGAATATCAAAAGAAAGAGACGTCGCAATCAATTAACGGTTGCCGTTATTTTTCTTATTCCTCTATTGGCGATCGGATTGAGTCCCCTCTTAAAATACAACTTACCTTTCTCAATCGACCCTGTTTATTCACCTGTCAATTTTGCGGTGATGCAGCTTTTTTTGTGCGTACCTATTTTGCTTGCCGGATGGCGGTTCTTCGAAAAAGGTTGGAAAAGACTCTTTCGTTTGCAACCCAATATTGATTCGTTGGTTGCATTGGGAGCTACCGCCGCATTTATCTATAGTGTGGTTTCAACAGTCCTTATCATTTATAGGGATGGCACCATATCCGACCATCCACTTTATTATTTGACAAGCGGCGCAATCATCACAATGATCATGTTGGGACGTTTTCTTGAAAACGGGCTGCGAAGAAAACATCAGAATACGTTGTATCGTCTGATCAGCTTAATTCCGGATCTGTCCACCAAAATAATTGACGGAACAGAAACGTCGGTGAATACCTTGGATATTGTTGTCGGAGACAAGATCCGGGTAACTCCGGGAACCAGAATACCGGTTGACGGGAAAGTGCTCAGCGGATTAGGAATGATTGACGAATCGATTTTCACAGGAAGTAAAACACCGGTTCTGAAATCTGCAGGCGATAAAGTGATTGCCGGCATGTTCAATCAGGAGGGATATTTCACCGTTGAGGCTACTCATACGGGGAATGACACATTTCTCTCCGGCATCATTCGTTTAATTGAGGAGGGAGAAACCTCTCAACCGCCGGTAGGCAGATTGGCCGACAAGGTTTCAGCTTGGGTGATACCGGCTGTTTTGATCTTGAGTTTGCTCTCTGCCGTGATGTGGTATCTCTTTTTAGGCGATTATGCTTTCGCCATGAACATCTTCGTATCCGTGTTGGTTATAGCTTGTCCCGTAGCAATCGGTCTAGCCATTCCGATCTCAGTAGTTTTCGCATCTCGAAAAGCATCTTCAATGGGTATTATTGTACGAAGAAGTGAAGCATTTGAACAAATTCACAAAGCCGACACTTTTGTATTCAACCTGACCGGGACGATAACAGAGGGGAATGCCGCGGTTACGGACTTTATAACATTCCCGCCGTTCAGCGAAGATCGATTGTTGTCTTTGGCTGCATCCGCCGAATCGGAATCGAAACACCCTTTAGCCAAAGCCATAGTGGCAAGAGCAAAAGAAAAAGGTGTGCCTATTCTTATCCCCGATCCGGTGAAGTTAATTGCCGGACAGGGAATCGAGGCGGTAATTCTAGAAGAGCGAGTCGATATCGGCAATTACAAACTGATGGAATTGATAAACATTGATCCGGACGTCTTGACTGAGACATCTACAATCATCCGAGAACTCTCCAATCAAGGAAAAACGGCCGTGATGATTGCTGTAGAGGGAGTATTGCAGGGTGTGATTGCAATCGAAGATAAACCGCGTCCCGAAGCACGCGAGGTGATACAGAAATTGAAGCAAATGGAGATTTCTAATTACATTCTTACCGGAGAACACGCCCCTGCCGCCAAAAACATCGGAGAAAAAGTTGATATCAATCACATCATCGCTGATGTTCTGCCTCAAAACAGATCACGCCAGATTCGGAAATTGCAACATGAAGGAAAAACAGTGCTGATGATAGGCGACGGAATGAATGATGCAAGTGCTCTTGCTCAGGCGAATGCCGGAATTGCGATCGGTTCTCCCGATAACATCGCCGCAGATGCCGCAGACATTGTCTTATTAAACAAGGACCTCAGACAAATTCTTGTCGTAGTAAGACTAAGTAGGAAGACGATGCGCAATATAAAAGAAAATTTATTCTTTGCATTTGTTTATAATTTATTGATGCTTCCGGTAGCAGCCGGGGTACTCTATCTTTTCGGTCTGAAATTCTTATTAGATCCCCTAATTGCGGTCGTAGCCATGTTCTTGGGGTCGATATCTGTGGTTATAAACGCATTGCGTCTACGTAAATTCAAATAGAGAGATATGAAGCGATTGATTTTATGTGTGGGAATAATACTACTCTCTTTTTTTTCCATAAAAGCACAATATTCGGGACCTTTCCGTACAAATTTCTATGATCCGGATACTTTACCCCGTCCTTTTAAGGCATTTGTCATGTCACAAATTCCTGATTGGACCATTTTCGGAGTAAACCGTTACCTCCAAAAAGTAGATTTTGCTTTCATCAATGGAAATACAATTACAAAGAACTTCATGTTTACTGCGTTGTGGGACAATGACCTGTTCGGCACCAATCTTCTTGCGCATCCAATACACGGTAGTATGGATTATAGCGGTGCTCGTGCATCGGGGATGAATTATTGGATGAGTTTTCCGTATGTATTCGGGGCTAGTCTTGTTTGGGAAATGGTTCTTGAAAATGAACCGGCTGCTTTTAATGATCAGATTGCCACCAGTGTAGGTGGAATGGCATTAGGAGAGGCATTTTATCGAATCAGTGCTTCCGTCTTTGATAACCGGGCTCACGGTATCGGAAGGGTTGCAAGAGAATTTATTGGCACGGTATTTTCACCGATGCAGGGAATCAATAGGATGATTACCGGAGAGATGTGGAAACGAGGTCATTATCCGGCCGCTACGCCCGAAAATACTTTCCCAATTGAATTCGGAACCGATCTTTCGGCTCGATACCTCCGTGTATTGGGTAATAATGGAGCGCAACGTGTTACTCCCTATTTCAAATTCTGGATGAATTACGGCGATCCGTTCAGATCATATAACAGACGTCCTTTTGATGCATTTACATTTAATATTGAATTCGATTTGGGTTCAAAAGGAAATTTGCTTTCCAACCTGGAAGTATGCGGTTTATTAAAAGGATATATACTCGATTCAAAAGAAGACACAAAAAAAATGTGGGGATGGTTCCAACATTACCGCTATATGGATAATGATGCACTTCGCACTGATTCTGTTTCATCAATCAGATACGCTCAACCAGCTTCCGTAGGAGTTGGATACCTGTCAACAAAAGAATTTCCGAATGGAGGACATTTTAAGAATGAATCTTATGCCAACGTGATTATTCTCGGTGCAGCGCACGCTTCTTATTTTTATCTGAAAGGACGCGATTATAACTTCGGCCAAGGATATGGCTTTACGCAGAAGAATGAATTAGCTTTTAATAAAAGGATACGGATAGGTCTCAATCTCGATTTCATCCAGCTTTTTGTTTGGGAAGGATACAAAAAAGGAACCGTTGTAAAGGAACAGGATCCTGAAACATTTCGCGCAATGGGCGACCGTGGCAATATGATCATAAGCATGATTAAACCCTATTTCGAATTCCGTTTTACCGAGCACCTCACCGTGGGGATCGAATCAAATCTGTTCATCCAATTCAATAACAACGCGCAGTTTAATAATTCAACTTATAAATTCAATGACACGAAGCTAGGAATTAAATACTCCTATTAGCACGAGTCATTCCATATCATTTTGCCACAAAAACATCATTCGAGCATTCACTTATCTCACTTCAGCCAAACATTTTAATCAATTTAATTAATTTATATCAAATAGAACTTCATTTTGTTAGATGAATAATATTTTTTGCACTATCTTGCGGAAAAATTTATTAGGTATTGACAAATATTATTTAATTTCAAATGAAGACACGTAACGTTTTAGATTCACTAGCAAACCGTTTCCCTAACGAACCAGAATACCTACAAGCTGTAGAAGAGGTATTGGAATCCATTGAAGATATTTATAATGAACATCCTGAATTCGACAGAGTGAACCTTATTGAACGCTTGTGTATTCCTGATCGGATATTCAGCTTCCGCGTAAACTGGGTCGACGACCGAGGAAAAGTAAATACCAACATGGGATACCGTGTTCAACATAACAATGCAATCGGACCTTATAAAGGTGGTCTTCGATTTCACTCCTCTGTAAATCCCTCTATTTTAAAGTTCCTCGCATTCGAACAAACTTTCAAAAACGCGCTTACGACACTGCCTATGGGGGGCGGTAAAGGTGGTTCTGATTTTAGTCCGAAAGGAAAATCGAATGAAGAAATCATGCGTTTCTGCCAGGCTTTCGTTCTAGAACTATGGCGACACATTGGCCCGCAGACAGACGTTCCTGCCGGAGACATTGGCGTGGGGGGGCGTGAAGTGAATTATATGTATGGAATGTATAAAAAACTTGTAAGAGAAAATACGGGTACCTTTACAGGCAAAAGCATTGAAGGTGGAGGCTCATTGATTCGTCCGGAAGCAACCGGATATGGAAATGTTTACTTCTTACTTGAAATGTTGAAAACACGAAACATAGACATTAAGGATAAAGTGGTAGCTGTTTCTGGCTCGGGAAATGTAGCCCAATATACTGTTGAGAAGCTGATTGAGTTGGGCGCAAAGGTGGTTACTCTTTCTGACAGTGATGGTTATATCTACGACCCCGAAGGCATCGACAGTGAAAAACTGGCATATATCATGGAACTTAAAAATCTATGGAGAGGAAGAATCCGCGAATACGCTGAGCACTATGGCGTAAAATACGTAGAGGGGAAAAGACCTTGGAGCGAAAAATGTGATATTGCTCTTCCAAGCGCAACACAGAATGAGATTTCAGGCAAGGATGCCCAAATTCTGGTCGATAATGGATGTATTGCCGTATCAGAAGGAGCCAACATGCCTTCTACTCCGGAAGCGATTGCAATCTTCCAGAAAAACGGTTTACTATATGCTCCCGGTAAAGCGGCAAATGCAGGTGGCGTTTCGGTAAGTGGTCTTGAAATGACGCAGAATGCAATAAAATTGAGCTGGAGCAAAGAAGAAGTTGATCAGAAACTGAAGCAAATCATGAATGATATTCACACACAATGCGTGAAATATGGAACCGAATCTTCAGGCTACATCAATTATGTAAAAGGGGCTAATGTGGCTGGCTTTATAAAAGTTGCCAAAGCGATGGTAGACCAAGGAATTATTTAATAATATAGATCAAACAGGGTAAATTTTATTGTTTATATGCGAACATTTTGCTTGAATTTTTGTTTTATAGGTTAATTGGATAAAACTCACCTCAATAAACCTTGAACACATGGGAAAGAATAATTTAAAAGAAAAAACCGCTGCCATTTTCAAAGAAGACAAGAAGTCTGAGGCTCCTTTTGTGACTTATAAAGTATATGCGGAATTGATTCAGCCCTCTGACAAGCACAATGTCAATCCGTTTCAATCCAAAAGCCGTTTATCAACAACGGATTTCTTTGATTGGACACCTATCGATCATAAACATTAATATTAAGTGAATATAAAGTCCGATTCGAACACCATAATGAATCCCGAAGCACCTTAATTGTAAATGGATGCCGAGAGATTCTTAAAGGAATCCTATTCTTTCTTTAGATGAAGCACCTTATAGCTTGCGTCAAGGCAGTGGTTCTGTCGAAGCAAGGCGGTGACGCATTAAATAAAGTGCATATACACCTGACTAACAATGCATTAAAAATAGAAAACACAGGGTTACATTTGGGTTTTAAAGGAGAAGAAGTAAAACACCCCCTGATCTATCAAAGCAAATCGGTATTTACCGGATAATATCTTATTAAAAATAGGTTGTCTAAAATTCATTTGAATGAATGAAGTGCACCCTAAAAGTTAGACAAAAAACTTTTGGGGTCACTTCAGAATTAGACAACCTCTTCTTTATTTCAAATCGACTTACGATTATAATTTGCCATGGATAAGAAGCACCTCAAGCATGAAAATCCCCGCACCAGCCAAATAACCGATCAATGCCAAAAGGGATATCTTTTTTAAATACCAGGTGAAATGAATCTTTTCAATACCCATCACCACTACCCCCGCGGCTGAACCGATAATTAATAAGCTACCTCCCACTCCGGCACAGTAAGTAAGAAAATGCCAATAGATACCATCCGGAACAAAATAAGCCATGAATTCTGGATTGGCGTAGGTTGACAATGTGGCAGGATCAACCAACGGGTACAATCCTAAAGCAGCGGCTACCAAAGGTACGTTATCCACTACTGCCGATAGTACACCGATTAAGATATTGATGATATATACGTTACTGAAATTTTCTTCAAGGAATTTTGAAGTAGCGATTAATCCGCCTGCAGCCTGCAAAGCTCCCACTGCCATTAAAATACCCATAAAGAAAAGTAGAGTGGGTAAATCAATACGCTTAATCAGAGTTCCGACTCTCAGGTGAAAAGGTATATCATCCGGAACCTTCCGATACATCAAATCGGTTATTATCCACAGAACTCCTAAAACGAGCATCACCCCGGTAAACGGAGGCAAATGGGTGAAATTCTTATAAATCGGCACGGCTAGAAGTCCAGCGACACCCAATATAAGGATGGTGAGTTTTCGTCTGTAGTCCACAACCTGATCGTGTGTTTTATGAGGCTTATGTCCGTCGGGCACCGGTTTCACATCTCCATGAAGGGCTCTGCTGACAATCGCAAGCGGAACAACCACAGAGGCGATACTCGGTATAAAAACATATTCCATCAATTTCAACGGCGTTACGGTACCTTTCACCCATAGCAAAATGGTAGTTACGTCTCCGATGGGCGACCATGCCCCCCCGCTGTTTGCAGCGATAATTACGACACTCGCATACCACCAACGTTCAGTTTTATCGGGCACGATCTTGTTCAGAAGGGCTACCATTACAATGGCTGTTGTAAGGTTATCGATAACTGCAGAAAGGAAAAAAGAGATGAGAACAAGCAACCACAATAACTTTTTCTTGTTTCGAGTGGTTATCCGGTCTGTAATAATAGAAAATCCTCCATGAACATCAATTAACTCAACAATAGTCATCGCACCCATAAGGAAAAACACAATCTCACCAACGTCTCCTACATGTTCCAGTAGTTGAAAGTTGATTACAAAATCCCGAACCTGCTCATTCAGGGGAAGAGCAAGCAACGAAGTATTTTCCTGTAGATAAAATTTGAACCATTGTGCATCTAATTGAGGAACGATATAAGGAGCCGCGAATATATAGATGGTCCACATCAGCATACTCACAACCAAAGCCGTTGCAGCTTTATTTATTTTAACCTTATGCTCGAGAGATATAAGAAGGTATCCTATTACAAACAGGATACCCATAAATGCTACCATAATTTACATTTTTAAGAGAGCCACTCCTGGAGGGCAATCGGTTTTACAAAACTCATACTATCCTGACGTCCTCTTTCATTGCAACCTTTCAATCCCCAGAAAACTCCGATAATAACAGCTATGATCACCACAATGATGAGTACATAATTTGGTTTGGGCTTTGGAGGTGCTGGAGGCGACGGCTCCTCTCCTTCTACGGCATCACCGATAATAATTTTATTCTCTTCACTGATCTGTTCACCGGGATGATCTTTATCAGTAGGCAGATCCTCTTTATTGATCACTTCCTTTTTAATTTTACCATCTAATTCTTCCATAATCTCATGCATTAAACAATGTTTATCTGATTGAAATAACAAATAAAATGTAGATTATGTTTAAGGATAATTTTTCATCGCATATTTTTATATCTTTGTCCGCATACCCTATTGAATTTTAAAGTGTAACCACTAATTTTTTCAAAGAATGAAAATTTCAAATAAATTTATCTTAACGGGAGTAGCCACCGGATTTCTGATGGTTTCCTGCTCTCCAAAACCAACTCTCCCGGTTGAGAAAAAAGTTGAGAAACCTGTGATTTATCAGGTCATGACACGTCTTTTCGGAAACGACTCATTAAACAACATCTACAACGGGTCAATTACAGAGAACGGTGTGGGTAAATTTAATGATTTCACAGCTACAGCACTCGATTCGATCCACGCATTAGGAGCAAACTACATTTGGTACACCGGAGTAATCGCCCACGCCTCTAAGACCGATTATTCAGCTTATGGCATTCCGGCTAATCATCCGGGAACTGTAAAAGGGAATGCCGGATCGCCTTATGCCATACGGGATTATTACGATGTAGCCCCTGATTTGGCTACCAACATAGATAACCGGATGAATGAGTTCGAAGAACTAATCAAACGAACCCATGAAAGTGGCATGAAGGTGATTATCGACTTTGTACCGAACCACGTCGCACGTGAATATCGTTCCATCAAATCACCTCAGAAAGGAAATGGTTTGGGTGATTCGGATGATGTGAATACGGCATTTTCAACCAATAATAACTTCTATTATTTGCCCGGCGAGAGTTTTTCTCCTCAATTCGACGCATTGGGTTATTCAGAAAAACCGGCCAAAGCAACCGGTAACGATGTCTTTTCGGCCTCTCCTTCCATAGACGATTGGTATGAAACGATCAAATTGAATTATGGGGTTGATTATGTAAATGGCCGCACCACTCATTTTGATACAATTCCTTCTACATGGAGCAAAATGCGTGACATTCTTTTATTCTGGAGTGCGAAAGGAGTGGATGGATTCAGAACGGATATGGCAGAAATGGTACCGGTGGAATTTTGGGAATGGACGCTTCCTCAAATCAAAAAGGAGTATCCCGATATGATTTTTATCGCAGAAGTTTATAATCCGAATGCCTACAAAAGTTATATTGAACAGGGAAAATTCGATTATTTATACGATAAGGTCGGGCTATACGATACGCTTAAATATGTAATTCAGGGTAAATCACCCGCCTCTTCCATCACTGTGAATGCCCAGAATCTCAAGGAATTCCAAACTCACATGTTGAACTTCCTCGAAAACCACGACGAGCAACGCATCGCAAATAAGGAATTCGCAGGTTCTGCCGAGGCCGGAAAACCGATGATGATTGTTTCGGCAACTTATACAAATAGTCCCGTCATGTTGTATTTCGGACAAGAACTTGGGGAGGAAGCAGTAGGAGCAGAAGGATTTAACGGTGATGACGGAAGAACAACAATCTTCGATTATTACGGGCTTCAAAAGATCAAAAACTGGCGTAACGGAGGTATCTACGACGGTGCGTCCTTAACAGATGAAGAGAAAGAGTTGCGCTCCTTTTACAAAACACTGTTGAATCTGCTTCATTCGGAAGCCGCCTTCAATACCGGTGAGATGTATGACTTGACAGCTGCTAATAAGAACAATACGGCTTTCAATACCGACAGACAATTTTCCTATCTACGAAAAGAGGGAAATGAAGTGATCTTAGCGATTGTAAACTTTGACAACGAAGAGGTAACTCAAGACGTCATCATTCCTCAAGATGCGTTTGTTAAACTTGGGATCCCGACCGATGTGAGTCTAAAAGGGAAGGATTTGCTGACCGGAAGTACGGAAGCTTCAATCTTCACGCTTTCTCAGCCATTCCACACCACGTTAAAACCTTATTCAGGCAAGTTGATTAAGTTTACATTCTGATATCTCTTAGTGAAAACAAACCATTCTCTACCGAGAAATTGAGATAAAAGAAAAGCCCGGCAAGGAGTCATTATCCTTGACCGGGCTTTCTTATACCGATTCATTGAGTTTTAGATCTCGTTCGGAACATTGTGATTTAATTAATTGCTTGAGATGACATGTCCTTCGCCTCTGTAAAGACTTACCGGACCATCCAAGAGAACAGCCAAAACGGTAATCTGCTCATCTAAGGTCTGTTCAGGAACATCGATATTCACGATTCCCGGAACTTCGCTCCAATATTGTTTACCATAAACTTTCCATGGTAACATCACCCCGTTTCCTACTACCCACACACGATTGATTTTATTCTTTAAACCTTTAATCGTAACCGGGCCGTTCGGTTTATATGGCAGATAAATATATAAAATATCTCCCGCTTTATTCGTTGATGTGTAACCCATTACGTGTCCGTCCGGAATTCCGGCTTTTGTTTCATAGATCGCTTCCGCATGTTTGTTTGTCCAACGTCCGAATTCTTTCAGAATAGCTACCTGTTCTTCCGGAATAGAGCCGTCAGCTTTCGGACCGATATCCAACAACAGGTTCCCACCCATGCTGATACATTCCGCAAACGTACGAAGCAATGAGTTTATCGGTTTATAATTCGTATCGGCATGTTGATACCCCCATGAATCATTCATTGTCATACACAACTCCCAGTAACGGTCTGCAGGACGAACTACCGGTACACCTTGTTCCGGTGTAGCGTAATCTCCGTATCCCTGGATGCGTGAGTTAATGATCGTATTGGGATTGTTTTTACGTAATAGTTTTACGATATCCTTTGATTTCCAGTTCTCCGCACTTTGCTCCCAATCGCCATCGAACCAATACAGGTCCGGCGTATAGGCAGAACTGATTTCATCTAATTGCTGGAAATTAAATTTTGTGAAGTTCGCATAACGTGCAGGATCGTTTTCATAACGTTTTTCCTTACGCGTTACGATGGGATAATCGGGATGAGACCAGTCTAAAAGCGAATAATATAATCCGAGACGCAATCCCTCTTTGCGTGCAGCCTCACAGAAAGGAGTCAGCACGTCACGAGCGGCAGGAGTTTTCTTTACCGTGCTCAGGTCGCCCGCTTTGGTATCCCAAAGTGCCACTCCATCATGATGTTTGGTAGTGATAACGGTATATTTCGCACCGCTTTCTTTGATGAGTTTAGCCCATTCTTCCGGATTGTAATTCGAAGCCGTAAAACCGTCAAGTTGTTTCATGTACTCTTCGTACGGAAGGTAGCTGTTGTGAAAAGACCAGCTTTCAGTTACACCGTTTACAGCATAAATTCCCCAGTGAATAAAGACTCCTAATTTGGCCTGATCAAACCATTCCATTCTTTTCTCTTTAGCCTCCTGGCTCTCCTTTTGCGCTTTTCCCGGTGCAAATAGTAACAGAGTAGACACGAGTACGCAGAAAAATTTCTTCATAGATGATATTTAAAAGTTAAGCAAAAATGTGGTTAAATTTCTTCAGGGCTTAAAATTAGAAAAAAAATAGCATTTTACGCCCCTTAATCCTCATATAGAATCGTTCTTTCAACATAAAAAACCGGTTCATACTCTCTGAAATCAACCCTTACAACCCAGTTACCTTCCAAATCGTAAGCAAACCGTTGCTGATAAATACCCGCACCCTTGCGATGAAACACTTTGAGAGCCAGACGACCATACGGATCATAGCTATACGAAATGGCATCAACCGTTTCTTCACTTGTTTGACGAATGATGCAACTAGTTAATTTCCCTTTATTATCGTAAGAAAACGTTCTACTCTCTTTCAATTCTCCCGTGGGATAATAATAACACCGCTTTACACATACCCCCTTCTTGTCATAAAAATCGGCTACACTATCACGGGAATAGATATCGGAACCCGGCAAAAATAGTGGATCAAAGCCGGCATCCTCCAATTCACTGACGGGATCCCCTTTCGTTATAGTCCCATCCTTTGAAACAGCCTTAAAAACATTCATCGCTACAATTTTCCCTTTTTTATTTCCCACAGAAAGCAGTGAATCCGATAGGAAGTTCTGAGCTTTTACCAAGTGGACACCCGAAATAATGAGAGCGATGATCAAACCACACAAGAACGTAAACTTTTTCATCACACGATAAGGCATTAAGTTAATTGTTCAGTTCAATTCCCTCAGGAAGAGCACTTATAGATACGCTTCCCGTTTGAAAGAAAACACCTGTTATGCCTTTTTAGTTGATGTTGAATTCATTCTTAAACAATTATAAGAAAAGGAATGGATTCTATTAAAATTAACCCCAATGAGTTCAGATTTGCGTTTCATATGGGAGTAAAAAAAGAAGTATGGATATTCCTATATAAATTTACATTATTTAATAAAAATATATTGAGTATTTATCCGAATATCGTAAATTTGCGCAGCTGACAAGAATCGTATTCAGTACTTATTTCTGTTTTCCCAAAGGGGTTTTCAGAACATTAGCAGCTGATTTGACTATTTTTATCGCTCTGTCTTGCACTTAAATTACTAATACATAAAAACTATGGCTGATCGTAAAGAAAAGCTGTTTACCGAATTCCCTCCGGTAACTACCGACGAGTGGATGGCAAAGGTAACTGCTGACCTGAAAGGAGCTGACTTTACTAAAAAGTTAGTTTGGAGAACAAATGAAGGCTTCTCTGTAAAACCGATGTACCGTTCGGAAGACATCAAAGATTTCAAAACAAAAGATTCTCTTCCGGGACAATTCCCTTATGTAAGAGGAACCAAAGTTCACAACGAATGGCTGGTTCGTCAGAACATTGAAGTAAACGACTTGATGAGCGCTAATTTAAAAGCAGTGGAGATCCTTGGCAAAGGAGTTAATTCTCTTGGTTTTAAATTAGGGAAGAATGCCGTAACGAAAGAAGGAATTGCAACTCTTTTAAAAGGCATAGATCCGACGAAAACGGAACTAAACTTCAAAACCTGTATCCATTCCACCCTCCAGCTGATTGAGCTATTGGCTGAATATTATAAAGAAAACGGTGTAGATCTTAAACTAGCAAAAGGAGCTGTCAACTTTGATCCGATCGGACGCATGATGAAGAAAGGGCACGAGGTTGAGAACTACCTTGACTTGATGAAACAGGTAGTCAAAGCAGGTGAAGCTCTTCCGGGATATCGCGTATTGGCCGTAAATTCAATTTTACTCAATAATGCCGGTGCGTACATAGCTCAAGAACTAGGCTATGCATTAGCATGGGGTAATGACCTGCTTGGCAAGATGACAGATACTGGAATCCCTGTAGATGAAGTAGCAAAAAATATAAAATTCAATATGGGTATCGGAAGCAATTACTTTATGGAAATTGCAAAATTCCGTGCCGGAAGAATGTTATGGGCACAAATCGTTTCAGCATACAAACCGGAGTGCGGTTGTGCGGCTAAGATGGTTGTGAATGCTCAGACCTCTTCTTTTAACATGACGATTTACGATGCCAATGTAAATATGTTGCGTACACAGACAGAAGCGATGTCTGCCGCTTTAGCCGGTGTTGACTCGATTGTCGTGAACCCGTATGACATGCCATTCAAGGAGGGAGATGACTTCTCTGAGCGCATCGCACGCAATCAGCAATTGCTACTTAAGGAAGAAGCTCATCTGGATAAGATCGTAGACCCTTCTGCAGGCTCCTATTATATCGAGAACCTGACTATGGCCATCGCTGAAGAAGCTTGGAAACTATTCCTACAGGTGGATGAGAACGGAGGCTTCTTTGCAAACGTAATGAACGGAAACGTTCAAAAAGCAGTCAACGAATCTGCTTCGAAACGTTTTGCCGCTGCTGCATCACGTAAAGAAATACTGTTGGGTACGAACCAGTATCCGAATTTCTCTGAAGCGGCAGAAAACAAAATCCAGAAAACCGAAGGATGTTCTTGCGGATGCAATAATAAGGAACCGCAATTCGAAACGCTTAATTCGAAACGTCTGGCAGCAGAATTTGAAGCGCTTCGTCTAGCTACGGAACATTCCGGAAGACGTCCGAAAGCCTTTATGCTGACAATTGGTAATCTTGCAATGAGATTGGCTCGTGCTCAATTCTCCTGCAATTTCTTTGGCTGTGCCGGTTATGAGAATATTGATAATCTCGGATTTGAAACAATCGAAGCCGGAGTTGAAGCAGCAATGAAAGCGAATGCCGATATTGTTGTTCTTTGTTCAAGTGACGACGAATATGCTGAATTAGCTCCCAAAGCTTACGAATTAATCGGCGATAAAGCGATATTCGTAGTGGCTGGTGCACCGGCTTGTGCGGAAGAGCTGAAAGCAGCAGGTATTACCAACTTTATTAACGTTAAATCAAACGTTCTTGAAACATTGAAGGCGTTTAATGCAAAATTGCTGAAATAACCATGAGACCAGATTTTAAAAACATAGATATAAAGTCTGCCGGCTTCGCATCATCGAATGTGGCCGAGTGGGCAAAAGAGAATGGCATCACTGCCGATTGGATGACTCCGGAACTGATTCCGGTAAAATCCGTTTATACGCAAGAGGATCTTGAAGGAATGGAACACCTCGAATACGTAGCAGGTATTCCTCCATATCTTCGTGGACCCTATTCCGGAATGTATCCGATGCGTCCGTGGACCATCCGCCAATATGCAGGTTTCTCTACTGCCGAAGAATCGAATGCATTCTATCGCAGAAATCTGGCTTCCGGTCAGAAAGGTTTATCTGTAGCTTTTGACCTTGCCACACACCGCGGCTACGACGCCGATCATCCTCGTGTAGTGGGAGACGTAGGCAAAGCCGGTGTTTCGATCTGCTCGCTGGAAGATATGAAGGTATTGTTCGATGGTATTCCTTTGAACAAAATGTCTGTTTCCATGACGATGAATGGAGGTGTACTTCCGGTATTGGCTTTTTACATCAATGCGGGATTGGAACAAGGAGCGAAGCTGGAAGAGATGCAAGGTACGATTCAAAATGATATTCTGAAGGAGTTCATGGTGCGTAATACGTATATCTACCCACCTGAATTCTCTATGAAGATTATCGCTGACATCTTCGAATACACTTCGCAGAACATGCCTAAGTTCAATTCAATCTCAATTTCAGGCTATCACATGCAGGAAGCGGGTGCCACAGCCGATATCGAGATGGCTTATACGCTGGCCGACGGTCTTGAGTACCTTCGTGCGGGAGTAAACGCAGGAATGGATATCGATGCTTTTGCTCCTCGTCTGTCGTTCTTCTGGGGTATCTCAATGAATTACTTCATGGAGATTGCCAAGATGAGAGCAGCACGTATGTTGTGGGCTAAAATTGTAAAACAATTCAATCCGAAGAACCCAAAATCGTTGGCACTTCGTACACACTCTCAAACGTCGGGCTGGTCGCTTACAGAACAGGATCCGTTCAATAACGTGGGTCGCACTTGTATTGAAGCGATGGCTGCAACTCTTGGCCATACCCAATCGCTACATACGAATGCGTTGGATGAAGCGATTGCCCTTCCAACTGATTTTTCTGCCCGTATCGCACGAAACACGCAGATTTATATCCAGGAAGAAACTTACATTACGAAAGAGGTCGATCCTTGGGGCGGTTCATATTATGTAGAAGCTCTCACAAACGAATTGGTTGAGAAGGCTTGGGCACACATCCAGGAAATCGAATCTTTGGGTGGTATGGCGAAAGCTATCGAAACGGGTATTCCGAAACTTCGAATCGAAGAAGCAGCAGCCCGTACTCAGGCTAGAATCGACTCAGGAAAACAAGTTATCGTGGGATTGAACAAATATCGCCTTGAAAAAGAGGACCCGATCGATATTCTTGAAATTGACAACACCGCCGTACGTGTACAACAGGTTGCCAGATTGAAAGAGTTAAGAGCTAACCGCGATGAAAAAGCGGTACAAGAAGCGTTGGCTGCAATTACAAAGTGTGTAGAAACAAAAGAAGGCAATTTGCTTGATCTCGCTGTTAAAGCAGCAGGGCTTCGTGCATCTCTGGGCGAAATATCAGATGCATGTGAAAAAGTTGTCGGTCGATATAAAGCCATCATCAGAACAATTTCAGGCGTGTATTCATCAGAAACAAAACAAAATCCGGATTATATCCGTGCGTGTGAACTTACAGCTGAGTTTGCAAAACGCAATGGTCGTCAACCACGTATTATGATTGCGAAAATGGGACAAGACGGTCATGACCGAGGAGCTAAGGTGGTAGCAACCGGATATGCCGACTGCGGATTTGACGTGGACATGGGACCATTGTTCCAGACCCCGGAAGAAGCGGCTCGTCAGGCGGTTGAGAATGACGTGAACGTTTTAGGAGTATCCTCCCTAGCAGCAGGTCATAAAACATTGATTCCTCAGGTAATGGAAGAACTGGCTAAGCTTGGTCGTCCTGATATTCTTGTAATTGCCGGAGGAGTTATTCCTGCACAGGATTATGATTTCCTATACAAAGCTGGTGTAGCGGCTATTTTCGGACCTGGTACTTCGGTGGCGAAATGTGCAGCACAGATCACAGAGCTGTTGCTTGAAGAAGAGTAACTAATTCCTCTAACGATATAAAACTGTCCCGGTCATTAATTTGTTTCAAAACCAATCGAATGAAACAGATTAATGATCGGGACAGCTTTTTATATGGAATGAGAAGTTACCCGAAGAAAGGACAATAGGTTGGATCCAACACGAACTTTTCCACCTCTTTCTTAACCTCAGAGAGCATTTGAAGTCTCTCTTGATCACCCACACTATTTATTGCGTAGAAAATACGATGGAAACAGAGCGGCGAATTACAAAAACCAAAAATACCGTCGTTGATTATGTGATTGAACGCAACAGACATTCCTGTTCGGATCATGTCTTCTTTGGTTGCATCCAACGTGTTAAACATACCAAACTTCTTTTCACCCAATAACCCCGTATAATTATGGTCTATCATGGCATAGGCGAAATCTTTTGTAAATACCCTGTCAAAATAGCCTTTCAACATTGCCGGAAACAAGCCCCACCAAATCGGACTGATAAATGTAATCTTATCGGCTTCATTTATGAAATCCTGCTCTACCTTAACATCAGGTAGTACAACTCCGGTTTCCTTACTTCTGAAATCCTCTAAACTCAATACCGGATTAAAATTCAGTTTATAGAGATCCCTCACATTTACAACAGCGCCTAAAGCAGTTAGTTGTTCAATCGTCGCTTCCAAAATAGCATGATTAAAACTATCCGGATTTGGATGAGCATATATTATCAGATGTTTCATACCAAAATGATATTTAGTTATTACATTAATAACAATCCGATTAAAATTGGGTTCAGAGATAAATTCAAATTAATTTATATATTTGTGTTTATGATATCTATTCTAATACCCGTTTACAACTACAATTGCAGCGAACTTATCCGTGAGTTATCCGCTCAAAGAGATCAATATGACAGTGCATCCGAAATTATTCTGATGGATGATGGCTCCTCTATATTTAAAAATAAGAATGAAATGGCGGCACGCAAGCATGGTTGTGAGTATATCGAACTCCCGGAAAATATAGGGAGATCTGCCATTCGCAACAAACTCGCAGCTCAAGCGCATTATGACTGGTTGATATTCTTAGACTGTGACTCTCGAATTCCGGAAAAAGACTTTCTTAAAAAGTACTTAGATGAACGTGATCAGAATAGAGACGATGTGATTTGCGGTGGTAGGATTTTTGAAAAAAAGGAGTTGGTAGGAACCCACTGTTCCTTACATTGGCATTGTGGTGTTTATCGAGAACCGAGTGCATCGAGCACCCAGAAGAGAAAACAATTTCTCTCGAATAATTTCATGATTAGCCGTGAGTTATTCAGAAAAGTCAAATTCGAGGAACAACTTAAGGAGTATGGACATGAGGATACGCTCTTCGGTATTCAACTGCGTCGTCGCGGAGTTGATATCCGGTATATCAATAATCCGGTTTTTCATGAAGGACTGGATGATAACAACTCTTTCCTGCTCAAATACAAGAAATCTTTATCAAACCTCAAGTTATTAAAAGAGAACTACCTGCTTCCAGAGGATGAAAGAGAGATCAAAATACTCCATCTTTATAATCGAATCAGCTCTTTGAAGTTAGACGGCGTGTTTGCGTTCCTTTATAAAGAATACGCCCGATTGGCAGAGAGGCAATTAAAAAGCAAAAAGCCGAATTTGATACTTTTTGATTTGTATAAACTCGGCTTTCTGTGTTATATTATGCTTTCTGACCCGCAACAACCACGTAGAAATTCTCTTTGATGAAATACTTCCTTGCAAGATCGAGTATCTCATCGGGAGTGATGCTTTGGATAGCCTCAATCATCTGATAATAATAGGATGTATCCATGTTATTCGCAAGTAATGACTGATGTGCGTCCGCTATTGAAAACGGACCATCAAAAAGTCGGGCTATTTCTCCCATCAAATATCCTCGAATCATCAACATCTCCTCCTCTTCCACTTTTTCGATTCTCAGACGCTCTATCTCTTTAAATACCTCTTCGATTAGAAGTTCTGTATATTCAGTAGCCGTTTGAGTCGAGATACTTAAATAGGAAGCATTCTTCAACGTTGTAATCGAGGATCCTATGCCATAGGTATATCCTTTATCTTCACGAATATTAGCCATTAAGCGACTTCCGAAATACCCTCCGAGTAGAGTATTTAGAATTCTCAGTTTCGGATAATCGGGATGCTCACGTCCTACGACGGGTAGACCAATGCGAACCGCCGATTGCAACGCATCTTTCTTTTCGATCAAATATCGGCCCGGAGTTGCCGTCTTGATCGAGAACTCTTTGGCACTATCCTGCAAATCGCCGCCCCATTTTTCTTTTCCGAAAAGAGCGATCACTTCATCTAAGATTTCCTGAGTTACACGTCCGGTAAGTATGATCCTGCAGTTCGCCGAATTATAATAACTGCGGTGAAACTCTTTTAGGTCATCTGCGGTCAGTTTATCAAAAGCCTCAAGATTGGCATGTTGGCCGTAAGGATACTCAGAACTGAATAGTAATTCGATGAATTTATTAAAAGCCTGAACCTGCACACGCTCCTCCTCCACTAGAAACTGCTGCTTTCTTCTACTGCGGATCACATTGAATTCATCCTCATTGAAAAGAGGAGTCTTTACAATCTTCTCCAAAAGCGGAAGCGTATGTTTGGAATGTTTGTTCAGAGAATAGAGTGTAACATAGGAGTTATGAAAGGTAGCAGATGGTTGCAGCCATGCCCCATAATAATCTAATTGCTCAGCTACCTCTTGCGAGGTAAGCCCATCCACACCCTCTTTCAACAAAAGATTGGTAAACATCGCGGTAAGAGGTTTCTTTTGGTCCCATTTACCCGCCCCGAACATAAGGTCAATGCGGGTCACCTCTTGTTCACCCATATCTAGGATGTGAATATCAATTCCGTTAGGTGCTTTTACCACTTTCGTTTCGGGAATATTGATCGTATTAATCGGCTCTGCAGCCGGTTGAATTTTTCTATCTAACATTATATTATTCTTTATTTTTCATTTCGTTGAAAAAAAGCGATCGCTTTTTCCAGATCGTCGGGGGTATCGATACCGATGGTTTCTTCTTGTGTTATTCCCACCTTAATCTTATAACCGTTTTCAATCCATCGTAATTGTTCCAGTGATTCTGCAATTTCAAGTTCTCCCTGTGGCAAGGCGGTTATCTCCTTCAGCACATCTGCTCGATAAGCATAAAGTCCGATGTGCTTATAAAAAGTATGATGCTTCAACCATTTTTCCTGCGGATGGTTCCGAAGAAAAGGAATAACCGAGCGACTAAAACAGATTGCCTCCTGCTTCTTATTTAGAACAACTTTAGGCGAGTTTGGGTTTAAAAGGGCATCCATACCGTCACTTTCGCAGAACGGTTTAACCAATGTAGCTATTTGAGTGTCTTTTGACTCAAAACAGGATTTAATTAATTCGATCTGTGTTTTTTGTATAAAAGGCTCATCTCCCTGAATATTAACAACTACATCAAATCCTTCTCCCGCTTTTTGATACGCCTCAAAGCATCGGTCGGTACCACTTTGATGAGTCGTAGCCGTTTCTACAACTTTCCCTCCAAAAGAATGAACTACATCAATAATACGCTGATCATCCGTAGCAACGACCACATCGTCTAGAATTCCGGCTACTTTTTCGTATACTCGCTGAATCATCGGTTTACCGGCCAGATCGGCCAATGGTTTTCCGGGAAAACGCGTAGATGCGTATCGAGCTGGAATAATGCCTAATATTTTCATCATCTTCAAATTTATATTACTCTTCAATAATCACATATAATTGTGCATTCTCATACTTTACGACTTTAACTACTTTACCTTTATCAATATATCCGTATAAAGCCACTGCATCAAAGTACTCATTGTCGAGAAGCACTTTTCCGGCCGGTCTGAGAATGGTACCCGCCACTCCGATACGACCGATCAACTCTTTTCCTTTCATGGGAACCGCAATAAATCCATCGTGCAGACTTTCCTCTTTGGTAAGCGCAACACGACGTAGAAACCCGCGACGTCCTATCCGATTCATCAAAAGCAGCATTGCCGCAAATCCAAGTCCAAGGCCAACTACCACGGTCAAGACCGCTTTATTGGCATCCGGAATCTCTACTCCCTGAAAGTCTAAATTCCAGTTATTAATCAACGCAAAAATCAACGCTGCTGTCATTAACAAGACGCCCAGGATACCCGCTATTCCGAATCCCGGGAAAAGGAAGAGTTCAAGAATCAAAAGGATGATACCGATAAAAAACAGTGCTATTTCCCAATATTGTGCCAATCCCTCCAGATAAAGCGGAGCAAAATAAAGAGCGGCTGCGGTTAAAGCGGCAATCGTTGGAAACCCAACACCCGGAGATTGCAGTTCATAATAAATACCAAGCACGATAATCATTATTAGGAAGGCCTGGATGCCGGGTGAGGTCAGCCACCCCATTACATTATCCATCGTGGTGGGACGGTAATGACGGATTTCATAATCGGTTTGTCTAAACCTATTCTTTATGATATCGTCTATATTGGAAGCCTCCCCTTCGCAAAAACGGTATTTAATTGCCTCGGAAGTGGTAAACGTAAGCACTTTCGTACTGTCTACCAGTCCCGGTACCACGACCCTTTCGTCAACCATAGCCTCCGCAATGAGCGGATCCCGTCGCCACACCTCCTTTTTAACCCCATTTTCTATGATTGTATCTTTTCCGTGCGATTCTGCTGTTGATCGGATGGTTGACCGCATGTAAGACTGATACTTGTCCGGCATTGCCGCTCCGGTTTGATTAACCACGGTCACTGCACCTATATTTGCTCCGGGCCTCATGTAAATAGAGTCACAAGCGATCGCGATCAAAGCTCCTGCAGAGGCTGCATTGTTATCTATAAAAGCATATACAGGAAACGTTGAATTCAAAATAGCCGTTCGAATAGAATCTGCATGAACCACAGTACCTCCGTAAGTGTTCATATTAAGAAACACACCGTCTGCATTTTGAGCTGCAGCTTCATTGAGTCCTTTTTTTACATAAATCCAAGTGGTGCTTCCGATCTCTTTTTTTAGATCGATCTGATAGTAAACCTTCTTCTGAGCATATGAGGAGAGGATACTCAGATATATGAAAAAGGATAAAAGTGCTTTGATTCGGTGATTCATAGTGTATTCATTAATCAATAAAAAAATACATAACCTTTATGCTAACAAAGATAATCATTTTAAACAAGCGGACTTCTTATTAACTATGTATGTTTAAATAACACAAAATTATTCAGAAGGTATAATTAATATGAATTATTATAAAATCCAGAAACAATACCGCCATTACATATGTTATAACACCGAATTCTCCTAAATCTTAACAATTCTAACACACCGGCTTATGGAATCAGTAAAGTTGCCCGAATTCCAGGATAAATTATTAGAGCTACAGGATAATTTGTTGAATTTTGCTTACATGTTGACTTCTAATCGTGAAGAAGCTAAGGATTTATTACAGGATACAACCTTAAAAGCTCTTGATAATCGGGACAAGTATATTGACAATGTCAATTTTAAAGGTTGGGTATTTACGATTATGCGTAATATCTTCATAAATAATTATAGAAGAGTTGTGCGTAATCAAACTATTGTTGACCAGACGGAAGACTTATACCATTTGAATCTTCCTCAGGAATCTGGATTTGATACACCGGAGGGCTCTTTTACTGTAAAAGAGATCACAAAGGCTATAAACGGTTTTGCCGACGAATACAAAATACCTTTCTCTATGCATGTCGCGGGGTATAAGTATCATGAAATTGCAAACAAGATGAATCTGCCGTTAGGCACAGTTAAAAGTCGCATCTTTTTTGCAAGACAAAGACTCCAGGATATGTTGAGGGATTATAAGTAATCTGTTGGCATAAATATCTGAATTAAATTTTCTTTCCATTTTTGGAAAAATGCAGGAATGCCGTGAATAATTTAGGAGAAATTCACGGCATTCCTGCGTTTAATCGCATCATCTTATTTAATACATGCTCTTTCAGATTAATTAGAGAAAAAGTGAAGCCTAAAACAAAACCGAACACATCCTCCTGATGTTTTATTATCAAAGGCTTTAGGTCTGTCTTTCTGTTATCTGAACGAATAAAAAGAAAGACAAATTTGCGCCGAATGTAAAACCAGGTGCAAATAAAATGAGGATGTAAAATGAGACGAATGAGAATCTTCCGAGTAGTTATTATCTGTTCTGCCCTGTTTCTTACTTTATATGCACTTACAAACTGTTGTAAAGATTGCAACAACGAAACAGAATCGGGTATACGGATCGATTGGTCACAAGTCTCATCCGACGCACCGATTCCCAACAATGTAAAACTCTTGTTCTTCTCTCAAGACGACGAATTTATAAAATTGATAACCTCTCCCGCTACGCTCTATCAAGGAGAATTACCCCAAACTACAAGGTTTCTATTGGCTTTAGGAAACAAAACATCATCCTCCGAGTTTCGCAACCTCGAGGATTTCAGTGAATCAGAAGCGTGGCTTCCAGCTTTGTTTACGATTAACGACACGACCATCATCAGTGAGTCGGGTTGGATTTACAGGGGATTCTTAAAGATTGAAAACCCAACAGACGTTCAATTAAGAGAATTTACCGTGATGATGGAACAGTGTAACCGAATTATCCGGTTTATTCTAAATATAAAAGGAACAGGAGAAATAGTGGAAATAGTTGGTGAAATCACCGGACTTTCAAGAGGAGTAAACTTTGCCACCTCTAAAAATCTTTCACAAACCGGAGTTTCCCAGCTAGAATTCATGAAGTTAGGGGATAACTTCGTTTCAGAAATTAATTGTTTTGGTGTTTCTCCCCTAAACCAAGAAAATAAACTGATTCTTATATTCCGGTTTTCAAATGGAAAAACGAGAAAGACAATTGTTGATGTAACCAATCAGTTGTTAAAGGCAAACCAGAACAAACCGATTCCGCTGCAAATTCCGATTTCATTTGACTTTTCAACCCAAGCTTCCGTCGATGGCTCTATCGCTCCATGGGAAGAGGGTAATGAAATAAAAATCGTCGTTAATTAACACTATCGTATAATATTCAAACTTAAAGGATTATGTTACAACATCTATCGAAAAAACTATTTATAGAGAGAATCGCTGATTACACCTCCTCGGACCGCTGGGATTTCAAAGTGAGCGTACCTACCTTGATCGTTTTTCACACGGAGATACATCTTTATGAAAAAGGGTTCAGAGATGTGTACGATACTTTAGTTGAGAAGTTTCCTTTACTTAAATGTTATGAAGTTTTGGAAAATGAAGACCCTGAGATAGCCGCTGCTTATCTAATTAAAGACTTTCCGGCTACAATGTTTATATCCACTTCTGAAAAAGCATTCGTAAAATCAGGATATCTTACTCCAGATGAAGCGATTGCTGATGTACAGAAAATTTACTAACCTCTAATTTGATTTATTATGAGTAGAGAAGAAAATCCTTTCTCAGATAAACTGGATACTGAAGAAAGACGTGATTTAAATGATTCTGATTTCGGCCTTCCTGCCCAAAGAGCTTATCCGATGCCTGATGCCGCACATGTGCGTGCTGCCGAGGCATATTTCAGATATTGCCCTGATAGTGAAAAACCGGAATTGGCTCGGAATATTTTGAAGAAAGCGCAAGAATATGGTGTTGATGTAAAAAGTCCTACGGTTTTGCAGTGGGCTCAGCAATAACTCATCCAGATTCAGATGACCCTCTTGTTTACTTGATCTTCGAATAGGAATCATTTAATAAAGAGGGTCATTCCTGTTTATTTAATGAAACATGTACAAAACCAAGAGTGTTTTCTTGGGACAGCAACCGTTAATAAATTGTTTTTACAACAAAAAACTTTAACTTCGTTCGTGATAACAAATAAACTAAATATGACAACAAGCACAAAACGTAAGATAGGATTGGTTGCGCATGATGCGATGAAACAGGAGCTAACAGAATGGGCTCTTCATAATTCTCATAAATTAATTGGACATAAGTTCTATGCAACTGGAACTACCGGTACAATTATCAAACAAGCTTTGGAGAAGAAACATCCTGATGTTGAATGGGATTTCACATTACTTAAATCCGGACCACTCGGTGGCGACCAACAGATGGGGTCTAGAATCGTAGACGGCGAAATCGATTATTTGTTCTTCTTTACAGATCCCATGACGCTACAACCACACGATACCGATGTAAAGGCCTTGACGCGCCTTGCCGGAGTGGAAAATATCATTTTCTGCTGTAATCGCTCTACTGCAGACCACATCATTAGTAGTCCCCTATTCGAAGACGCAGAATATGTTCACATCCCGCGTGACTACACTTCATATGCGAAGCGCTTCGAAGAAAACAAAAATAAAATTGTAGAAACAGCGATTGAAAAAAGCGCTGCATCAAACGAATAAAAAAGGACTACTCTTTTTCTCGGAAGTCTGTAATTAATGTTTCCGGCCTCTAAACTAAACACCTTTTCAATTTGTTTAGAGTCTGGAAACCCACTAATTTATAAGACTATGCCTATTCATGGATCAAAAAGAATGCTCGGAGAAACCGAACAGATTTTTCACAGCCGGTACGGCTGGATTTCATTGAATGAGTTCTTTGATCTGACTCCCGATCCCACTGAAGATCCGGAAGAAACATTTGAACAGGAACCTGAGTATCTCAGTCGTCTTTCAGGTGAATCCTTTGACCATTATGAAAAGAGAATAAGAGAAAATAGGGAATATTTAAAACCGGAAGAGTCTGATTAGATGTATAAGGATAAAATCGTTATTATTACGGGCGCTGCCGGAGGAATTGGACGTTATCTTGTGAAAGGATATGCCGATGCAGGAGCCAGGGTATTCGCCATCGATATAAAAGAAACTACCTTCGATTATTACAATGTCACTTTTTGTCATATAGACATAAAAGATGCAGTTTCAGTGAAAGCCCTTTTTCAGAATGTAATACTTGAAAATGGGAAACCACACATCTTGATCAATAACGGAGCTGTTTCTAAATTCAATAAATCAATCTTTGAGATGACGGACGAAGAGTTTCGGCAAGTCATAGAGGTAAATCTTTGCGGTACTTTCTATTGCTCCAGAGCCTTTATCCATGCGAATTCCGGCGAAAGTTATGGCAGGATCGTTAATATTGCTTCTACCCGATGGGCTCAGAATGAACCAGGATGGGAAGCGTACGGAGCATCAAAAGGGGGAATCGTTTCTTTAACAGGATCCATGGCGGTTTCTTTAAAAGATACTCCGATTACGGTTAATTCAATTAGTCCCGGGTGGATTGAAACAGAAAGTTTTGATTCGCTTCGTGAAATTGATCACCTACAACACCCTTCGGGTCGTGTAGGAAAACCTGAAGATATTGTAAAAGCGGCAATGTTTCTTTCTGACCCGGGAAATGACTTTATTAACGGAGAGAATATCGTTATTGACGGAGGTATGACAAAAAGAATGTTCTACGCTGAATAAAAAACAAAAAAAGCATCGTCTAAAGGCGATGCTTTTTTTGTTTTCGTGTATTTTTCAAAAAGACATTTAAGATTATAAAGATGGTTTTAGGTGTTGGAATAAGTTATCTCCTTATCCTCCACAAATATAAGTCAATTTAATAGAGTTTCAAATTTTTTCACCCTTAATTTCAATTTAACAAATAAGAGAACTTTTCAATTAAGTTTTATAAGCACTTGATTGTGCCTTTTAGGAGAGAAAAATGCAAACTACATCTCTTTATGGAGGGAAATGTGTAATTTTGCACCTAGTAATTTTGTCTCCTATAAACACAGATATGACAACAGAAAAGAAATTAAAAATTCATTTTGCACCCCTTCAGGGTCACACCGACCATTTCTACAGAAATGCCCATCAGGAGATCTTCGGAGGAATTGACACGTACTACACCCCTTTTGTCCGCTTGGAAAAAGGAAATAAATATAGAACCAGAGAACTAAGAGACATCTTACCTGAAAACAATCGCGTACACGAATTGGTGCCTCAGATGATTGCTTCTACACCCGAAGAATTAAAGGAAATCGCATCTCTTTTTATCAAAAACGGATACAAAAGAGCTGACTTGAATATGGGCTGTCCCTTCCCGATGATTGCTAGACGACATAAAGGGTCAGGTCTCCTTCCACACGTTGAAGAGGTAAAGGCATTGATGGATGCGATTCGCGAGATTCCGGAATTACAATTCTCTGTAAAAATGAGATTGGGTTGGGAATCAGCGCAGGAGTGTCTTGACCTATTACCCATATTGAATGATGCACCTCTTGTTCACATCGGGTTACATGCTCGTTTGGGAAAACAACAATACAAAGGTGAGGTAGATATGGAAGGATTTGAAGCTTTCTACAAAGCATGTAAACATCCTCTTTTCTACAATGGTGATCTTCTCTCTATTGAAGATATTGAGCAGATACAAAATAGATTTCCGAATTTGGAAGGGGTAATGATTGGACGAGGACTTCTTTCTAACCCTGCTCTTGCACTTGAATATAGTCAGGATAAAACGTTAGAACCATTGGACAAGAAAAAACGGATGCGTGAATTCCACAATACCTTATTTGAACATTACAGTGAGTTTCTACAAGGAGACAAACAAATTCTTGAAAAAATGAAACCTTTCTGGGAATATTTGTCAAATGAGATGGAAAAACGTACCAGAAAGAAAATTGAAAAAGCCAACAAAATCGCACACTATGAAGCAGCGGTTTCATTGGCCTTTAGTCAATGGGGTAAAATCTCATTCGTTTCTGAGGAAGAGTCTGACGAAGAGTAAATAAAAACCTCTCCACAGAAGCAATAACAAGACAATTATCAATATTACTGCAATCCAAACTGGTACTCCAAAACCAAAAGAGAGAAAAAACAGAATATTTTCAACAGCTTCCATCGGGTTCAACATAGCCCAATGGAAGCTGTCTGAATTTTGAGACATTCCATAACTTAGTAGGCTAACCAAAATAAATACAGTCAGCATCGAGCAAAAGGTAAGTACAAGCTTCATAGAAAAATAGTTTAGGATTAGTTCCTTTTAGCTGGTCCAATAATCAATATGATGATTAAGGCCACGACAGGTAATATTACTGCGAATATACCCCAACCTAATTGACTTCTCCCCAAAAGAGAGGCTCTTTTTACTACATAGGCAACAATTATCAGCCATACGATAATCCAAATGACTCTCCAAATCATGACAATATGTTTTTATTAATAACAATCCCAGTTATACAATACATGTTCAAAATCCCTGGCTTGCAAATCTTTAGGACGTATAAAGAAATTACCTACTCCTTCATCTCCCCACATCACCTGTTTCTTTGCATCCGAATCCAATTGGAGCAATAAGATGGTATAATCCGAAGTCCCCATCTCCTCATTACGCGGATCACTTTGAGTAAACAAAGGGAATCCCCCTATTCTAGAACCGCTTGCATTACATAATTCATCCATTTTATCGAGAATTTCAGAAGGAATCTGATCAATAGAGGTTACCATTGGGTCTATTACACGATAGGCTTCCAATAATGCCTTATCAAACCTGAAATCAGAAAAAGCGATCACCGATTCAGCAGGTGTGAATCCCATTTTCAACTCTTTCATAACAGGAGATACGCACTCTGAATTCAACGATACTGGTAATTTTTTCAGTAAATGATCTTCCTTATGCAACTCTTCATGGAAAATCACTCGAAATCCGTTTTCTGTAGTCGGATTTTCCACATCCAAACCAAAAAGACAATCGGTTCCGATAAAGAATTGAAGAATACCATATTTAGGAAAACCATTCAAAGGAGGTAATTGTTCTAAATTTATCTGAGCGAGAAATCCCAAAGGCTTATCCTCTCTTCCCGACCGCAAATCCATCGGGTATTGAAAGTTCTTTGGCATATAGGGCAACCCTCCCACTTTACTGTCATAAACCGTGCAATCCGATTCAAAAAGTGTAATGGTCACTGAGTCTTCCGATTCGAGAAACAAATCCCCCGCTAACTCTTTCTCATCCCCTTCTACATTGATTGGGGAAACCTCCTCACGATTATTCTTGTCACTTAGAATGGCACCCAATATTTTTTTCAATAATTTCATTATCAACTTATTATTATAATCATTTAAATCCTGCGCCCTTTCCATTCCTCTTTTCTATCTTTTCTTCTTTTCAAGGATCTTCCCCAGATTTGCAGAAAAGAGAATATACGGATGGGAAACCATAACAGGTAATCAGCTACCTTATTATTACAACAAACGGCAACTAAGATTAGTGCAATTAATTGTATAGAGAAAAGTACAAAAAATAAAAAAAACTGTCCAATCAAAAGGAGAGAAAAAGGCGATGCATAGAATATCAACCAATAAATAAAACTTGCGGTATAGCTTCCTCCAAAAAAATGGATTAAGTTCTTACTGAATCCTTTTATCGCATCTCTATAGTTTCGGTACATCCTGCAAGAAATAAGCTTAGCCCCTAAATAACAGGCTACTCTCATTTCTTTCTCTTTCATGTAACGAATAATGGAAATATCCTCTACCCTTGAAGCCTTAAACAATTCGTGAAAAAGATTCCGTTTATAACACGATCGGTTAAAGCACATCATCTGACCGTTAGCTGCAGCAAGTGAGGAGTGGTTATTCTCAGCCACCAATGATAAGGGCAAAAGAGTAAGCAGAATTGTCATCATAATCGGAACAACAATTTTCTCACCCTCCGACTGCATAACCTGAGTGGGAAAAGCACTCATCAGATCCAGATCAAACTTTTCCATATTCAATACGACAGAATCTACCAACTCGGGCATAATCCGCACATCCGCGTCAAGAAAAAGGAAATAAGAGCCCTGGGCCTGTAAGGCAAGTTGATGACAGCCATATTGTTTTCCACTCCATCCCGATTTCAATTCAGATCCTTCTATCAGCCGAATGCGGGAATCCAAACGTTCAAACCCTCGAACAATCTGAGCTGTTGCATCTTCAGAAAGATCATCATATACAAGAATTTCGAGAGTACTATAATGTTGTTTGCAAAGATCCTCCAAGAGAAATGCAATGTTTTCAGCTTCATTCCGAGCCGGAATCAACACGGAAACCAAAGGGCATCCCGCTCTTTCCATCTGATGTGCACTGATCCGGGGAGCAAAAAACAGGTTTATAAATGCTATGACCAGAAAAAACAAATTGATTGTCAGTAGTATATAAAATATAACCATCATATTTCCCCCCTCCTTATTTGTTTCTCTATACATCGATTGTAAAAATCATTATATGCGCTTTCCAGATAAGTCACTGAATTTTCATATATACAAACCGACTCAAGATAGGTTGTTACACTTAGCTTCCTATTCTCCCCAAAATCAATTAGATTTGCAACAAACAGAATTACCGGTTTATGCCGAACCCGAGAAAGAATATATTCTATCCCCCGATGGAAACGTATCGGTTTTTGATAGAGACTTTCCAAATTCCCTTGCGGGAATATCACAAGTAGGTTATTCCGTTCCTCGAGAATTGATATACTGTAAGACAATGATTCTTTTATATCTATCGGATTATTATCAATTGAAAAAGCACCTATTTTCTTAAAAAATGGATATCTAACAAGTTGCTTTTGATGCATCATCACATAAAAACGTAGATGTAAAACTCTATTATTTAAGTTTAATAACCAGAACCCGTCCCACCAACCGATGTGATTAGAAAGTATTAATACAGAAGAATGTGGATCGAGCCATTCCCCTTCAATATGTTGTGTCTGAAAATATCCCGATGTAATTGTTTTTATAAACTTATCGAAGAACCAAACATATCCTTCCTTATGTTGAGCTTGTATCATATGAATCTAATTCCAAGATAAATAACTACAAAAAACAAATATTGAAGAATGAATATCCAACTGCTGATTCTTTCTTTCTGTAGGAAGCGACCCCATACATAATAGGCATGAAAAATGATAGACAGAAAGAACCACATCAGGTAATTCTGAAGAGGCGGCTCTCCACCATTCCAACTCCACATCTGCATCAATGGAGCAACTTGTTCAAGAACAAGGTCATAAAGTACCATCAGCATCGCACCGGTAAAAATCCTTAGCAAAAATTTGATTTTGTTTGGTTGTTCTTTTCCAAGTTTTTCAGCAATCAAAGTGGCAATCCGAGCACTTCCCAAAAGCAAAACAATCCAATTGACACCAATCAGTAACGGTGTTCCAAATACTTTCCACCCCAATCCATAGCCGTACGTATAATTTCCAAACAGTACACCGGTATTTACCCCGATCATCTCAATAATGAATGTACCGAAATAGGTTATCAATAGATAATATAAATAACGGAAGGTCCCCCCTTTCCCTAAAAATTGAGGTTCCCGCCAAAGGATAAGAAGAAAATTCAATAACAACGTAAACGGTATGAGGAAGATGAACAAATTTCGCATAACCGGAAATAAAAATCCGACCGATCCAATTAAATAGAATCGCAACAAGAAAATGTCAACCTCCTTTGAATCAGGATATCTCATTCTATTTTCAAATCAATACACCGTAAAAAAACAAATCAATTGCTTCATTTAAAACGTCAGGAAACCCGTATTGTTTAAAAATACATTGTAATAAAAAAAAATATTAATGTTTGTGTTTGTCAATATATATAAATTGCTTTTTCTCTTTGCTCAATCACTTCTCCGATTATTGCACATTGCAAGTGATTTGTCATTCGCAGGTCACTCAAAAGGGCATGCGCCTTATCTGCGTCTACAGCAATCAATAAACCACCCGAAGTCTGCGGATCACATGCTAATAATTTGCGGTTAGCAATGCAACTCTTCCCAAAAAAGACCGATTCCTTTACATAATTAAGATTCCGGAAAGCGCCTCCTGGAACGCATCCTTCATCAATCAAGTTTAGAACACCTTGAATAGCGGGCAATTGCAATGCATCAATCTGAATAGTTACTCCACTTCCGCGAGCCATTTCTACCGCATGACCTAAAAGACCGAATCCCGTCACATCGGTTGCTCCTTTAACTCCATATTTTTGCATCAATTCCATACCGACTCTATTGAGTCTTTTCATCTCATGCAAAGCAGATTCATACGTTTTAGTTTCGCCCATCTTCATACGATGTGCCGCAACTGCCACTCCTGTTCCAAGTGGTTTCGTTAGAATTAATGACTGACCAGCCTTAGCGCCCGAATTTGTAATCAATTCGTCCGGATGAACCGTACCGACCACAGCTAAACCATATTTCGGAGGATAATCTTCTATCGTATGCCCTCCCATCGTAATTGCTCCTGCTTCATTTATTTTGTCCTGACCTCCAAGTAAGATATCTTTAAGTACCTCTATCGGAATTTTATCAGAAGGGAACATATTTAGATTAAGAGCCAATAGCGGTTTTCCACCCATGGCATACACATCACTTAATGAATTCGCAGCTGCAATTTGTCCAAATTCAATAGCATTTGAACAAACCGGAGGAAAAAAATCTGTTGTAACAATAAGTGCTGTCGATTCATTGATTCGATAAACTCCTGCATCATCATGCGTGGAAATATCTACCATCACGTTTGAATCCCCTAGAATCGGAATGTTTTTTAACAATTTAGATAGCGTATCTGGAGACAGTTTGGCCGAGCACCCGCCATATTCTACTGTCGTAAGCAAATCAAATTCTTCCATTCAATGAGATTTTGTAGTTGAAAAAGAGGGTAAATCACAGAATTCAGCATGTATTCCTTTATTTTCAAGCATATTATGAAATTCTTTTAAATCGTATTTTTTTATAATCAAGCACATACCACATTCTGAAGACAAATTCTCAGGAACAGGCATAACACTGATAATCAAACCCATATCACGAGCTATCTTATCCGCTTTAATTACATCCCGCGCCCCTTTAAAGAGGACGCAAACTTTACTTTTATCCCCGTCCGTTCTCATGAATAACATCTTTAATGGATTTAATCAGATAATTGAGATCTTCAGTCGTATGAAAAGGCGATAGAGCGATGCGAACAGTTCCGGTAGAAATGCTCCCAAGATGTTGATGTGCCGCCGGCGCACAGTGTAATCCGCTTCGCACTTCAATACCTCTCAAACGATACAATTCAGAGGCGAATTCAGAAACACCGATAGAGAGATGACAAAATGAAAAGAGTTCACCCTGTTGTTCTTCTACAATACTCCGATAGACTTCAATACCATCTATTGAAGCTATTTCTGAAAGACAATTTAAAAAGTCTCTTCGGGTATGCAAGGGAAGCGGTTTGTTTAAAAGAGCCCCTCTTAAACCGGCAATTCCCACTAAATTGGGAGTACCCGCTTCAAATCGGTCCGGATAAACGAGTGGCATTTCGAAAGAGTCCGAATTACTGCCGGTTCCTCCATAAATGAGCGGTTTCAATGAATCGGGCTTTCTTGCATAGAAACCACCGATTCCCGTGGGACCGAAAAGTGATTTATGTCCCGTGAATAAGATGTAATCCACTTTTCCACTCCAATCAAGAGAGATACTTCCTGCCGTCTGTGTAGCATCTACCAACAAAGGTAACCCGTCACACCAATCGGCTATCTCATCAATGGGTTGAATTACTCCGTTCACATTACTCTGATGGTTCACTATTACCAACGAAATAGCTGAACGATCCATGTTCTCTAGCGCCTTGAGGTCCACAGAACCATCAGACAAAGAGGGTAAAAACTCTATCTTTAATCCCTCTTTTTTTGCGCGTTGAGTCAGTGGACGCATTATCGCATTATGTTCCATATTAGAAACAACCACACGACCATTCAGATTCAAGCCATTCAAAATCAAATTAGAAGACTCAGTGGCACTCTTTGTAAAGAAAACCGATTCACCGGATGAAATTCCCAATTCAGCAGCCAATAAATCACGACACTCCTCTACTAACGAAGTGCTTTCAAATACCCGACCATAAGCTCCACGCCCATAGGTTCCACCGATACAATTCAGGTAATTGGAAATTTCTTCTGCTACGACCGGTGGTTTAGGAAAGCTCGTACTGGCATTGTCAAAATATTTATTCATCTGAAGCATTAAGGATAAACAACATGCCCTGCAGTGGCTACCAATGAAGTTATTTTGTACATATTACTAATGATCCCTACTGACAATTCTTGCTTTATATTAAAAAAATCCACACAAGTCCCACAAGCAACAATTGTAACTCCTCTATTTTCAAGGTTTTGCAAAGCCACAGCACTCTCTTTGCCATTCATAGCCAATTTCACCCCACCATTATAAAGAATGACAGCCGAAGGGAGTTTCTCATTCTCTGATAAACTATTCAAGAAAGCGCGCAATAGAATCTCACCCAAAGCGTCATCTCCATTTCCCATCGTTTCCCCTTTCAATACAACGACATAATCATCTTTCGCCGGGGAAGAACAAAAACTTGCTACCTGAACATTCTCTTTCACCTCTTCTGGAATTGTAAAATGAAGTGTTCTGATGGTTCCTTCATAAATTTCACGGAAACGAATATCCAATTCGCATAAATAATCTTTCAGGTTACCGAAGGCAGTTTCATTATCTGTGATCACTTCAATTTTTTCACCAGCCTGACTTTCATCAATGGCTTTCTTAGTCATGATGAGCGGAGCGGGACAAATTTTTCCACAAGTATCTATTCTCTTCATAATAAAATATTTACAATCTAATTCCAAATAAGTGATTTGATTTTACGGGCAATCTCAGAAGGATTGTCTTCGGGATGATAAAACCGTACAGGAGTATGTTGTGTAAAATCCGCTAAAGATTTCGAATAACTTTTATCATAATACGCAAGTGCTATTGATGCTGCGTCCTTTAGGTTATCCTCATTCAAAAGAGAAATTGCTTTCTTGGTATTTTCTAAACCCAATCGTTTCTTTATCCGAAGAAAAGCGGACTCCAATAATTCAGTTGAAAAAACACCATATTCGCTAACCAAACGCTTCAGCCGTTCTTCTCTTGGAATCTCATAATAGACAATCCGTCCCTCTTTCATCTTAAGAAAGAAAAAATCCGGAATGGTAACGGCCCCGATAGTTGCACTTTCACACTCTAACCAAACTGGACGATCAGGTGAAAAAGAGTTCATCGCCTGGTGTATCCGATTAACGAAGGTCTCTGTAGAGGGTTGATTTTTTTGTCCAAGGTGCCCAAAAACCGAACCTTTATGATTCGCAAGTCCCTCTAGGTCTAAAACCTGCTCCCCCTCTTCTGATAAAGCATGGAGCACATCAGTCTTTCCTGATCCGGTCATCCCTGCTATAATTATAAACTCCCAGGATTTTCCCTCAATGAGTTCTTTAAAACCCTGACGGTATGATTTGTAACCTCCCGTTAGAATCACAGCACTCATTCCTGCCGTTCGCATTAACCACGCCATACTGGCGCTTCGCATGCCTCCGCGCCAACAATATAAAAACAAAGGTTTATTTTTTGCTAGCGTTCTTACTTCCTTAACGAAGCGAGCCATTTTTGGACCGACAATCTCCAGTCCACGTTCAATCGCAGCTTCTGGAGACTGTTTTGTATAAATCGTTCCAACTTCTGCCCGTTCATCATTATTAAATATCGGGATATTTACCGCTTCCGGAATATGCCCTTGTTCATATTCTAATGGGGTACGAACATCTATGAGCACTCCATTTTTTGCTTGAGAAAGAAAGTCTTCCAATGGAAGGGTCTGATTCATAGTATTTGTTTTTATTAAACAAATATACGCTAATTTCTAATTGCTCTTTCTTTTCTCCGCCAAAGTTGCCATATAAACTCCGGCTAATATGAATATAGCAGAAATCACATTGACAACAGTCAGTCGAGCTTGTCCGGCAATAACTGCGATTATGGCTGTTATCAATGGTTGAAGATATCCATACATCGCAATTGTTCTCCCTTTAATACATTTCATAGCTATCATATTCAACATAAAGGCTCCAAATGTTGCACCTAAGCCACTGAAGGCTAAGCGCAAATAGACTGTCCATGGAGCTAGTTGTGTAAATGCGGGAGCTTCCAAGAGATCTTTCAATCCGATAGGCAAAGAAAACAACGCTGCAAATCCAAAGATCCATTTCATCAGCGTTATAATGGAATACCGGCTCAAAACCGAAGCTGCAAAGGTTAGGTATAAACCATATGATACCATTCCACATACAACAATGAGGTTTCCGATAAACGTATTCTGTTGCGTAGAGCCTTTGGCCGTACCTCCTAGAAAGAGCAATAGGAGAACTCCTGCCATTCCGGCAAGAATTCCCCATATGTTCCAACGCCCAATCCTTACATGTTTAAAGACTCGGCTCAATAGCAAAACAATGACGGGAGTTGTCGTTACAATAATACCCACATCGATTGGAGAACTGTATTGTACTCCGATCGTGATTCCGCCTTGATTAAATAAAATACCAAATAACGCCGCAAGAATTAGAAGAAACTTATCCTTTTTAGTAACATGCTCTTTTTCAAAGAAAAATGAGAGTAACAAAGCCGCTACTGCAGCCAAACACATTCTAAGACTTACCAATCCGAATGCGTTGATCCAATCCGGTAACACACTTTTCATTATGGGAGCATCTATTCCGAAAATAAACATCATAGATGCGGCAGCAAAATTCCCTTTTATCTTTGAACGCTCCGATGGAATCATTGAATGATTATTAAATTTCTCATACTACGATCAATGAATGATTTCCCATTTTGTTACAGGAGAGTGAACGGGCTATTTAAGAATTCATCATCAGAAATTAAACCACGGATAAGGTTCGTTCAGATAATTCAATGCTCTAGGAAGTCCGTCTCCGGGCAATAATTCCAATACGGGTTGAACTGAAGGATTAGAAGGATAAGATTTACCATTAAACTTCATGATGTGATATTCACCTCCGCTCAGAATAAACAGATCGTACCATCCCTGCGATTTCTTATCCGTATCGATTACGACAGGAGAATCTGAAACCGTAAACGTAGTAATGGGGTTTCCTTGATCATCGAGCAACAAGATCGTACAACCTCCTGATCCACAGAAATAAGGGCCGGTCAAACCAACAAAAATTTCATTTTTTGAATCTCCGTTCAAATCATATTGGAAGAAAATAAATTTTCTACTCTCTTCCGAAATGAGATTTTTACTCAGATCATCTTTGTACAAATCCCGTAGCGTTAAGCGTACCAGATTTTCGGTTTGTTCATTTGAAATATTTCCGGCATATTGCACCACTTCCGGAGGCATTGTGGGTTCTCCTACAGAAGTTACAGCGGTATCTTTTTGACTAACAGCTTCTTTCTTCGAAGAAGCTCCACAAGAAACCAACATTAATAATAAGCCTGAGGCTATTAAAGATTGAATCAACTTCATAATATACATATTTACTTCGTGTTTATATAAAACGAAGTTCGTAGAGGTTTGGTTTATCTTACCACAAAGAAATTTAAGAAACGGGAAAAGACGAACGAATTCACGACTCAATCTGTTATTACTAAGTAGACGAACCCTAATAACCATTTGATAACTATGAGACTAATTGATGATTTAAAATGGAGATATGCCACTAAGTTATTTGACCCTCAAAAGAAGGTTTCAGAACAGGATATTGAATTATTGAAAGAAGCCATCAGGCTTTCACCCTCCTCCTTGGGTTTACAACCCTATGTTATATTTGAAATTTCTGATTCAAAGACCCGTATGCAACTTCGTGAAGTCAGTTGGGGCCAATCGGCAATTACAGATGCATCAAACCTGTTTGTTTTCTGTAATATGACGAACATTTCAAAGGAGTATCTTGAGGGTTTCGCTGAACTACAGCGAAAAGAGCGCGGAAGTGATGAGAAGTCCAAAGAGTCATACTTATCTTTTGTGACAGGCTTACTTTCAGGAATGTCTCCGGAAGAAATTCAGCTTTGGAGTTCAAAAGAGACATCGCTTGCAGTGGGAATAGCTCTTGCCGCATGTGCGGAATTAAGAATAGACGCTTGTCCAATCGGGGGATTTGATCCTGCCGAATATAATCGGATTCTGAACCTTCCGATTCAGAATTTAAATGCGACCTTGGCATTACCTGTCGGATACCGTTCGGCAGATGATAAATATCAATTCGCACAAAAGGTGCGCAAACCGATGGATCAGCTCTTCCGGAATTAAGACAAACTCTCTTACATTCATAATCATACCATTTTTCAAGGCCTTCTACGGATAGTATCAGCACCTTGAAAAATGGTATTTATAATTAACCCTATTCTTACCATCTCGATTGGAACCGTAGTATCAGCACCTTGAAAAATGGTAAATGTATTGAGTTTTTATAGATTCAGCCTTAAATTCAGGTTTAACAGAACCGTAATTCGTTGGGCCAATTCAAGGTCGGCTTTTTCGAAAATGGCAAGCTGCCGTTTTATAATTTCATCTTGTTTATCCGTCTTTATCTTTGACATTGAATCGGCGATCACTTCAACAAGTCGCTCTTTTTCACCTTCATTCATCACATCACGATATAGAATTCCGGGTTGCGTATAATAATCCTCATTACCGGCTCCTTTGTTCCGGTCAAACGCATCTACGGTGCAATCCTTTAGCTGTTCGGGCAATTGCTTGTATTTCTCATCCTGAACGATCCGATCAAAACTGTTCGGTCTATAATTTGGAGAATCCCCTCCGTTCTGTCCAAAATTCATAAATCCATCGCGTGCGTAGTTGTGAACAGGAACAATTGGTCTGTTGACCGGAAGCATTTCATAGTTGACACCCAACCGATAACGGTGCGCGTCGGGATAGGCAAACAAACGGCCTTGTAACATCTTATCGGGAGAATAAGAGATACCATCCACAAAATTCCCCGGATTGAAAGCGGCTTCCTCTACATCCGTAAAATAATTCTCCGGAATCTTATTCAGCGTCATAACACCTACATCTATAAGTGGGAAATCTTTATGCGGCCATACTTTTGTTACATCAAACGGATTATAAGGGAAGGCTTCCGCCTGCTCCGGTGTCATCACCTGTATTTTCAATGTCCAACTCGGGAAATCTCCTTTTTCAATATGTTCAACCAGATCGCGTTGACACCAATTCGGATCTTTTCCCGCCATTTCCATTGCCGCATCGTTGGTGAAGCATTTAATCCCCTGATTGGTTTTAAAATGGAACTTAACCCATACCAATTCATTGTCTTTATTTATCAATGAGAATGTATGACTTCCATACCCGTTCATATTCCGATAGGTATATGGAATACCACGATCACTCATTAATATCATTACCTGATGTAAACTTTCCGGATTAAGACTCCAAAAATCCCAGGCCATCGTCATATCCGGACAGTTTGTCTTAGGGTCTCGCTTCTGAGTATGAATAAAATCGGGGAATTTCTTTGCATCCTTGATAAAAAAGACCGGTGTATTGTTCCCTACCAAATCCCAATTTCCCTCTTCGGTATAAAACTTAACCGCAAATCCGCGCGGGTCTCTTACCGTATCCGCGCTCCCCTTTTCTCCGCCAACCGTACTGAAGCGAATCAACATCTTCGTTTCTTTTCCAATCGTATCAAAAATCTTGGCACGGGTAAACTTTGTTATGTCGTTTGTCACCTTAAACACCCCCATGGCACCTGAACCTTTTGCATGAACTACTCTTTCCGGTATTCTTTCACGGTTGAAATGCGCTAATTTCTCAATTAAAAAACTGTCTTGTAAAACAACCGGACCGCGAGGGCCGGCGCTTTGTGAATCTTCATATGCATAAACCGGAGCTCCCGAATCAGAAGTCAACAATTCTTTTTTTTCCTCTTTTTCCATCACATCGTGTATTTTAATTAATAGAATAACAACTCTGTATAAAGAAGGTTTAATTTCTGTAAGGGCAACGAATAATAATGCCTTGTCACCTGCTTTATCCCTATAAATAGGGAGTAGTGGGAGTTCTTTTCCCAATAAAAGAGGATTGAAAACCGTTATTCCCGTTTGTAATTTTGTACTATTAAATATTAATTCATACTAACAAATTTTATCTATGAAACCTGTCCGTCATTATATGCGTGCTTTACATCGTGATTTGGGATTCTTCGCCATTGGTCTTACGCTGATTTATGCTTTGAGTGGTATTTTGTTAATGTTTCGTGGAACAGATTTTTTGAAGAAAGAAACCACGATCGAAAAAACATTATCCTCCGATATGAAAGGACAACAACTTCAAGAGGCCCTTAAACTCAGAAGATTTAAAGTGCTCAAAGAGGATGCCAATACGATCGTATTCAGTGAAGGCACCTATGAGAAGCAGAGCGGATTAGTTCATTATACCGTTAAAGAATACATCGCTCCATTCAACAAAATGGTTTCTCTTCACAAAGTGAATTCAGGAAACCTACTCCACTGGTTTCTGGTAGGTTACGGTATTATTCTAACATTTCTTGCTGTTTCGGCTTTATGGATGTTCAAGCCTTCCAATAAAAATTTCAAAAGAGGAATGGTTTTAACGGTTGTAGGTGTTATCGTTTCAACTCTTTTCCTTCTTTTAGTTTGAGGTAGAATCACAATTTCCAACCTCTTCTGGCTGTCTGAAAACGCATTGTTTTTTGGACAGCCTTTTTTATTTATCCCCGCTTGAGGGAGTAATTATTAAAGTTGCACCCTTGGGGGCGTTAATCGTATCGCAATTAGGACTGAACCTTTTAGGAATCCTGCATTTTCTTCTAAAGAAGCATTATTTTTACTTCTTCAGTACTCTGAAGCGCCCTCTTCAGTGCTCTGAAGAGCCTTATTCAGTGCTCTGAAGCGCCTTCTTCAGTACTCTGAAGCGCCTTCTTCAGTACTCTGAAGCGCCTTCTTCAGTACTCTGAAGAGCCTTCTTCAGTGCTCTGAAGCGTCTTCTTCAGTACTTTGAAGAGCCTTCTTCAGTGCTTTGAAGAATCAGATATAGTTTGAGTCGATTTGATTTCACAGCTATCACCAGAACGTTATTCCCCTCAACAGCTTAATCTAAATGCATCCCGAAAAGAATCTCCCTTTATCAATCCAAAATAGAATATACATCCCTTTCTTTAAGCTGCATCGCTTCCTCAACAAACTACTCTCTCGCAGATTTGATATATTATAAGAAGTGAAAACAACTAACAAATCTGATTATGAAAAAATGATTTTATCAATGTTATTCCTCTTTTCAATGGGGATGATGCTGCATGCGCAAGATCTGTTGGGACAATGGACTAGTTATAAAAACGGGAAAGCACAATCCATCGTTGAGTTCTACGAGCAAGGAGGCGAATTTTACGGTAAGATTATCAAACTTATAAATCCGACTGAACCGAATCCACGGTGTAGTAAATGCAAAGGGGAATCTAAGAACCAGCCGATTATCGGACTAGTGATTGTGCGCAACATGGTGCAGGTGGGAAATATCTATTCGCGGGGCACGATTATGGATCCGAGTGAAATAGGTATTGAATAATGGCCACCCTCTCTTTTCGAAGAGGTGGCCATCTATTTTTGAAATTTAATTGTTGGAATAGCTCAATTTGCCCACTCCCGTAATTTGTTCCGCCTCAACCGTAAGGCCTTTTGTTGCCGTAGCCGTCTTTGGATCGATACGGTAAATAGCAGGTTGATTCCCATCGGTAGTCGTTACTGCCATGAATGCGAAACCATTCTCTTTAAAAGGAGAGTTACCGAATCCGGAAATAACAGAGGCTTCCGGCATTCCTTTCACATAGGTTAGTTTTTTGCTTTCGCCATGATAAACAGCCAATTCCTTCGCTATAAATCCTGTTTCTGTCAAAGGACGGTCATACATCAACAATAAGAAATAATCCTCTGCGATATGCCAGCATCTTAGAAACGATTTACCTTCCGTTTGTTCCTCAAGATTACAATAATAATTCGAATCGAACTCATCAGTCCCGGCCTTGATACGAACTACACCTGCAGGCAATGTCGTTTTCTGAACGGCTGCGGTCATTGTTTTTGCATAACTTGGCGAGAATACATATACATCGCCGTTGTCTGCTGCCCATATAGACTGATAATATTGAGAGCGGTAACGACCGGCTGCATAACTGATCTTGTCTGTTTTAATTAATTTCGGATTCTCAAAACTATTATCATTGTAAATAGCGATCCAAGCTTCATTTGGATATTGCGTCCATTGCAATTCCCCTTTTTCATAAGCACTGCTCGAACTTCCTCCCGATTCCTGTTTTACCAACTCCGGATATTTCACAAATTCTCCTTGATTCGCTTTTACCCCGTATTTGCTCAAACCCATCGGCACAGGAGCCGAATAGATTTTGTCTTTCACCTGCAATATACCGGCCAAGGTAACGTACTCTCCGTTTCCTAAATAATTCTCGGAAAGAATCACATTCTGGTTCGTTTTAAATGTTTCTTCTTCAACATTTAGGTAAGAAAGAAGAAATCCTTTGGGCAAATATCCATTCTCATCCGCATAAGATGAATTCAGATCTCCTGTTGAAGACGTGATGATCTCGTTATTGTAAATGCCGAACGACGTAAATCGCTTGATCTCATAGGTGTTGTCTCTTTCCTCCACTTTTCCTTGTGAATTCATCACATAGGAAGAGGTCAATCCGGCATTTCCCTGATTATAAACCAATCGGTAAAGGTATTTGTCTTTATAAAACACCCATTGTGTACCGCTTTCGGTAGTGAGGCCGTTGTTTTTTGTTGTAATAGTACCTTCTTCCAGTTTATCTGCAGTCAAAAGGTAATTGGCATCACTGACAGATGCTGCGACTACAAAACCGGAAATGGCTTGGTTTCCGTCATTCAGATCTTCCATGTTTGTTTTGGAATCTTCACAAGAAGTTGCCAGGGTAACACCTACCAAGGCACTCAGACTTAAATTTAAAATGTTTCTCTTCATTTGTATATAATTTATTATTTACCACTAAGGTCAAATGCGCCAACCGAATTCCTTCAGTTGGATATCTTATTTGCTCCCGAAGAGCACACTTACTTTCCCATAAAAGGCTCTTCCGGCTTTTTGTAAACTGAAATTGTCATATAATTTTTCATTGGAGAAATTTCTACATTCGAGCGAGAAGGAATACCTGCCACGTTCCATCGAATAGGTTAAGGTGACGTTATGCGAAAACTGAGTAGGAACAACAAATGCCGACTCGCTTCCCAATGCTTCCGAATAAAGAGGGAATTCATGCATAAACAGATTATCATACGTCAGGGTAAGCTGATTCTCTTTCCGACCGAAATCGTTCCAATAAAAAGTCAAGTCGGAATTTGCAAATCGATACGGAATATTCGGAATTCGTGCTTTATAAGTGAGACTTTCTTGATTTGAGCCACTGGTTACGGTTTTTACATTATCACGAACATCCATCTGAGTGAAATTTCCGCCCATGCTAAGCCATTTGGAAAAACCATATCGCAGTGAAACATTGTAACCTTTTGTCTGTACTTTCCCATGATTCACATAGGTAGCGCCGTATTTACCACCGCTCAAATCAGCAATGTTTCGTTGGATATAATCTTTCGTATCACGAAAGATCACTCCCCCCTCCAAATAAAGGGAGTGCTTTCCGAATTGTCTGCCGGCACTCAGATTGAAATTAAAATTATCGCTATTCTCAGGTCTGAGAGCGATATCGCCGCTTTCAAGATCTTCATCGCCGAACATCTCTTCGTTGGTAGGGAGTCGATATGCTTTCTCGTAAGAAAGTTTTGCCTGTACTCCGGGTACGATGAAATAAGTGGCCGCCCCTCCGTAACCAAGGGCATTGATTGAATTTGTAACCCGTCTGAAATTATCCTGAGCGGTGGAAGTTGCCATTGGTCCCGCTATGAATTGGTCATAATATTTCCCGAAAAGCGACAGATTCCAACGTTCATCAGGCATAAAGCGATAAGAAAGACCGCTGATGTTCTTTCGGGTTTCTTTTGGGATTGCATTCGCTTCTGAATCGGCATTCAATAAAGAGCGATTTGAGCGATGAAAAACATTGGTCACGTGATTGAACGTAAAGGTGTGCATCTTATGGAACCGGTAATTGACAAGTGCTGTCCCGTTCCAATTATCGTTATCCGATCGGGTATTCTGAAAGGATTGTTCTCCGGGTAAACGGAGCGGTCTCATTTCGCCGCGCCAATTGAATTCATAAGCGGAGGTATCAATGTTGTTCGTCTGATTCTTATTGTAATTCGCAGTCAATACCACATCGAGTCCTTTCGTAAAAAGATCTCTTTTGCGATATTCCGCAGATGAAATCAAAGCGTGTCCCTCCCGATATTTTCCTCCATAAACGATGTCCTGTCTTACCCCGTTTTGTATCTCTTTATACATTCCGGACCAGGTAAAGCCGAACATCAGACGATCGGCCCACGACTTCTCCTTCACCCCGATTTTACCGATAACAGCCTCGATGTGATAGGTATCGTGAAAGCGTTTTACACGCTCGATCTTCCTTTTATTAATAGCTCCGGTTTCGAAATCTTTCACCGGCGTATCAACGTAATAATCGTTATCGGAATAATTTTGGAATGCATTGATTTCATAACTAATTCCGTTTTGAAACGTTTGTCCGAAATTCAGATAAGATTTATGTGTATTGAAAGAGCCATAGGAATAAGAAGCATCCAGATACCACTTTTTCCTGTTCTTTTTCGTAACCACATTGATGACGCCACCTATGGCATCCGTACCGAAATCCACCGGCACAACGCCTTTATACACTTCGATACGTTCGGCATAATTAATCGGTATATTATTAAGACTGAACGAACTTCCGACACCCTCTTGTGGCACGCCATCAATAAAGATCTTAATGTGTTTGCCGGAAAAACCATCCATCATCAGTTGCATGTCGGAACCCACCCCACCCGATTCGCGGATTTTTAATCCCGGAGCCTGTCCCAACGCCTCACTCAAGTTTTTTGTTGAGTTCTTTAGAGATTCAGTGTCCAATGCAATGGCATTAAAAGCAGATCGTTTCAACCGGTTCACGCCATTCGAGACCACCACGACCTCATCAAGTTCTTCGGTATGGGGGATAATCGTTACATCTTGGCGGATCTGTTTTCCGGGAATCAACTTCACCTCTTTTTCAACAGGTAGGTATCCGATTCCGGAAACCACAAGAACATAATCACCCGCAGGAGCTGAAAGATGGTAAAAACCTTCCTGATTAATCATACTTCCGTAAGGAGTATCTTTTAAATACACCGTTGCAAACTCTACGATCTCCTTCTCTGAAGAGACTATTCTTCCGATTAATTCTCCTTTCTGTATGGAATAGGCATAAATCGGAGCATTTAGTAAGATAAAAAAAAGTGGAATTTTAAGTAAAATAGTTTTCAATTTATCTGAAGTTTTTGCGTTATCATTTATCTGACGCAAAAGTATTCCGAATAAAAAGGTGTGTCAATCATTAAAAATAGGTAAATAGAGGGGTGTTGATAGCTATTTATAATGAAAGAATATCAATTATTACTAAAATAGCTGATAATGAGGTTTTTTAATCATTTCTGTTAAAAATACTCACTAATAATGGGGATAGAATACAGGAAGAATAGCTAGTAATGGGCATTGAGAGGCTTCTCTTTTCCATTTAATTTTACGCAGGTAATTTAAATGCTGTTGGAGTTTCTCTATATGGTGCATTTGACATTAATGTAAAAAATAGATTATATACAAATGAAAAAATTAACCCGCAAAATTTTCGTGGCGCTTCTTCCCGGAATTGCCCTCCCGGTTTTGGCACAGTCGCAAACGTACGACCTTTCGTTCAATCCGGATAATTACACGGCGAAAACGTTTGTTCTAGCAGGGAAAAGTTACCCAGTAAGAGCTTATGAAAATCTGGTATATGTAGCCAATCCGGTTGATACCACCTATCAAAAGATGAATATCTACATCCCCGAAGCGTATTTCAAAGGCGAGAAAATCAACAAATACGACAAGTATTCTGCTCCGATCTTCTTTCCGAACGGAATTGGCGGCTATGCTCCTGCCGAACCTCAGAGCCTGACAGGTAAAAAAGGACCCCGGATGCAACCGCGAGGTGATCGGGGCACCATGGGAAACCGCAATACGAGCGAAAACCGTGGAATGAATAATTCTGAGCAAGGTAATCGAAATCCGATGGGTGGGAATAGACCTCCAATGGAGGGAAACGGTGCACCTAGGGGAATGATGCCACAACAAGAATCCGCTTTGCTTGTGGCTCTTTCAAAAGGATACATCGTGGCCTCTCCGGGTGCACGTGGCCGCAGCACAAAGAATGCAGAAGGAATTTACACCGGAAAAGCACCTGCCGGATTGGTAGATCTAAAAGCTGCTGTACGTTATTTGAAACACAACGACGGGGTTATGCACGGAGATGCAAATAAAATCGTTTCTAACGGAACAAGTGCCGGAGGGGCATTTTCCTCCTTGTTGGGTGCAACCGGAAATAATCCCGACTATCTTCCCTATCTGCAGGAATTAGGGGCGGCTGATGGCACGGATAACATTTTTGCGGTATCGGCTTATTGTCCGATAACAAACCTCAATCATGCCGATATGGCTTACGAATGGCAATTCAATGGAGTAAATAGCTATCAGAAGATGAATTTTGCGTCGTTCGATTACAATGTGAAACGAACTGAAACACCAAAGAAGTTAACGAAAGAACAGATTGAACTTTCGGGTGAACTGAAGGCTTTATTCCCGCACTATCTAAATAGCGTCGAATTAACGGATTTCAGCGGAAACAGGTTAAGTCTTGATGAGTCCGGTAACGGTAGTTTTAAAGAATGGGTCCTCTCTTTTGTAAAGGAATCGGCTCAAAAGGCTCTTGACAGTGGCGTGGATCTATCGGGCTTGAAATGGCTCACCCTAAAGAAAGGTAAAGTGAACGGGGTCGATTTCGATGGTTATGTTCGTTACCTTCAAAGGCAAAAAACGCCTCCAGCTTTTGACGCACTGGATCTTTCTACTCCGGAGAATCAACTTTTCGGAACTCCGGAAATCAATACCCGGCATTTTACGGAATTCTCACTCGAACACACTTCAGTTCCCGCTACCATCGCTGCACCGGAGCTTATCAAAATGATGAATCCGATGGATTACATTGGAACCGCGGCGAGTGAAACTTCACGCTATTGGCGTATCCGTCACGGCTCGAAAGACAAAGATACCAGTTTGGCGATTCCTGTGATTTTGGCTACTTATCTTCAGAACAAAGGTTATAGTGTAGATTTCGCTCTTCCATGGGATAAACCTCACAGTGGTGATTATGATCTAACTGAACTTTTCGAATGGATGGATCAGGTTTGTGATTAATTAAGGATAAAAAAAAGCGCTTGCAGAAACACCTGCAAGCGCTTTTTTTAATAACTCAACTTCACTCCGACAAAGTAACAACGTGGTGTTCCGGGTCCGTAGATATATCCCGAATCCCTCAGTTTTCCTTTATCAAAATCCGACTGATAGGAGTTGAATATATTTTGTACTCCTCCGTTCAACTGAAGTTTCACCTCCTTATAAAGATTCCACTCATACGTCGCCTTGAAGTTCACATCCATAAAATCGGGTGTATTTACCGCCTCATCATCAGCGATTACACCTGCCATATGCGGAACCAACATACTCCCCGTATAAGTTCCACTCAACGCTACCGAGAATGGCTTCACCGGAGAGTAGGATGCGGTAAAATAGCCATACGTATTTGGTGTACGGAACATTTTTCGTTCCTCTGGTGCCGTATCGCTCCATTTCTCTGCTACATCGTAACGGCTTTGTTGGAGCGTTACTCCGCCTTGGAATTGCACCTTGTCTTTATAGGCCAACTTCCCTTCAATTGTCATTCCCATGACACGGGCTCCTTCTCCGTTTCTGCGTTGTTTTATAAGAATTCCATCCTTCTCACCGATATCCTCCAAGATAAATACATCCGATAGTTTAGTATAAAATCCCTCAAGCAATAGATTTGCTTGAAAAACGCCGAAACTACGGTAAAAATCGCCCGAGAGACTCACGCTTTGTGACTTTTCTTCTTTTAATCCGGGATTCCGTTCGATCATAGAAACCATCCCTCCCACATTTTCAATATGCAAATCTTCATCGAAAGCCTGTGGCGCTCGAAAACCGGAGGAGTAGCTAAGTCGAAGATTCACGTCCGAAATGGGATTGTATCTGAGGTTGGCTCGGGGACTGAAAATAACATGATCCATCAGGTTATGTTTGTCGAGACGCCCACCGATCAAGATTCCCCATTTCTCATTTTTCCATTCGTTCTGAAGAAAGGATCCTACCGTACGAATCGTTTGTTCTGTATAGCGGTTGTAACCCCACATATTATCCTCCAAATGATCAGATGTGTATTCAATCCCGGCCGTCAATTCAGACGGCATGAACAGGCATCGTTCAAAAAGATAATTGTACTGCGTTCCGCCCAACCAAGTCAAGTCAGTAGTTGCGCCATACGCATTGGGGTCTTGTCCCCCGCCATAATAACTGTCTCGTTTCGTATGTTGCGCTGATGCGAAAAAATTAAGACGGTGTTTCTGATTCGGAGAATAGAGATCGAATTTAACCCCTCCTCCGTTAATATCACTCTCGATCTGTTCTGCGATTTCGGCCTCGTGGGGCGGACGATCCATGTTATCTCCTCCTCTTCTGAATTCAGCCAAATGATGGTATTCAAACGTAAGTTTCGAATACAATCCCGTTTTCAGATAAGAACGGAATCCGAGCGTTTGATTTCGAAGGGCTGGTAGTTCCGAAAAACCGTCGCCGTCGTGGTCGTAAGCCGCACGGTTACGATTTTGTCCGAATATATAAACCCCCGCTTTGTGGTTCTCCGTTACCAGAGATGCGTTCAACGTCGTATTATTGTCAAAAGTCCCGAATCCTCCTACGCCGGTGAGTGAGTGGGAGATTTCAGCGGAATTACGAAGGGGTTCCCGCGTAATGACATTGATGGAGCCACCGATTGCGGAAGAGCCGGAAAGTGCCGATCCACCTCCGCGCATCACCTCCACCCGTTCGATCATATTCGCCGGAATCTGTTCCAACCCGTATACGCCGGATAAAGCGTTGAAAATAGGACGAGAATCAATCAGAATCTGTGTATACGGACCTTCCAAGCCGTTGATACGCACTTGCTGGTAGCCGCAATTCTGGCAGTTATTTTCCACTCGCACCCCGGGTTGGAAATTTAAACCCTGTGAAAGGTTGCAGGCATTTGTATTCTCGAACGTCTGCATATCCATCACATTTACCAATCCCGGGGAAAGTCGGCGCGTCGTTTCAGCGCGATTTGCTGAAACGACCACACCTTCTAGCGCGACCACATCTTCGGAGATTTCAAAATTCGCTTCAAGGGTATTGCCTTTTCTGGTTTGAATCGTACGGGAAACACTCTTGTAACCCAAGGCGCTGACTTCAAGTGTGAAAGTTCCTTCAGGCAGATTCTTAAGGAAATAATGACCCGAATGATCGGTCATTGTGCCGATGGTAGTACCTTTTAGGATTACATTTATATAAGAGAGGTGTTCCCCGCTTTTCGCATCGATAACATGACCGATTACATTCGCATCAGAGGAATTCAGGTCTGCGTGATCTGCCAATGCCTGAAACAAGGCACAGAAATAACAGATCAAAATAAGTATATTCTTTTTCATCAGAAGGTTCATTTTGATTTACAAATAAGTACATAAAGGGGAGCGCTGCGAAATCATCGCAACGTAATCAATTGAATTTCAAATACACTTATCGTAAAGGGGGAGCGCGGGGAGATCTTAAAAGATTCTGGTTTTCGGGAAAAGCCTTTTGAAGGCAGAAAACCGGAATCACACCGAATAGAATAAGGAAAATCGCCAATACGAATCCGGAGTGGATCGTATCCCAAATGTGAACGGCATTAAAATGTGCGATTAACTCAATTTCCGATGTGGAGTGTTCGTGATCGGAATCGGAATTATAAGGGTGAGAATGAACGATTGTGACGCCATTAACAATATGGGTATGAGTAAAAAAAGAGATTCCGCCCATATATGTAATAAACAACAATGGGAGGAAAATCCGTAATATTTTTCTCAATTCACACTTCATTAATCCTCTTTTAGGGTGGTAAAGGTACGATTAATTGAATATTTTAAATATAACTAATACTAAAACAAGAGTAAATCATGCTCTATTTTTTAACACTTTGCGATAGAAGCGACCAAATAGAATTAGCGTAATCAGTACCGAAAGGATATCCGATACCGGCTCGGCTACCAAGACTCCCGTTACCTTGTTGTGAAAGAAGATCGGCAACAGGTAAACCAAAGGAACCAGCAACACGATCTTTCGAAGAATCGCAATAATGATTGATAATTTCGCTTGTCCAAGCGCAACGAACATTTGTTGGCAAATAATCTGAGCCCCGAAAATCGTGATCCCGATGAAATAGATCCGGATGTATCGGGAAGTTACCGATACAAGTTCCGGGTTATCGTTAAATATTCGCACGAAGAGTGAGGGGAAAATCATCAATACGGCACAGAAAAGAATATTGTAGGTAAGAGCGCTCTTCAGTGCCAGTTTGATCGTATCGCGGACACGGTCAAATTGTGCAGCTCCATAGTTGTAGCTCACGATCGGTTGTGCTCCCTGGGCAATGCCACGCAAAGGAAGATTGATGATTTGAAGAATACTCGTCATTACGGCCATTGCTCCTACTGCGATATCGCCACCGAATCGTACGAGTTGTGTATTGAGTGAGATTAGGACAAGACTTTCAGTACTTTGCATAATGAAAGGCGAAACACCCAACGTAACCACTTGGCTCACCATGTGACGTGAAGGGATGAGGTAACTCCTCCGAAGTTTGAGTTTGCTCTTTTTCCCGGTCAGAAAGAAAAGCACCCACATTGCCGAAACCGCTTGAGCGATCACCGTAGCAGTAGCGGCTCCCTTTACACCCATGTTCAGTCCAAAGATCAGGATGGGGTCTAATATCAAATTAATCACCGCTCCAATCACAACCGTTATCATACCCATCCGGGCAAAACCCTGTGTATTGATAAACGAGTTCATTCCCAAAGCGACCTGAACAAATACCGTACCAATCACATAAATATTCAGGTAGTCCAAAGCATACCCGATGGTTGCGTTACTTGCACCGAACAACCACAATAATGGGCGATTAAAAAGAAGAAAAAGAAGCGTCAAAACGCAACCTGTCGCTATCAGCATACTGAAACTTCCGGTCATAATCTCCTCAGCCTTGGCTTTATTTTTGGCTCCCATTTGTATCGCACATAGCGGGGCGCCTCCCATACCGTACAAGGCGCTAAACGCGGTAATAAGCAGAATAATGGGAAATGTAATTCCGATGCCGGCCATCGCAATCTCCCCTTGAGGCATACGCCCTATAAAAATCCGGTCGATAATATTGTAGAGTACGTTGACGATCTGGGCAATAATGGCCGGAGTAGCCAAATCAACAAGCAGTTTGCGGACAGGGTCGGTTCTTAAATCGTTCATTACAGACAATAGAAAATTTAATGTGATTGAATATATAGGGATTCTTATTCTGGAATGATCTCCTTTACACGCCCCACTTCTCCACTCTCAAGCCGAACCTTTATCCCGTGGGGGTGATTGGGCGATTTGGTCAGAATAGCTTTTACCACACCTTCTGTCAAAGCGCCCGTACGCTGATCCTCTTTCAGAACAATATTCACCAATTGTCCGATCTTAATATTACTTCGTTTTGTTCCTTCCATAATTTGTAGAATTATTAAAATACAAAGGTAATTATTAATCCCTACCTTTGTGTCCATATCAATCCCTACCCCATGTTCGTTTCCCTAAAACTTATCAAACCATTACAGAAAGCGCTCGAGAAAGAGATGCATCACACGCCGACTCCGATTCAACAGGAGGCGATTCCGGTGATTCTCCAGGGAAAAGACCTCTTGGGATTCTCTCAAACCGGAACGGGGAAAACTGCAGCTTTCCTGTTACCAATATTACAACTGATCTCAAAGGATAAAAGAAGAGCGGATAGCATACAGGCTCTTATTCTTGTGCCGACACGGGAATTGGCTTTACAAACAGGCGAATACGCTTATCGGTACGGTCGATATCTGACTATTTCACATGCTGTGATCTACGGAGGAGTACCGCATCAGGAACAAATCGAGCTTTTAAAAGGAGAGGTTAATCTATTGATCGCTACACCTGGACGCTTACTTGAGCTTCTGAAACGAAACTCACTTCGCCTTGACCGAACTTCAATCCTGGTTCTTGATGAAGCAGACCGGATGCTTGATATGGGGTTTATGCCCGATATCCGCCAAATCTTGAGTTACTTGCCGGCTAAAAAACAATCGTTGCTATTTTCTGCAACAATGCCACCCTTACTCTCTTTATTAGCCGATTCTTTACTCCATGATCCTCAAACAATTTTAATTACTCCCACCGCTTCCGTTACGGAAACAATCCTCCAAAAAGTGTTATTCACCGAGAGAAACCAGAAAGAGGAGACCTTGATTCAACTGCTAAAACTACCCCTGACGGAATCTGCCATTATCTTTTTGAACAGTAGAAAAGGTGTGGATCGTTTGTTTGTCCGGTTGAAGAAGGCCGGTTTCGAAACGGGTGTACTGCATTCGGATCTTAAGCAGGGGGCGCGTAATCGAATCGTAGCGGACTTGAAAAACCGCAGGATTCGGTTTCTTATTTCTACAGACATCGCGGCTCGAGGTATCGACATAGAAAACCTTTCGCATGTAATCAATTATGAAATGCCTCTTAAAGCGGAAAACTACGTGCACCGTATTGGTCGCACCGGTCGCGCAGGCAAACAGGGCATAGCCATTTCCTTGTGTGATAAAACTGAACGGAAGATGCTGAGAGAAATCGAACAGTTGATTGGCGGAACACTCCGGACGGAGTGATTTTGGAGTTTCGCATAACAAAAAAATCCCGACCTTGGTTGGTCGGGATTCATATAATAGGTCATCAACAGATGATTCGATTACACCAAATGGCTGATCAGTGTTTCGCGGTCGCCTTCCAACAGGTCGATTACCGGAATTTCAATCATCGTATAACAACCCGGTCTTTGTTTCATTGAAGCACGAGCCACACAAATCAGAACCTGTGCCGTAAGTGCCGGGTTATTAATTTTCATATTGAATTCAAAGAGTTGATTCTGAGTTTTACCAGAAACACCTTTACGAGTCAGATTCACACCATGACCCATATCTAGAAGCGCATCCACGCTTGGTACGGCAGTCACATGAGTTTCATCATTCACAAAATAAGCATCCGCTTTAATCGCTTTTGCCACATCTTCATAGTTGTAACCATCTTCTAGTTCGATGTACACCATTCGACGGTGAATACCCGTTCCGGTTGGAATTGTCATGGAAAGAGCAGCCTTCACACCTTCGATTGCTTTAACCGCTACCGTATGCCCCATACTCATACCCGGCCCAAAGTTGGTGTAAGTAATTCCTTTTGGCGCAATAGCCTCTAACAAAGTACGTACAACCGAGTCACTTCCCGGATCCCATCCTGCTGAAATCACAGCTACCGCATCATGTTCTTTGGCTACTTTATCCAATGAACGGCGAAGGTCAACGATTCCGGTATGGATATCGTAGCTATCTACTGTGTTGATTCCCAAAGAAAGAATATCTTTTGCATATGCTTCAACGCTTCTTGTAGGCGTACACAAAATTGCTACATCTACATCCTTCAGTTCACGGATGTCTTTTACAACATCATAAGCGTCTAACTCTGTAGGTTTTCCGGCTGCACCGTTACGACGAACCACACCTGCGACTTCGAAATCAGAAGCTGCCTGAAGCGCTTCCAACACATATTTACCAATATTGCCATATCCTACGATGGCTGCTCTTATTGCTTTCATATCTTTATTTTATAAGTTTATGTCGCAAAAATATAAATATTTTGTTAACTCAATAACAAATTTCCATTTAATTACGATGAAATCTATCGAAATGAAATCGCCATAGCTCATCTTTAGCATTATTTAAACAGCTTCTTATATTTCGAGTCCCAACTGTTCCACCGCATACGGTAATAGCAACTCGTAACGCTTTAAAACAAGACGTTGCCATTCAAAACAAACATCCATTTTCTCCTCTTCGCTCAACTGCCATTCAATTTCCGGATTCTTACGCATCCGTTCGGTCGCATCGTACAATACCAATGCCGCACAAACCGAGATGTTGTAACTCTCGGCGAATCCATACATGGGAAGTTTAACAAATCCGTCTGCCATTTCCCTGACATCATCTGAAATACCAGTACGTTCGGTACCGAAAACGAACGCTGTTTTTTCCGAAACATCCAAATCGGCCACCATGCAATCCTTTTCATGGGGTGTGGTGGCTATGATCCGATATCCCTTCGCTTTTAAATCCTCCAGGCACGCACGAGTGGGATTCTCATAACTCTTACTGTATTTTTTGTAATTAACCCATTTATCAGAACCTGCCGCAGGACCCACACTCACCTTGAAACGATACTCTTTCTCTATAAAATGCATCTCCTGAATTCCAAAACAATCGCATGAACGGAGAACCGCACTCCCATTGTGAGGATGTTCTACATCTTCCAACACTACGGTGATGTGTCTGGTTCGGAGATTGACATTCTTTTCAAAAAGTTCGAGTTTATTTTCCGGACACATCGGTGCCAAGTATTCATAAAGTCGCTTTTTATCTTCAAATGATAGTTTACTTAAAATAGGATGAGGTTTACCAATCTGAGGCATAAATAATAATATTCAATGAAAAGTAAAAACAATCGGGGTTATTCTTAAATGCAAAGATAAGCGCACGTCAGCTATAATTTGATTAAACAGAAAGATTATTATGAATTATCACTCTATAGAAAGGAGGCACGTAAATCCGCTTGATGACATGTGAATATTTAAATATTGATTAAACATTTTTCAACTTAAATATGTTATGAAGTTTTGATTTAATCTAATCACATGTAGCATTATGAATAAGTATGGAGGAATTCTTCTGAATTTATGCATTCTCGGGTCGACAGGAGTGGTATCCGCTCAACACAATTTAAAAACCGGAAACAAGGAAAAGGAGGATTCCGAAGCGATTAATCCCGTTAAGAATGTCCTAATGGATGAAATAACGGTAGTTGCCTATGGAGTAGCAAAAAAAGGTTCCCTAACGGGCGCATCCTCGGTCATTACACCGAAGGAAATCACGAACCGCCCCGTTTCCAGCATCACATCGGTGATTATGGGCGTCGCTTCTGGCGTACAATCAACTTTGTCTGAAGGACAACCCGGCTCCTCGCCTTCATTGCGGATTAGGGGATTCGGTTCAATCAATGCCTCAAACGAGCCCCTTTATGTTGTGGATGGCACCATCTACAATGGAGCACTCAGCGATATTAATGCCAATGACGTTGCTTCAGTAACGATTTTGAAGGATGCAGCCTCTACGGCTCTTTACGGATCGAGCGCTGGAAATGGAGTGATCCTGATTACCACGAAAAAAGCCAATACTTCCCGTCGCAATCAGGTTACTTTGCGCATCTCACAGGGCTTTTCACAAAAAGGCATTCCCGAATTCAATCGTGTGAATCTTTGGGAATATTATCCTTTGCAGTGGACAATGCTTAGAAATCAATATATCAATGGAAGTGGACAAACTCCCGAATTGGCTTCGCAAAATGCATCGGCTAATCTGTATAACCTATTGGGCAAATTCAATGTTTTCAAGGGAGTGCCCAACGAAGCGATCGTAACGACTGCCGGAATCCTTAATCCGGAAGCTACAACGCTGCTTTATAATGATTTTGACTGGGAAGGTGATGCCTTTAAAAACGGCTATCGCGGGGATTATACCCTCTCCTATTCTACCCATACGGAAAACAGTGACACCTATGCCTCGTTGAATTACCTGGATGATCAAGGAAGTATGATACAAACCGGTTTCAAACGTTATGGAGCAAGAATCAATTACAACATCAATCCGGTTAAATGGCTGGGAGCAGGTATAAATCTCTCGGCTAATTACGCCAAGGCAAAAACTCCGATGACCAATATGACATTTACCACCGCAAAGGGGAATATGGCTAATTTCATTCGAAGAATGGCCCCAATCTATCCGGTTCATCTTCACAACGAAGATGGTAGTTTTAAACTGGACGAACAAGGTGAGAAAATATACGACTATACGAGTGCCCGGATCTCTTATCCCGGTCGACACACCATCGCGGAAGCACTTTGGAATAAAAGAGGATATACAAGGGACAGTTATACCGGGAATACCTACGTTTCGGTGATGCCGGTAAAAGGGCTCAAAATTACGGCTAAAGGAGCGATTGAGTCTTCCAATGACCGTTCGGAAGTGTATTACAATACGTTGGTAGCGGACGGTGCACCCGCAGGTCGAATTCAGGTTACGAATGAAAGAAGTCAGACTTACATGTTTCATCAGCTGATTGATTATAACAAGAAAGTTGGTGAACATGCATTCGAATTGTTGCTCGGTCATGAAAACTATGCTTTCAAATACCAATACCAATATGTCTATAAACAGAAGCAGATCATGGAAGGGTTGTATGAACTGGATAATTTCTCAACCTTAAGCAAACTCACTTCCCGAACGGATAATTACAAAAAAGAGGGATATTTCGGTCGCCTGAACTACAACTTTGACGACACCTATTTCCTCACAGCCTCTTATCGTAGAGACGGATCGTCCCGCTTCTCGAAGGATTCGCGCTGGGGTGATTTCTGGTCGGTCGGTGCATCGTGGCGAATCGATAAGGAAGCCTTTCTCCGTGACCTGCATTGGATTGATATGCTTAAATTAAGAGCGTCGTTCGGCGAAACCGGAAACGACGGTGTTTTGAAAAGCGGAAGTCCCGATTATTACGTATGGCAGACCCTATATAATACCGGAATCAACAACAGCAACGAACCGGGATTATACTTCTCGATGTTTGGAAATAAAAACCTAAAATGGGAAACCCTACAATCGGCAGACATTGCCATTGAATTCATGTTGTTGAATCGTTTGCGTGGTTCCGTAGAGTATTTCAGCAAAAATTCACGGGATCTGTTGTTTAACGTTCCCGCGCCTCTCTCTTCGGGAGTGGCCTCGATATGGAGAAACCTAGGAAAAGTTGAAAACAAAGGATGGGAAATCAACCTTAACTACGATTATCTGAATCAGAATGATTGGAACGGTACGGTTGGTTTAAACGGCACATTTTTAAAGAACAGAGTAAAAACGATGCCCGCAGCCGTACCTGAAATTATCAGCAACACCTCGAAAGTGTCAGTCGGTCATTCCATCTACGACTTTTGGTTACGTGATTATCAAGGAGTAAATCCCGCGAACGGGGATGCGTTATACGCTTTTGACAATGAGAAAGTGTGGGATTCTTCGGATGCCCGTTTTGTTGAGATAAACGGTAAACGACTGACGACCGACCCCACATTCGCAAAATACCATTATTGCGGCAGTTCGGTCCCAAAATTCTATGGCGGTCTCAACACAACGTTGCGTTATAAAGATTTTACGTTGGGAGTCCTTTTCTCATATGGGCTCGGAGGTAAGATTTATGACGCTCAATACGCTGAATTAATGGACAATCAATTGGGTTATGCCATGCATAAAGATGTACTCAGAGCTTGGAAACAGGAGGGCGACATCACCGATGTACCCCGTCTGGATGCGTCGCAACGCACAAATTTCGGAGCCGTTTCGGATCGGTTTCTTGTAAACGGCGATTACCTGAATCTGCAATCAATACAATTAACGTATGAATTGCCCCTTCAAATGGTGAAGAAGATCGGAATAGAGGGACTTTCCTTTACCCTAAGCGGTGAAAACCTATATCAATGGAATCACCGGAAGGGATTGAACTCCGTATCCAATTTCGTCGGATACACTTATAACCTCTATGCTCCTTCACGCATCTACACATTCAACATCAATTTCACGCTTTAATCGTTCCTCATCATGAAAATAAAAATGCGAAATATTGCGATCGGTCTGATCGGAGGCGTATTAAGCCTTACTCCCGGTTGCAGCAGCGATTACCTCGAAACGAATCCCTCAACTTCGGTATCTGAATCACTGGTCGGCTCCTCTATCGAAAATCTGTACATGGCCATCAATGGAATTCACCGAAAAATGGTCTCGCAAGACCGTGGCATTCAAGCATTGGGGGGATATCCCGGTTTTATGATCTGCTTAGACTCCAGCGCAGATGATATGACATGGGCTCAGAACAACACGTATCAAACCACGTTACAATGGCAGGAACAGTGGTCGCCCGAGAGTGCCTTTACCAAAGCAATCTGGCAAACCTACTATGAATTCATACTCAATGCCAATCTGATTCTTAGTTACGTAGACCGATTTGAAAACAGCACTCCTACCCTCTTTCGTGCGGTGAAAGGAGAGGCACTTTGTTTTCGTGCGTTCGGACATTTCATGCTGGTACAGATGTATGGGAGCAGATATGTTGCCGGGGCAGAAAACACGCAACCCGGTGTACCCTACCGCTTGAAAAGCACTTCGGAGGAGATGCCTCGAAATTCGGTTGAAGCGTGTTATACCCTTATTCTACAGGATTTAGACGCGGCCATCGCTTTATTAGAGGGGTATAAACCGAAAACAATCAGTCACTATTCTCAATCAGTAGCCTATGGACTGAAAGCCAGGGTGACTTTAGCACAACAAAACTACGCTGAAGCAGCCCTCAGTGCCGGCGAAGCAATCCGAGAAGCCGAAAGCAATGGATTCGTTCTGATGAGCGGAGATGAATTATATAACGGATTTTCCAATATATCTACCACTACAAAAGAGGCATTGTGGGCTGCACTTACGTTGGATGACCAAACGGTTAATTACTACTCCTTCTACTCGTTTATGAGTTGGAATTACAACTCAGAGCCGGTAAGGACGGGTGCCAAACAGATCAGCTCCTCTACCTATCAGAAAATGTCAGCTACCGATTTAAGACGGTTGTGGTGGGACGAAAAGGGCACGTTACCGCTTCCTTCATCCTCATTCACCGCTTACCCATATTCAGTGCGGAAATTTAAATCCCGCAGCGAAGGCGATGCAGTAGGAAACGTCGCTTTCATGCGATTGTCCGAATTATATCTTACACAAGCGGAAGCATATGCACGAAACGGCCAAGAGGAATTGGCACGCAACACCTTAAATAAATGGATCATAACACGCGACCCAGGTTATCAGAGCACAAATAGCGGATCGGCGTTGATCGAAGAGATCATGACGCATCGCCGTATTGAGTTATGGGGGGAAGGATTCCGTTTCTTTGATTTAAAACGATTGAATCTACCTTTAACCAGAACGGGATCCAATTTCAACCCGGGCTTCTGTATGGTCACCGAAATTCCGGCAAGCGATCCCCGTTGGCAGTGGGCCATCCCTCAAGATGAAATCGATGCCAATCCGCTTATTATCCAGAATATTTATTAGCTTCACGTATGCGGAGAAATAAAGAATTAATTTATTGGATATTGATTTGTTTCCTCTTTATCGGCTGTAGCCCGAAAGGGCAAAGGCCACAGAGAGAAAGGATATTCACGGATGCATTGGGTCGGGAAGTATCTCTTCCCGACTCTATACGTAGCGTGATACCTGTTAATGAATCTACCATGAGAATGGTTTCATATGTAAAAGGTTGTGAGTTCGTAGCCGGAATAGAAGACGTAGAGATGCGGGGAGTTGCCTTTACCCATATATTCGCATCTCCGGAAATCCGAAAAAAGCCGATGATCGGCCCGATGTTCGGAGGTGATCCGGAGTTAATCATGCTTTGCAATCCCGATGTGGTACTGACCACGAATATCAGCCGTAGCGAAGCTGATGAACTACAAGAAAAATTAATGATTCCGGTAGTTGTGATCCGTTATGGCAATCTTGGGAAATTACGTTCCGAATTCATGGAAGGGCTTCGCTTGACGGGAGATCTTCTGAATCGTCGGAATCAAGCGGATTCATTGATTGCGTACCTCGAAACCGAAATCGCCGATTTAGCTCAACGCACTCAGAAAAGGAGTTCCACGGAAGCGTATCTGGGAGGCATCTCTTACCGCGGAAGACACGACATCGTCTCAACCGATCAGTATTATGCCGCTTTTGAATTGGTTAATGTGCCCAATACGGCAATTCACATTGACTCCACCCTCTTACCTAAATTTGCAAATACCACCATTGACATTGAAACCCTCATCAAATGGAATCCCGAGATTATGTTTATCGATCAGGGCGGTTTGCGACTGGTTCAGGAGAACTTTCGGAAGAATAAAGCGTTATCATCCTTGTTAACTTGTTATAAAAACAAAGAGATTTACCTCTTATGGCCCTACTACATGTTTCATTCGAATTTTGAGGTAATGCTTTTAAATTCGTGGTATGTCGGAAAAGTGATGTATCCCGATGCATTCGCCGATGTAGACCTAAAGAAGAAGTCGCAAGAGATCATGACCCGTTTCGTAGGGAAGGATGTAACCGATTCATTGGTACAGCAATGGGGTTGGTATCGTAACATTACGGATGAACTGGCGGACATAAAATAGATTATGAGAAAGATATGAGTAAAAGTCTGATTGCTACTTATAAGATTCATCGCTGGAGAAGAATCGGTTTTTTGATTGCCATCGTCTGCCTTTTGATGATGATCAGTTTTTATGCTTTTACCACGGGAGGGAGTAACCTGAATCTAGCTGATTTTTTGAAAGTGTTTATCTCGGAGGATCAGGAGATGGCGCGTCATATTTTTCTGAATATTCGGCTGCCGCGTATTCTGGCTGCAATTGTCACCGGAATTGCATTAGCTACTTCGGGTGTCGTGATGCAGGTGATCCTACGCAATCCCCTCGCGTCGCCCTACACTCTGGGGATTTCCTCTTCAGCGGCTTTCGGGGCTGCACTTGCGATCGTGGTTTTTGGAGTGGGCTCTTCTGTTGCGAAAACGGGTGATGTGTTTTATTATGATAATCCTTACATCATTACACTATTTTCGTTCGGGACTTCCTTGCTTGGGTTGTTCTTTATTTTATTCATCTCCCGGCAAAGAAAAGCATCCTCTGAAATCATTATCTTGGCGGGTATCATCATCAGCTCGTTGTTCGGAGCGGGAATTGCCGCACTTCAATATATTGCCGATAAAGTGCAATTGTCAACCATCGTCTTCTGGTCTTTCGGGGATTTAGGCCGGGCAAACTGGAGTCGATTACTAATTGTTAGCGTCGTTTGTATCCCGATTTTCATTTATTTCTATTTCAACCGATGGAATTATAAAGTACTTCGCTCAGGCGATGAATATGCGGCAAGTCTAGGCGTAAACGCCACCCAGACTAGAAGAACAGCCTTGATCTGTTGTACGCTATGCACTGCGATAGTGGTCTCCTTTTTCGGAGTGATCGCTTTTGTAGGATTGGTAGTGCCTCACATCGTGCGTACTTGCATCGGAAATAATGAGGAACACCTTATTCCCATCTCTGCAATTTCGGGAGGAGCCTTCCTGTTATTGTGCGACACATTGGGACGCTCGCTTTTTTCACCCATCGTTATCCCTGTAGGTATCATCACTTCTTTTGTCGGTGTACCCATTTTCTTGTTTCTCTTACTTAGAAACGGACTTAAATGAAAGTAGAAATTGACCACATATCATTTGCCTATAAAGAGGTGAAGGCCCTAAATGACATCTCGCTCGAAATTGAATCAGGCGATCTCGTTACGGTGCTCGGGCCCAACGGTTCTGGAAAAAGCACGCTGCTGAAATGCATCGACTCCATCCTTAAAGTTACGCAAGGCGAGATTCGTTTCGACGGTGTTCCGCAACATAAATACGGTTCCCGCGAATTATCGCGTCACATTGCGTATATTCCTCAAAGCGAATCGAGCACGATGGAACTGAATGTCTTTGATACCATTCTTATGGGTCGCAAACCATATATCGATTGGAATGCAGGTGAAGAGGATTGGTGTATCGTGGAGGAAATAATCCATAAATTCCAACTTGAGGAGCTTGCCTTCCGCAACCTCTCTACATTGAGTGGGGGACAGAAACAACGCGTTTATATTGCTCGTGCAATGGCGCAACAACCCAAAATCCTTTTATTAGACGAACCTACCGCAAATCTGGATATCTATCATCAATTGAAGGTGATGGAATTACTCAAAGAATTATCTAAGCAAGGAATGGTCGTAATTCTTACCGAACACGATTTAAACCTCGCCACGCGATATGCCACTAAGGTATTGATGTTGAGAGACCATAAGGTATTCAATTACGGTGAACCCTCTATCTTTTCGGAGGAAAACATAGAGCAACTCTACGATATAAAAGCCGCAGTGGTCCGTTTCGAAAATCAATTATTCATTATCCCCAAAAACGTTGCAAAATGAACCTCATTCCTATCGGTTATGTAAAGAACGATGCTTCTGAATTTGACTTACCGGGACAAATTAAACAGAGAATCTCTACGATTGAACTCTATGATCCTTATCTGAAAGGGCTCAACGGAATCGCCAAACATGACTATATCGTGGTTGTATTCGGGTTACACAAAACCGCTGAGATTCATTTGGAAGAGAATACCCTAAGTGGGGAGCGTTGCGGCATCTTCGCATGTCGTTCGCAACACCGTCCCAATCACCTGGGCATTACGACCTGCAGGCTTACGGATGTACTGGAGAATGGAATAAGGGTAACGGGATTGGATGCTTGCGACGACTCTCCGGTTTATGACCTGAAATGCCCGGATACGTCCGAAGATGAACAACGTCTGATTCACGATTTGGTTTTGATGAAAAATCCCCGGCAGGACATCGAATATGACATCCGCAATAACATCGGGTTGCCGTTACTGCTGAAAGCAGGGGAACTCACCGGAACATTAACACCCGAATTAGCTGTCGGGGTGATGATCGGATTGGATTTTATGCGCAAATTAAGAAGAGTAAAGAAAAATGCCGTGAATTTTACCCTAACAACACCTGTGATTTCTCCCGTTCTTGACGGGGTTCTCTTCGTGACTGGAATCACTCCTGGAAGCGGGAGACTAAAATATGAGACCGGAATAGACAAAACGATACAATTCACTAATCCGGAAAGTGGCGAGAAAGTTATTTATACTTTAAAAGAGCAGCCATTCAAAGAAGATCCCTTAACAATCCCCGAAAGAGATACTACAAACTATTTTGATTCTGAAACGTTTTTAGTATGACACGTTTTGATAATCTAAAAGACTTCACTATGGAAGGAATCAACACTCCGTTTGTTATCGATGAACATACGGCTATCGTAATGACAGACCCCCAAAATGATTTTTTAAGTGAAAAAGGTATTGGCTGGGGAGCTTTTGGGGAAAATATTACAAAGAATGGAACTGTAGAGAATCTACGTCGTATTTTTGAAGCAGCGGCAAAAAAGGGGATGCTTGTATTCATCTCTCCACATTATTATTACAAACATGATCATCAATGGTTATTTGAAGGACCTATCGAAAAATTGATGCATGATACAGGTATGTTTGAACGTAAAGGTCCACACACGGACGAAGGTTTCGAAGGATCCGGAGCAGACTGGCTTGAGATTTATAAACCTTATATTTACGGAGGAACAAATATTATCGTTACATCTCCGCACAAAATTTATGGACCGGAAAACAACGACCTTATCTTACAATTAGGGAAAAGGAATATTCGTAAGGTGATTATTTGCGGGATGTCCGGGAATCTGTGTGCCGAATCACATTTACGTGAATTGCAAGAGAGAGGTTTTGAAGCAGCTGTTATATTTGATGCTACCGCTTCAGCCAAACTTCCGAATTTGGATGCCGATCAAGCCGCCTTCATAAATTTCGCCTTACTTGCAGAAAAAGTATATACTACGGATGAATTTGTCGAAGAGATGAAATAAAAAATGGCGGGAAAGATTCCCGCCATTTTTTATTTCGTTTACAATCAGCGTGATTCATTATTCATCATACAATCGGCTCATCTGATTCTGATGCTACTTCAGTAAGTGCAATTTGCTTCTTCGCCTTCACCCCCAACTCCTTAAGTTTTTCAACCTGACCAATCAGGTTACCGTTCTTATCGCGGAGTTGTCCCATAGCGGCTTCATAAATACGAGTGGTTTTGTCAAGTTGTTCTCCTACCAGATCCAGCTGCTTTGCCAAACCAACGAACTTATCGTACAGCTTCCCTCCTCTTTCTGCAATCTCTATCGCATTACGACTCTGATTTTCGCGCTTCCAAAGATCAGCAACCAGTTTTAGGGCCGTAATCAAATTGGTTGGACTAATCAACAAAACCCTTTTATCATAAGCATATTGCCACAGATTCTGATCGCTTTGAAGTGCTAGCATAAATGCCGGTTCATTCGGAATAAACATCATAACGAAATCAAGTGAACTGGTATAATCCTGATAACTTTTTCTGGAAAGTTCATCAATATGCGCTTTTACAGAACGAAGATGTTCACTTAATGCCTTATCTGCAACTTCTTTGTTCTCAGCTTCGGTAAAACGAATGTAGGCAGTCAGAGAAACTTTAGAATCCACAATAATATTGCGATTATCAGGATAAGCGATTATCACATCGGGACGCATCATTTTTCCCTCTTCTGTTTGGATACTCTTTCCGGAAGCATCCTTCATGGTGGGTTGTATGAAATATTCCCGATTTTTCTGTAGCCCCGACTTCTCCAAAATCGTTTCAAGAATCATCTCACCCCAGTCACCCTGCACCTTACTGTCTCCTTTCAGCGCTTTGGTGAGATTACGGGCATCCTCACTGATTTGGTTATTCAATTCCACCAATTCTCGAATTTTTTCCTCTAAACTGAAACGCTGTTTGGATTCTTTGTCGTATGTTTCCTCCACCTTGCTTTTGAATTGCACTAGATTTTCCTTAAGAGGTTCCAAAATACGGGACAATTCGGTAGTGTTGAGTTCGGTGAATTTCTTACTCTTCTCATCCAAAATGGAGTTTGCCATCAAACGGAACTCTTTTTCCATCTGTGACCGTTTCTCTTCGAGTTCTGTTTGAAGCAATTCCTGTTTATCGAGTAATGCATCGTACGAAGTGCTTAGAGAGGCGTTTTCAGAGATCAATTTCCGAAATTGTGTATCGAGAGCGCTGTATTCCTGTCGAAGTTTATCCATATCGAATTGGATGCGGGCGGCAATTTTTTCCTGTGCACTTTTTTCGATTACCGCTTCTTGCAGCGTTGCTCGGTCAGATTCGTACCTGCGTCTCAACTCCTCCAGCGCATTTTGAGTCTCCTTTAACCGAGAAGCGGTAGGTCTCATTGCCACAAAAGCGCTACCGGCTCCTAATGCCAATCCAGTTAATATATAGATGATATCCATGAAGGGGAATTTTTATCGGTTGTACTTTACGGCAGCTCCTCTGAAAGAGTCTTCAATCTGTCCATTATGGTAAACCATTGTTCCGTTCACAAAAGTGGAATCTATTTTATTTTTAAATATAAATCCTTCAAAAGGCGACCAACCGCATTTAGATAAAATGGAGGACTGCTCTACCAAGGTGGTCTCGTTAGGATCAATCAATACCAGATCGGCATAATATCCTTCACGAATGAATCCTCGTTCTTTGATTTCGAATAAAGATGCAGGGGCATGACTCATCTTCTCTACCACTTTCTCGATAGAAATAGTTCCGTTCTTCACTTTTTCAAGCATAACGAGTAGCGAATATTGAATCAAAGGCCCTCCGGACGCTGCTTTCAGGCAGCTACCTTCTTTTTCGGAAAGAAGATGTGGAGCGTGGTCCGTAGCAATCATGTCCAAACGATTTCCTTTGATTGCTTCCATCAATGCCAAACGATCTTCCTCCGATTTGATTGCCGGATTCCATTTGATACGATTGCCGAACTTTTCATAGTCTTTATCATTAAACCACAGGTGATGCACACAGACCTCTCCTGTTATTTTTTTATCCGCCAACGGTTTATCTTCAAGAAGGGTCAACTCCTTCGCTGTAGAAAGATGCAATAAATGCAATTTACCCCCCATTTTTGTAGCCAATGCTACCGCTTCAGAAGAAGATGCGTAACAAGCCTCTTCATTTCGGATCAGAGGATGAAACTGAATGGGTAGCTCTTCACCATAAAGAGAGGTGTATTTCTGAATATTAGCTTTTATAACCTCCTCTTTTTCACAGTGTGTAGCTATAACATAAGGCAGTTCCCCAAAGATCCGTTCAAGCATCGATTGATTATCCACCAACATATTTCCAGTTGATGACCCCATAAAGACTTTAACACCGCATACTTTTGAAGAATCAATCTTTTTGAGTTCCTCTATATTGGCATTATTTGCACCAATATAGAAAGCATAATTGATTCGTGAGGTTTCAGATGCGCGTTGTAATTTCCAGTCAAGAGCCTCCGCAGTAACGGTTTGAGGATTTGTGTTGGGCATATCCATAAACGTAGTAGTCCCTCCCGCCACGGCAGCTCTTGTTTCGGATGCAATATCTGCTTTATGCGTTAGTCCCGGCTCACGAAAATGTACCTGATCGTCAATTACACCGGGCAATAGAAATTTACCCACTGCGTCAATCACCTGCACATCAGCAGGAATATCCGTTACTTCCTCCCCTTTGTAAATCTTTTTGATTTTCTCCCCTTCAATTAATACTGCGCCTTTGAATGCGAAGCCTTCATTGATAATAGTAGCGTTATTGATCAGAATCTGTTTCATTTGTATGTATTCTATTTTTTAACATCAAGGTCAAATGCGCCATCTATGTTCCTTTTGGTAAGTAACTCAACTTTAGTGAACTATGGCGATTTCATTTGTATAAATAAAAACGACCCCTGCGAAGGATGATTTTTCAACCGACACAGGGGATGGTATTTTGCATTAATTGATTTGTGGGAATTTACGCGTTAGACTATCTAACTTCAGCTTGATCACGCCAAAAACGGCTTCACCAAAAATGCTGGAATTCATCTTAGATACGCCGAGTACGCGGTTTATAAAGATAATCGGCACTTCCTTTATTTTGCATCCCATTTTATAAGCTGTAAATTTCATCTCGATCTGAAATGCATACCCTTTAAAACGAATCTTATCTAAATCTATGTTTTCCAACACGTTGCGCTTGTAGCAAACAAATCCGGCAGTAGTATCGCAAATCTTCATTCCTGTAACAAACTGCACGTACTTAGAAGCGTAATATGACATGATTACTCGACTCATCGGCCAGTTCACCACATTCACGCCGCTAACGTAGCGCGATCCAATCGCCATATCATTTCCTTCACTTGCGCAAGCTTCATAAAGTTTCAAAAGATCATCGGGATTGTGTGAGAAGTCCGCATCCATCTCAAAAATATAATCGTATTGATGAGCAATCGCCCATTTGAAACCAGCAATATAAGCCGTGCCTAATCCTAGTTTTCCGGCTCGCTGCATCAGATGCAATTGAGTTGGGAACTCTTTCCGGAGTGTTTCTACGATATTGGCAGTGCCATCCGGTGAGCCGTCATCAATTACTAAGACATGGAAGTTTTTGGGAAGCTTGAAGACGTAACGCAATATATTTTCAATATTTTCCTTTTCATTATAAGTAGGAATTATCACGAGACTGTCGCTCACAGGCTGATTAATCACATCATTCATAGTAGATTATTAAATAAAAGCGAACCTTACAGAGTGATTCGCATCTTCAAATATATAAATTAACGGTTGTAGATGGAAACAAAAAATGCCAAAAGTGTTAAATTCGTCGATGAAAACAACACGATTCTCAAAAATTATAACGGATCATTGCATAAATACGGTTTGTTATCCCCTCTTTTCCGCCATAATCGCATCTTTTACCGATCCAATACTCAATTCCGCATATCCCAAAAGGAATAAACTCCCAGATTACATTTCCTGAAATTGCCATACTTCGGTGAAAAAGATCCAATTCGCGATATTGTTCCGTTGCGAGAAAACGTGAAGAAACGAAGAATCTATTATAACTAAAAGTGAAACCGCTATAGATTTTCGGAGTATAGTTCACTTTTGCAGCAGCATATCCCACCATCCCCTTAGGAGAAAACATAATACCGGGTCTTAAAGGATCGGGTAAAAGATCGAGTTCATTATTTTCAGAAGCCACAATATAAGAGGCAATCCCTTTTCCGTAAGCGATGTGAAAAAAGAGATCGGCATAGGGTGAAGTTGTAAATTTCCCACTGAACTTAGCTGCCAATCCAAGAGAATTACGATAATGATCCCGAACTTCATTCTTATAGGTCATTTCTCGGAAAGTCCCGGAGTATCTGATATGCCCACTACGCCATTTATACTGGACATAACCGTTCACATCGGGAACTTCATCATGAGCGGATGCCGTTTGATTGAGGTATTTTCCCGAATATTCACCCCTTTCGAGAGAAAGACCGAAACTGATTCCACATTTAGACTCATATTCATATCGAATCATCGGATTACGCAGGAAAGAACTTACAATATTTCCATTGAAATCAAGAGCTGGTGCAAAAGAATAGATATCGATAAAATTCGAATAGGTCTGTCCCAAGGTAAATCCGGCAATGGAAACATACGCCTGTCGAAGCCGTAAGACGCGGTTATCTCCTCTGAAATCCACTTCAACATAACCCGTTATCGGTTTATTTAGTTTTGATATGCCAATTATTTTAAGGAATAATCGGCTTGATGAAGCTTCCAGTCCCCATCTTTTATCTTGTGCATCATCTGCTACAGGTATATCGAACGTATTGAAATCGATCGAATTAATGGAATTACTTAAATCATAAAAACTTCTCAGTGCTACAAAGCCACCGATTCCAATAAGAAACTTATTGTCACGACCCGTTATGATAAAACGCGGCGGTTCGGGATCGTTAAACAAGGGACTTTGAGTCCGGTAGAAATAGCCCACTTCTTTTTGGTGAAGAGTATCTTCCGATAAGCGGAAGATCAGGTTATCAGAAACACTTCTTCGCTGAGCATACAAAGAGAGCATGCTTTGAAATGAAAGCAAAAAGAGAATCAGGAAAAAACCCTTGTCGCGAGTGTGTCCCCCTTTAAAATGTGTTTTCATGGTTATCGAACGATTAATTAGGATCCGTTAATTATTTTCCACCACTGTTATCAATAAATCCGTCTTTCTCCTCCTCTCCTTCATATCTGCCGAATGTATCCAACATGTGTTCCTTTTCACTGTTTACATATAATTTCTTGAAGACAACCCCATATTTCTCCGCTAATGAAGAGATCATCGGTGGTGTTTTGATAAGGGGACTCTTCTGAACCCGAATGTCCACCACACACGACCGGTCGCTCTCCATCACCTCATGCAAGGTTTGAAGCAACTGATCATACTCCGTAATGTGAAATGCCCGGATGTGTTGAGAAGGAATCAGATCGGAATAATCAACGCTTCTGTTTCCCGGCCAAAGGTGTAAGATAAACAACTTGATAATACCTTTGCAAAAAGCGATATCAAACAGGTTATTCATCTGTTTCAGAAAAGTTATATCCGTACAGAAAACGATCAACGGTTGATGATTCGGAAGAGGAGCTGCACCTAAGGCGAATCCCGTACTGTTGGAGTTATAAATCGTTTCTCCAAAACCAAAGATGCGTCGGCTTCCTTTACTCTTTATATTCAGCGCAGTCATATACCACGGTAGCACCATGTCTGAAATCACCCAGCAATGCTCCGGAGCAATTTTATTCAGATGCATGAAAACACTCTCAATGATGATTTCGGATGTTTTTTCTTCATGTTTACGGATATCCGCCTCGTATTTCTCCCGAAGCGAGAGGTATGAATCACGGCATCTCTCCGCAAATTGATAGTTGCTGATCGTCAAGAGATGAGGAAGTAACAATTGAAGCGTTTTCTTTACTTCGCCAACCACCCCGATATCCACCGGATGAGGATTTCCTAGATTTGCAGGATTCAGATCAATTTGAATAACGCGACAAGTTTTAGAGAGTTTATTTTCAAAAGAAAGATTCGTTCCCAAGAGAATAAGCAGGTCACATTTTTTATAAGCCTCCTCTAAAGCATCATTCATCAGCAAACCATTCATCCCGATTGGAAAATAGTTATCATAATCAAAAACATCTTTGACTTTAAAGGACCACCCAAGAGGTGCTTTCACCTTACGTACAAGTTCAATCACCTCCTTGTGTGCATTTCTGGCGCCATTACCGGCAAAGACAACAATAGAGGAAGCCCGATTTATCTCTTTTGCTATATTCTCAATCTCCCGTTCTGAAGGATAAATGTCACAACTCGTATAAGGAGAATCGTATATTTCAGAGCACTTGTAATCCTTCACTTCCTGAAAAACACGCTGGAAAAGCACTGTGCTAATCCCCCGCTGATGCATAGCCTCTGAAAACGCTTCTCCAAGAATCATGGAAAGTTCTGTTTCGGTTCCCACATCGCGGTGATGACAAGAAAAGACATGAATCAGTTTCTGAGCCGTCACAGTTTGTCGTCGTAGGGAATGGTGACACATTTTACGCGTCATTACCACCAATAGCAATACGGGGACACGTTTACGCAACGCTTCATTGATGCCCGGCATCATTTGAAGCAACTGAGAGAGACTTGTAACCAAACATACGCTTAATTTGCGGGTTACCTGAAATCCTCCCAATGCAGCATAAAAAAGATTCTGCGGAGAGATCAGTTGCAAATCAGGTGAAGAGAACTCCATCTCGGTTTCTTCCGAATCTTTCAATGAATCGGATTGGTACTTGCCGGTGTAGAACAGCTTGCCTACTCCAAGGGATTGCAGGAATGTAAGTGCCGGTGTAATCAATTCCCGAGGGAGATCGTAATCAGCTTCCGGGTAACTTTCACGTAGATAATCCTGTTCCAGAGATACCCCGGTGACTTCAATCAGGCAACTTTGATCTGAAAAAAGTGCCTGATCGAGTATTTTCTCCAATCCGGCAGCCGAATCGATTCGTTTGTAATCGATTCGCATATTCTCAGCATAATGTTCCAGTTCACTCTGCATCCCTTCGCCTATTTTGTCTTTATTGAAGACAATCATCTTCAAGGAGTACTGTTCGAGCGTCATCGGATATAAACAGCGGATATTCTTTTTAAGCCGATCCGCATCAATCAATCCGATTGCCTGAATAAGCCGACCACTCGAAGAGAGTCCCATTAACTCATAAAAGAGATCACCTGCACAGATCGGATCGTGTACTGGATGAATGTATTGTAATGGATCGCCTTTTAAAAGGCAGTTCTGAAAGAGGTAAGCAAATTTTCCTTCGGCGCATAAACAAGCGTGCGGATCCAGACTATTGTTAAGGGCTTTCACCAAGCGATGAAGCATCTGATTTTCAGACAACGCTTGTTCAATCCGCTTAAGTCCTTCACGATATTCGCGTACCAAAGCATCAGCAAAGTCGCTGCTTTTCTTCTCTGTTACCAACGGAATTAAAAGTTCCAACGTATCGGCCACGTCTCCGCGATAGACCCGTTTACTCTTCTCTTTATCTACCCCGGTCCAAAATTTCGGAGAGATCTGAATAATGGACGATGTATTGGGAAATTCACAGAAGTTCTTCTCTGAGAAATCGAGCAAAAGAATCAAATCGGCAGAAAGCATGGCGTGTTGAGCACTTTCCTGGCTCCATTTGCCATAAATACCCACCGGATAATTCAGTTCCTCTTCAATTGAACTTCGCAAAGCAGGCACATACGCCACGACGCTTTTTAGTTTTGCTGAGAGTACATTGATTTCGGTCAGCGCATTGCGACAGCCTGAACCGCAGATGATAGTGATTTTCTTTTTTTCATCCAGAAGCGATGCCAGTTCGATCATCTCTTGATTTTCCGGTACGATCACGGGAATCGAATCGTGTTCACGGAACTGATCGTATCGTTCGTATTTGATACCCGGAGCAATTAATGCCCTGTCAAGCAAAAGAATAGAGACACTCTTTTCCCCCATCGTATGTTGCAAAGCATTTGCCACCCCCCGATAGATTCGGTGCGGATCGTTAATCTCTTCCAGATAGAAATCACAACTGCGAAGAATCGGACGAAATGTTTCGCTCGTAACTTGATCATTTTCATCCGTAAAACAGATGGCTAGAAGCGGGATACGCCGTTCATTAATTGCATAAAGACGGTCCATCGCCTCCAATAAGGTACTTGGCGAAGGAAATACACAAACTCCCGGAGAGTGATTCTTCATTCCCTCACTAGCAGCGGCAAGACACATCGCTTGCGGGTTGTGCGTCTTTATTAATTTAGAAAGCGAAGAGTCCTTCAATGGGAAGAATCCCATGTTATCCGCATCCAACACCCAAATATTACGAATGCCGGATTTTTTACAGATCGAAGCAATTACGGATTGTAGATTCCATTTCATTTGTATATAATCTATTTTTACATTAAGGTCAAATGCGCCATCTATATACCTTCTGTTGGGTAACTCAACTTTAGATGAGCTATGGCGATTTCATTTGTATATAATCTATTTTTTAACCTCAAGGTCATATGTTCCATCTATTTCCCTTTTGTTTGGTAACTCTAAGTTTGGTTAGCCATGGCGATTCCATATTTGACAAAACTTTTTCAACAGATTAAAGGAAACCTCAATAATTAAAACATCTTATTTATTAAAGAGTTCATAAACAATTTTCACTCATTTAATACCCTTGCTCACGCTTATTACTTAAAACTGACTAAATTTGTAGTAGCAATTAGCCGTAACCGGTTAGAAATAAATATTCATGCAAACGAACGATTTATCAGAATTTATTCTTGCCAAACCTCGTTTCGGGGCACTCAAGAAGCTGATCCAAACCAATACGCCGGCCATCTATCTTCAAGGATTACAAGGCTCGGCAGCGGCGATGTTCATCGCTCCGCTTAAAAATCACACACAGAAAAACTATGTATTCGTTCTCAACGATTTGGAGGAGGCGGGCTATTTCTATCACGACTTGATTCAGATCAGTGGAGAGGAGAAGGTTCTTTTCTTCCCATCCTCCTATAAACGGGCGATCAAATATGGACAGATCGACGCCGCCAACGAGATCCTACGTACCGAAGTGCTTAGCAGACTTCAACAACACGAGCAGCCGTTGATGATCGTTACCTATCCCGAGGCATTAGCCGAAAAGGTGGTAAACGGAACGGTACTCGATAAGCAGACCCTTCGGGTAGCTGTGAATGAAAAGGTGGATTCGGTATTCGTTTCCGATGTTTTGAATGAATATGGGTTCGAGCGGGTAGATTATGTTTATGAACCGGGCCAATTTGCTGTTCGAGGAAGTATTCTTGATGTTTTTTCTTTTTCGAACGAATTCCCTTACCGCATTGACTTCTTCGGAAGTGAAGTGGAGAGTATCCGTACGTTCGAAGTGGATTCGCAACTTTCTAAAGAGCGCGTCGATGAGATTTATATCGTTCCGAATCTTTCACGCGGAGAAGCCGGAGGTATTTCATTTCTTCAATTCATACAAGACGATACCTATTTCGGGTTTAAGGATCTGAGTTGGGTAATTGAACGAGTACAGAGTATTGCAGGCGAAGAGATCGCCGAACAATTACTGATTTCTGAAGAGGGTGATCTTGACGTAAAAAAGAAACTCATCGACGGAGATGCTTTCAAAAAGGAAATATTCAATTTCAAACGAATCGAATTCGGACCGAAATCATACAGCCAATCTCCTTCAAAGATTGAGTTTCACACCGCATTGCAGCCCTCTTATCACAAAAATTTCGAACTGGTAAGTAAATCATTCTATGACTTCCTTGAAAAAGACTTCAAAATTTACATTCTCAGTGATAGTGATAAACAGATAGACCGTATCCGACATATCTTTGAAGACCGGGGCGATAATATTCCTTTTACTCCGGTATTGAAGACCATTCATGAAGGATTCTCGGATGAGGATATGAAAGCCTGTTATTTTACAGACCACCAACTTTTCGACCGTTATCACAAATACAACCTTCGCAGCGATAAAGCTCGTTCGGGAAAAATCGCCCTCTCGTTGAAAGAGATCAATCAGTTTGAAGTTGGCGATTACATCGTACACATCGACCACGGAGTGGGTAAATTCGGAGGCTTGATCCGTACTCCTCAAAACGGAAAGATGCAGGAAGTGGTAAAACTGATATATCAGAATGACGACATCCTGTTTGTAAGCATCCATGCCCTTCATAAATTGGCGAAATACCGAGGGAAAGAGGGACAACCCCCTAAAATCAATAAACTGGGAACGGGTGCCTGGGAGAAGATGAAAGACAAGACCAAGAGCAAGATGAAAGACATTGCCCGCGATCTGATCCTGCTCTATGCCAAGCGTAAAGATGAAAAAGGCTTCCAATATAGTCCCGACTCCTACCTACAACAGGAGTTGGAGGCCTCATTCATTTATGAAGATACCCCGGATCAGCTCACCTCCACAATGGACGTAAAAAAAGACATGGAAAGTGAACGTCCAATGGACAGGCTCATTTGCGGAGATGTAGGATTCGGTAAAACAGAAATTGCGATCAGAGCCGCATTCAAGGCGGTAACGGATGGTAAACAGGTGGCTGTACTTGTGCCGACCACCGTATTGGCTTATCAACATTTTAAGACATTTTCCGAACGACTGAAGGAATTGCCCGTCAAGGTGGATTATCTGACCAGGGCCCGAAAGGGATCGGAAGTGAAGGCGCTTCTCAAATCGATGGCCGAAGGACAGACAGACATTGTCATCGGCACCCACAAACTGATCGGTAAAGATGTTAAGTTTAAAGACTTGGGGTTGCTCATCATCGATGAAGAACAAAAATTCGGAGTGGCGGTAAAAGAGAAGCTGAAACAAATGAAGAGTAATGTGGATACGTTGACGATGACCGCTACGCCAATCCCTCGTACTTTACAGTTCTCGCTGATGGGTGCGCGCGATTTATCCGTTATCGCAACCCCTCCACCGAACAGGTATCCGATCCAAACAGAAGTTCACCGCTTTGACGAGGAGATGATCCGCGAAGCGATTAACTTTGAAATGAGTCGCAACGGCCAGGTATTCTTCATAAATAACCGGGTTCAGCAACTCAGCGAGTTGCAGGAGATGATCCATAAGTTGGTTCCGGATGCCCGTGTAGCGATCGGTCACGGACAACTCGATCCGGATACGTTGGAGAAAAGAATCATTGACTTTGCGAATCAGGAGTACGACGTACTTCTTGCAACGACAATCATTGAAGCCGGTATCGACATTCCGAACGCAAATACGATCATAATCAATAACGCGCAGAATTTCGGATTGAGTGAATTGCACCAGTTGCGCGGTCGAGTGGGACGAAGCAATAAAAAAGCATTCTGTTACTTGATGGCTCCTCCACTCCATACATTGAGTACCGAAGCGCGAAGACGACTTCAGGCGATAGAGAATTTTGCCGAACTGGGAAGCGGTATCCACATTGCGATGCAGGATCTTGACATCCGTGGCGCAGGAAACCTCCTGGGGGGTGAACAAAGCGGTTTCATTGCGGATCTAGGTTATGAAACCTATCAGAAGATTCTGAAAGAAGCGGTAGATGAACTGAAAAGTGATGAATTTTACGATCTCTATGCCGACGAAGAGGAAGCCAAAGGTGAATCGAAAAGGTGGACGAACGATACCGTTATCGAATCAGATCTCGAACTATTATTCCCATCTGATTATATTCCTAGCTCATCAGAACGCATTGCGATGTACAAGGAGTTGGATAACATGGAGCGTGAAAAAGATATCCAGTTGTTTATCAGCAGACTGAAAGACCGTTTTGGAAACATTCCGAAAGAGGGAATGGAGCTCATCCGAGTGGTAACGCTACGACGGTTGGGCACGGAACTTGGTTTTGAAAAAATTACGATGAAGCAAGGTAAGATGTATCTCTATTTCATTTCCGACGAACGGTCTCCTTATTACCAATCAGAACCTTTCGGACTGGTCCTTAATTACATGCAACAACATCCAAGAGATTGTCAGTTACGTGAAACCAAAGGCAAAAGATCCATGATCGTATCGCATATCGGTAGCGTAGAACAGGCCGTTCAGGTTTTGACATGGATGAAAGAGGGCAAATAAGAATCATTTAATGTATCTATTATAAGTAAAAAAAGCAGAGAGCGCTTACCAAAAGGTACACGCTCTCTGCTTTTTTTCAAACGTCTGATGCCCTTTCGGTATCAGAAGAATTTATGACGTTTAAATATCCATATGCCACACAACGATAACAGAATCGATCCAAGCATAATGATGGAGAATCCCCATGGATTCGATTCGAGATTATTCGGAACATTCATACCGTACATACTTGCCACCACCGTAGGAATCATCAGAATAATCGACACGGAGGTCAACTGTTTCATAATGACGTTCAAGTTATTGGAGATGATTGATGCATAGGCATCCATCGTGCCGGCAAGGATATCGCTGTAAATATTCGCCGTCGTATAGGCTTGTTGAACTTCAATATCCACTTCATCCAGAAGATCATCGTCAAACGGAGCTCCGGAGGTCTTGATATACTTTTTAAGGCGAGCCAAAACCACTTCGTTTCCACGTAAGGAGGTAATAAAATACACCAGACATTTTTCAAAACGCATCAATTGGTGCAGCTCTTCATTACGTATCGATTCTTCCAGTTGGTTCTCAGCCTGTTTGATTTGCTGGTTCATCTGTTTGAGGTATTTCAAATACCAAACACTCGAAGATAAGAACAGGGATAATAATAAATCGATTCCTGTTTTCTCCGTTACATTCTTTCGAACTGTGTAACGGACGAAGTCGGTAGCCATATCGGTCTGAAAATAACAAATGGTGATAAACAAATCACCTTTCATAAGAATCCCGAATGGTACGGTACTAAAGGGAGAATTACTTTCTTCAATCTTATACGGGATACGGAGCAGGGTTAATAACCAACCCTCTTCCACTTCGATACGTGGTCTTTCCTCCACGTCCTCAATGTCTTTGATAAAATCAATCGGAACGTCATATTCCGCTTGTAATTCCACCAATTCTTTCTGGTTCGGTGCTGTCACCTGAATCCAGCTTCCCGGTTTCCATTTTTCTATTTTTGCGAAACCTCCGTCGCATGCTAGAAACTCAACCATACAGATCCTCCTTTCTTCTTTTTAATCCTGTCACAGGATGATATAACAATAATTTCTCTTTTAGCAGCTTTATCGATTCATAAAGACGCTTTTCCCTTTGGATGAACAGAGGACTCTTCATCTTTGTAATAAAGGGATATTCTAACCGCGAAAGTAATTCTTTTGAAATGAAAAAAAGAGAAAAATGTGAGAAAAGGCGTATACTTTTTCTCCTCTCTCAGAAGTTAATCAAACTTTTGTAAGAAGGGGTTAAATCGGTCGTTTCAGATAAACATCTTTAATACATTCAGAAAGAACCTATTGAGCGATGCGTTGTTTTACTATCAGAGTAACTATACTTACCTAATACTTACGACTATGATTCAGAGCCTTGATGACAAAAGTTTCCGAGAGTTGATAATCGATTATACGAAAGGAGCGGAAGCAAAATACGAAGTGAAGAAAAACAGCATCATTGAGTTTTACCTCACCACTTGTCCCCATTGCCAAGCGATGTGGCCAATCGTTGAGGAAGCTGCAAAGGAATTTCCCGATGTAAATTTTTACAAGATAGAAGTCTCTGAACATCCTGAGTTGGCCGCACTCTATAAAGTTCAGGGCACTCCTACCTTTATATTGATTCCGTTGAAAGGACATCCCAGGATGTCTGTTGGAGAAATGCCACTTGATGAGTTCACGAAAATTATTCGCGATACGTTCAAATAAACCGATTCCGGTGTTGCAACATCCTGCTCGAATCGCAAGTAATTGAAGGAATAACCTCGTGCAAAATGTTTCAAAGATCGGCCCCTCTCAATAACAGGAAAAGATTTTCTGTGAGAGGAGCCGATCTTTTTTTATTCCGGAAAGCGATTTTAACATGTATGATGATTCCTTGAGAGTTTTTTTAGCTTATCTACACGTCCCGGTTGGGGAGTTCTTTTCGAATTGATTACTTTTGCAATCCTTTGCAGCCTTTTCTATAACAATTCAGAATAAATGAGCTGCGTAATCTTTGAAATATTTAGTGAATGAACAAACAAATTAAGCCCAACGTGTGGGCTCTATTACCCTTGGCCGTCTTTCTAGCGGTTTATTTAGTGACTTCTATCATTGTGGGTGACTTTTACAAAGTACCTATTACCGTAGCATTTGTAATCTCTTCGATTGTATCGCTTATCATCGCGAAAGGCAATCTGAATGAGCGTATCGAGCATTTTTCAAAAGGAGCAGCAAATCCGAACATCATGCTTATGGTGTGGATTTTCATCCTGGCGGGAGCTTTTGCGCAAACTGCCAAAGCAACAGGAGCGGTAGATGCCACTGTAAATCTGGCCTTGGATATTCTTCCGGATAATCTACTGATTGCCGGTATCTTCGCATCCGCTTGTTTCATTTCACTCTCGGTAGGTACGTCTGTCGGCACAATTGTGGCGTTGACACCAGTGGCGATGGGTATCGCTGAAAAAGCGGGATTAGAGATCCCTTTCATGCTTGCCGTTGTGGTTGGAGGGGCATTCTTCGGAGATAACCTTTCATTCATCTCAGATACGACGATCGCCGCTACCAAAACGCAAGGCTGTGAAATGCAGGATAAATTCAAAGTCAACAGCCTTATTGTGGTTCCGGTTGCCATTCTAGTTTTATTCATCTATATTTTCATGGGCATGGGAGTCGACGTTCCGACCAGCGAAGTGGCCGTGGAGTGGATTAAGGTGGTACCTTATCTTTTGGTTCTCGGAACAGCAATCTACGGAATGAACGTGATGTTGGTACTTTCACTGGGAATCATCTCTTCGGGTGTAATCGGAATGGCTACAGGTAGTCTTGATTTCTTCGGTTGGTTCGGTGCTATGGGACAAGGTATTGTCGGAATGGGCGAGTTGTCTATTATCACCTTGCTTGCGGGAGGTATGTTGGAGATGATTCGTCGCGGTGGCGGTATCCAATTCATCATTGACAAACTAACGAGAAAGGTAAATTCGAAAAAGGCAGCTGAGTTAAGCATTGCGGGACTCGTGAGCTTCGCAAACCTGTGTACTGCCAATAATACGATTGCCGTTATCACAATTGGTCCGATTGCGAAAGACATTGCAGACAGATTCGGAATTGATCCACGTAAATCTGCCAGCTTATTGGATACGTTCTCTTGCTTCGTTCAAGGAATCATCCCTTATGGTGCACAGTTATTGATTGCATCGGGATTAGCCGGCATCTCACCGCTATCCATCATCCAATACTTGTATTATCCTTTCTTGATGGGAATTGCGGCGCTATTGGCGATCTTGTTCCGTTATCCGCGAAAATATTCTAATGAATGAGTTAACTCAAGAACAGAGCTAAAACTCGATAAAAAGGAGGTTGTCTAGATTTTGAAGTGCACTTCAATTTTTAGACAACCTCCTTTTTAATATTATCTTTGCAAAACGGCAAATTACCCTCAACCGTAAAACCAATTAATTATGCACTTGACATCCGATGACATCCGATTTATTCAGAAACACCTGAATGACGACACCAATAAATTAATTCTTGCCGCTTCCAAATTCCCAAATCTAGATATACCCTTTCTGGCAGATCAAATTTTGGCAAGAAAACAGATCAAATCGAAGCTTCCGTATTGGTACGGTGAGGAATCTCTGATTTTCCCCTCCCGCATCGCAGCGGAACAATGCTCTTCTGAATCAACAGCCGAATACAAGCAACGCTTGGTAAAAGGAAAGGTGGTATGCGACCTGACCGGTGGTTTAGGTGTGGACTCTTATTATCTATCGAAACAAACCGTAAAATCGTATTATATTGAGCGATTTGAGAATTATTGCGATGCAGCACGGAATAACTTTGCAGTTTTGGGCGCAAATCACATTGAAGTATTGCAGGGAGATAGCCGTGAGATACTTCCCTCTTTAGACGCTATCGATACGATCTATGTGGATCCGGCTCGTAGAAGCGATGTGAATAAACGGTTATTCGCGTTGGAGGATTGCGAACCCAACATCCTGGCGATGAAAGAGTCTTTACTTACGAAAGCAAAACGACTTATCATCAAAATCTCACCAATGGCTGACGTCAGACTTACGATGGAACTACTTCCGGAAACAACAGAAGTACATGTGATATCGGTAAAAAACGAATGCAAGGAACTGCTCTTTGTATTGGATGCAGAAAAAGTGAAGGATGATCCGGTACAACTTTTTTGCATCAACTTCAACACATCAGGTGAAGAGGAATCGTTCAGCTTTACACGCGCTCAAGAGAATGATGCAAATCCCGCTTATGCGACTGGAATCAAAAGCTATTTATATGAACCGAATGCATCGGTACTTAAAGCGGGAGCTTTCAAACGGATTGCCACACATTTCGGCATTGAAAAATTGCAGATAAACAGCCACCTCTATACTTCAGATGAATTAATTATGGATTTTCCGGGACGTATCTTTAAAACGGAAGAAACATTTGATTTCGCATCTAAAAATATTAAAAAGCTAAACAAATCAATACCCAAAGCAAACATCACGGTTCGCAATTTTCCGCTCAGCGTAGAGGATATCCGGAAAAAGACGGGGATTAAAGAGGGGGGAGAAATCTACCTCTTCGCCACTACACTCGGTAAAGATCTGAAGGTGCTGGTGAAAGGCTCGAAGTGTAAATAAATTATCTTTTTTGATTAAAAATTATATCTTTGTTCAAAACACTACATCTATTAATATAATGAGAGTAAAAAAATTGATTTTACCTCTATTTGCTGCTGCGTTCCTTTCGGAAGCAAAAGCAGATGAAGGTATGTGGTTACTTCCCCTGTTGAATCAACAGAATGCGGGAATGATGAAAGAAAGAGGTTTGGAAATGGATGTGACGGATATCTACAATCCTGATTCCATCTCTTTAAAAGATGCTGTGGTACAATTCGGTCGTGGCTGTACGGGTGAGGTAATCTCTCCAGAGGGACTGGTGTTGACGAATCATCACTGCGGATACGGTTACATCCAGAATCACAGTTCTCTTGAACATGACTATCTTGAAAATGGATTCTGGGCGGCTAATCGTCAGGAGGAATTACCGAATGACGGACTTACCGTTACTTTTATTGATGCCATTGACGATGTGACAGCGTATGTTCAAGATGCACTTGCAAACGATAAGAATAAAGGCGAATTGGATTTTCTATCTCCCGCATACTTGAATAAGTTGGCTGTTGAAAAGAAAACGCGCCGTTTTTTAGATGAGAATCCGGGAATAGAAGTGGAGATCAAGCCTTTCTACGGAGGCAATAAATATTATATGTTTACCAAAAAGGTTTACTCCGATATTCGTCTGGTCGGCACCCCTCCTTCTGCTGTTGGTAAGTTCGGAGCAGATACAGACAATTGGATGTGGCCTCGTCATACCGGAGATTTCTCTATTTTCCGAATCTATGCGGATAAAGAGGGTAAACCCGCACCATACTCAAAAGAGAATGAACCCCTTAAAGTGAAAAAATATTTCAACATCTCGTTGAAAGGGATACAAGCCGACGATTTCGCCATGGTGATGGGCTTCCCCGGAAGAACCAACCATTTCTACACCCCTGCCGAAGTGGTGGAAAGACGTGATCTGGAAAATGACGTTCGTGTAAAAGTTCGTGACATCCGTCAGAACATCATGTTGGATGCCATGTTAAAGAATCCGGCTACAAAGATCCGCTATGCCAGCAAGTATGCCTCTTCTACGAACTCCTATAAAAGTTCGAAAGGAATGAACCGCATGATCGGCATGCAGGATTTGGTTGGACTGAAGGAGCAGGAACAAGCGGCACTTCTTTCTTATGCACGTACCAATAACAAACCGGAATACATTTCCGCAGTTGATTCTATCCAAAAAATCGTAGCAGAGCGTGCTAATCTGAAGTTCAGAAGGATGATGCTTCAAGAAACATTCTTCACAGGGATTGAATTCACTTCGGTTCCGACAAATACGGCTTCCTTGGAACTTGCTCTCGAGAAGAAAGATAAGGCTGCAATCATACAGGAGAGTGAGAAACTTCAGAATTCATTCAATAATTGGGCCGACAAGAACTACGAAGCGGAATTGGATCAAAAAATCGCGATCGCTCTGATTAAATATTATCAGGAACAGGTTCCGGCACAAGAACGACCCGCTATCTTTACGGTAATTGATAAATCGTATAAAGGAGATGCAGCTGCTTTCATCACAGACGCATTCTCAACTTCGATTTACGGTTCGGCTGCGAATTTTGAACGCTTTAAGGCGAAACCTACGCTAAAAAAACTAACCGGTGATCCGCTTATCCTTTTCGCAAAATCAATTCGTGAAGAGCGCGCACAGCTTGATAAAGCGCTCAAAACCATGGATGAGAATTTTGCTATCGCTCACAAAAGCTATGTGAAAGGGTTAATGGAGATCAATGGTGACAATCCGATGTACCCGGATGCGAACCTGACGCTTCGTCTTACCTATGGTAATGTAAAATCTTTAAATGCTGCGGATGCGGTTACTTATGATTATTACACTTCAATGGATGGTATCATGGAAAAAGAGGATGCTTCCAACTGGGAATTCGTGGTTCCGGAGAAACTCAAGACATTATATCATGCAAAAGATTTCGGTGATTACGCGATGAACAACGGGAAGATGCCTGTTTGCTTTGTTGCCAACACCCACACGACAGGAGGGAATTCCGGCAGTCCGGTGATCAATGCGAGCGGAGAGCTGATCGGTACCGGCTTCGACCGAAATTGGGAAGGCATTAGCGGAGATATCCAATATCAGCCCCGATTCCAGCGTACCTTGTGTGTGGATATCCGTTATACACTTTTCATCATTGAGAAATATGCGGGTGCGAAACACCTCATCGAAGAGATGACAATTATCCGATAACCAAGTATTGACTTTCAATATATAACGACGAATCCCCCGATTCTACCCTTTACAGGGGGTACGAATCGGGGGATTTGTTATTTTACGGCTGCCACTTGTTTGACACAGGCGATAAAACCTTCAATATCTGCTTCTGTGGTATCAAAAGAGGTTACTAATCTGATCTCATTGAGATCCTCCTTCCAAAAATAGAAAAAATAACTTTTTAGTAATTCGTCAATCCACTCTCGTGGCATTTGTAGGAAGAGGGCATTCGTTTCAGGCTTTTGAGTAAACTTCACCTGGGAAAACTTCGATAACTCCATATATAAGGTAGCCGCCATCTTATTGGCATGTTTCGCATTTCGAAGCCATAGGTCATTTTCAAAATAGGCCGTGAACTGGCAACTAAGGAATCGCATCTTCGATGCAAGCTGTGCTGATTGTTTGCGAATGTAACGGGCTTCCTCCTTTAAGGAAGGATTTAAGATTACCACACATTCGCCAATCATCAAACCATTCTTTGTTCCTCCGAAACTTACGACATCAATTCCGCAATCCGTAGTCATTTCTTTCAACGAAACACCAAGATAAGCGGCAGCATTTGCGATTCGTGCACCATCCATATGCACATACATCCCGTATTCACGAGCTAAAGCTGTGATGGCTTTCAATTCGTCTAACGTATATACGGTGCCTAGTTCGGTACATTGTGACAAATAGATTGCTTTGGGCTGTGAATGATGGTGATCTCCGAAACCTTTCAGATAGGGTTTAATCAGCTCCGGTGTCAACTTGCCGTCGGGTGCATCGATCGGACGAATCTGCGAACCGGTCATCTTGCACGGAGCTCCACATTCATCAACATAGATATGCGCTGTTTCGGCACAAATAATACTGTGATACGATCGGGTAAGAATCTGCAATGCAACGGCATTTGCACCGGTTCCGTTAAATACGAAAAGCGTTTCTACCTCATCACCAAACTGTTCTTTGAAATTTACTTCGGCTTGGCGAGTCCAACAATCATCGCCGTACCCGAAAGCGTGTTCATGATTTGCATTTGTAATTGCGGCAAGAACGGAAGGATGAATTCCTGAATTATTATCAGATGCGAAACTTCTCATTGAAATAGAATTTAATTAGGATTTTTGCAAACTTACACCCTTTCCTTCAAACAACAATCCCTTTTATTCCTTAATTTACTCATCCTTCCACCCCTTTTTATTGTTATAATAGAGACCGAAACATCTTAACTCACCTGTTGAAAAATAGACGATACACAAATGAGATTTTATCTATACCTTCCAATCCTTTGCTTTCTTCTTTATTTGTCGGCTTCTCCGATAAAAAGGGAGCAACAGAATCATACGCCGTTACAGGATTCTACATTCATCTTAATCAATGAGACTGATTTCCCCTCCTTCCTAAACAGCTATTCGAAGATATTTTTGAATGCGCTCTCTATGGAAACATCTCTATGCTCGATTCCTCCGGGTTGGGAACCTTCTAAAGAACTCATGTCGCGGTATTGCATCCGGAAGCTTAACGATTCTCTAACCTATTTCGCAGGATTCATCGACATTGACAAAGATGCCGATCTAAAAAAGTTCAGGAAGTTGGGAATCGAATTTCACGAGGAAGATTACCCCTCCTCCATGGTATGCATACCGCTCAACTCTTTGTGTGAGTTTCTAAGATTAAAAGGAATTTTGCGATTCGAAATTACACGTAAAGCAAAGAATTTGCTGGATGTGGCTCGTCCCGCCGTTAATGCCCAGGTTTTATTCTCAAGCGAAGAGTTACGTTCTAAATATAACGGTGCGGGAATCGTCATCGGAATTGTAGATTATGGTTTTGATTACAATCATCCTGATTTCTATGATGCGGATGGTCAGTTTTCACGGATTAAAAGGGTTTGGGAACAGGCTAATTCGAAAGGTATTCCTCCCGTGGGATTCAAATATGGAACCGAATTCTCCTCTCCCCAGGAAATTAGTGCGGCCATGACGGATACCGAAACGGAAACCCACGGGACACACGTTGCCGGGATTGCAGCAGGAAGCGGCTCCGGTACCGATTTTTACGGATTAGCGTCTGCTGCTGAGTTGGTATTCGTCTCTACTACCCGAACAGACGGCGCCATTGCGGACGGACTTAAATACGTATTGGATTATGCTCGCAAAGTAAATAAGCCCTGTGTTGTAAATTTCAGTATCGGCTCACAGACAGGCCCCCACGATGGCACTTCCTCTTTTGACCGTCTCTGTGACAGACGTGCTGCCAAAGGGATTCTTTTTGCCGGGGCCGTTGGTAATAATGGTTTGACCGATATCTATATATCAAAAAAGTTTACAGGAGATGCGGCGGATACGATTGTTTATACCGGTGTGGTCATGCCGGATGAATCGATTGATGTAATTGCTGATTTCTGGGCTTCACCGGAATCGGTGTTCGGAATCGGGGTGAATCTAGTGGATACCCTTACGGGAAAAACGGTTGCAAATTCACCTCTTTTCTATTCAGGAGGTGTAAAAGGAAATGTTCGGTCTTACAACCTACACTACGGGGAAGCGGTCTATGTTATTCAGATTGCCTCGGATATCTCCCCTTTCAATAATAAACCCAATGAATTGGTACAGATTTCCAAGATAACAACACTTCCGAATATAATACCGGTAATAGCGATCAGCAGTTCAAAAGAGGGGTTTGTGGAAGGATGGTGCTCCTATGGGGTATTCTCCGCTGTGGGACTTCCATATCCTTATATGAACGGCAACACTTCGCATACGGTAAATGAGATCGGAGGTACCGGGAACAGTATCATTTCGGCCGGTGCATTCTGTACCAAAAACGTTTGGACTGCATATGATAATGAAGAGTATCATTATGCACCTACCGCCATTTTAGGTGATATCGCCGACTTTTCATCCAGAGGACCAACTGCTGACGGTCGAATCAAGCCGGATATCAGTTGTCCCGGATATGGTGTGGTATCTGCGTTCAACCGCTATTTTGACGGCGTCTATCCCCCTAACTACTACAAAGTAAAACCGGTAAATTTTCAAGGAAACACCTTTTATTATGGTATATTGCAGGGCACTTCGGAAGCCTCTCCGATTGTAGCCGGTGCATTGGCGCTATGGCTTCAGCAGAATCCGGAATTAGATATCGGAGTTGTCAAAAAGATCATCCAAAGCAGTGCAACACCGGGGGGCACGATGCCTTTACCCAATAACGAATGGGGCTGGGGGATTTTGAATACGGCTTCAGGAATACAGTCTGAATATCTTTCTCCTTAACACTCCCCTTTTTCCAAAAGGTTCCTTTGATTTTTCCAAAAGGTTCCTGCATAAATGCTTCTTCAGTACTCTGAAGCACGCTATTCTTCCGATTACCTCTCCTTCAAAGAATACTGCTTTGATGCAAACATAGAAAAAAACAAAGAGGCTGTCTGAAAACAAATTGTTCTCAGACAGCCTCTTTTTACACCTATCTTATATCGATTAATAAGCTCTTGCAAATAACACACGCTGTGCAGATGGTTTACCTGTAACCATACAAACACCCGGAGTTTTATCGCCATCCAAAGGAATACAACGGATCGTTGCTTTCGTTTGTTCTTTGATATATTCTTCCGTTTCAGGTGTACCATCCCAATGTGCAAGGATGAAACCGCCCTCTTCGATTTTCTCTTTGAATTCTTCCCATGTATCAACCGTCTTCGTTGTTGATTCACGCATGTCATACGCTTTCTTGAAGATATTAGCCTGAATTTCATCCAATAGCTCTTTCACTACTGTTTCGATGTTATCCTGACACATTGTTTCTTTTGTTAACGTATCACGACGGAATACTTCAATCGTATTGTTTTCAAGATCACGTCCGCCCATTACCAAACGAACCGGAACACCTTTCAACTCATATTCGGCGAATTTCCAACCTGGTTTTTTATTTTCCGAATTATCGTATTTTACGGAGATTCCCAAAGCCTTCAATTTCTTAGTGATCTCAGCCACACGCTCATTAATCTGTGCTAGCTGCTCATCATTACGGTGAATCGGAATGATTACAACCTGGATCGGCGCCAACTTCGGAGGTAGTACCAATCCGTTGTCATCCGAGTGAGTCATGATCAGAGCTCCCATCAAACGGGTAGAAACACCCCATGATGTTGCCCAAACCAATTCCTGTTTACCCTCTTTGTTCGTAAAGGTAACATCGAATGCTTTCGCGAAGTTCTGACCTAGGAAGTGAGATGTACCGGATTGAAGTGCTTTTCCATCCTGCATCATCGCCTCAATTGTATAGGTATCAACAGCTCCGGCAAAACGTTCGTTTGCTGATTTCACACCTTTGATAACCGGAACAGCCATAAATTCTTCAGCAAAAGTTCCGTATACATTGATCATCTGTCTTGTTTCTGCAATAGCTTCCTCTGCCGTAGCATGAGCCGTATGGCCCTCCTGCCACAAGAATTCAGCCGTACGAAGGAACATACGTGTACGCATCTCCCAGCGAACTACGTTTGCCCATTGATTGCAAAGGATTGGAAGGTCTCTCCAAGACTGGATCCAACCTTTATATGTATTCCAGATGATTGTTTCAGATGTTGGACGAACAATCAGTTCCTCTTCTAATTTTGCCTCCGGATCCACTACTACACCTGACCCATCGGGATTGTTTTTCAGACGATAATGCGTTACCACTGCACATTCCTTAGCAAAACCTTCAACGTGGTCTGCTTCTTTGCTTAGGAAAGATTTGGGGATAAACAAAGGGAAATATGCATTCTGATGACCCGTTTCTTTAAACATATCGTCAAGTTGACGTTGCATCTTCTCCCAAATAGCATATCCGTAAGGTTTAATAACCATACAACCACGCACTGCTGAGTTCTCAGCAAGTTCTGCCTTTGTAACCAGGTCATTATACCACTGAGAATAACTTACGCTGCGCGGAGTTAATTCTTTTAATTCTTTTGCCATGTTAATATTACATTATAATTATCGTCATCTCCGAACTCGCGCCTTCTATGCCCGCTCAAGAGACGTGCAAAAATACAAAAAAGTCCCGATTCTATTCGAATCCGGACTTTCCTATTTTTAATAAATTATCTAATAAACACTGTAAGTCGACAATTTTAAAAGTAGATGCTACATATTCCGGATGTTAAATCCTTCCGGTACTGTGAATGTTTCCGGTGACACTTCCGGATTCTCCTCTATCGAAGTTGCCACGAGTTCCACTTTCTTCGCATCTCCGTAAGTAGCAACCGATTTCAACAATAGCCCTTTATAAATCCAAGCCGTTGTTTCTACCTTTAATCCTTCATTCTCAAATTCAGCTGTATACACCGTACATTTCTTATTTAGAAATTCCACTGTACCCGTTGCTTTAATGTTGAATTTCTTAATCACCTCCGGTGTGAGATCGTTGTAATTGATATCACTTTCAGGGCGCACATATTTAACTCCGCTCTTTTGTGGATAATTAAGAACATAAACCGTATCCTTATTCGTGATGGTAGCAATCTCTACTCCCATCATATACATTTTCATGCATAAGAGGTTTCCGTAGTCATCAGAATATTGTGTCATCGGGATGGAGTTACCATCGGTAATCATCTCATACTGAATAATCGAAGATTTCAAACCCTCACCCCTTGTATTAAGCTGAGCTTTCAACGGAAGTAAAAGGAGAAGAAACAATGATAAAAGGGAAAAAGCTTTACGATTCATATCCTTCACAGTTAGGTAAATATAAAAATAAAACAGTTCGGAGTTAGGTTTGTTCGTTATTTACCCCAATTATAAGGAATATTTAGGCGTTTTGCCGGAAATCGAGACCGATGTTCAGTTCTTATTGAGTTTCTTTCGTTTTGCCTTCTTCACCATCTCATCATTCGGAATCAGATAGATGGTAACACGTCTGTTTTTGGCTCTGTTCTCCATTGAGTCGTTCGTGAATAAGGGTTGTGAAGCACCAAAGGCGTATATCTTCATGTTTGATTCGGGAATTCCCTGCGTTTTGTACCATTCGAAAACACCCTGTGCACGACCTTGGGAAATTCGTTGAAGGTAGGTTTCACTTCCCGTATTATCTGAATGTCCGGTTACCAGCATTGTCGTCAGGCCTTGTCTCATAAACGTGAGGATAGGTCCCAATGCAAGCTCCGGATTAGGCAAAAGAGTTGTTTCATTCGGAGGAAATATGACCGAGGAAGGAATCGAGACTTTCAGTACCTCTCCGTTGCGGATCGTCGATACAATTGCTCCGTTGATGTTTTTTAGCTTTTTTGCTTCAACGAGCATGAATTTCTTGATTTCTTCGCCTGATTTCCCTCCTATTACTTCCCCTTTTTCCTCTTCAAAGCTCTTCTGCGGAATGCTTTCATTTTTTTGTCTCATCTTCAGAGTCCACGTATTCTTGCCCACAGTCTCTTCCGAAAAGAGTGGTGATGAAAACGAAAGCAGCGCGAAACAAATGAAAATACCTGATATTGACTTCTTCATTCGCAATTGATTTTGATAAGTTATATACGGTGTATAAAACACGAAGACGCAGAGCGGAGTCGTGAGACTTCTCTATGCGTCTTTGCATGTTTAGAACCCGTAAAAGGATTAATATTCTAGTGATTCTTCGTAATCAAACTCTCCGTTGATGACCCATCTTACTGCCTCATCCTGGAAATCGAATCCGTCACGTTTTGCATTTTTCATCACGTACTCAAGGATATCTTCCAAATCCACTTCAGCCTCTTCCTCTTCAACATCTTCGTCTAGAAGTCCCTGGCTTTCATAAAAGTCATAAATAACATCGGTGATGTACGTAATATCGTCGTCAGAAAAAGTCCCTTTAAGTTCCTGAGGTAGACTATTCTGAATAAATTTTACGGCTTCTTGATCATCGTAAACCGAATCTTCCATCTGACTCATAATTCCAATATTTAGTTGTTAGTTTGGTAAAAATACGCATTGCGATTCGAAGTCGCAAACGAATAATAATTTTTTATACCAAATATTATCATCGATCGAGTATAGCCCTGACTAAACTTTCTCATTGGTATGAATCTGTTAATGCATTAAATCTTATTCATTTCAATAGTGGGGTTCAGACTATGCAGAAACATTACGGAACAATACTAAATTACTTTGACCGCAGAGCTACAAATGTTTCAACGTAGCGTTTTTATCTTCCACAGGTAAGCCAAAGAAACGAGGTATTCTAAGCTTAATACGCTAAGGATACCTCGTTTTTATTATCTATTAAACCCTTTTTCAATTCTGATCGGAAATAAAGGAAACGCCACCGCCTTGGTTCGCCCGAAGCAAGGCGGTGGTTCGGGCGAACCAAGGCGGTGCTTCGACTGAACCAAAGCAATGGTTTTTTCAATAAGCAGGAAAAGGATTTGATTTTAATGCTTCCTCTTTCATTTATACAGCAAGTCCCGTAGTCAGAGAAGTAACGGATTTAGTAAAATATCCTGTTGTTAAAAGTTAATACAACGCGTATCTTTTGCTTGAGCCGATTAGCCGGTTTGAGTGAATCCCGATTCGATGCGGTTCTATCCAATTCTTAATATAAAAACAGGCAGCCTCGTTGAGACTGCCTGCAAATTTTCTCCCGGAATGAAATTACAGTTTAGAAATTCCTTTCAAAGATGTGTTTCCAGCCTCCTGAATAGAGATGGCATAACCACCGCCAGGAGCACACTTTTGTGTTAGCTTAGATTTGTTTGTTACTACCACCTTGCGAATTTTATATGCCTGTGGATTTGTTTTGTAATGAGCATCCGCAGCATCGCTATAAATAGTGGCGATGTATTTTTTACCCGGCTCAAGGAAATCAAATGAGATTTTAGAAGTATATCCATTCTCATCCACTGTACACCCTACAAACCATTCGTTTTTACCTTTAGCTTTACGAGCGATTGAGATGTAATCTCCCGGTTCTGCCTCTAGAATCTTAGTATCATCCCAATCCACCGCAACGTCTTTGATGAATTGGAAAGGTTCCATAAAACGTTTGTAATTTTCAATTACGTCCGCAGCCATTTGCAACGGGCTATACATTGTTACATAAAGCGCCAATTGACGTGCTAGCGTAGAGTTTACTTTTGAACCATTATGCGGATTCAATTTTGAAAGATCCATTTCAAAAATACCCGGAGTATAGTCCATCGGACCACCCATCAAACGGGTAAACGGCAGAATGGTTGTGTGATCCGGATTATTACCACCGAATGATTCATATTCAGTACCACGTGCTGACTCGTTACCGATCAAGTTCGGATAAGTACGTGCAATACCTGTAGGACGAACTGCTTCGTGCGCATTTACCATGATTTTGTATTCAGCTGCTTTCTCAATAGCGTACTGGAAGTGATTTACCATCCACTGACCGTAATGGTATTCACCACGCGGAATAATATCCCCTACATAACCGCTTTTCACTGAATTATAACCGTTATCCACCATAAACTGGTAAGCTTTATCCATATGGCGTTCGTAGTTGCGAACAGAACCTGAAGTTTCATGGTGCATCATCATTTTCACACCTTTTGATTTAGCGTAATCGCGAATAGCCTTTACATCAAAATCAGGATAAGGGGTAACAAAGTCAAAAACATAATCTTTTGATTTGTCGAACCAATCTTCCCAACCTTCATTCCATCCTTCAACCAATACCGCATCGAAACCATGTTCCGCTGCGAAATCGATGTATTCTTTCACATGTTCCGTATTCGCGGCATGCTTTCCATTCGGTTTTGTTTTAGAGAAATCTGTCTGTCCCAGTTTCACTGAAGGCAGATCGGTATAAGACCACGTACTTTTGCCCGTAATCATCTCCCACCAAACACCAACATACTTAACAGGCTTAATCCATTCTGTATCCTTGATCTTACAAGGCTCGTTCAGATTGTAGATTGTTTTAGAAGCCAGAATATCGCGTGCATCATCACTTACGATCACAGTTCTCCAAGGAGATTGAGTTGGAGTCTGAAGATACCCTTTGTTACCTTGAGCATCGGGCGTAAGATGAGATTCGAAGATCATCTCTTTGTCATTCAGTTCCAATGACATCAATGAATAATCGATCAATGCCGCTTCATGAATATTGATATACAAGCCGTCGTTGCTCTTCATCATCAACGGAGTCTGAACGCCCGTATCTGAGAAAGGTGTCTGAGAAGCATTCGGAGTTACGGCCGTACTCATCAAACCACGGATCTGAGATAAATTAGAGGTTGTGGTGTGATATTCCTGCGTATCGTAATCACCCGGCAACCAGAATGCTTTGTGATCGCCCGCCATAGCAAACTGAGTACGCTCTTCTTGAATCACGAAATAGGTAAGTTTCGGTTGTTCCGGAAATTCATATCTGAAACCGAGACCATCGTTGAAAACTCGGAAACGGATTATCATATCACGATTCGTCTGCTCCTGTTTCAAAGTTACTTCGAGCTCATTATAATTATTTCGGATCGATTTAACCTCACCCCAAACCGGCGTCCAATTCTCATCGAAAGATGCGGTTTTTTCAGCTGCGACTTTAAATCCTTTCGTCAGATTAATGGTTCCGTTCGCTTCAAGATTGTTTTCCGTATATGTCATATCGGATGAAGGTTCGCCATTTTTAGCTTCAAGACCCAATTTCGAGGTTTTGATAACAGGTTTGCCTTTATACGTCAATTCATAAACCGGCTGGCCCTGAGCATCGAGATTAAACGAAAGGCGAACTTTTCCATCTGGCGAATTCACATCTGTCGCAAAAGCCGAAACTGATACCAATAAACATCCTAAAGAAACTTTGAATTTATTCATAATCAAAATCAGTTAATCAAAAGTGTATTTTGTTTGTAATATCTTATTTTTCTAAGATTAGTGCCATAGCCGCCAACCAAGCCGGCTATGACTGTTTTTTATTTAAAGCGGAAAGAATAGATATCCGCCGTCAATCTGATTGAAAACAACACGGTAAGTACCCGCTTTGTAAGAGATATCTCCTCCCGGACCTGCTCCGATCGGGAATCCTGCTCCTCCCCAACTGTTTTCCCAGTTTCCTTCGGCACGGAATTTACATCCGCCGTCTGCCTTAAAGGTTACAGTTGCGTACCAGGTATAAGGATTCATTTCACTATACGGAGTAAACTTCAATGTCGTATCGTCTTGCCAATCGTTAAAATTACCAATTAGTTCGATATCTGCAAATTGAGTCGGCGTTACTGTTGCCGCAGAAATTTTAAGTTTATTCGTAACACTGTTTAGTGTAATCGTATAGAATCCATCTGCCGGAACTTCAATATTTTTCGAATTTCCGTCGTTGTGAATTAGATTCGTTGAAGAACCGTCAACGCTTCCCCACTGTTCATCATATGAACCTACGGTTCCAATGATCTTAAAGCCTTTAGACGCATCAAAATATCCTGTATAGATGAATTCCCCGGCTCCGGTCTTCTGATCATATTTATTATCCTTGATGATATTCATCGGAATTAATGAGGAGCCCACACCGGCAGCAGAGTTATCCCAGCCCTCTCCCTGACCAATGATGTAATAAATTCCGGGTTCTGCCGGAGTAAGTACCATCGGATAAGGCAATACATTCAATGACAACACATTCGAATAAGCCGGTTTAACCGTCAACTCGGGATTCATCGGATCTGAAGTTGCATTGCTAATCTCAGCTTTCATTCTGAAATACACCTGTTGTACTTCTTCAAGAGAAGGATACTCCCCCAACTCATGCAACTCTACAATCGCACGGTTAAGTTCTTTAGAGACCACTTCTATTTTTTCATTTTTCCCGGTTGTTGCCAACGTAATAAAATGATCTTCTGTAAAGAGTGAATCCAAACTTACCTGCATCGAATACGAAGTAGCACTAACAAATCCGTAATCGGGTCTTTCGCAAGTGAAAGTCGTGATTACTTTTTCATTCTCCGCTTCGGTAAGGGTGAAAAGCTGATCGTGATTCTCAGGCAAATTCATTTGGAACTTCAATGTTCCGGTTTCCGCATCGGGATTGATTACCGGGCCTTCTTCTTTTTCGCAAGATGCGAAACCAATCAGACCCGCTATTCCCAACATATATAATAATTTGTTCATATGATCTAAGTTTATCTCGAGATTTTAATTCGACACCTGATTAATAACCCGGATTCTGCGTAAGATTCGGATTTGCTGTCATATCCGTCATCGGAATCGGATAGAGGTTGTAATGGCTGTCTAATGCAGCACCGCCCTTGCTACCACCTTTCCAATCCCAATTATACGAACCGGAACCGGCAAAATATCCGTAACGGATCAAGTCTGTTCGACGATGACCTTCAAAGTAAAACTCGCGGGCTTTCTCATCGAGAACGCTCTCAATCGTTACTGAAGAAAGCGGGTAGGTATTCGCTCTGGTTCTCAATTCATTCACCGCATCAAGCGCCTCAGCCTGACTTCCGCCGGCACGTAGGGTTGCTTCGGCATAAGTCAGATATGCTTCAGCTGCTCGGAAAAACGGAACATCTGTGTCCGGAAACTTCGGATCGCTCGTTTTAATATTCGGATCGACCGTATTGTTGCTGAATTTAGCGACAGACCATCCTTCGTTGAAATTTGATACTTTATCGATCTCTACGGTACGATCTTTGGCGAAGAACATCGCACGATCATCTCCTCCAGTAGTCAAATCTTTGTCGTCGGCATTTCCCGGAACCTCACCATTCGGAAAGAATTTTTTGATCAACGATGCGCGGGCTCTGTTACCACCCCATCCGTCAGACATTCCCCATGCCAGCATCCCTTCGGTATGTGTAGAGGCAATCAGGAAGAATGTAGTAGACCAACTGCGGGTTCTTACTCCGTCGGCTGCGATTGGAAGGATGATCTCCTGACGAGCGGTATTCATTCCGATCTGATCGTTATCCGCCATAAACAGATGTTCATATGCATCTGCCAATTTATAGGAAGAATCCATCACTTTTTTAGCATAAGTTGCAGCATCTGCCCAACGCGGAGTTCCTGTATAAACTTCAGCATTCAGATATAAACGAGATTTAAGAAGCCAATTGGCAGCTTTATCGGCACGTCCGTAAGGAGCCGTTTTCACATCGTACATATCTTCTTCAATCTCCGTCAGCTCTTTTTCAATGTATTTGAAAAGATCGGCACGGTTAATCTGCATCGGAGGAGTATCTGAAACCACTTCCGTAAATGGCACATTACCATAGAAATCAAGCAAGTAATAGAAGTTCAAAGCACGGATAAAACGAGTTTCTGCTCTTTGTCTTACCGTTTCTGCGTCTGTTTTACCTTCTGTCTGCTCTAGAAAATGGTTACACAAGGTAACGTCGAAATTCAATCGTCCGTACATCCCTGTTATCTGGTCGTGCGAAGCTGACCACCCTCCGAAGTTCAATTCAGGTACACCGGGGTCTCCCCATGCACAAAGCGCCTCATCGGTTGGAAGTTCATTCAGGTTCCAGATCAGACGATAAAAACCGGAAGTACCCTCATCAATACCATCTACATCCCCATTCCCACTCGGACCGCTTTGACCGGTTAAAGCCATTGTAGCGTAAATCTTACTAAATACCTGATTCTGGTTAAAGTTCTGTGATACACTTGGGTCGATCGGCTCTACATTCAAATCATTCACACAAGAAGTTGCTCCGAGCATCAGGAAAAATGAAGCCATCGGAAGAAGCTTCTTTAAATATCTTGGGTTCATCTTGAAAACGTTTTAAGGATTTGCTTAAAATAACCCCTCCCGCCCTTTCGGGTTAATTTGGGAGGGGATCTGCGATTTAGCTATTTATATTTTAAAGAGTAATTGACAATCCTATCAGCGACACAACCGGACGAGGATAGATATTGTTATCGATACCGCCATTAACTTCCGGATCCAATCCTTTGTATTTGGTAAATACGAACGGATTTGAAACCGTACCGTACACACGGCCAATAACACCTTTATTGAATAGGTTTTTGAATGTATAACCTACCGTAATGTTGTCAACACGAATAAACGATGCATCCTGAACATAGTAATCAGACATGTAGTAGTCTTTCAATCCCTGGAAGTTTGTTTCCAAAGCAGACAACGGACGATTACTAAAGAAGCCGGATGAAGACCAGATATTTGCACGCCCCATATTGGCACGATTTGCATCCACATCATTGTAAACATAGTTACCAAGGCTTGCACGAAGAGAGAAACCAAAGTCCCATCCTTTATACATCATCTTAGAACTTAGACCCATCAATACATCTGCAGCCGGTTTATTGTAGAAGTAACGGTCTTTTTCATTCACCATTCCGTCGCCGTTTCGGTCAACGAATAATCCTTCGATCGGTTTGCCTGCATTGTCATAAACCTGCTCATACACATAGAATGAACTTGCGGCCTGACCTACGGCATGTGCCTGAATATTATTTCCGGTTCCGGTAGAGATTCCACCAGTAGCCACAATGTAATCGTCACCTTTTCCTGTTGTCAGTTTGGTAATCTTATTATTGTTGAATGTCACATTGTAACCCAAATCCCATGTAAAGTCATCCGTTACGATAGGTTTCGTATTCAATGAGAACTCAATACCTTTATTTTCAAGGGAACCTACGTTACTGATTACACGGTTCGTAAAGTTCGTTCCTGCGGAAACATCCACCACATTCAGCAAATCATCGGTTTTACGATAATACACCTCCAAGGATCCTGAGATACGGTTCTGCAAGAAACCAAAATCGATACCGGCATTGTAAGTGGTTGTTTCCTCCCACTTCAGATTCTTATTGTATGCATTCGGACGGCTTGTTGGGAAATAGATTCCGTCAAACGGATATTCAGCTCCATCTTTATTATCCTCATACACCGGAATGTAAGGATAATCACCCTGGTTCAAGTTCTGCTGTCCCGTTACACCATATCCCAAACGCAATTTCAGGTCTGAAAGATAGGTCACGTCTTTAAGGAATCCCTCTTCGTTCATTTTCCAGCCCAATGCGACTGCCGGGAAAAGACTCCAGCGATTATCCACAGGGAATCGAGAAGTTCCGTCACGACGAAGTGTCACGGTAGCCAGGTATTTATTTTTCCAGTTGTAATTAACACGACCGAAGAAAGATACCAGATAACTTTCCGTCTTCCATTCTACCGAGCGCGGATCATAATTCTCCAGAACTCCTTGATAGAATGAATTACCTTCACGATAGAAATGCTGCCAAGCATATCCGGCCATTACATCAAACGTGTGATCGTTGATGGTTTTGCCATATTGCAAATAGAAATCCAACGAGTGGTTATATTTAGTCTGTTCTTCAAAACCTTCTCTTCCGTACGGATTAGATTCTGCCGATGCAGGATCAACATACAAGGTCTGTTTTCCTTGAGAATAATCCATACCCAAATTCAAGTTGGCACGTAATTCAGGAAGGAAATGGAACTTGTAATCCACTTGAGCATTCCCAAGGAAGCTCTTCGCTTTCGAACGATCTTCTTTCAAAGCCAACATCGCTACCGGATTCTGAGGAGCCAAAACGTTGTAAGTTCTTTTCCCTGTTTTAGAATCTGTTACGTACCATTGGAAATAACCGCCGAAGTCTTGGTATTCTTCACGATCGTCAAAAACCGATTGCGTTGGATCCATAGACAATGCTGATCCGATTGCACCTGTGCTTGCGAATCGATTCTTTGCAATCATACCTTTTGCATTCAAACTTAACTTAAGATGATTGTCAAAGAAAGATGGGTTTAAGTTAAATGCAGCCGTGTAACGTTCAAACTCAGAGGTCTTCAAAACTCCCTCTTGATTGGTATATCCCATTGATACGCGATAAGGCATGTTTTTCAATCCCCCCGAAACGGTTAGGGAGTGATCCGTACCCATCGCCGTACGGAAAATTTCATTCTGCCAGTCTGTATTTGCTGCTCCCAGTTTCTGAAGCACCTCGGGCTGATCCGCATACATTTTGGTTACATAATCACGGAACTGATCGCCGTTCATCACTTCGATTCCACCGGTTTTCTGACTGATCGAGAAATTTCCATCGTACGAAACTCGGGGTTTTGAACCGGCTTCACCTTTTTTAGTTGTGATCAAGATCACACCATTTGATGCACGTGAACCGTAGATCGCCGTAGCTGATGCGTCTTTCAAAACGGTAAAACTCTCGATATCATTCGGGTTGATCGTACTTAATAAGTTCGAAACACCTTTGATACCATCATTATCCATCGGTAGACCGTCAATGACGATCAATGGATCGTTACTCGCTGATAAAGAAGATCCACCACGTACTCGAATCGTTGCGCCTCCTCCCGGAGCACCTCCGTTTGAGACTACGTTCACACCCGCTACCTTACCGGAAATCATATCCTGGGCATTCGTGGTTTGACCGCGGTTCATTTTATCTGGTTTGATCGCTATTACGGATCCGGTTGCATCCGACTTCTTCACAGCACCATAACCGATTACCACTGCCTCTTCCAGATTCACAGCGTCTTCAGCCATTACAATCTGCAAAGGAGTAGTTGTTGCTTTCAACTCCTTGGGAGAATAACCGATATAAGAAACTACCAAAGTAGAGGTATCAGAAAGTTGTAATTGAAAATTACCGTCGAAGTCAGAAATCACACCGTTTGTGGTGCCTTTCTCAATGACATTCGCACCGATAATCGGAATGCCTGCAGCGTCTTTAATCGTACCTCTTACAGATATCTGTTGCTGCGCAAATGCTCCTATTGGGGCGATAGCTCCAGCCAAAACACATAGAATGGTTTTGGAGGATGAATAAACTCCATGCTTCATGCAATGCTAAAGGGTTAGGTTAGTAACAACGTATGCTCTGAATTCGTACTAGAAAAAGACGGGTATTCTATTTGTCCTCTTCGATTTACACTTCTCCTGAGTCACACAGTAATTGAGTAATTTTATCGATGGCAAATATAGAGTCTCCCGCTGTGTGATGTTTCAAAGATGTTACAAAAACACGCGCTTTTGTTTCACAATCGTTTGTGTTTTAAGTTAATATAATAAATATATTTATTCGCCTAATTTAACTTTAACACTTTGTAAGTTAAGCCCTTAAAAGAATACCTTATTATTGCTTACTTGGTTTCTTTTCCTCTTTAATTGCTTAAATTTGGAATTACTTCTTCTAATGAATCAACATTTTAAAAACAGATAGGAGTTTCGGGATGAAAAAACAACTTACGCTTAAAGATATCGCACATCATTTTAATCTTTCGGTTTCTACCGTTTCAAGGGCTCTCAGAGACGATCCCACAATCGGGAAAGAAACTCGTGAGAAAATTAAACATTATGCAAAGTCACACCATTATAAACCAAATGGTATGGCTGCTGGATTGCGTACGAAAAAATCGAACGTAATTGGCGTAATCATACCCGAAATCAACAATTTCTTTTTTGCCTCTGTTCTTGACGGTATTGAAAAGGTTGCAGAAGAGAATAATTACACCATCATTATTTCCCAAAGCAATGAGGAATACGAAAAAGAGGTGAAAAGCGTTCACTCACTCTTAAGTACTCGTGTAGCGGGCATATTGGTTTCTTTGGCAAAGAAAACCCGTAATTACTCTCATTTTGAAGAAATTATCGGCAATCATGTACCGCTCGTATTCTTTGACCGGATTTGTCCCGGCGTGCTGACCGACAAGGTTGTAGTGAATGATTACGAAGGAGCTAAAGAAGCTGTTAATCACCTTATAAAAACGGGGTGTAAGCGAATCGCATATTTTGACTCCGACCCACATTTGGAGATATCAAAGAACAGAAGAAACGGTTACCTGGATGCACTCCGGGAGAACCAGATTGAAGTGGACCAATCGTTAATCTACAAATGCGACACTTGGGAAGAGGCAAGAAATATCACTCCGGAAATATTAAACCAGGAGAATAAACCGGATGCATTTCTTGCATTCAATGACATTACTGCTTCCGGTATTCTTTTCGCGGTAAAAAAAGCCGGCCTACGAATTCCTGAGGATATCTCTATTTGCGGATTCGCAGACGGATATGTATCGCAAAATACGGACCCTACACTTACCTCTGTAGATCAACACGGTTATGAGATGGGAAAAATGGCTATGGAACTGATCCTAAAAAGAATCAGAGCAGAAAAAGAAGTTAAAGGAATCTCGAATCGAATCATAAAAACGACTTTGATTGAACGTGAATCTACCAAACCTGTATTGAAACAAGGCGCCTGATTCGCTTTTTATTTACAGCAACAATAAACCCCTGTTCCGCATCATTACGGAACAGGGGTTATTCTTATTCATAAACGAAGAATCTACTTTTATTTAGTTGCTTCCGGTTTATCTTTTCCTTTCTTATCGCCTTGTTTATCACCTTGTTTATCGCCTTGTTTATCGCCTTTCGGTTCTTTTGCTTTTTCTGCAGAAGCTGGCTCTGTTGGTTTAGCATCTACCTTTGGTAAATATTCATTCCGGAAAACCAAGCCATCGGCAGTAGCATCTACTACAATCGGCTTACTTTTATCAATTGTATTAGAGATCAAATCTTTTGACAACTGATTAAGCACATATTTATGGATTGCGCGTTTAACAGGACGAGCACCAAATTCCGGATCATATCCTTCTTTGGTAAGGAATGTTCGTGCAGCAGGAGTGATCGTGAGTTTCACATCATTTTCAGCAAGCATTTTTTCCACACCCTTCATCTGCAACTCTACAATTTCACCAATTTCCGTTTCATTCAATGGAGAGAACATCACAACTTCATCAATACGATTTAGGAATTCCGGACGAATTGTTTGTTTTAACAATCCCATTACCTCATCCTTTGTTGTTTCAATGATCTGTTCACGGTTAGAGTCGTTGATTTTTGCGAAATTATCACGAATAAGTGGTGAGCCCATGTTAGAGGTCATGATAATGATGGTATTTTTGAAGTTAATCAAACGTCCCTTATTATCAGTCAGATGTCCTTCATCCAGTACTTGCAACAATACGTTGAATACATCCGGGTTTGCTTTTTCTATTTCGTCGAACAAGACCACAGAATATGGCTTACGACGAACCGCCTCAGTTAACTGGCCACCTTCTTCGTAACCGACATATCCCGGAGGAGGTCCGAAAAGTCGGGTGACACTGAATTTTTCTTGATATTCACTCATATCAATACGTGTCATCATCTTCTCATCGTCAAACAAAAATTCCGCAAGTGCCTTAGCCAATTCGGTTTTACCTACACCGGTGGTTCCTAAAAATAGGAATGAACCTAACGGACGACGACGGTCTGCTAATCCGGCACGGCTGCGACGAATCGCATTCGCTACGGCCTCTATTGCCAAGTCCTGACCCACAACTCGTTTGTGAAGTTCCGCCTCTAGATTCACCAATTTTTCTTTTTCACTCTGCAACATCTTCGTTACAGGGATTCCCGTCCATTTAGAAACCACATCGGCGATATCTTCCGCATCAACTTCCTCTTTTATCATAGCAGACTCACCTTGCATCTGATGCAACTGTTCCTGAATGGCTTTAATTTCGTCTTCTTTCTGTACGAGTTTAGCATATCTGATTTCGGCAACTTTACCGTAATCACCGGCAAGTTCGGCTTGTTCTGCCTGAAATTTCAGATTCTCAATCTCAACCTTATTCCCTTGGATCTTATCGATCAGTTCTTTTTCAGACTGCCACTTAGCGCGCAGCTTCTTCTCTTCTTCCTTAAGATCTTCAATATTCTTATTCAGAATTTCAAGTTTTGCTTTATCATTTTCCCACTTGATAGCTTCTCGTTCAATTTCGAGTTGCATGATCTGACGGCTGATTTCATCAAGAGCCTGAGGTTCTGAATCTCGTTCAAGACGCAGTTTGGCAGAGGCCTCATCAATCAGGTCAATCGCCTTGTCCGGCAAAAAACGATCTGTGATGTAACGATCAGACAATTTTACAGCTTCAATAATAGCGTTGTCTTTGATTCTGATTTTGTGGTGATTTTCATATCTTTCTTTCAAGCCACGCAAAATTGAGATTGCGGAAGCCTCATCCGGTTCATCCACCATGACGGTCTGGAAACGGCGTTCAAGCGCTTTGTCTTTTTCAAAGTACTTCTGATATTCATCCAGCGTAGTGGCTCCGATTGACCGTAACTCACCTCTTGCCAATGCCGGTTTAAGAATATTTGCAGCATCCATCGCCCCCTCTCCTTTACCAGCTCCAACCAAGGTGTGAATTTCATCAATAAAAAGAATGATTTCACCTTCGGCACTCTGCACTTCATTTACAACTGATTTCAATCTCTCTTCAAATTCACCTTTGTATTTGGCTCCTGCTACCAGCGCTCCCATATCCAGGGAATAGATCTGTTTGCTTTTTAGATTTTCCGGCACGTCTCCACGTACGATTCGATGGGCTAACCCTTCCGCAATAGCAGTCTTACCGGTTCCGGGCTCTCCGATAAGAATCGGATTGTTTTTAGTTCGCCGGCTTAAGATCTGAAGCACACGACGGATCTCCTCATCTCGTCCGATAACGGGGTCAAGTTTACCTGTCCGCGCCAATTCATTCAGATTCGTGGCATATTTATTCAATGCATCGTATGTTTCCTCTGCAGACTGAGAATTTACTTTTTGGCCTTTACGCAGATCATCGATTGCTGCTTTAAGATCCTTTTCTGAGAAACCGGCATCTTTCATCATATTCGATAATGTACCTCCCCCTAAAAGCAACCCCATTAGCATCGCTTCCAAAGAAACGAACTGATCCCCGATCTGACGGGAATAATCGTTCGCTTTTTGCAAAGCGGCATTGGCGTCTCTGCTCAGATAGGGTTCACTTCCTCCGGATACTTTCGGATAAGATTCGATCTGTTTCATTACCATTGTCCGGAAATTCGGAATGGCAACACCCAGTTTTTGAAGTAGGAAATTTGTTACATTCTCTCCCACATCCAGAACGCCAAGCATCAGATGTGCAGGTTCAATCGCTTGCTGATCGTGTCTGCGAACAAGCTCTATCGCCTTTTGTACGGCTTCCTGTGATTTAATCGTGAAATTATTAAAGTTCATACGCTTTGGATTTATATTGGTAAAAACTCTGTTACACTTGTTTTCCTCTGTAAAAACAATAGATTATGTGAATTAGTTCATCTCATATAGCTTTTCGACAACAGTCATGCCATATCACAATCCTGCCTTTTTGTTACGATTATTTAATCACTTTTGTAAAAGTTGTGCCTTTTTGTCAAAGCAATCCCCTTTGTATCCCAATTTGAAAGCGCTATCTTTGCCAAAAATTTTTATCAATGGATTTCGAATTACAACATACCGATATCAATTCTGATGCCAGAGCGGGACTTATCACTACCGATCATGGTCAGATTCAGACGCCTATTTTCATGCCTGTGGGTACATTAGGAAGTGTAAAAGCATTACATATTCCGGAACTTACCACAGAAGTAAAAGCCCAGATCATTCTTGGTAATACATATCATCTGTATCTTCGTCCAGGTCTTGAAGTACTTGAACAAGCCGGCGGTTTACATAAGTTTAACGGTTGGGATCGCCCCATCCTTACAGACAGTGGTGGCTTTCAGGTATTTTCTCTTTCGGGAAACCGTAAATTAACAGAAGAAGGCGCTCATTTCAGATCACACATCGACGGATCAAAACACCTCTTTACTCCAGAAAGCGTAATGGATATCCAACGTACTATCGGTGCTGACATCATGATGGCTTTTGACGAGTGTCCTCCGGGCGATTCAGATTACAACTATGCAAAAAAATCGCTGGCTTTGACAGAGCGGTGGTTGGATCGATGCATCAAACGTGTCAATGAGACAGAAGGAAAATATGGTTATCGCCAGACTCTTTTCCCAATTGTTCAAGGTTGTACCTATCCAGACCTTCGTCGTCGCGCAGCTGAAAACATCGCTGAAAAAGGAGCTGATGGCAATGCAATCGGTGGCCTAGCCGTTGGTGAACCAACAGAGAAGATGTACGAGATGATTGAGGTTGTGAATGAAATCCTTCCAAAAGATAAACCTCGTTACCTCATGGGTGTGGGTACTCCGGCAAATATTCTTGAAGGAATTGAACGAGGAGTGGATATGTTTGACTGTGTTATGCCTACCCGAAACGGTCGTAACGGAATGCTTTTCACAAAGCATGGCATTATGAATATGCGTAACAAGAAATGGGCAAACGATTTTTCGCCTATTCAAGAAGACGGTGCATCCGAGGTAGACCGTTTCTATTCAAAGGCTTATCTGCGTCACTTGTTTATTGCCGATGAGATTCTTGCTATGCAGATTGCTTCGATTCACAACCTGGCCTTTTATGTATGGCTGACACAGGAGGCGCGTAAACACATCATCGCTGGTGATTTCAAATCATGGAAAGATGATATGGTTGAACGTGTGACCCGTCGCCTGTAATTATATTTTCACGAAAAAGGATTCATCCTCCTATATTTTGAAACGCAAAAACGTTGAGAGCCCGAGTTTATTTTTAACTTCGCAATCAAACGTTTTCGCGTTTCATTTTATGAATATGCGTGACTCATTTTTCCGTAAATCTGATATTCGAATGCTGAAAAGAATAGATATATATATCATAAAGAAGTTTCTTGGTACTTATTTCTTCGCTATTGCCCTGATTCTTGCTATTGCAGTTGTATTTGACTTCAATGAGAAGATGGACTCGTTTATTCGAAACGAAGCGCCCGTCAGAGCAATCATTGTAGATTATTATTTCAATTTCATCCCCTATTTCGCCAATCTCTTCAGCCCGCTTTTTGTATTTATTGCTGTAATTTTCTTTACTTCCCAATTAGCGGATAATTCTGAAGTTATTGCCATGTTAGCCAGCGGGATGAGCTTCAAAAGGCTGATGCGTCCCTATATGATTTCGGCTGCAATCATCGCAATTGTCACTTTTGCACTTAACAGCTTCATCATTCCGCCCTCAAATGTGGTGCGAATCGCGTTCCAGAATAAATATGTAAAGAATAAAGAGATGACTTATGCCAGAAACAGTCAGTTGATGGTTGAGCCAGGCGTAATTGCTTACATGGAACGCTTTGACAACACCATAAAAACAGGTTACCGGTTCTCTCTTGAGAAATTCGACGATAAAAAATTGGTTTCCCGTCTAACCGCCAAACAGGTAAAATATGACAGTGCCTATCGTTGGGAAATTAAAGATTATATGATTCGAAATTTCGACGGAATGGTCGAAACCATCGAAAAAGGAGCTAAACTGGATACGATTATCCGCATAGAACCCACAGATATCCTCGTTTCTCGTTATGATAGCGAAATCATGAATACACCCACTTTAAAACGTTATATTGACAGACAAAAACAAAGGGGGGTAGCTAACATAAAAGACTTTGAAATTGAGTATCACAAACGTTTTGCTGCTGTAGCGGCGGCCTTTATCCTTACCGCTATCGGTATGTCATTATCCTCTAGAAAAGTAAAAGGAGGAATGGGCCTGAATATCGGATTGGGACTTGCTTTAAGTTTTTCTTATATCCTGTTCATGACCGTTTCTTCAACATTTGCTGTAACAGGTAAGACTTCCGCATTTATAGCCGTTTGGATTCCGAATTTCGTTTATACGTTGATTGCGATTTACCTTTATCGGAAAGCCCCTAAATAATCGGGCAACCCGGATCTGAAATACCTCAACCTTATCCTAATTTATTTAGGCGCATCTCTCTTCGGTAACATCCCCTAACTTTATATTGGTAAGCCGTTGATCACAATAAAAAAAGGCAATAAAAGATTCCTTTTCGGATTCTTTCATTGCCTTTTTGATTTTAAAAAAGCTTTCTTTTTTTCAGTGATTCATACTCATCAACTCTTTAAGCTCTTTCGGATTGAGGTTTTTCGCGATTATCACACCATGCTCATCAAGCAAGTAATTCGTGAACCCCTCTTTCAAACGATAAGCTCTGAAAATATCAGAGTTTTTGCCGTTCCGTTCGTGATGTTGCGTACTTCTTTCAAGGTGTTCCATTCGAACAGTTTCCTCAAATATAAGGGAACTTTCGTCGAAGCCTATTGAAACGAGTTCAATATCACCTGTCATTTTCTTGAGATTGGCAGCTAGTAACGAATTGTTAACACGAGACCGGGCATCATATGCCGCCCAGAAACTAACCAATACCTTTTTCCCTTTCAAGGATTCAGATTTCAAATTGTCAATTTGAAACTCCGGGGCTGAGCTGCCCTCTGAAAGACCTATTCCAGGTTTGGCATTCTTATCCACGAATGAAGTGGTAAGAAGAGCCAGAAGTAACGTAACACCAGACATTAATTTGTTCATAAATCCGGTTTACGGTTTGTACTAAATCTCTACCAGAATGCAGAGACCCGCTGATTTTCAGCAGTTAGCAGATAGTTTAATTCACATATTCCTATCGCCCATTGGTGAAAAGCTGTGACAAAGATAGGTTTAAAAATATTATAATTCCAAATATTTGCAAATAAAGGTGTTTATCAAAATGTCACCACAACTACCAAAACAACTTCAATTTGTGTATTGTTCATTCAAAATGAAAATTAATTTTCAATAATGGAAGCGCTTTTTTATTGTTTTTCTGATTGGGTAAATCCCATTCTTCCTCATATTATCTATCTTTGTACTTAAACCAACTCTAAGCGTTTTCCATGAGCGATCAAACTGAAATCATACTTATAAATATTTCGGGGGCTGACAAACCCGGACTCACCTCTGCTCTTACAGAGGTTTTAGCTACTCACAACGCAATCATTCTGGATATCGGTCAAGCGGATATTCATCATAACCTGTCTTTAGGCATTTTGTTTCGTACAACAAAGCAAAATGCGGGAGATATCATGAAGGAATTGCTTTTTAAAGCATATGAACTTGAAGTTCACATTCGTTTTACTCCCGTTACCGTACAGGAGTATACGGATTGGGTGGGAAGACAGGGCAAAAACCGTTATATCATCACAATGCTCGGGCGCAGACTTACCGCCAGACAGATTGCTGAAGTAACCAAAATCATTGCAAAGCAGGAACTCAATATTGATGCAATCCAACGATTAACCGGTCGTCCTCCACTTGAAGAAGATACAGAACAGACCAAATCGTGTGTGGAATTGTCCGTACGAGGCACCCCTGTAAATCGGGAGGAGATGCAATCTGATTTCATGCGCCTTTCTACAGAACTTGAATTCGATATCTCCTTTCAGGAAGATAATATGTATAGACGTAGTCGCCGCCTAATCTGTTTCGATATGGACTCAACACTGATTCAGACTGAGGTGATAGACGAATTGGCAGATCGTGCCGGGGTTGGAGCACAGGTACGAGATATCACAGAAAGAGCAATGCGGGGAGAAATTGATTTCTGTGAGAGCTTCAGAGAGCGTGTCGCCCTACTGAAAGGTCTTGACGTATCAGTGCTTGAAGACATTGCACATAACCTCCCCTATACGGAAGGACTTGAACGAATGATGCGTGTATTGAAGAAGATGGGTTTCAAAACCGCGATTCTCTCAGGAGGATTTACTTATTTCGGACATTACCTGAAAGAGAAGCTAGGCTTTGATTATGTCTACGCCAATGAACTCGAGGTGGAAAATGGGAAACTTACGGGAAGACATCTGGGGGAAATTGTAGATGGAAAGCGGAAAGCGGAACTGTTGAAATTGTTAGCGCAGGTGGAAAATGTAGATATCGCACAAACCGTAGCAGTCGGCGATGGAGCCAATGACCTTCCGATGCTTTCTACCGCTGGTTTGGGAATTGCTTTTCATGCAAAGCCCAAGGTAAAGGAAACTGCGAAACAATCCATCTCGACAATCGGTTTGGAAGGTGTTCTTTATTTTCTTGGATTTAAAGAATCCTATCTGAATATCCGATAAACACCAGAATATTCAGATAGGTGTGAGCAATTACACCATTAGAATACGAAGTCAGCACAAGCGCGCTCTTCTCTGTATTGTGCGATGAATTGTGCTACTGCAACATGATGCGGATCATCCCGGTAAGTAGCCAGGGCATCCCAATCCTGATGTTCTGAGATCAGAGCTATATCATAACTCTCTTTCGGATTGGCATTAATCCCCACTTCTATCGAGTGAATTGCCGGAATTACAGCTTTCAGCCCTTCAAGTCGGGTTTTAATCTCAAGCATAATCTCCATCTTAAGCTCGGGTGTTTCCATCTCACGAAGCTTAAACAGTAATACATGTTTAATCATTGATTCTATTCAAATTTTAATGGGTAAATGATTCGTTAACACGTCCGATACAATAAATCAGAGGCTCGCTGGGCATATCTGGCGCCTTATTATTATATTTGTAAGTCAGACATGGGTTTTTCTTTAAAACCTGTTGAATAATGGCAAATTTAAATAAATAATTTCATATACCTATTTACTATTATGTTGATTATTGGCATTGCAGGAGGAACCGGTTCTGGTAAAACAACGGTTGTTCGCAAAATTATTCAGAGCCTTCCGCCCAATGAGGTCGCAGTTCTCCCTCAGGATTCCTATTATAAAGATAGCAGCCACCTTCCTCTTGAAGAGCGGTTACAGCTTAATTTTGATGAACCGGCAGCTTTCGACTGGGCACTTCTTGCAGCACAGATACGTGAACTGAAGGAGGGTAAAAGTATTCAACAACCCATCTACTCTTATCTTACCTGCACTCGTTCGGAAGATACTATTTTGGTAGAACCGCGCGATGTGGTAATTATCGAAGGGATTTTGGCTCTGACAGATGAAAACCTACGCAACATGATGGATATTAAGGTTTTTGTTGATGCAGACGGCGATGACCGTTTAATCCGAGTAATCAGCCGAGACTGTGTAGAACGTGGAAGAACCGTAGAAATGGTAATTGATCGTTATGAAAAAGTTCTTAAACCGATGCATAACCAACATATCGAGCCTACAAAAAGATTCGCGGATCTAATCGTCCCACAAGGTGGAAATAACCAGGTTGCTATCGATATCCTTACCAATTACATTGGAGGGAAACTGGGCCTTTCTGAAATTTGATCGTTTCCGGTTTCTCTATAGAAAATCCGACTCCTCTTTATTCTCTTGACAAGAGTGTATAAAAGAGGAACCGGATTTTTTGTTTTTAATTCTGGCAATGACTTCTTTTTGTAATTTTACGATACGACATGACTATAAACGGCAAAATAAATTCTATGCGAAAAATCATTTTATTCCTTTTTATCTCGTGTTTGTTCCTTATCGGATGCAAAAACCAGATATTATTCGAAGAAGAACCCGTTAGTAGAAGTTATCAGGAAATTATCCAAAGCGGCGAATTACGAATCCTCACGCTGTATAGCTCCACCTCTTATTTTATTTACAAAGGGGAAGAGATGGGATATGAATTCGAACTAGTAAGGAACTTCGCTCATTCTTTGGGATTGAAGCCGACGGTTATCGTAGCCAATAACATCAACCAATTAGCGGAGATGCTGAAAGAGGGAAAAGGCGATTTAGTAGCTTTCCCGATAAATTATACTTTGAATCCGGAGGAACAGGGCATCATCCACTGCGGAAACGAAAATATCACCTCACAGGTTCTTGTTCAAAGGAAGGAGAATAAACGTGCGTTGATAAAAGATGTCACAGCACTTATTGGAAAGGATGTTTATGTTGAAGCCGGCACGAAATATGAAACCCGTATACGTAATCTCAATGACGAGCTAGGGGGAGGCATTAAAATTCATTTCATCAAGAAAGACTCCCTCACTTCAGAAGACCTCATCGAAATGGTTGCTGACGGCACCATTGCCTGTACGTTGGCGGATGATAACGTTGCGCGTGTCAACAAAACCTATCATAGCAACCTGGATATCAAACTTCAGGTAAGTTTTCCCCAACGAAGTTCATGGATTGTAAACAATAATGCTGACTCGCTTGCTACGGCTGTTAATGAATGGATGACACAGGAAAGAAGAGCCCCTGAATATGCTGCTATTTCAAAACGCTATTTTGAAAGAAGCAAATCGAATGAGACTGTATTATATGAAGCATTCATTTCAAACGAGCCTGGGAGACTTTCTGTTTTCGATCCGCTTTATCAACGCTATTCACCTGTGTTAAAATGGGATTGGCGGTTACTGGCAGCCCTCTCCTACCAAGAGTCTCGCTTTAATCCCGAAGTGACCTCGTGGGCCGGAGCCAGAGGCCTGATGCAGCTAATGCCTGTCACCGGCAAGAATTTCGGGCTAACAGAGCAAACATTCGCAGATCCTGAAGCGAATATTGAAGCAGGTGTAAAATACATTGCAGCACTCCAAAAGAGCTTTGCTAAAGTCAAAGATCCGAACGAACGGGTAAAATTCGTATTGGGAGCCTTTCATGCGGGCGTGGGACACATATTCGACGCGATGGCGCTTGCCTCAAAATACGGATATGACCCCTATGTATGGGATCGAAACGTGGCACTTTGCCTCCAACTCAAAAGCAATCCCCAATATTATAATGATTCAATTGTAAAATGCGGTTATTTTCCGGGGAACACCACGCTAGATCATGTAAATAAGATTCAAGCCACCTTCAACCATTTCAGAGAGAAAGTAAAATAGCAAACAAATCATTTTCTATGAGTGTTATTAGTTTGTCATAATAGAATTCAGACAATTTTATGTCTGCTGTGAAAACTAATAAATACATACTCAGATGAAAAAACTCACTTCTTTGTTTATTTTTTGTCTGCTTTCCGGTACGTTCTTCTTTACCGGTTGCGGCAACAAGAAACAAAAACCGATGGAAACTCCCCAAGAGAAAATAGCCAAAGCTGAAATTCTAACGGAGGCACCTACCAACCCATTCCTTGCGAAAGGTGATTATTCTGTTGAACATTTTAATTCTGCTCAGACAAATTCATTCTCTCTTCCTGTAAAAGAGCAGAGTTTTCAAGTGTATGCCAATCAATTGAAGGAGGTTCTCCCTGTTATCCTTCCTTCAATGTTACTCAACTCCACATCTAATGGCTATTATTGGCTGACTGATTTAAAATCGGCTTATTACATAAACACAACGAACGACTCCTTCAAACAGGTAGGTCGCATTTCCTTATCGGGAAAAATGTCCGACACACTTAGTACGCGCGATATAAGTGCCTTTGCCGATACGTTCTATACCACAGGAGCTGAGCTGGAGAAAGCAACAAAGAATATATTCGGAAAAGAGTATGGAGCAAAGAGGTTTAACGGACGATTCCCGTTGGTGGATAAAAACAACACATTGTTTACTTTCTACAACCAATCGTTGATTGCCATCAACCTTGTAAACTCCGACGACCCTACTAAAGGATTAAAAATATCCAAAAGTCTCGATCTAAGCGATCTTATAAAAAAAGATGATAAAGTAGTCGGCTTACAAATGAGTTATGACGGTTATCTGATACTGAATACGGAACAAGGTCACTTCTGTGTGGTAAACCGAGACAGCCTAACGATCAGAAATCACCTCCAGGTCATACCGGTTCAGAAGTTCTTCAGCGGAGTTGCTATTGATGACAAGAATGGAGTTTATGCCGTTTCTGATTCTCTAATGTTCAAAATGGTATGGAATGGAACCACACTATCTGTTAATGAATCAGACGGTGCATGGAGTTGCCCGATCTCATTCGATAAAAATCCCGAAATCGCTACTCAGGGAGGTGGATTACTCGCAACACCTGTATTAATGGGATTTGGTAATGATCCCGATAAACTCGTGGTAATCTGCGACGGTGCGGCACGAACAAATCTCGTTGCATTCTGGCGCGACTCGATTCCTACTAATTTTCAACAAAAAGTCGGAACACCTTCTCCAAGGGTCGCAGGAATGATTGAAGTCAAACTCGGACTTACTTCAGCTACGATGCCTCCTTATGTACAATCTTACCATACGCTACCCGTTTTAGGTTATGGTGCTTTATTTGTAAATAGCATCAATGGTTATCCGGCTCCGGTTTCAATTCCTGAATTAGCTCTTCAAGGATCTATATTACCAAATGCGAAAGGTGTGGAACGCTTCCAATGGGATTATGAGAACAATGAATGGCTAAGTGTATGGGCCAATCCGGGTATGGGTTGTTCCGCAATGCAACCGGTTGTAAATACCAACCGTAAATTGTTCTTACTTAATGCCTTCAATTCAGACAATCAGGAAGAAGGTTGGAGTGTAAAAGGATATGACTGGTATAGTGGCGATTACAAGAATCAGGTAGTATTCTCTTCATTCACGCAGTATGGTAACGGTGGAAAGGGATATTTCCAATATCTTCCTGATGGAGATATGATTTTCAATAGCATAGCCGGCACTTATCGTCTGACATTCGGTGAAGAAAGAGGCCTTAATCAGGCTCCTCGTCTCTAATCAGCACGACCCGTAATCCCCTTTCTTGGGAACTACGCGTATTAACTACCAGGCCTCGAGCCAAATAAGAAATCCCTTTCTCTTAATTCCTTCCCCGCAGTGGGTGTCGGTATAAGAGAAAGGGATTTCAATTAGAAATATCCTGATGAGAATTTTTAGAATGCAGGTAAACTCTAACAGCTTCTTAATTAACAAATTTCGGTGTATTAATCAAGAAACCAATATTTAAACCGAAATTCCAATCATTCTTAGGCTTGCTGTAATGATTGACAAAAAGTGAAATGCTTGCAAACGGAAGTTTACAGACGGCAGACACTTCCGCCAAATGTAACGGGTCTAACTCAAAAGCTTTTATTTCAGCCTTATTATTTACTCCTGGAACAATTCTTCTCAGAGGCTGAAATCCATATATCTCACCTCTTAATTGGAGTATCGAATTAATCTTCCAAATAGGCTTGATCCCCACTGCAATAAAGTTCATAGCTCTGAAATACTGGTTGAAGACAACCTTACTGTGTTGGGTTGGAGTAAATGCGGGAGCCTGAAGAATGGTTGCAGTATAATTTGAGAAAGTAGGCTTATTGGAAACAAAAGCATCCCCGCTTACTCCCCAGGCAAATTTCTTTGATGGATTGAAATAGTACTCTGTTTTATAATTAATCTGCACCCATTTGTGATTCTCGGATGTACGATCCGATTTAGAAGTCCCCTCTATTTGATCTAATGAAGGAAGAAATGTATCAGACCCACTTAGAAACTTTCCTTGTAATAAATGACGATGACCTTCTGTTGGATAGTCACGCGTCATAATTCGGTTTATATCGAACTTAAGAAGCAGACACCACAATTTGTATCGACTCAAATCCGCGTCATTGGAACTAAAATCGATTTGATTACTTTGGTAATACGCATCACGAAGATATCCGTATCCTCCTCCAAACACCAATTTCCCGGCAGTTGAGAGAGGCATTCCTATTTCCAGCATTCCATAATTCTCACTCTGATCGATAAAGCACGGAGATTCAGACAGGGAGAAAAGTTTATCACTTTCATAATACTTTTGACTGATGAAAGAATAACGCGCGTTTACATAAATAGGCAACGACAACGGTAGGTCTAAACGAATACCGGTATTCACTGTATTGTAAGACTTTCCTAACTGCACATTCATTCGCATATCTGCCGCATAGAGACTCAATATCCGGTAGTTTGCGCCGAAATAGATCCTGTTCGAGTTCATCGAAGTAATAAAACCACCGATTGAAGTTTCAAGATCCTTATTCAATTTTACATTCAAAAGTAAATCAAAGTTCCCCTCTTGATTCGGTTTTGCATAAGGCATGATTTCAGTAATCTTCGAATCAGATAACAGACCGAAATAGTTTCGCTCGGCATCTTGCATCGAAAGTGTTTCTCCCTCCTTAATCTGAAATTGGTCTTTAATGAAACGCGACTGGAGCGTATTAGGACCCTCAATCTTTACATCTGAGAACTTAACGATAGGATCTTGACTCCGATAATGTTGACGGTTTATCACAACTGCCTCCTTGGGCATCTCCCTTTTTACACGCTTCTTGATCTGATCTACATAGGCGATTCCTTTATCGTAACCGATCTTGTAAATCTCATCCGCTTTATGCATATCCAACAGAGAAACATCGTCTAATTTAAACTTAATGGATATACCATCGATCGAATCAATTTCATAACGGGTTTTCTGCATCACCATATTATCGATTTGCGTCATCAGATCATCCTCTTCCGGTTTGGCAGGATTATCAGAAACAACACTCCCAATGATGAAATCAGGAGCAAAATCCTCTTTCATCACATCTACGGGATAGTTGTTATAGATTCCTCCGTCATAGGCAAGTATGCCGTCAATCATAATGGGTTTAAACACGAAAGGAAAAGTCATGGAAGCGCGAACCGCATCCCCTAATTCTCCGGTTCCCAATATCAAAGGTCTTTTGTTGTAGACATCAGACGCTACGGCTCGAAAAGGGACGAACAGATTGTTGAAATCGCCTTTGCAACGGGATGTTGAAGCGGCAAATAATTTCATAAAAGCAAAGTTCATCGGTAGCGGATTGATGAGACTTTGGGGAAGAAAACGTCGTTTGATCTTTGTAGAATCTGAAAAGTTCGTCTTAACACTAAAAAAAGCAGGAGTGGCTTCCGGTCTTTTGAAATAGTTAATCATACTATCGTCTATCTTACCTGTTTGCCATAGCCTAAATTCATCAGACTTAATCAAAGCGATCATCTCTTCGGTAGAATATCCCATTGCATACATGGAGCCAACAACGGCACCCATAGAAGTTCCGGCAATATAATCAATCGGAATATTATTATCCTCCAATGCTTGAATTACGCCGATATGGGCAATTCCGCGGGCTCCCCCTCCACTTAAAACTAGCCCTACTCGTTGAGATAAAAGGGGAAAAGAGGCCGTCGATAAAAAAGAAAGAAATAAAAAAAGTTTCTTCATCACACAATGTTTTGAATCCAGAAGCACAAAAGTAAGACATTTCGCTTTTAAGAGCGTAATCTGTGCAATATTAAAAATAGATGTTGTAATTTGTTTTATATTACAACATCTACACATATTTGGTTAGCAGCACTTTAATAAAAAATTTACTGATTCAATAATATTCCTGATGCAGTTAATTTCAGCGATAAAGAGGAGTAAGAGGGAGTGAATGGCATATCGGAGCTTCTTGTTTGGTTGGATGAGCGGCTATCTGTAATTGCTGAAGGCAACTCTGAAATCAGTCCCATATCATAAAGGGCTCTTGAGATCAACGCATCCTCCGCCGTACCTAATTCGCCAAGGGTTTTCTTTCTACTCAATTCATCATAATAGTAATCGCCTATCGGAGTGAATCCCTCTTTGTAGTCTCCGAATTCATCTTTATTGGTAATTGATGCCACTATAGGGTGTAAACTCCAACCGGCTTCTTTGTTTACAAATTCTTCAGATCCCACATTTTTCCCTTCCGTAGTGGTTCCTATCTGAATAACAGACATTATCCCATTGGCCTGCAACCCATTCATCACCACCTCACTGGAGGAAGCGGTTGTTCCGGATGTAAGAATGTAAACCCTATTTAGATTGAGGTTCTGTACACCTTTTGTGGTTGAATCAAATTTCAACGAATAATTTCGCTGTTTCCGTGAAGAGTGATAACTCACGTTACAAAAAGTCTCGCCGAATACACTTTCAGGAATGATCATGGAAGCTAGCAGATGAGCACACGTGAGGTAACCTCCTCTGTTAAAACGCAGATCGAGAATCAGTTCCTGTGCATTTTGATCTCTAAAACGCTTAAAGACCTCCTTCAGTTCCTGATCCCATGATTTATCACTAAATCCGTCCGGTCCGGTTGAGAAATGAGTATAACATAAATAAGCTACATTTCTATTATCGAATCTCAGCAGCGTATCTTTGAGAATAGGGCTATCCTTGATTACGACAGCGGCGGAAAGGGACAACTCTTTTTGAATTTGAATGTTTTCCGAATAATCCCCTTCGTATATCCCAATCGAGGCTCCATTACCTGCTAACAGCCGGTTGTAGTTAGTAGCGTTTATCGCAACATTATCCACTTTCAATACCCACATACCCCTGCGAACACCGGCCTGATGAGCCGGAGATCCCGGTACAACGTAAAGAATTCTGGCATAATAATTTTCAGTTCCTTGAATTGCATACAATACCAACTCCAGCCCGTAACTTCTGCCATCTATTTCAAAAAGACGCGTTTTAGTTGGAGACGGTTCTATCTGCTCCATATAAGAATACCAATAGGTCTTATTATTACGAACCTTTTTCTCTTGATCTGACAGAAGAGAGTTATAAAATGTCTCCGCCTGTGCATACAGATCATAGCTATCAACAGACTGAATATCATCCAACCACAGATAATTAGCTTTCATGGTTTTATAAATCCAATCATTCGTAGTAGCTTCCGTAGTATAAATCTCAACCTCCTCATTGAACAAACATGATGTTAAAATGAAGAGTGTGATCAAACTTAAAAAGGCATTTATAGTTCTGTTCTTCATCGTATTATTTCTATTTTGTTTCCTGCACTTTAATAATGAAAACGGGTAATGCGAATGAAGCAATTCTCTGATTGAATCATCAGATCATAAAAGCTGACTTGAAATTTCGGCTAATTCACTGCGTTCCCCTTTTACGAGATTGATATGAGCGAACAGTGGTTGTCCTTTCATTTTATCAATCATATAAGCCAATCCGTTAGACTGAGAATCCAGATAAGGAGAGTCTATCTGATGGATATCGCCTGTAAATACCATTTTAGTGCCCTCTCCTGCTCGGGTTATAATGGTTTTAATCTCATGAGGAGTCAAGTTCTGAGCCTCATCTATGATACAATATGTTTCTGCTAGACTGCGCCCGCGAATAAAGGCCAACGCCTCAATAGAAAGACGCTCTGTTGTAAGGAGCTCCTCTATTTGTTTCGTTAGTCCATCTCCACCCTGATACTTGATGACATTTAGATTATCAAATAAAGGCTGCATATAGGGAGCGATTTTATCTTTCTCTGTACCGGGCAAAAAGCCGATATCTTTATTTGAAAGACTGACGATCGGTCTCATTAGCAAAATCTGTTTATAGGTTTTACTTTGTTTCAGAGCTGCGGCCAATGCGAGAAGGGTTTTCCCTGTTCCGGCTCGTCCGGTAAGCGCCACGAGTTTAATATCAGGATCATTTAGAACTTCCAATGAGAAAGCCTGTTCCGCATTTCTGGGTTTAATTCCGGAACTGACAATTTTTTCTATTTTTCGGATCTTCCGGATGAAAGGATCAAAACGCAATAAGATCGATGAATTTCCATCGCTTAGTGTAAAACACTCGTTCGCGAGCAGTTCCTCTCCGATCCCTAACTCCTCAACGTCAAAAGAGCGATTTTCTTTGTACATCTTATCGATGATGGCCGAATCGGCTATTTCAATAATCCGATTTTCTTTATCAAACTGATCGGTGTTCTTCACTTTGTCCGATCTGTAATCTTCCACTTCAATACCAAGCGAACGCGCCTTCATACGCAGATTGAGGTCTTTTGTCACCAAAATTGTCTTTTGATCGGGATGAGCGTCAATAATACTTTTGGTTGTGGATAAGATTCGATGGTCTGCCTTCTTCTCCGGGAACGCCTTTAATATCTCCGGATTGTTTTGCTCTCCTACTACAATATAAAGTTTACCAAGTCCAGGTCCTAATGAAGCACCTTTTGTAAAGAGATTATTATCTGTGATCTTATCAATCTCACGAATAAATTCGCGCGCATTGAAATTAATCTGTTCGTTACCTTTTTTAAAATTATCCAACTCCTCAAGCACCACGATCGGAAGATAGATATTATTCTCCTGAAAGTTGTATATCGAAGAGGCATCATGCAAAATAACATTGGTATCCAATACAAAATTCTTCATGTTTCTTAATTTTAAAGGGTCGATTTAAAGATATATAGTTCTTTACTTCCTATAAATTTAGCGAAACGTAATGAGTTTTCCTACTTCAAAGAAGAGAAAAGAAACAAAATAGAAAATAAATATGGATATTTGCAAACTGAAAAAGAGGAAACTCAGCGATTCCCCTCATTAAAAGCTATTAAAGGAATTCATCATGATGTCATTTGAAGAAACCACCGAGTTCTTATTTAATCAGGTTCCTGTATTTCAACATTCGGGTGCATCCGCATATAAACCCGGCTTGGCAAATACAGAAGCTCTGGATAATTATTTCAACCATCCGCACCACTCTTTTAAAACCATACATGTAGGAGGCACCAATGGCAAAGGCTCCACATCGCATACCCTGGCGGCCATACTTCAAGAGGCAGGATATAAAGTTGGATTATATACCTCTCCGCATCTGGTCGATTTCAGAGAACGAATCCGTGTAAACGGCCAAATGTTACCCAAACAATACGTAATAGAATTCGTGGCGGATCATTTCTCAAACATTGAACACATCCATCCCTCCTTCTTTGAATTGACGATGATGATGGCTTTCTGTTATTTCAGAGAAGCAAAAGTCGATGTAGCTATCATTGAAGTAGGACTTGGCGGCCGACTCGACAGCACCAATATCCTTACACCTGAATTATCCGTCATCACCAACATCAGTTTTGACCATGTGCAATTTTTGGGTAACAGCCTTCCCGAAATTGCTGCCGAAAAGGCTGGAATCATGAAAACTGGAATTCCGGTTATTATAGGAGAAGCCGTTGGTGAAGTAAAAGAAGTGTTCAAACAAAAAGCGATCGAACAGAACTCACCGCTTTATTTTGCAGAAGAAAGCGGAATTTTATCGAAAGCAGAGCAGACTCCTCAAGGAGAATGGCTTTACCAGACAGCGTTATACCCGGATCTTATAGGTGAACTTGGTGGCGAATGCCAGCAAAAAAACGCCCTTACCATATTAACGGCATTAAGTCTCCTAAAGAATTTCAATATACCGAAAGAAGCTGTATATAAAGGTTTTAAAAATGTAACTGAGCTAACCGGACTACAGGGACGTTGGCAGAAAATCAAAAACATCCCTTTAACCTATTGCGATACCGCCCACAACAAAGGGGGCATCGAATACATTGTAAACCAACTTAGCAAGCAGAAATACAAGAAACTTCGAATCGTATTGGGGATGGCAAACGACAAAGACATAACTGGCATTTTAGCTCTTTTGCCGAAGAAAGCTCATTATTATTTCACAAAAGCATCCGTTAACAGAGCGATGGAAGCCGATCAACTGAAAAGTCTGGCCCAAGATGCTGCCTTAAAAGGTGAAGCATTTCCAACTGTCGAAAGCGCTTATAAGGCGGCTCTCAACGAGAGTGATGCAAATGATTTTATTTTCATCGGAGGAAGCAACTTTGTAATCGCCGACCTGCTTCAAATCATTTAAATAAATTTATTCCGAAAGGGATATTCAACTCTAATCATCAAATAAATGAAGAATCAAACTCTTATCAAAGGTATTATTATTCTTGTCCTCGCGGCACTTATCGTCTTTGTACTGAGCCTTTTTGTTCGCATGGAGCGAATTGATGCCGGTCATACCGGAATCCGTGTTAATCTAGTGGGTGACAACAAAGGTGTTGACGATATAACTGAAGTAACAGGTTGGGTGGTTTACATGCCCCTTTTCACCGCAATCTATGAATTTCCAATCTATACTCAAGTCAAAGACTATGAAGTGTTTCGGGTAAATGCAAAGGACGGTTCAGAATTTACCGTTGATCCTACATTAAGTTATTATGTACACCAAGATTCGGTACCACGTATTTTCAGACAATATCGTAAAAGTCTGCGCGAATTGGAAAATGGATATTTGAAAAACGTCATTTACGACTGTTATCGCCTTACTGCCAACAGCTTCTCTTCAGACTCATTAATGAGCAACCGTGGTGTTTTTGAAGAAGAAGTTCAAAGTCGTCTTGAAACAACACTTCGCAAAGAGGGATTCATCTATCAGCAACTAACTTCAAACATCACACCTCCTCAATCCTTAAAAGATGCGATTGATTCAAAAAACCGTACGATTCAGGAAGCAATGCAGGCTGAAAATAAAGTGAGACAGGCTGAAGCCGACGCACGCATCCGTCGTATTAAGGCTGAAACGGAGAAATATGAAAACGACATGAAAGCAAGTGCCCTTACTCCTTTAATCATTCAACAGATGTATATTGAGAAATGGGATGGGAAATTGCCGGTATATGGAGAAGTGCCGCAACTTCTTCAAACTGTGAAATAACTTAATTCGTCTCCCTAAAAGAGTAAAGAGCAGAAGAAACTTCAACGAGTTTCTTCTGCTCTTTGTATTTGTAAGCGATGCTTATCCGTACGATTAAAAGATCACGCTAATCCGGATCTTGAATAAGGTTGATTTCACCTTTGTATCTCTCGATTATCTTACGCAATTCAATCACTTCTGCACGCAGACGGTCAATTTCCGCAAGAGCTTTAAGATAATGGCTTTTATAAGAAGCACTATTCTCTTCACTCATCGAGTGCAACTCTTCTATATCCTCCTTTAATTCAATTCGGCCATTATCGCTTAGAAGATCCTTGTTTTCCATAATTATCTCACTTTTATTTCCACTCTTTTATCTCTACATTGGGAGGTAATTGGAACAATGCAGCGTCAATGGAGGGGTTTTCTTCAAAACTAAGAAACTCTTGCTCCATCACCACTCCGTTGTTTACAGTATGATATTGAATCGGAACTCCCTTATACACCCAATGTGTAACCTCCTCTTTTCTACCGTTATCATCAATTGTAAATTTGTAGAGATCACATTTGTACCCTTTTAGATCAACTCTTCCAAGATAACGGACATTAAAAGCTTTTTCAGTCAATGAATCCAATTCAAGCCAGTTGATACGGGGTCGCACACGTGGATATTGGAGTGCTTCCTGAGTCTCCATTTTAATCATAGTCATCATCTTATCCCCATAAATCGTTCGAGTTTTAAGCGCATGCTCATTTACCCCCATCACAGATTCTATAGCGATACGACGGCCCCAATCTTCAAAATACTCTTTTTGATCAAGAATGATTCCGCCGGCATTCACTTTCGAATGAATCACTCCTGATTTTACCTCATACCAATTATTTTGCGCAAAAATAAAAAGGCTAAGGCTTACGAAAAGCCCTAAAATAAAAAAACGTTTGTTCATAAGTCAGATCGATTAAATGATGATGACTTATAAACAAACGGGAGTTTATGAATGTTCCGCAAATCAATTAATCTACGGCATTTTTCTTCATTTCGTACATATCCAGATATTCTTCATTATCCGGATCTTTCTCGGTATAGATCGTGATCGGCAACAATTCGAAATTGGCAAGCGCTTTATTCAGGCATTCTCCAAAAGCAGGAACATTACGGGTGATAAATACCCAGGTACGCTCATTACTTCCTGTATAAATACCTGTAAGAATTGCCAGTTTATCTTTCTCCATTGCTTTCTGTAGAGCATCCTGGACCTCTTCCATCAGCTTTCCGGTTTGGTTGTCAGGCATTCCTTTTGAATCACCCTCATACTTCCAATAAATCTCGGCACGTTCTTTAAACTTACCTGATTTGATGAATTCCATGATATGGTCACGACCACTTACAAACACCATATCACCGTTTTCAGCTTCCGAAAGGGCTGTAAACCAAACATCCGTCAATTTCATCTGTATTTATTTTTATTTTATTTTACATTCAAATCAGACGCTCCCGTTAATAATCTCCAATAGGTATCTCCACACCTACCGAGCCAGGAAAATTCATCTGTACACTATTTATCTAATATAGATTACAAAGATAATCAATTTTCATCGCTTTCAATAAAATAAAGAAGGCGGATAGTTCACGTATATTTTCGGAACTATCCACCTTCTTTATTTTTTCTTTGTGATTAGAATTTATATCTAACTTTGAAAGCTACATCATCCCAAGCATTGTGAGTCGTAAAGTTGATCGCCGGTTCATATCCGAAACCAATTGCAACCGGTGCTCCTCTGAATGAATAATCCAAACCAACTGTCGGAACCAAACCGAATGCAAAATCACCGTGACGATCGTGCTTGTAGTTTGCAAGATGATAGCCACCCATATGAATACCTGCACCAAAATACAAACGCAAAGCGTCTACAAGTGCGATATTATATTGATACATGAATTTGAATGAAGGACCGTCATGTTGGATATTATATCCTGCAATACCTTCGAATGCATGCACCTGGCTGAAATTGTATTTCAAAGAAAGACCCATTGTTGGTCCAAGGTTAGCTCCTAATTGTAAGCCGTCCTGAGCTTTCACTGCGCTGAATGATGAGATTGCAAGCGCAGAGATAATTAACATTTTTTTCATCTGATAGTGGATTACTTTGTTAATACATATAAATAGTATTAAGCAAAGGTACAAATGTGTTGTACAATATCAAATTCCTTGCATTTTATTAAGACAAGTACCCGTTTTACGATATAATTTTTATATAATATAATTTATTTATACATTTATCACCTAATAGAACTTAACCCTTCACGCTTCTTTAAATTCAATTCAAATAAAAAGCGGAGATCTTAAATAAGATCTCCGCTACTACAAATATTCTTCAAGATTGAATTTTTGAAATTAATCTCGTCTTCCACCAAAAAGGCTCAATAAAAGCAGGAATAGATTAATAAAATCAAGATATAAGGCCAACGCTCCGATTATTGAAAGTTTCTTTTCTGTTTCCACATCCAAACCCGCATGACCAATATTTTTGATTTTTTGAGTATCATAGGCGATTAGCCCCACAAATACGATAATTCCCAGAATGGTGATAATCCAGTTGAGCGTACCACTCTTCAAAAAGATATTTACCACTGAAGCTATGATTACACCAATCAATACCATCAAAAGAAGGTTCCCAACCTTTGTAAGATCTTTCTTGGTTACATATCCATAAATACTCATAATTCCGAACGTTCCGGCGGTGATCAGAAAAGTGGTAGCAATACTCGTTTTTGTATACACCAGAAATATAAAGGACATGGTTATGCCATTTAGAACTGAATACAAAAGATAGAGCAGTGTTGCCGTAGAGGAACTCATTCTCTGAATTGCACCCGATATGACGAATACCAATACAAGTTCACCGATAAGCAGTCCCCAGAAAAGAAATTGATTTCCATAAATAGCCTGGACGATTCCCGGTGAAGAGGCGATAAACATGGAGGTAAAGCCGGTAATTGCTAACGCCAAGGTCATCCAACCGTAAACTTTTGCTATGAAGGTATTCTGCAATGAAGTGCTCTGAGAGGAAGATTGAAACAGGTTGTTCATTTGAATTAAATTTTAAGAGTTACAACAGATAATGCATAATCACCATTTTTCGCCGGTGCCTTCCATAGGCAAATCATCTACCCAATGACACGATGCATGCGTACCGTCACAGAATGGCTTATTGGAAGATTGTCCACAACGACAAAGAGTTACCCTGTTTCGTATCTCATAACTCTTTCCGTCTGCACTTTCAATACGGATTCCCCCTTTTACCCAAATCGGACCACTCACCTTTATCTGAGGATCCTGAATCAAACCGATTGAGGGTTCAAATTTCGGCTCAAAAGCTTTCCCTGTTTTTTTATCCCATCCGATTAATCTTCCGGCAGGACAATGACCGGCTTCATGGAAAAATATTTTACGGGCATCTTCATTCTCGGTTTCTCCAACCAGATTCCAAATCCGGCCATAAGCATCACAGAAACGGGCATATGCACAAAGCTTCTGATCATCACTCAACATCGCTTCCGGACCGTCATACCATTCCGATTCATCAAGAATATTTACAAAAGCTGCCGTTTCCTTTGGATTCCAGTCTGCATTCTTATGTGAGCCGTCACAATACGGTTTGTGTTTTGAAGCCCCGCAACGACACAGGTGATAGGGCTCTCCTGCCGGTTTAAAATGTTCCCCTTTTTGGTAAACCCATGAGTTTCCATCTTCGTTTGGTACAATAATCTCTTGATCCAACGGAGGAGCACCGTAAACAACATAAGGACCGTCTGGTGTAATCTTAATGTAAAAAGTTTCAGGAGCCGGTTTTGAACCTGTATCCCGTGTATCGATTTCTTTAGAATTCATAATTGTAGGTATTAAGTTTTACCTATAACAAAAAGAATTAAAAGATGGTTGAATCGAAAGCGACTTTTTAATTATCCACATTATTATATCTCAAGTTGCATTCCGTCAAATCCGAGCGAAACATGCGGAGGCAAATCCTCATTCACAACGGCATGAAGTCCCATTTGGTGACTCATATGCGTGAATACCGTACGTTCGGCACCAATCATATCTTGAATAACCAACGCTTCATCAAGGGATAAATGCGAAAGGTGTTTGGTCTTACGCAAAGCATCCATAATCAATAATTTCACTCCGTTCAGTTTATACAATTCCGATTCCGGAAGAATGGTAAAATCTGTCAGATAGGCAAAATCCCCGATACGATACCCTAGAACAGGTAATTTATAATGGAACAAACGAATCGGAATAACCTCCGTCGAGCCGATTACAAATGAATGGCGGTGAATCGTAATTAGATCGATATCGGGAATTCCGGGATATTTGTGATCCTGAAACATATACGCATATTTATCGCGCAAGGAATCCGAAACGCGCCGTTCTGCAAAAACCTGCATCGCTTGATGACGACAAAAGGGACGTAAATCATCCATTCCACCCACATGATCATAATGGATGTGCGTCAAAAGCAGCCCATCCAAATGAGTCGTACCACTCCGTATCATTTGATATCTGAAATCAGGTCCACAGTCAATGAGTATATCCTCCGTTCCTGTTTCAACCAAAACGGAGGCACGCAAACGTTTATCATGAGGATCGGGTGATGTACAAACCTCACACCGACACCCCACTTCAGGAACTCCTGTAGAAGTTCCGCTTCCGAGTATCGTAACTTTCATCTTATATATAGTTTACTTCCGGTGAAATATACACCTTGAACTTATCCCATACCGATTCACTGATCATTGCGGCTAACTCCTGGATATCACGAGCCGTAGCTCCGCATTTATTGATCAACACCAAACATTGTTTGTCATGAACCGCTGCTCCCCCATGCTCACGCCCTTTCCAACCACATTGATCAATCATCCATGCAGCAGGAACTTTGACCATTTCCTCACTTACATCATAATGGGGTATAGCGGGATATTCTTGTTTTAATTTCTCGAATTGAGAACGCGTTATTACAGGATTCATAAAAAAGCTTCCCGCATTTCCGGCAACATCCGGATCCGGTAATTTACTCTTACGGATGTCTATCACCGCCTGACGCACCGTCTCGAGCGACACATCCGAAAAAGCGGCTAACTCGTGACGGAGATTTCCATAATCCAATTTATAATGAGGCGTTTTATCTAATCTGTATACAACTGCTGTAACGATATATTTTCCTTTGAGCTCTTTTTTGAAGACGCTTTCTCTATATCCATAGCCACACGCATCAACTTTAAAAACACGGGGATTTCCACTAAGCACCTCTATCGTCTCCACTGAATCGATCAAATCGCCTGCTTCAACGCCATAAGCACCAATATTTTGCACTGCGGAAGCGCCTACTTCGCCCGGAATCCAAGAAAGATTCTCAACACCCCCATAACCATTCTCTACAGCAAAGCGACAGAAGTCATCCCAAACTACGCCGGCTCCCACACGCAAATAAACCGATTCCTCATTTTCATCCCTCTTTTCAATAAACCGAATAGCAGAATGAAGAATTACTCCGGGAAAATCCTTTGTAAATAATAAATTACTACCTCCCCCGATATGAAAAAATTCATTTTTGCTCAAAAGGTCACTTTTAAGCAAATCCTGCAATTCTGCGACATTTGAATATTCGGCAAACCATCTGGTACTTACCGTCATATGAAATGTATTCAGTCCTAATAAAGGGTAGTTTTCTTTAATCACCATAATGAATGAATCTATAATGTATAGCAAATATAATCAAATCTTGAGACAGCCGTCGTTAGGTTGTTCTGATTCTTTTATTATATTTACCCCGCAAATCAATAACAAATGAGAAAAAGAGTTTATTCGAAACGAACTGCTTCTCTTCGGTTTTTCCGTTGGAGTCGCAAAGCTTACGGTGCATTTTGCAGCTTAGGCCGTTGCGTCGTTATCGGACAACTCAAAAAGTCAATTGCTGACGCCTCTCTTCCTAAGAAAGTGCGTTCATTAATTGATGACATACATTATGATCAATATCAGAAAGAAAAAGAGGAGAAAGAAGACGATATCCCCATTGACTTTCCGGTGCGATTAGAAATCTCTCAGATGTTTTCGGGCGTTGCAATTGCAACTCCTGCAAATCGTCATACCTATATGTTTTATTTGGTAAAAGGCACTTCTGTTTTCATGTAATGTGAATTCGGGAGTGTCTTTTTTTATTTTAAATAATTATGATACAAACCATTAAGAACAGAATATTAAATGGAGGATCAATCTCCGAACAAGAAGCTCGAGGTTTAATCGAAACTCCGGCCGAAACGTTATTTGAAGCAGCTCAAGAACTTACCCGTCACTTTTTGAAAGATGACTTTGACATGTGTTCAATCATGAATGTAAAATCGGGCAAATGTCCTGAAGACTGTAAATGGTGCGCACAATCCGCTCACTACAAAACCACGGCTGAGGTTTATAACCTACTTCCAAAGGAAGCGTGTGTCCAACAAGCCATTTATCATGAGAAACAAGGGATTCGTCGCTTCTCCTTAGTTGCCAGTGGACGAAGATTGACAAAAAAACAGATGGCTTCGGTTTGTGAAAGTTATCGTGAGATGCACGAGAAATCAGGAATCAGCCTTTGTGCCTCACTTGGATTGTTGGATAGCGAAGACATGAAAAATCTATATGAGGTAGGTGTAAACCGATACCATTGCAATTTGGAAACTGCCCCCTCTAAGTTCGGGGAGTTGTGTACTACTCACGATCAGCGTCAGAAAATTGAGACTTTACAAGCAGCGAGAGAAGCGGGAATGGATGTCTGTTCGGGCGGAATCATCGGGATGGGTGAAACTATGGAACAACGGATCGAATTAGCGTTCGTCCTTAAAGAATTGAAGGTAAAATCAATTCCCATCAATTTTCTCTCACCTATCGAAGGTACCCCGTTGCAAAATTCTGCTCCGCTTCCCCAAGAGGAGATATTACGAACCATCGCAATTTTTCGATTTATCAACCCTGATGCGTATCTCCGCTTTTCAGGAGGGCGTACCCAATTAAATAAAGAAGGGCAACGAAAAGCACTTGCAATCGGCATCAATTCTGCGATTGTAGGGGATTTGTTAACTACAATCGGATCCAAAGTCGCAGAAGACAAAACATTATTTACCGAAGCCGGATACATCATTTAAATCCTTAATCTTATGTTGGAATTTGACCGTCGCCACCTATGGCATCCTTATACCTCTACAACGAATCCGCTTCCGGTATATCCCGTAAAAGAAGCGCACGGAGTTCGTATTATACTTGATGATGAGCGCGAGTTAATTGATGGCATGTCCTCTTGGTGGGCCGCCGTTCACGGGTATAATCATCCCGTTTTGAATGACGCACTCAAGACTCAGGTCGATAAAATGGCTCACATCATGTTCGGGGGTATCACTCACGAACCGGCTGTAGCGTTGGGACGCCTCTTACTAAGCATTGTTCCACAAGAACTTACCAAGATTTTTTATGCCGATTCGGGTTCAGTTGCTGTAGAAGTAGCACTGAAGATGGCGGTTCAATATTGGTATTCAAAAGGGAACAGAAAAAAAACCAACTTTGTAACACTTCGTTCCGGTTATCATGGCGATACCTGGAATGCCATGTCTGTGTGTGATCCGGTTACCGGAATGCATGGAATTTTTGGCAATGCCTTGCCGATTCGCCATTTCATTCCCTCGCCGCGAGCAACCTTCCACGGTGAATGGAATCCGGAAGAGATGGCTCCTCTTGAGGCTGTATTTAAAGAACACGGTCCTGAACTAGCGGGATTCATACTCGAACCAATCGTTCAGGGCGCGGGAGGAATGCGTTTTTATCATCCCCAATACCTTGTTGAGGCAAGAAAATTATGTGATAAATACAACATATTGTTGATCTTAGATGAAATAGCCACAGGTTTTGGTCGATCGGGAAAACTATTTGCATGTGAACATGCCGGCATTGCTCCCGACATCATGTGTCTTGGAAAAGCTTTAACGGGAGGATACATGACTCTCTCTGCGACCCTTACCACCGGAGAGGTTGCTTCAACAATCAGCCATGGAACTCCCGGCGTCTTTATGCATGGACCAACATTTATGGGGAATCCTCTTGCCTGTGCGGTAGCCAGAGCATCGGTTTCACTATTGTTGAGTTCTGATTGGAAGAACAAAGTATCAAAGATTGAGAAGCAGCTCGTTGAAGAGTTGACTCCGGCCATAGAACTATCACAGGTGGCTGATGTCAGAATCCTTGGAGCCATCGGGGTTATTGAGATGAAAGAAAACGTTGATATGGGCATCATTCAGAAAATGTTCGTAGAAGAAGGCGTGTGGGTACGTCCTTTCGGAAAATTAGTGTATATCATGCCTCCTTTTATTATTACAAAAGAGGAACTAACACTCTTAACCTCAGCCCTAATCCGAGTTGTTGCAAAGACAAACATCCAGTATTGAACCCTTTGATCTGTAAGAAATGAATTATTTCAAGAATAGACTTCACGAACTCGAGCAGAAAGGAAACCTGCGAACTCTTTACAACATAGATGAGTTAGCGGCAAGCACTGATTTACAACAGAATGAATTTGTTAATCTAAGCTCTAATGACTACCTCTCACTGGCTTCCGATTCGGAACTACGTCGTGAATTTTTCGAGGCGGCTGCTCCGGAATACTGGAAAATGTCTGCTGCCTCTTCCCGTCTTTTGACTGGGAACATGTCTGAATATATCCAATTGGAAGAGAAGCTCTGTGAATTATACAAAGCTGAAAGTGCATTGGTGGTGGGTTCTGGATATCACGCCAACAGCGGTATATTACCCGCTATATGTACAGACCAAACACTCGTTCTTGCGGATAAGCTGATTCACGCTAGCATTGTTGACGGAATTCAATTGTCAAAAGGGAAACACATCCGTTACCGTCACAACGATTACCAGCAACTCGAACGGTTAGTGGTCGAAAATCATCTGAAATATGATAAGATTATCATCGTTACAGAGAGCGTATTCAGCATGGATGGAGATTGTGCCGATTTAAAGCGACTAGTAATGTTAAAGAGTGTTTATCCAAACTTACTTCTCTATATCGACGAAGCGCATGCTGTGGGTATATTCGGACCGAATGGACTGGGACTATGCGAAGAGTTGAATTGCTTGCAGGATATTGATATTCTCGTAGGAACTTTCGGAAAGGCTCTCGGATCGGTCGGTGCATTTGTTATTTGCAATAGCATTTTGCATCACTTCCTTGTCAATACGATGCGCACACTTATCTTCACGACCGCTCTGCCTCCTGTAAATCTTGCTTGGACACGATTTATTCTGAACAAGTTAGGAGAATTAAAAGAGAAGCGAGTGCATTTATTACACATCGCAAGTTTATTGCATCAATTTATATCCCGCTCGAAGCAACCGAAGATAAGTACAACACATATCATTCCTTTCATTATCGGAGAGAGTGAAAAAGCCACTCTCCTTTCTCAAATGCTCAGAAAGGAGGGATTTCACATTCTGCCTGTAAGACCGCCCTCTGTTCCGGAGGGAACTTCTCGTTTACGAATCTCCTTGTGTGCAGACATTACGGAGTTGCAGGTTGAAAAACTTATATCGCTGCTAGAGCGATACGATTGTTGTCATTGAACTTTCTAATAACAAACAAATCCGACCGGCACAAATTCATAAAGTTGCTCTTATTCAATTGTATTTACCGCATCAAGCTTTGTTTTTAAATCCTCATGGTAAACAATTTAATTCGGAAAAACCAAAAGGAGTATTTCACCGCTTTGGTTCAGTCGAAGCAAGGCCGTGCTTCGGTCGAAGCAAGGCGGTGGTTCAGTCGAAGCAAGGCGGTGGTTTTTCCGATATCCAGTTTCTCAAAGTGAATTCAAAGGATCATCTTGGCTTTTTATAGGCATTGTGTCAGAATGTATTAAAAGGTATATAGACGACGCATTTGACCTTGATGTTAAATAATAAACAATATACAAATGAAAATGAAATTATATAGAAAAGAGGGAAATAATATTCTGAATTTATTCTTTGCGGGTTGGGGCATGGACGAAAACCCGTTTGATCACCTTGTACAGAATCTTCAAAAAACAGAAGATCTTTGCATCTGCTTTGATTATAACGATCTAACCTTCCAATATGAGATTCTTTCTCATTATAAAGAAATTCGTGTTTTTGGATGGTCATTCGGCGTATGGGTTGCGTCCGTAATTTTTCCGGAAGAGATGCTTTTACAACTCAACATCACCTCGGCAACAGCAATAAATGGGACCCCTTGGCCGATAGACGATTACAAAGGCATTCCGGAAAGCATTTTCAATGGGACGATGAATTCTCTCTCTGAAGATAATCTCGTTCGGTTTAACAGAAGAATGTGCGGAATAAAAGAAAACCGAGATTTTTTTGAAACAAATCATCCAAAACGAAATTTCGACTCCCTACATATGGAATTGAAGAATTTGGGAGAATGGATGTTAGCAAATAATAGAAAGAGAACTCTTAAGTGGACAAACGCCGTAATAGGAGAAAAGGATCAAATCTTCCCTTTCCGAAATCAATTGGAAATGTGGAAAGAGGTTCCCTCTATCATCACACCCGATGCCCATTATGCTCTCTGGATCCCTTTTTTAGATAAGAATTGACTCTATGCGATGACAAATAAAAAACTTATAACCCAACGATTCGTCAAAGCTGCAAAGGCGTACGGCGAGAATGCAACGGCGCAAAAACTGATTGCGCAAAATTTGATTTCTCTCCTCAATAAATACAAATCCTTTGTTGAGGCGAATCACATAGAAACAGCGGATTGCACTAAAGTATTGGAATTGGGATGCGGATCTGGATTCCTCACCCGGTTACTAATTGAGAAAGTAAACCCACATACGCTGATTGCGAACGACCTCTCCCCCTTCGCTTTATCTCAACTCTCTCTTTTAAGCCCCAACCACCATTTTATTGAAGGAGATGCCGAAAAAATTGATTTTGGCTCCCATTTTGATTTAATCGCTTCCGCCTCAACGGTTCAATGGTTTCATGATTTACCGGCTTTCCTTGAAAAAAGTTCAAAAGCGTTAAAAAGCAATGGTCTTTTAGCCATAAGCAGCTTTCTTCCGGGAAACCTGAAAGAGATACACGCATTAACCGGGATAGGGTTGGATTATTTCGGTTTAACGGAACTAGAAGAGATTACTTCGAAGTATTTCGATATTCTGGATATTAGAGAAGAAGAAATATCATTGCGTTTCGATCATCCCCTTGAAGTACTGAAACACCTTAAAAACACAGGTGTAACGGGAATAAGTAGTTTCAAATGGACCAAACATAAACTATCTGAATTCACCAATCAATACCATCGGGAATATTGTCTAGGAGGGAAATACCTCCTTACTTATAAACCCGTATATATGATTGCACAAAAAAAACATAATACATTCTGAATATGAAAGGAACTTATTTTATCTCCGGTATCGATACAAATATCGGAAAAACCATCGCTACCGGAATTATAGCCCGCAACTTAATGAAACAAGGGATTCAAGTCATTACTCAGAAAATGATTCAGACCGGAAATGTGTGTGAGTCAGAAGATATTCTTAAACACCGAGAAATCATGCAGGTTCCTCTCTTTCAGGAAGATTTGGATTTTCTGACAGCACCTTGCATCTTCTCCTATCCCTGTTCACCTCATCTTGCGGCTCGTTTAGATAAGAAAGAGATCGATCTGAAAAGGATACATGCGGCAACCCTTGAACTGGAGAAAAAATTTGATGTTGTGCTTCTCGAGGGAGCCGGAGGCATGATGGTTCCGATAACCGAAGAATATCTTACGATTGATTACATCTGCGAGCATCGCCTTCCCCTCATCTTTGTAACCTGCGGGAAATTAGGAAGCCTAAATCACACATTACTAAACCTCGATGTGATCAAGCAAAGAGGTATCAGGCTGGAAAAAGTGATCTTCAATCTGTATCCGGATAGCGATTCGATTATCACGAAGGATTCCATCGAATTCATCCGTCGGAGATTAGAGAAAGAGTTTCCCGAGACTGATTTTGAACTCATGGAGATGATTCCCTAAAATGTGAAGTTAATAGAAACGGTTAATAATTCAACCACATCTTAAAGGATTGTATCTTATCTTCACTAATAAGTATTTTGCCTTTATAGAGTGGTTTTACCTGAACTACAATCTTATTGTTGAAATATGGCTCCACACTCAATATGGAATCTATGCTCAATAAAACCTGTCTGTTTACCCGAAAGAAGCGGTCGGGATCTAATTGTTCGGATAATCGGGTTAATGAAAAATCAACTACATTTTCACGCCCCGAAGTTGTAACAGCATAAGTCATTTTGTTTTCTGAATAAAAATATGCAATATCAGCTACCTGCAACGTTCGGAACTTATCTGTCGCGGAGATCAAGAACCGAGTCCGATAACTCTTCTCCTTTCGTTGCAGGCTTTCTAATAAAACCTATAGATATTCCGGTGAACGGCTATTCTTGCGACTGATCAGATTTTCATATTTCACAATCGCTTCCACTAACCGCTGCTCATCTACCGGTTTAAGTATGTAATCGATGCTGTTCACACTAAAAGCACGAACAGCATATTCATCGTAAGCAGTTGTGAAGATAATGACAGATTGCGGCTTAGCCTGCGTCAAAAATTCAAAAGAATTTCCGTCTGAGAGCTGTATATCCAAAAAGATAATATCAGGATGTTCATTCTCTTGGAACCAGCGAACTGCATCCTCTACATTTCCCGGCAATACGGTGACTTCCCATTCCGGACGTATTCGCCGAATCATGGAATGAAGCAAACGTGCTGCCGGAATTTCATCTTCAATAATAACGACATTTAAATTACTCATATAATAAAGGAATTACGACGGTAAAAATACCGTTGTCATTTGAAACTGCAATTTCCTTCCTCATAATCAATTTACAGCGGTTAGACAAATTCTTCAATCCGATACCGCATGATTCCTTGTTTTTCTTGAGATTAATGGAATTACTTACTTTCAATGACTCTTGTTCAATCTCAATCTCTATCTTAACGGGATTTCGTTGCGAAATCGTATTGTGTTTAAAAATATTCTCCACGAGCAGCTGCAATGTAAGAGGTGGAAGCCTGTATTCAAGGAAATCAGCCGGAATCTTTGAATGCCAATAGATGCAATTCCCCAAACGCACTTCATGGAGAAATAAATATGCTTTCATAAAATCCAACTCATCCAGCAAGGTTACCAAAGGTTTGTCTTGTGCCTGTAAGACGTACCGATAAACATTCGACAGGTTTTTTGTAAAACCTATCGCATTTTTCGGATCATATTCAATTTCTGCTATAAGCGTATTCAGACTATTGAATAAGAAATGGGGATTCAACTGGTTCTGCAATGCCGTATAACGGGCTTTATTATTCTCCTCACGTAGCTCGGCCGCCTGTTGTTGAAATTTAAGCGTTTCCTGAATGGATCGATTGGCAAGCAAAAGTGCCAGAATCACCAATTCGATGAGCCATACTACGATTAAGATGCGACTACCCCCATTGGGAAAGATAAATGGCTGCGATACTCCCGCAAGAATCTTTGCCAATACCAACAAGCCGTAATTGAGAAGAAAAAACAGAAGCATCACCATTGCATAAATACCGATGATTTTCCACCTGCTCCGTAGATTCCTACTATATTGATTATTTACCCACGAACTGATACGAATCGTTGCATATCCCACAACATTGAAGGTTAATACAAAGAAAAGAAATGCCCCTAAGGTATTAATCGCATCCGATACACGCTCTGGCAAACTGGTGTAGTTTACCAAAAGCAAATAAGAGAACATACTTAAACCGGTAAATATCAATCCATATAATAAGCTGTCATATTTTCTTCTCATTCGTAAGTAGTTATTTTTTTATCATCAAGATCAAATACGGCCTTCCGTTTCCCTTAACCGGGTATCTCAACGCTAGAGAAACGGAGCCGATTCTCAAACTATGCTATTGAATTGGCAAATTAAGAACTTTAATAATTAGGATAAGCATTCAAAGACTTTAATAATGCTGAATAATGTCCCTGCGCGGCCGCTTTAGCCTGAACATAATTGATTTGCGAAGTTTGACGGTAGGTCTGAGCATCAATCACCTCAAGGATGGAAACCTTCCCTTCTTGATATCGCTCAAGGGCTTTTCGCTCATTTTCTTTCGCTTTACCCAATGAATTCTCACTCAATTCGACCTGACTCAATGCTTGTTTCAAAGCTACACGGGCAGTAGCTATTTCTAGCTCTACCCAATCCTCTACTTTATGAAGGTTGTCTAGCGCGATGCCTCTCCGCTGAGCATATGAGTTTCGCTCATTCCGACGCTTTCCCCACTCAAAAATAGGAACCGTCAGTTTTGCATACACACCATAATTCGGATCCGGATCGGAATTGAAATTATAACCCGGCGAAGAGAAACTTCCCTCTGCACCGATATAAAGTTGCGGCTTATATTTTGAATCATTGAGCCGCAAAGAACTCTCCGCAATCTGTACCTGACCGGATGCGATCTTCACCTCCGGTCTGTCTGGCTCTGACATTGAAAATAATGTGTCGTTACAAGATACTACAGGTATGGTTTCATCCAATAGCGTAGAAACGTCCAGGGGTGTCCCCAGAATTGAATTAAGAGCCATTCTTCCTGTCACCAGGTTATTTTTAGCTTGCAGCAAAAGATATTCAGCTTCATTTAGCTTCACTTCGGCCATCAATAAATCTTGTGAATCTATCAATCCTACGCGGACCCTTTCACGGATTGTCTCTGTCAATGAAGCTACGGAATTTCTGAATTCCGTAGCAATCCCTACCATCTCAGCGCGGGCGACGGTGTTCCAGTATTGAATATCGGTCTGGTAGCACACCGCATTTCGTATCGCTTCTAATTCATAGTTAGCCAATGAATTACGATGCTGCGCCAAACGAATCGCTTCCAATACGCGCCCCCCCGTATATACCGGTTGCAAGAGAGAAACAGACGCACCGTAATTCACTTCATTTCCCTGAAAAGTAACGGGATTTACACTCCCGGGCAGACTCAAAGAGAGTTCCATGGGATTTCCCGTGTATTGGAAGTTTGCTCCCCCTTGTAGTTTTGGTTTTAAGTCGGCACGGGCTGCTCTTTCAAGTTCCACACTTGCAGAGATATTCTTCTCCGCTGCTTTCAGATCATGGTTGTAATCGAGTGCCATCATCCGGTATTTCTGCAAAAGTGACGCTACATCATTCGCTGTAATAGACATCGCTCCACTTAGTGCAACAATCAAAAATAACTTTCTATACATTATACAGGTTCTTTGACATTATAGAATGCGGCATAAAGGGCCGGCGTAATAAATAAAGTAAGAAGTGTAGCAAAGGTCAGACCAAAAATGATGGTAGCTGCCATTCCTCCGAAGGCTACATCAAAAAGCAACGGAATCATTCCGAAAACAGTAGTAGTAGCTGCCATCAGCACCGGCCGCGTTCGTGTTACCGTCGCTTCAACGACTGCCGTATAAAGAGCTGTTCCATTTTTATGTTGTACGTTGATCTCGTCAATCAGTACGATTACATTTTTAATAATCATCCCCAATAAACCCAACCATCCCGCTATGGGGAAAAAGCCGAATTCGAAACCGGTAAGCAACATACCCACCACAACTCCAATCAACGATAACGGTAAGATGGATAAAATGATCAGCGGGTCTCTAAAATTTCCGAAAAGAGCAACCAATACAAGAACCAACATCAAAAATGCGAGTGGAAAGAACTTCGCCAACGCAGACAATCCCTCTTTCTGGTCTTTAAATTGCGAATCCCAAAAGAACGTATACCCATCCGGTAATTTCATCTGTTCAATCTCATCTCTGATTTCGCTATGGACTTTCGCCATTGTTTGACCCTCCTTTACTCCACACATCGCAGCCATAGAAATTCGTCGGTTATACGTTCTGATTTGCGGGAACTCCCATGTAGTTTCAATTTTTTCCGTCACTTGCGATAAAGGAGCCGACCTGTCACCATTCCAAACTGCAAAATTGCCCAAAGCGTCGGCGGTGGCTATTTCGGTTTGTCCGGATCTCAATAGAACGGGCACTTTCTTCTCCTGATCGCGATAAATCCCAACAGGAATCCCTTCAGAAATGGATTTTACAGATTCCATCATCTGTGCTTTCGTTATTCCTAATACACCGGCTTTTACCGGGTCATACACCGGTCGCACCATCATCGTCCGATTTCCCCATTCATTTCGTGCATCTGCTACATTGGGATTAGTACGCATAATCTCAATTGCTTCATTCACCAAGGAATCAAGTACTGCCGGATCCGGACCTAGGAAACGGGCCTCGATAAGAGCTTCTGAAAGTGGACTCAATTCGAACTTATTGACTTTCAGCAACGGTTCGGGGTATACTCGTCTAAGCGTGTCACGAAGAATCGAATGCAACTCTCTTGACAATTTCGAAGAGTTACATTTCACCAGAATCTGAGCATAATTCGACTGAGGACCAAAGGCTACATTCGAAAGATAATAGCGTGGAGGTGTCCTGCCGATATAAGTCGAAACTAATTCGGTTTGCTCATAACCCTTAATAAAATCTGCAATTTCAGAACTCATCCGGTCCATTTTCTCTATCCGTGTACCTTCGGGCATCCACATATCGATCGTGAAATAAGGCTTATCCAGAGAAGGCACGAAAACTTTAGGTATAAAACGGAAACTCCAAGCAGAAATCACAAGTAGGAAAATTAAAAATCCGATTGCCGGATATCTATGCTTAATCACGCAACGAAGTACTTTTCGAAAACGATCATAGCTTTTCCCGGTGAAAAGCTCCTTCTTCAACTCTTCCGGACGCGGTCGCCGAACAAATTCCTGAATACAAAATGGTGTTTGTGTGAGCGCAAAAACCCAACTGAACATCAGCGATACCCCAATTACGATTACAAGCGATGACAGCAATTCACCCGTTATATGAGGAGAGTAATAGATTGGAAGGAACGTAAGAATAGCAATTACCGTTGCAGCCAATAAAGGCAGTGAGGTAGCGGAGCACGCTTGCATGATAGCAACCCGCTTACGCATCCCTTTTTGCATATTCACAAGTGTTGAGTCAGAAACCACAATTGCATTATCAACCAACATACCCATTGCGATAATGATAGCGGCGAGGGACATGCGTTGTAAAGCGATTCCACCTGCAAACATCACAATCAGTGTGGCGAAAATGGAAAATACCAACCCGCTCCCGATTAGAATCCCATTCTTGAATCCGATGAAAAATAGGAGTATCGCAACCACCGTAACAACCGAGATGATGAGGTTCAGAATAAACCCCCGATTAGCAACCGCTGATTCATACCCCTGGTCATAAATCGATGTCAGTTCAAAACCTTCCGGCATGTTCTCCGAAAACCAAGCGATGCGCTTCTCAACCAATGCAGCCATATCCACCACATTACCCGTCGGTACGGTAGAAATAGCGAGTCCTATCGCAGGTTCACCATTTACGCGCATGATGTTGCTTGCCGGAACTTTATATGATTCTTGCAAAGTTGCAATGTCTGACAGTCGAAAGTGCTCTCCACCCTTTGACACAATCGTCAGATTCGAGATATCCTCTAAAGAATAAAAGCTACCTGTGGATTCGATCCGGATCCGTGCATGATCCGTCTCAATAGCACCGGCATCAACCACCTTGTTCTGACCCTCGAAAGCGCGCACAATATCCGCCGTGGTAATGCTTCCTCGCGACATCAAAGCGGGACTAAGCCGTATTTCTACAGTAGGGTTCTGTGCCCCGTAAATCTCCACTTTCGCCACATCCTTCACTTGAAGTAAATCATTCTTAATGAGTTTGGCTTGAGATTCGAGCTCCCTGTAATTACGCCCGTTTCCGGTGAGTGCATAGAAAACACCCAATACGTCTCCGAAATCATCGTTTACCACAGAAGGACCTGCACCTGAAGGCAACTTACTTTGCACATCATTCACTTTGCGTCGCAACTTATCCCAAAGTTGTTGCATCTCTTCGGCACGGATCTCTTTCTTTACATAAACCGTTATCTTCGACAATCCGGCACGATTCTCGGTTTTCAGGTAATACAGTTCTCCTAACGACTGGATGGATTCCTCCAAAACATCCGTAACCTGAGTCTGCACCTCGTGCGGTGATGCCCCGGGATAGGGTGTTATAACCAATGCCTGCTTAATTGTAAAAGGAGCATCTTCTAGTTTTCCCATTTTCATGTAAGAAAATATCCCACCGGTCAGAATCAGAAATAGTAATAAAAGTGTAACCGGTTTATTCTTCAAAAAATACTTTACGAGTTTCATTCTTGCTTGTTCTTATCGTATTTATCAATCGGTGTTCTTTTATAACTTTGTAATTTCCGCACCAGCTTTTCCGGCACCGTGAATCTCAACTTCCATCTCATCTGATAAAAATCTCAGACTACTGATAGCCACTTGATCTCCCTTTTCGATCCCCTTTGTTACAGAAACATTTCCATCTGGAAGTAATTGTTCCACTACTACTCTACGTTGGGATACACGCTTCGTTTCCGGATTTACAACCCAAACGTAAGTTCCGGCAGTCGGCCTTTGACATAATGCGATTTGCGGGATAACAAGTGAGGTTTCAACCGGAGCCGAGAGGTTGAAAGAGAGATTTCCCGACATTCCGGCTAAATAGCGATTATCCGGATTGGGTATGACTGCCGTTAAGAGGTAAGAGAGATTATTGCGAGACGTATTTTTAGATACTTCTAACAACTCTCCTTCCAGAATCGTATTTGGCAACGCATCGAAAGATAAATTCACTTTATTGATTCTATGCGATTCAAACGCAATGTCCTGCGTCACATAGGCTTCTATTCTTAATCTCTCAATATCCACGAACGTTATAACGGGCTGTGTCGGTTTTACATCTTGATATTCCTCAATAAAAACCTCACTCACATACCCGTCGAAAGGAGCGATTAACCGTGTGTCTTTCAATTCATTCAATGCGGTTTCAAATGCGAGTTTAGCAGCGATATAATCGGCATTTACCTTCTCATAAGCACTTGCTGAAATGTTATTTTTCTCATATAAAACGTTTATTCTTTCAAATTCAGCTTCAGATTGATTGAAGATCGCTTCAGCTTTCTCCTTTCGTATTTTAAAATCACGGGAATCCACCTCGGCAATTAATTCACCTTTCCGATAGAATCCACCTACAAACACTTCGAATTTACGAATAGGACCTCCCACTCGGAAAGAGAGTTCCGAAGAACGATATGGCTTTGAGATGAAAGAAAACTTTTTATCGCGTACTTCAGCATCTCCGGATACCGTTGCCACTTTTACGCTTATCCTGGAATCGTTCTCTTTTTTTACGTTACGCTCACATCCGAGTAATAAAAATGGTGCACACAGCACAGCCAGTGATTTTGTGTCAAATAACTTCATCTGCTCTATAATTTGTTATTTATGTTCATGCATCTGAGATAACCGATCAGTCGTTGCATCAATGTAGAACGTATGCCCTCGTCACATAGATATCTGCTTCTGATTCTAAACAAAAATACTTTATGGAGCCGGTTCCATTCTTTAGGATTTTACCCAATCCCGAAAAATGGAACCTGAATTCCGGATTTAGTTACCCGAAAAAAAAATCACAGCTACCCGAAAGTAACTGTGATTCTTAAAATCATCTAGTTTAGATAATAGGTTCGCACCTTTGTATGATTATTTAGTACTCCCTAAATATTGAGAATGATTCATTGAATTTAAAAGTGCTTTAAATTCTTGTTGATTTTTACCCTTTACTGATTTACCGGCTTTTGTTCCCGCCTCTTTTCCAACAGTTCTGTTATAATAGCAAGAATTGAGTTCTCCATTACGATTGAACCCTACAACCATACCGGCATAGCTTTTACCCTCAACTTTCACCTCCGTAAAGCAATTAGATAGAAATGCTTCTCCATTCATTCCCGTCAATCCACCAGAACAAGAATCAAATCCACCTTTTACCGAACCGGTCGCATAACAGCCATCGATCTCGGACTTATACGTTTCGCCCGTTAGCCCCCCGTTATTAGAGAGCTTTTCTCCTGATAAATTTGAATCTGTTGCTGAATTTAACAATTTACTCATATTCAAAAAACCAATCAAACCCCCATTGCGAGAAGCCACTCCTCCATCTATCTCAACATTTGAGCGACTCGTTGTAACGGAAGACTTTTCTGCATATCCCGCGATTCCACCCAAAAGAGAACCGGCTGTTCCGGATAACTTACCCGAAGCGACACATTGATTGATCGTTCCAGCTTCCAAAGAGCCGGTTAAAGCGCCAATTTTAGAATTGTTACCCGCTATCAATACCTGTTCGACATTGCAGTTTATCACATCTCCGCTCATCCTTCCGGCGAGAGCTCCCATTGCTATGTGTTTACGATCCGAATAGATCGCAACATTTGCCAATCGCAAATTAAAAATCTCACTTTTATCTCCAACATGTCCGAACAAACCCAATTCCGCAAAAGATAAATCAGGATTTTCCGACGTACCGATTTTTACATTCTCGATTTTATGGTTTTTACCATTAAAACGCCCCTGAAAAGGGTTGTTCCTATTTCCGACAGGTGTCCACGGTTTTGTCAGAATAATATTATTCTCCAGGATTATCTCTGTGGCTTCAAGGGTTCCTGTATTCACTAAATGAGCAAATTCAAAAAGCTCCTTCTCTGTAGCAATTTTCATTTCTTTTTTCCCATTCGCATAAATTGTGACGACCGACAGATTTAACATTACGACCAAAAATAATTTCAAACTTTTCATTCCGATTGATTTACAATAATTATATTTTAGATTAAAATAAGCTTTTATGTTTTTCGAATAGTCAAATATACACCACTTCACGTTGACGAATAGGTTCTATATAATTAAAAAAAAATAATCAGTCTTCTTATTTTTTATTGATAATCATCACTTTAAACTCATTACAATAGGTCTTTTCTTAAATTATTTTTATCCGAACTATTTACTCAACTTTTGGTATATTTATTGCAATTAATATATAACCGTTTGTTTTCATTTGTACATCGTGAAATTCAGAAATCGACTTTTAAAAATTATAGTTTTATGACACTCGGAGTTTTATCGATGCGACTGTATTATTTAGAATATTATCAAAATAACAAAATCGAATAGGACGAGTCATTTTAATATTTCATCATTACCAAAATAGGATTTGAAAAAATCTCTCGCATAAACACATTTTAACCTTGCACCTAATTTCACAATATTACTTTGAATGTTAATTTATTACCAAAACATTAACCTCTACAAAACCAGAACCCCCTTTAAACAAAGGAAACTTTAAATTAAAAACGCTTGCGAATTAATAAAAAGGTTGTACTTTTGCTGTCGTTAAACGGGTCTAGCTCAGTTGGTAGAGCACTGGTCTCCAAAACCAGGTGTCGGGAGTTCGAGCCTCTCGACCCGTGCAAAGACAACTCATTGAAACACGACGGGTTGTCATTTTTTTGAAGTACATGCTGAGAAAATCAGGATAGTAATCAAAACATACGGAAGTAGCTCAGTTGGTAGAGCACTGGTCTCCAAAACCAGGTGTCGGGAGTTCGAGCCTCTCCTTCCGTGCAAAGAACTGACTTTTCAAGAAGTCAAAATCCTCCTAAAATATTCGAGATCAAATCGGATAACAACAAAAATACGGAAGTAGCTCAGTTGGTAGAGCACTGGTCTCCAAAACCAGGTGTCGGGAG
>JAVVQG010000008.1:0-174245 GCA_036655355.1 Bacteroidales bacterium
ACCCAGGACCCCAACATTAAAAGTGTTGTGCTCTACCTGCTGAGCTACTGAATCAACTGTTGTGCTTTGTTTCAAAAGCGATGCAAAGGTATGGAAATTTTCTTTACCTCCAAATCTTTATTTCGTCTAAATTTGGGTGTTTGGTGTTATTTTGCTGAAAATAAAGGAAATGTAAAAAGCATTATTTTTAAATTTAATCTTTAAAAAGGGTTTATTGCTATTTTTGCTTAATAAAAACGGGGAATTCCGAAGAATTTGTCTGCGCTTCCTTTCTACTCTTTTATTCGCTATATTTGCACCTCGGCAAAATTAAATACTATATATAATGGCAGACGATAAGAAAGTAATCTTTTCGATGGTGGGTTTGAGTAAAATCTTCCCGCCGCAGAAACAGGTATTGAAGAATATCTATCTTTCGTTCTTTTACGGCGCAAAGATCGGTATCATCGGTTTGAACGGTTCGGGTAAATCAACACTCCTGAAAATTATCGCAGGTTTGGATAAATCGTATCAGGGTGAGGTGGTGTTCTCTCCGGGTTACTCTGTAGGGTACTTGGAACAGGAACCGCATCTTGACGAAACCAAAACGGTTAAAGAGATCGTGCAGGAGGGTGTTCAACCCATCATGGATGCATTGAAAGAGTATGAGGAGATCAACGAGAAGTTCGGTTTGCCGGAATATTACGAAGATGCGGATAAGATGGACAAGCTTTTCGCCCGTCAGGGAGAATTGCAGGATATCATCGACGCGACCGATGCGTGGAACATCGACAACAAACTGGAACGTGCGATGGATGCGCTTCGTTGTCCTCCGGAAGATCAGCTGGTGCAGTACCTTTCGGGTGGTGAGCGCCGCCGTGTGGCACTTTGCCGTCTGTTGCTTCAGCAGCCGGACGTATTGCTTTTGGATGAGCCTACCAACCACCTTGACGCCGAGTCGATCGATTGGTTGGAGCAGCACCTTCAGCAGTACCCGGGTACGGTTATCGCGATTACGCACGACCGTTACTTCCTGGATCACGTAGCGGGATGGATTCTTGAACTTGACCGCGGCGAGGGTATTCCTTGGAAAGGAAACTACACGTCATGGTTGGAGCAGAAAACCAAACGTATGGAGCAGGAGGAGAAACAGGCCAGCAAACGTCGTAAGACCCTGGAGCGTGAGTTGGAGTGGATCAGCATGAGTCCGAAAGCACGTCAGGCGAAAGGAAAAGCTCGTTTGAACTCGTACGACCGCTTGCTGAATGAAGATCAGAAAGAACGCGAAGAGAAACTGGAAATCTTTATTCCGAACGGTCCCCGTTTGGGTAATAAGGTGATCGATGCGCAGAACGTAGCGAAAGCTTACGGCGATAAGTTGCTTTTCGACGATTTGAACTTCATGTTGCCGCCGAACGGTATCGTTGGGGTGATCGGACCGAATGGTGCGGGTAAAACCACGATGTTCCGCCTGATCATGGGTACGGAAACGCCGGACAAAGGTACGTTCGATGTGGGTGAAACCGTGAAAGTGGCTTATGTGGATCAGTCGCACAAGGATATCGATGCAGAAAAGAGCGTTTATCAGATTATTTCAGGCGGAACGGAGACTTTCCGCATGGGTAATAAAGAGGTGAATGCACGCGCTTACCTTTCACGCTTTAACTTCTCGGGTTCCGACCAGGAGAAAAAAGCGGGTATTCTTTCGGGTGGTGAACGTAACCGTTTGCATCTTGCGATGGCATTGAAAGAGGAAGGCAACGTGTTGCTACTCGATGAGCCGACCAATGATATCGACGTAAATACGCTTCGTGCCCTTGAAGAGGGTCTTGAAAACTTCGCGGGATGTGCCGTGGTGATTTCGCACGACCGTTGGTTCTTGGATCGTATCTGTACGCATATCCTGGCATTCGAAGATGATTCGCATATTTTCTTCTTTGAGGGATCGTACTCTGAATACGAAGAGAACAAAAAGAAACGTCTGGGTAACATCGAACCGAAACGTCCGCGTTACCGTAAATTGATGGCTGATTAATCGCATTTGACTTGGTTGATTCTTTAATTAGAATTATAAAATAAATATTAAAGCCGCAGAAGGGTTCATCGAACTTTCCTGCGGCTTTTTTGTGTTTTATAGCATTCCTATAGGAGAAGTGGTATTTTCGCTTTCATTTTTTCTTCAAATAGCAATTTATTCTAATCATTTGTAAATCAACGAAGGGTTGTGCTTGCAACCATTCGTGAATATTAAAATTTGGATAACGAAGCGGAGATTGGAGTCGTATTTTGTTATCGAATCGTAAAATAATTTTAAAGTTATTCTTTTCAGAATGTGTGTTAATTTTAATCTCATCAAAGCGTATAAATATAAAGAAATACTCATACCGTTGATTTTCAGCAATGTTGTTTTCTACCTTGTATAACAGGGTAGCAGGAGCGCTGCGCGGTGTTAACCATCCGCCACATATTTCATGAAATATTTTTGTAACAAACTATTCAAACAGTTGTCTTATCTTTGTGTCGTCAAAGGAAAAAGGTCACGGTTTTGTTGGCAGTTCTTTTGAATCACTTAATTGCAACTATTTATTTCTCAATTGCGTTTCGGTTTTTTTCCGAAAAATAAAAATCCGAACGAGAGAGGCTTAACGCTTCTCCTGTTGTTTTTTTCTCCGAAAATAAATATGAATGGAAGCCCTACGCGGATCAGCCGCGAAAGTAAAGGGCAGGCACGCATTAATTGATTCCAAAATACTGGACAAAAAGGAAGCAATCGGCATGAACTTTATTGGTGTTACTCATCACGTATTGCTTTCCCTAAACTTACTTCCGCTTTGATGCAATTCTAACCCCTAAACCAATTAACAATCATCAAACTAATGAGAAAATTAGTTCTTAAATCACTATTCATTATCGTGCCTTCAGTGATGATTTCATCTGATATGATGGCACAGTATTTAATCAAAGGTAAATTGTTGGATGCTCAGACTCAGGAAGGGTTGATCGGGGCTACGGCAATTATCGAAGGTACAACAATCGGGGCTGCTGCCGATATCGATGGAAATTTCGAAATCGACTCGCCTAATAAAGGTACCGTAAAACTGGTTTTCCGTAATATCGGTTATACAGAAGTGAAAAAAGATGTAAAAGTATCTTCGGCTTCCACCGATTTAGGAACTATTTCTCTCTCTGAATCTTCTATTGGTCTTGAAGACGTTACTGTAATCGCATCTGTGGTGCGTTCAGATCGTCAGACGCCGATCGCGGTATCAAACATCAAGCTTGATGTATTGGAAGAAAAAATGGGTAATCAGGAGTTTCCTGAAATCCTGAAACAAACTCCTTCGGTTTACGCTACAAAACAGGGTGGTGGTTATGGTGACTCTCGTATCAACATGCGTGGATTCGACTCGAACAACATCGGTGTTCTTGTAAACGGGGTTCCGGTTAACGACATGGAAAACGGTAAAGTTTACTGGTCTAACTGGGCTGGTTTGTCAGACGTAACGCAGTTCATGCAGGTGCAGCGTGGTTTGGGTGCATCGAAATTGGGACTTTCTTCTGCGGGTGGTACGATCAACATCATTACCAAATCTACAGAAGCTAAGAAAGGTGCAACGATCGCTACCGGTATCGGTAATGACGGAATGAACAAGGTTAGTGTGGCGCTTTCTACAGGTATGATGCCTAACGGATGGTCCGTAACCGGATTGTTCGCTCGTAACGCCGGTGACGGTTATGTACAGGGTACTAACTATGTAGGATACTCTTACTTCCTGAACGTGTCGAAGATGATCAATGAGTCTCATCGTTTGTCTTTCACAGGATTCGGCGCTCCGCAGGGGCACAATCAGCGTGGTATCATGTTGACGGAAGAAAACTGGGCTAAAATGCCGGGTAAAGATAAGTTCAACGCAACTTACGGATTCTATAACGGTAAAATTTTCGGAGGTCCTTTCGGATACAACGAATACCATAAACCGCAATTCTCATTGAACCATACGTGGACGATCAACGAGAAATCAACGTTGTCTACTGCAGCATACGCTTCTATCGGTACAGGTGGTGGTCGTCGTGCAAGAGGTAACAAAACAAACTGGTTGAACTGGAACAACAGAACAGGTATGCCGAATGCAGACACGAAGCTGACAGCGGAAGGTTACCTTGATTTTGACGCGGTAGTTCGTGAAAACCAGGCGGCAGGCAACTCCGAAGTTGTTTTGACCACTGCGGTGAACAGCCACAACTGGTATGGTGTTTTGTCATCTTACAACAATCAGATTACAGATCACCTGAGCATTACAGCCGGATACGACGGTCGTTACTACATGGGTTATCACTACGAAGAGGTTGAAGACCTGTTGGGTGGTAACGGTTATGTAGAGAAATACCCGCTATACGGACGCGAAAAAGGTACGGCAATCGGTGTTGGCGACAAAACGAACTTCGATAACAAAGGTGAAGTGGTATGGCAGGGTGTTTTCGGACAGGCTGAATACTCGAACGATCAGTTCTCAACATTCCTTTCCTCATCTTTGACTTATCAGGCTTACCGTTACTACGCTTTGGATAAAGCACCGGTTAACGGATCGCAGAAATCTGAATTCCAGCATTTCATGCCATGGAGTACAAAAGCAGGTTTCAACTGGAAATTCAACGAAAACCACAACGCATTTATCAACGGAGGTTTCTTCACACGTGCTCCTTACTTCAATAACGTATTTAAGAACTATACGATTGAAGCGTTCGAAGACAAACCATACGAGAAAATCTATACGATCGAAGGTGGTTACACATTCGCTACTCAGAACTTCTCTGCTACCATCAACGGTTACTACACAGAATGGTTAGATCGTGGTAAAGCGGTTTCAACTACAGTAGACGGAGCTACCGGTCGCGGTATCCTTCGTGGTTTGGATGCCCGTCATACAGGGGTTGAGTTGGAAACAACGTACAAACCGGTTAAGAACGTAGAGTTGAGAGGTATGTTCTCTTACGGAGACTGGGTTTACTCAGACAACGTGTCTATGGCACTTTACGATGACAACCAGCAGTTCGTAGGCGACTACAAAGCATACATCAAAGATGTGCACGTAGGTAATGCAGCACAGATGACAGCAGCGGTAAGCGCAAGCTGGGAAATCATGAAAGGTTTGAAAGTGGGTGCCGACTGGAACTACTTCGGTAAGAACTTCGCGGATTTCGACCCTACATTGCGTACGAATGAGAACGATGTACAGGATTCTTGGAAAATTCCAAACTACTACACATTCGACATGAATGCAAGCTACCGTATCAATCTGAAAAACAGAATGAACATCTCGTTCTTTGCAAATGCTCAGAACTTGTTGAACAAGAAATACATCGCGGATGCGAAAGATGCTGAAATCAACAAAGAGAAAACGGCTCTTGTATACTACGGATTCGGAACAACATGGTCTGCAGGTATGAAAGTTAATTTCTAATTGCACATCCGATAAAATAAGAAAAGCGGCTACTCATACGGGTAGCCGCTTTTTTTTCCCCTAACGGGAGTATAAGAATGATTAGGGTAGGTTATTCTTTTTTCTCTTCGGGCGCGTCGATGCCGAAAATATCTTTGAATGCTTTCTCAAACTGAGCTTTGGTCATTGCACCCTGGCCCATCTGTGGATCTTTTCCTACCGGAAGGAAGAGCAGTGAAGGAATGCTGCGAATTCCGAACATGCCGGCCAGCGTTTCCTCTTTCTCGGTATTTATCTTGTAAATATCGATTTTGCCTTCATACTCTTTCGCGAGTTCTTCCAAGATCGGAGCAACCATTTTGCATGGACCGCACCAATCGGCATAGAAGTCGATCAACGCCGGTGTCGTACCTTTATACTTGAACTCTTTTTCTGTTGTGTAGTCGAAGATTTTTTCTTTGAAAGTTTCTTCGGTTAGGTGTTCAATCATAATTCGGATTATTAAGTTTCCAACATACTATCTATCTAAACAAACCACTTTGACAATGGTTGGTTAAAAACAATCAAATCTTTTTCACTTCCGTCTTTTCGATGTGGAAGTTGCGTTTGTGCTGATCGAGTGACTCGTTCATGCTTTTAGGGAGTCCCATGAGCTCTTTCCCTTCATAGATATAGAGAATCTTCGGAGTGAGGTGGTATACGTTTATGATGTTGTTGGTGGTATTCATAAACAACATCCACATGCTTTTATCGCAGGCATCGTGTTTGCACCCCGTAATGGTAATGATGTTGTTGCTCATATTCATCGGTGAAACCACATTCCAATCTGAACGCAGGTTGGCGTAGTCGGGACCCAATACCGCTTTCAGCCCCTCCGTAACTTCGGGCTGGGCGAAAAACAGGCTATCGTCAATATACCCTCCGATGTGTTCTTTCAGAATACTCCAGGGTGCAGGGGGAGGGGTAGCAACTGCGGTTTGGTTACCCGGAGCCTCTTTGGAGGCCTGCTTTCCGCAGCCAGCCAATAAGAACAGGCTCATGAATACGATTGAAATAAACGTTTTCATTTGTAGATAGTTCAATTATTTAACATTAAGGTCAAGTGCGCCTACGGAATGATTCCACACGAATCATCGCTTTATTCTATAACATTCGGTCCTTTATAAAGTTGTAAATTTGGGATACAACTTTATCTCCGCATCGGTTGTTATTCTTGAAAACCTAAACAGTACGGATATGGCTATGATTCAGTTTTCAGACGGGAGTTCGCTCGATCCCGATGCCTTGGTGTATGTGGAACTCGAAGCGCAGAATTACAAGCAGCAATTCAATGAGGAGGTGTGGAATTATGTGCGCAAAGGTGCGGATAAACCCACTTTGGTGACCATTCGAGCCGCGGAGGTGCGGGTGGGCGAGCCGATCTATAACCTTGATGGCACCATCAAGGCTACCCGAATTCTTTAAAACAAAAGCAGTCCTCTCGTCGGTAAAGACGAGAGGACTGCTTTTTTATGATAATCGATGGATCTATTTTGGTATTTATTCCGAATCGGCATCGGAAGCCGTTCCGGATTGACGCCACTGTTTATATTGATCGATCTCCTTCCACGCTTTACGCAGGGCGAAGGCGATGATCGAGATGTCGTCCGTCCACCCCATGATCAATAGGAAATCGGGGATCAGATCGAGCGGCGAAACCACATACACCAGTGCGCTTACGATTAAGAGCAGGTCTGCCGCGTGGTAGTTTTTATATTTACCGGAGGCCACGTCACGCAGGTATCCCACCAGAAGGAGTAGGTTTTCACGCACCTGTTCCAATCCTTTGCGAGAGGTTAATTGAGTGGCGGAATCGATCAGTTCCCGCATGAGCTGAGGATCCGAAAGAATGCGTTTCGCCTTTCCTACCCATTTCGAGCGGAACAGCTCTTTGCCGGCTTTTTGAATATTCATCTTGGTTCCTTCTTAATCGATCCGTTGGTATCGGACTCTTTCTTGTAACACTCCTTGTTCTCCTTTTCCAACAAGCGTTGGCGGGTTTGTTCCTGCAAACGGTTCATCAGGGCGCCGCTTAAGATGGCGGTTGGCAGTGTCAGCGTGACGATCCCGATGAGTGCCATTCCGCTGGCCAGCAGTTTTCCGATTGGCGTGATGGGGTAAATGTCGCCATATCCCACGCTGGTAAACGTGATGATCGCCCACCAAAAACCTTGTCCGATGTTGCTGAACGCATCCGGTTGGGCATCGCGCTCGATGTAATACATCAGTATCGCACAAAAGCTCACGATCATCAGTGCGAAAGTCATCGCCGTTAATAGTTCGTATTTGACCGATGCGATCACCTCGCGGATCATTGTAAACGAGGTGGTGTACCGGAGTATCTTGAAGATTAGGAAAATTCGACCCAGTTCGATGGCATCCCCCACGAACTTGCCATGGAAGAAATAGGGAACGGTAAACGGCAGGATGGCAATCAAGTCGATGATTCCCATAAACGAGGTGAGGTACTTCTGCCTCGCCTTAGCCGGTTTTAAGTGGGGATATTCCGAGGGGGCGCAATAGATCCGCAATATATATTCAATCGTAAAGATCAATGCCGATAACACGGAGATTGAATAAAAGAGGTAGAGGTAGCGCTCCATCGACTCAAAAGATTGCATTACAATCGCACCCAGTCCCAACATGATCAGGATAATCATAAAGATCCGCACCGGGCGGCTCTCCAACATACGGGCTATTTTTTTACGTCTCTCGGTAATGAAGTTCAATCTCATTTGTATATCGTCTATTTTTAACATTAAGGTCAAATACGCCCTCTATAGGCCTTCTGTTGTAAAAATAATACTTTCCGCTCAAAACAGACCAACTCCCGCAGGGAAGTAGCGTATTTTAATAGATAAGGGAGCAGCATCTCGCGATGATCCTCCCTTTGGTTTTTAATCAGTCAATTTATTAGATTGTTCTTGTATTCTTAAACAACCGTTGCATTAAAAAGGTTTTTCTAAATAACAAAAAACAAAATTCTCCCAAATTTATTTTACGCTAAATCACACCCGAGGTTAACTAATTTGTTGAATTTTTAAGGACTTCTATAGTGATAAATTCAACTGCTAATTTTATTGGAATTTCCTCTTCGTCTGACTGTGCCCTTTCTAAAAGTTATTATACTTTTGCTCCTCGAAATTTCACCAGAGCGATTTATATATGGAACATATCAAGGTTATCAAGAGAGACGGAACGACAACTCTTTTTGATAAACAGAAAATTATCAATGCCGTTACGAAAAGTGCTGAACGTATTGTAGTGACCCTGACATCACATGAATTGGAGTCAATCTGCGACAAAGTGTATGCTTATTTGAAAGACAATGAGATTCACACGATCCATGTACTTCAGTTGCATAATATCGTAGAGACCACCGTTGACCAGGTGAATCATCAGGTTGCTTCGAGTTACCGTGAATATCGAAACTACAAAGTCGATTTCGTTGGAATGCTCGATGAGGTGTACCGCAAGGCGCAGGTAATCATGTACCGCGGGGATAAGGAGAACAGCAATACGGACTGTGCCCTGGTTTCCACCAAGAGAAGTCTGGTGTATAATGAACTCAACAAAGAACTTTACAATAAATTTTTCCTGACCGTAGAGGAGAAGTCGGCCTGTCGCGACGGATACATCTATATCCACGATAAATCCGCACGACGCGACACGATGAACTGCTGTCTTTTCGATGTGAAATCGGTCATGACGGGAGGCTTCGAGATGGGGAACATCTGGTACAACGAGCCCAAGTCGATTGACACGGCGTGCGATGTGCTGGGCGATATCATCATGATGTCGGCATCGATGCAATACGGCGGCTGGTCTACCCGAGTGGACGACCTTTTGGCGCGCTACGTTGAGAAATCCTACAACCGTTATGTGGAAGAGGTGACTACGATGCTGAAGGAAACCAATGCGGTGATCGATTCAGATTTCGTGGATCGCTGGGCGATGAAAAAGACGCGCCGCGATCTGGAACAGGGCATTCAGGGATTGGAGATCAAACTGAACTCCGTGGCCTCAAGTCGCGGCGATTACCCGTTCACTACCTTCGCCCTGGGTCTGGGTACCAATAAATTCGAAAAGATCGTTTCCGAAGCGGTGTTGAAAGTTCGTATGGGGGGACAAGGGAAAGAGGGCTTCCGCAAGCCGGTGCTTTTCCCGAAACTGATTTTCCTTTACGACGAAGCGATTCACGGCAAAGGCAAAGAATCGGAGGATTTGTTCGAATTGGCCATCCGTTGCTCAAGCAAATGCATGTATCCGGATTACCTTTCGCTGAGCGGTGAGGGATATGTTCCATCAATATATAAGGAATACGGACAGGTGGTTTACCCGATGGGATGCCGCGCATTCTTGTCGCCTTGGTTCAAAGAGGGTGGAATGTACAAAGCCAATGAAAACGATACGCCGCTCTTTACAGGACGTTTCAACGTCGGTGCGGTGACGCTCAACCTGATTATGATCCTTGCCAAAGCGCGTGAGGAGGGGAAAGATTTCTACGAATTGCTTGATTATTACCTGGAGATGATCCGTAAGGTGCACATCCGCACGTACGATTACCTGGGCAAGATGAAAGCTTCCGTTCACCCGTTGGCATACTGCGAAGGGGGATTCCTGGGAGGTACGTTGCAACCGCATGAGGAGATCGCTCCGGTCTTGAAATCGGCTACCGCATCGTTCGGTGTGACCGGTCTGAATGAATTGCAGATGCTTTACAACGGCAAATCGATTCGCGAAGATGGTGCTTTTGCCCTTGAAGTGATGGAATACATCAATGACAAGGTGAATAAATTCAAAGAGGAAGATCATCATCTGTATGCCGTGTACGGAACTCCGGCGGAGTCACTGTGCGGCTTGCAGATCAAACAGTTCCGTCACAAATTCGGGGTGGTTACGGGCGTTTCGGACCGACCGTACACGACGAACAGTTTCCATTGTCACGTTACAGAGGATATCAATCCGGTGGAGAAACAGGATTTGGAATACCGTTTCTGGAACCTATTCAACGGAGGTAAGATCCAGTATGTGAGATATCCGGTGGAATACAACCACGAGGCGATCCGCACCCTGATTCGTCGCGCCATGAAAATGGGCTTGTACGAAGGGGTCAACCTGGCGCTTTCTTATTGCAACGAGTGCGGCCATCAGGAACCGAATATGGAACTGTGTCCGAAGTGCGGAAGTGAGCACTTAACTAAAATCGACCGAATGAACGGTTACCTCAGTTATTCACGTGTCAAAGGAGATACTTCGCTCAATGAAGCGAAGATGGCTGAGATTAAAGAACGCGTATCGATGTAAACCTAAAAATTAGAAATGAATTATCACAATATAACCAAATGCGATATGTTGAACGGAGAGGGGCTCCGGGTAGTTTTATGGCTCTCACACTGTATCCATAACTGTCCCGGATGTCACAATCCGCAAACACATGATGCAAATAGCGGTATCCCTTTCAACCGGGCGGCATACGAAGAGTTATGCGCCGAGCTGGAGAAAGATTATGTCGCGGGGATTACCCTCTCCGGAGGCGATCCCCTCTCACCTTTGAATCGTACGTCTGTGTTGGAGATGATTCAGGAACTCAGAACCAATTATCCGCACAAAACCATCTGGATGTATACCGGTTTCGAATGGGAGCAGATCGCTTCGCTTCCGGGAATCGAACTGGTGGATGTGGTGGTTGACGGTCCCTACCGTGAAGGGGTGAGGGATAATTCGCTCCCTTACCGCGGGAGTGCCAATCAACGGGTCATTCTGGTGAAGGAAACGTTCAGTAAAGGGGAAGTGGTATTGCTTCCCGGAACCTGAAATAGCTTTGTCATACAATCTTCACGAATTTGAAAATGTTACTTCTTTATTTACAGTTACATTTGCACGATTTTATTAACTGAAAAAATTAATACTTTTGTTGAATAAACCATGCTGCAAATGAAGAAGATAATTAAAAGCGCACTATTCCTTTTCTTGATTACCGGATCAGCGGTAAACATGCAAGCCCAGAAATTAAAGGACCTGATGAAAGCCGATACGATAAACCTGGAGGGAGAGGCCGGATTATCCGAAGCTGAAAAGGAGGAGATGTTACAGCGTTTACGGAATATGCCCAATCTGGAGGTGGGTAAGGGTGTAACCTTCATGCCGAACGATAAATGGTTCAAGATGACGATGCGCTTCCGTATGCAGAACATGGTGGGACTCCATTTTGACGAAGATTTTTCACTGGATAAAACCGAAGCGCAGGTAAAACGTCTGCGTTTGCGATTCGACGGTTACATCTATTCACCCAAGCTGACGTACTCGCTGCAGTTGGGATTCACTCCATACGACGCCAAACCGTTGCCGAACGGCAATATGAATATCGTGCGTGACGCGATGGTGTACTACATTCCCTCTTCTACGTGGAATATCGGATTCGGACAAACGAAGATCAGAGCCAACCGCGCCCGAATCAACTCATCGAGTGCATTGCAGTTCGTAGATCGTTCAATCGTTAACTCGGAATTCAATATCGACCGTGACTTCGGTTTCTTCGGCGAATACAGCAAGAAGCTTTTCGCGGATGTAAATCTGGGACTTAAAGGATCGATAACCGCCGGAGACGGACGTAATTTCCAATCTGCACAAAAGAGCGGTTTCGCTTATACCGGGCGTTTGGAACTGTATCCCGTAGGTCGTTTCAAGGCGAAGGGAGATGTGTTCGAGGGTGACTTCGAGCGTGAGGAAACTCCGAAATTCCTATTAGCCGGAGCGTATAGCTACAACGACGATGTGAAGCGATTGAAAGGGCAGAGCGGCGATTTGATTAAAGACGATCAGACACGCGATATCGGTGCCTTCTTCGCCGATTTTATCTTCAAGTACCAGGGATTCGCTTTCTATGCCGATTGGATGGGACGCATCTGCGATGATCCGCTAATCAAAAACAAAGAGGGCGAAACGCTTCAGTACATCTTTACCGGACAGGGTGTCAATTTGCAGACCAGTTATCTGTTGCCGAGCAATTGGGAGTTTGCATTGCGTAATTCAACGATCATGCCCGATAAGAAGATCAAAGGGATGGTGGGATACGATTACAACAACCAATCGACGATCGGCGTAACCCGCTACATCATCGGTCACAACCTGAAAGTGCAAGCCGATGCATCCTATAACTATCGCAAAGGAATGGCCGGAGATTTATACAACCGCTATGAACTGCGGTTCCAGGTTGAACTTGGATTCTAAGTATATAAATAAAAAAGAAAGGCGTCGCCCCGAATGGAGTGACGCCTTTCTTGTATTATGCGCTTAACAACCCCCACGGAGCGGGAATCTTTATTGTTTCTTGAATCCGAAGTTGAAGTATTCTGACGGGACGCGTACTTCGTCCATCATCTTGTTCAATTCCTCGGCGATTTCAGGGTATTCCGCAGCTACGTTGTTGTCTTCGTGCAAATCTTTTGAAAGATCATATAGTTCGAAGCTCGCACCCTCCGCGCTTGAGATGTTCTGACGCATCGCTTTCCAGTTTCCTTTACGGATAGCCTGGCGGCCGCGAAGTTCATGGAACTCCCAATACAGGTATTCGTGTTGTTGCTGCCCTTTCCACGAGAACAAGGTAGGAAGGAAAGAGATACCGTCTGTAGCCGTATCCAATTTCTGTCCGGTCAGTTCCGCGAACGTAGGCATCACATCCCAGAATGCGCTGATGTGGTCGTTTTCAATACCGCCTTTGATCATTTCCGGAGCCCAAGCGATCATCGGAACGCGGATACCGCCTTCGTAAACGTCGCGTTTGCTTCCTTTAAGGGGACCGTAGCTTTTGAAGAAGTCCGGATTCGCACCCCCTTCGCGGTGAGGACCGTTGTCGCTGGTGAAGATCACCATTGTATTTTTGTCTAGTCCCTGTGCTTTCAATTCTTTGAAGATCTCGCCCACATACCAGTCCAATCTGGTTACCATCGCGGCAAACGTAGCGCGTGGTTTCTCAACGGCACGGTATCCGTCGAATCCGTTGTGAGGCGTTTCATCGAACATGTTTTCATACATCGCATAAATCGAATCGTGAGGCAGACTCAGTTCGGCATGCGGCAGTGTATAGGTGAACATTCCGAAGAATGGTTTGTCTTTGTTTTCGCGGATGAAGTTGATGGCGTGTTCGTGAACAAGATCCTGCGAGTAGTCTTCACGTTTACCCTCTAGGTTTCCTTCCAGGATCACCTTTTCATCTACGTGCCAAAGGTGCGGAGGGTAGTAGCTGTGCGCCATACGCTGGCAGTTGTAGCCATAGAAGTCGTCAAAGCCCATCTTCGGAGGGGTTGATTCGGAAGTTGGGTGTCCGATACCCCATTTGCCGAACAAACCTGTGGTATATCCCGCCTGTTTCATTAGTTTGGCAATGGTGAAGGTGTTGTCTTCCATCGGGAATTGTCCTTCCGGTTTGATCTCCATGTTGCCGCGGATGCGTGTATGGCCCGTATGTTGCCCTGTCATCAGGGAACCGCGTGACGGAGCACTTACCGTGCAACCCGCATAGTGTTGGGTGAAGCGCATTCCTTCTGCCGCCATCTTGTCGATGTTCGGCGTTTTGATTACTTCCTGACCGTAGCAGCCGATATCACCGTAACCGAGGTCGTCGGCCAGGATATAGATTACATTCATTGGCTTTTCCGGCAGCTTGTTTTCATTGCAGCCTGTAGCTGCCAGCAGCATCGCACCAGAGGCGAATGCCAGATTAGTTTTTTTCATAGGGAAGGTTTGTGTGATTATGTGATGAATAAGCGCAATTTATAAAAAAAAGAGTAAAAAAAAATCCTTTGGAAAAGCATTCCAAAGGATTTTTTGAGTCATCGTGTGACTTGCGGAGAGAGAGGGATTCAAACCCCCGGAACCTGTAACAGTTCAACGGTTTTCAAGACCGCCGCAATCGATCACTCTGCCATCTCTCCAGTGCGTCTTCGGGTTATTTCCCGATTGCGTTGCAAAGGTAGGCATATTTTTTAATCCCGCAAGTCTTCTCTCTATTTATAGCTTTTAATTAACTAAAATAAACAGGTTGGATGCTAAAAATTACGGACGAATGGTGATTTTGCAATCGTCCAGACTTTCAATGATCGCCAGACTCTCAACGTGGATCCCCTCGTTGCGAAGACGGTCACCCCCTTTTTGGAATGCTTTTTCAATTACGAATCCCATTCCTTCAATGGTAGCGCCTGCTTTTTTAACGAGGTCGATCATCCCTACCGCCGCATTTCCGTTTGCCAGGAAGTCGTCGATGAAGAGGATGCGGTCATTCTCATTTAAGAAGTCGCTGCTCACGCAAACCGTATATTCACGGTCTTTCGTAAACGAATACACCGTAGAAGAGATCATGTTCTCCATGGTTTTCGGCATTTTCTTTTTCACGAACACCACCGGCAAATGAAGCAGGTAACCCACCATGATGGCCGGAGCGATTCCGCTGGCTTCAATCGTAACGATCTTGTTGATGGGTTTCCCCGCGAATCGTGCGGCGAATTCTTCTGCGATTTTAAGCATCAGATCCGGGTCCATCTGGTGATTGATAAAACTATCTACCTTTAAGATTCCTCCCGGAAAGCATTTTCCATCCTGAAGGATGCGTTTTTTAAGTAATTCCATGCGGATATATATTTTAAGCTATTGATTCTTCTTTAACACGGATCACCATATTGGCGATGATTGCCGTCAAACCTCCGGTGGTGATACCGGAAGAGAAAATTCCTTTGATCGCCTCGGGCGCCGTATTCAGTATATCCGGCATCAGTTCCACCCCTAGGCCGAGAGAGAGACTTACGGCTAGAACAAGCGTCGCTTTACGGTCGATCTTCTGAGAAGCCACGATGCGGATTCCCGCTGCGGCAACCGTTCCGAACATCAGCAGGGTCGCTCCGCCCAATACCGGTTCCGGCATCAGTGAAAATACCACTCCCACAAACGGGAAGAGTCCCAGCAATACCAGCATTCCCGCAATGTAGTAACCTACATAACGGCTGGCAACACCCGTAAGTTGGATGATTCCGTTGTTTTGTGCGAAAATGGAGTTCGGGAAAGAGTTGAAGACGCCGGCGATCAGAGAGTTTACGCCGTCGGCCAGTACACCGCCTGAAACACGTTTGGTATATTTCTCCCCTTCGATCGGTTGGCCGGAAATCATGGAGTTCGCCGTGATGTCGCCTGTCGCCTCGATCGATGTGATGAGGTACACCAAGCCGATGGCGATGAATGAAGAGATGTTGAAATCTAGTCCGAATTTAAAAGGCATCGGGATGTGGAAAAGCGCGTGCGATCCGGTAGTGGCGGCACTCATATCAACCATTCCCAGTGCGAAGGCTAATCCGTATCCGATGATGAGTCCCAATACAATAGAGCTCATGCGCAGGTATTTGTTTTTACTTCTGTTGAACAACAGGATGCTGACCAATACCACAGAGGCTACGCCCAGGTTTTGGATGGAGCCGAAAGAGCCGTTGGACATTGCGCCGTAACCGCCTCCGCAGGCTACGATACCCACTTTGATCAGGCTGAGTCCGATCAGCATCACAACGATACCCGAAACGAGTGGCGTAATGATGTTGCGCATGTATTTGAACGTGCGACTGATCACCATCTCCACCGGCGCGGCAGCCATGCAGGTACCGAAAATCAGGGGAAGTCCCCCCGATAATCCGGCCGTAATGATTGGTCCGATAAAGGAGAAGCTAGTGCCCTGGATACAAAGAAGGCCCGCTCCGACCGGTCCCACTCGTCTGCATTGAATAAACGTGGAGATTCCCGACACGAAAAGGGCCATCGAGACTAGAAAGCTTGTTGTTTCCAGGTCAAGTTGAAGCGCACCCGCGATGATCAGCGGCGGTGTGATGATCGCCACGAAGATTGCCAGCAGGTGTTGTAAGGCCGCAAAGAGGGTGTCCTTAAAAGGGGGACGATCTTCGATGCCATAAACAAGATCTGCGGGATGTACGGGTTCGATGGTTTTCTCAGCGGTTTCGCCAAGTAGTTGTTCGACAGAGTTCATAAAGATATCTAAATTAGTTGTTTGGACAGTGAAGTGTTCGTCAGAGATAATTGCAGGGGATGTCCATTCGGCAACTCAGGACGAGTGCCTTTCAGAATTAAGAGTAAGAGGGAAGTGTTAAATAGCTCGCTCATTCTGGACATTGTGTAAAATGTCGTGCAAAAGTAGTTTTTAATTGCAAGATAGCGGCGGGAGACTGCAATCAATAGTAAAAAATAACAATAATTTGCAAATTGGTATTTTTTCTATGTCCTCCGTGACCCAAAGACTGTGTTGTTCGGATTTACCCCAATCGATTACATTCAAAGAGATCGCATCGTTTATAGGTGTGACTTCTAAAACGGTAAGAAAGAAGCGAATAAAATTGCGGCGAAAATAAAAGTCTTCAAATACTTTAAGGCTTTTCTCATCCATAAAAGTTACTTTTGATCTAATATTAATCTTAATGTAATAGAATGAAGACAAGAAGTTTATTTGGAATACTTATGCTACTCCTGTTTGCAGTTAGCTATACAAGTTGTGAAAAAGAAAAAGACAGTCCCGAAGAGTTAACCCCCGAAGTTCTTTATCAGACTTCATGGCGTGGTAAGGGACATTGTGATGCATGGGTGGTAAAAGATAGAAGTATAGGCATACAATTCATAGATACCCAAAAAGGCAAAGTGAATTGGCAAGACTACGACGAGTTTGATATTACTTACGTAATAAAAGGGAAGTATATTGAATTTAACGACATTGCATTTCAACTTGCTGGAGCTCCTTGGGTAATTAAAAGTTATACAAAAACACACATAACTCTTATACAAAATGAAGCTAGTCCTGACAAGGGGAAAATTGCGACAATAGAGTTAGACAGAATCGATTAATTATGGAAATAATTAATCTGATTTAGGATACCCGGGTCTAGCTTTCGCTGATAAACTAAAGAATTGAGAATTAACGGGTTTTACTCAATATAGAGTGGACTTTGATTCCCTTTTCAAATCCTTCCCAAAGTATTTTTTTATGGGTGAGTCCCCTTGATATTGAAAATAGCCGAGATACAAATAAACAAAGCCCGAAAACTTTCGTCTTCGGGCTTTCTTGCGGAGAGAGAGGGATTCAAACCCCCGGAACCTGTAACAGTTCAACGGTTTTCAAGACCGCCGCAATCGATCACTCTGCCATCTCTCCAGTGCGTCTTCGGGTATTACCCGATTGCGTTGCAAAGGTAAGTGTTTTGCCGGAATCTGCAAGAGGGGGAAAGCTTATTTTTAAACGGTGTAAGCCGTGCTTTTTATTATCGCCTCATTATCAGACCTCAGCTGTTTTTGCATTAAATCTTTTTAATAATGTCGGATGCTCGGAGCAGGAGCGGTTTGCGCTTCTTTTAAAGCATTAATCATTGAGAGCCTCTTCGTCGATTCCAGCCAACGACGGGGTTAGGGTGTTGCGGTAAAAATCAAGGTGGTCGAATTTATTTTGAAGAATAAGCAGCAAATCGCGCTTCATCATGGCGTGACTTTTCTTCGGTAACATCGCAATGATCTTCAGACGCTGATCGATCATGGCATTGAAGATGCTCTCTTCCTCCTCCAGGACAAGACCGTCGTTTTCGCTGATGAAAGGCTTGATCTTGCGATAAGCTCTCCAAATCTCCTTGCGGGTCAGATAGATTGAATCCTGAACGTTGCGTACTTTCAGTTCCGGAACAGGCTGTTCGGATATGGCAAGGTATAATGAGGCGATGCTGTTACGCCAAATCAGCGAATTGTCCGACAGAATGCCCGCTTGAAGTACCTCGTTGGTATCGCCGGTGAGGTATTCGCCCAAAAGGATGTTTTCCGAACTTGCGATTTCATGCTCTACCAGATTCTCCCACAGTTCGAGTTCTTTCGTAATCGCCATGTCTAACTTCGCGGGAAGTTCCATGTTGGCCATAAAGCCGATGTAATCGGAGCGCAGGCACAAATTGTCTTCCGTATTTATATTGCTGATAAGTACCATGTCTGAGGTGCTCAGCAGGTGGGTTTCCAGAAAGCGTCGCTTTTCGTTGATGCGAAACGTGTCTGCCTGCAGCTTCGTGTAAAGAGGGGAGTAGAGGGTGTCCACCTGCAACAAGGTTTCCTGACGGTAGTTCAGGTAATCAATCATGACGCTGTCTGCCTTGGCATAGAATGTGCCGAAATCGTTCGGGTAGAGTTTCTTGTGCCAGAAAATGTCGTTCAGAGCCGCTTCGCGCAACGAGTCTTCGTAAGAAACCGGAGCAATGGCCAATTCGCTCTCCAGTCTTAGTTCCTCGGAGGTGAAGCCGGTGTCGGCGATAAACGTATCATCGGCTGTCAGCAAGGTGTCTTCCGGACTTGAAACGATACTGTCTGTATCGCAGGTTGTAGCGGAACGCGATTCTTTACGACCGTTGCATCCGGTAAAGAGAAGCAGGAAGAGAGTCGCGAAAAAATAAGCAAGTCGATTCATATAGGATGATTGTAAGTCTGTATCTCTCGGGATATTTTATTTCTTCTTGTATTTTAGAACTTCCGGTAATATCGATTTGATATAGGCGATGCGGTTCGCGTCTGCCGGGTGTGTACTCATGAATTCGGGCACGGAACCCCCTTTGCCTTCGCTCATTCGCGACCAGAAGCGGACGGCTTCCGATGGGTCGTATCCGGCCATCGCCATGAATATCAACCCCAGTTTATCCGCCTCATACTCCTGTTTGCGGGAGAAAGGAAGCATCACGCCATAATTGGCACCCAGTCCGTAGATGGAAGATACCACCTGTTGCGTGGTAGAAGATTGAGTTCCGAATACGGCATCCAGTACGGAGCCTCCGGTTTGCATCAGCATTTGCTGGCTGATCCGTTCATTCGAATGTTTGGCAACGGCGTGTGCGATTTCGTGTCCCAGCACCACCGCCAATCCCGTTTCATTCGCAGTATAAGGTAGGATGCCGTCATAAACCACCACTTTTCCTCCCGGAAGACAAAAGGCATTTGGCGTTTTATCGTTTGCCAGTACAAATTCCCAAGCATACCCCTCTAACAAAGAGGAAGCGCCCTGTGAGCGGAAGTACTCCTCTACGGCTTTTTTGATTTTTTGTCCGCTTTGTCTGACCATGGCGGTCTGCGTTTTGTTTTGTGAGAGTTTTGCGGTTTGAAGATAAGATTTGTAGCTTTCGTTGCTTAACGAAAGGATCTGCGCGTCTGAAACCAAACTCAGTTGCTTTCTGCCTGTCAAAGGAACGGTTGTACAGCCGTTCAGCAGCAGGATTGAGATAAGGGTCAGGATAAAGGTTCTCATATATGAAATGCGTTCAATATAAAACAGACCCAAAGGTAAATAAATCCCATAATGAAACAAGCGTTTGCCTTAATGTAAGTTATAGAAGATAAAAAAGAATTTTAGATTGGCGTTTTGTAGCACTCCCCTTGATTGGGCAAGCAAAAAAAAATCAATTCGGATGAAAAAAATAGGTGATTCGGACCTGTTTTATTATTGATTGAGATTCAGTCTATTGGATTTATATTGGTGTCGGATTGGCCGTAAATAAAGGGAAAGAGGAATATTTTTTTTCATCAGGGTGTTGCACAGTTCAGAAATACGCTCTATATTTGCATCGCAATCGGGAAACAACGACACCCGATGAGCAACCCAAAACGGTGTGGTAGTTCAGCTGGTTAGAATACCTGCCTGTCACGCAGGGGGTCGCGGGTTCGAGTCCCGTCCATACCGCAAGCCTTGGTAATCGAAAGATTATCGAGGCTTTTTTTGTTAACGATAGTTATTATAATTATTTAGTAAATTATATCTTTGTTACGATTTCCTGATACCAATATTAAACTTCATTCCTGAATATGATGAATTCAGACATTATCTCAAATACCACGCATGAAAAAGAGATGACAGATACTCTTTCTGCTACCAAACCAATACTGCTCATTGCTGAGGATAATCCGGATAATTTCAAACTGTATGAGTGTATTCTCAGAAAGGAGTATACCCTTGTTCATGCTCGTAATGGAATGGAGGCGATATCCTTCTATAAGGAGTGTACGCCCGATTTAGTGATTATGGACATTAAAATGCCCGTTATGGATGGGTACGAGGCTTTCGAAGAGCTCAAAAAAGTGGGTGTTTCGGTTCCCGTGATTGCGATTACCGCCTATGCGTATGCTTCGGATGAAAAACGGGTGCGCGATGCCGGCTTTTCGGGTTACATCACCAAGCCCATACAGGCGCATCAACTGAAAGATTGCATTCGCGATATGATTGCTTCCCGATAAGCGGCGGAGATCAGAAAAATGGATTAAAGAAAGGGTTTCCCTTTTATAAGATATATTGCTTAATTATGAATTTGAATACCACAGATTATACTATATTAGTAGTCGATGATATTTTATCGAATGTTTTATTGTTAAAAGCGTTGCTGAAACAGAAAGGGTACAATTTCATCTCTGCGATGAATGGCGAAGACGCACTTGAAATGATCCGATCGCAGAAACCCGATTTGGTTCTTTTGGATGTGATGATGCCCGGTATGACCGGTTTCGAACTGGCTGAGATTCTCCGACAGGATCCGGAAACACACGATTTGCCCATTATCTTCCTGACGGCGCTCGGCGATACCTCCAATGTGGAGAAAGGATTCGATAAAGGGGCGAGCGATTACGTTTCCAAACTTTTTCAAAAAGATGAGCTTTTCTCGCGCATCGGTTACCAGTTGATGCTTCGAAATGCTTATCGCACCATTAACGAACAGAACATCGCATACCACCGCGCTTCTGAGAAGATGCGGGAGATAAGCGAACGAATCGATTCGTTGCTGCTTACTGAAAAGATCTCTCCCGAATTAAAACAGAGCATCGATGAACTAATGGATGTATCTCACATTTTACAACAACAGGTGAATTGATTCTTAAATCGATAGGACACCCCATTCCGAACGTTCGGAATGGGGTTTTTTTATTAATAGCAACCGGAACTCCTTCTTTGGTAATCAAAATGCTCTTTATCTCTTGTTTTTAAGATTTTAGGGAATAAAAAAACGATTTATTCAGCTTATTAATCTTTTGTTAAGCCAAAATTATCCGATCTATTTATTGCTGCGCTCTATATTTATGGCTTCATCACTTATCCCGAAAAATTTAATAATTCAAATAATATGAAGCGATCTTACATTGGCGCGATAATGCTGGTTTTTCTGGTATTCATCAGCGCATGTACCACCGATGACGTTGTGTTGGAAGATGCGAATCCGAACACACAGGATTTGTATGAGATTAAAGATGTAGCCTTTGGGGAATATCTTGTTTATAACAGCTCTTCGGCTCAAACAAACGCCGCAAGAAGACTTGTGCCCGGAACAGCTTTCGAAAAAGAGGGGCGTTTTTATATTAATAAGGTATTAACGGCGCAGGCTAAAACGTTGTATATCACGAAATCTTCTGCCGCAATGAAAGCGATGGCCGAATTAGGTCTTCCCTATGCGAATGTAAAGATCGCCGACGCAGACGGATTGCAATATTTTACGGGATTGAATGAGTTGCAGGCTTCATCCAACCAATTCAGAAACGCATTGGACCTTTCCGCTCTTACGGAACTGGAAACTTTGACGGCGAATGCCTCTTATCTGGCTACGCTTGATCTATCGCACAACAGCCGCCTGAAATCGCTTTCGTTCAACGGAACGACGCAGGGTGACCGTGAAACAAATACATTGAGTACGCTTGATCTTTCGCACAACCCGTTATTGGAAACCGTTTCGCTCACCAACAACAATTTCGCACAAACCGGATCGCTGACAGGCCTGGAGGTGTTGAATGATTTGAAATCGTTGGATCTGACCGGAAACAGCGGTGCTCCGATCGCCATTCCCGATGCATTGTTCAATCGACTTGGTTCGGCTGCAAAAGGGGTGATGAAGGAGAGTGACCTGATTCCGGTTGAGCCGGATTACGATCCGAACGATCCTGCCGACTGGCATGAACTGCAAGATAAAGCGCTTGCCTGGTACCTGATTTACCGCGGAGATGTAAAAGAGATTTATACGGACGCCGCACAGAGTACGCTTGCTCCACAAGAGGGCGACGTGGAAGCGGGTACGGCATTCTATATCGCAAACGGCACGGATACGGTTTTCTACCTCAGAAAGACGCTTGCCGCTCAGGCCCGCGTACTGAATATCGCAAAAAGTTCAGCTGCTATCAATCAGCTGAAATACAACAACCAACCTTATGCGGCAGTGAAGATCGCCAATCCGGACGGATTGCAGTTCTTTACCGGACTGACCGATCTGACGGCTTCTTCAAACCAATTCACATCCGCTGATTATGCTGTCAACCCGCAACCGGTGGTGACGATTGACTTCAGTGGTATGAAGGACCTGAAGAACCTGACGCTCAACACCTGCTACCTTACCGTATTGGATTTGAGCGCTTGCTCTTTGCTTGAAACGCTTACTTGTACCGGAACGGCCCAAGGATCGAAAGAGAAGAATACGCTGCGCGAAGTGAAACTGAACGGTGCGAATCTGGTTTCACTCAACCTAAGTAAGAATAACCTGACGCGTGCAGGCGTGGCGGGACTGATGTCGCTTCAGTCGCCTCCGCTTACCGCTATCGATATGTCTTCAAATAATGAAAGTGATTTCGTAATTCCATATAATGTATTTCACAGCTCAACATTAAAAACGAACAAAGGAACTGTGGCTTCCCAACAATAACGATATGATTTATATAGGTGCTATTATTTCGATACAGTTTATCATCCTGACTGCTTATTGGTTGATGAAAAAAAACAATCCGCAGGCCGTTCTGATTACAACGGGACTGTTGATGTTGATTGTGAGTTTGATTATAGGTTTAGGTATGCCCGAGCTCTCCGTCTCGACGGGGAGCATCGTGTTTGATCTCTTTAAAACGATAAAGGATACATTCTCCACGAATATGCTTCGGGTAGGATTGATGATTATGACGATCGGCGGATACGTGGCCTATATGAAACAGATAAAGGCGAGCGACGCATTGGTTTATGTGTCGATGCAACCGCTTTCGTTCTTTAATAAATTCCCTTATCTGGCTGCTTCGCTGGTGATTCCGATCGGGCAATTGCTCTTTATCTGTACGCCGAGTGCGGCAGGGCTGGGATTGCTCTTGGTGGCATCCATCTATCCGGTATTGGTGGGGTTGGGAATCAGCCGTTTGTCGGCCCTTTCGGTAATTGCGGCTTGTACGGTATTCGATATGGGTCCCGGGTCAGCAAATACCGCCCGCGCTTCCGAGCTGATAGAGCAGAATAACGTGCTTTACTTCGTGGAGCATCAGTTGCCGCTGGCGATTCCGATGACCATCCTGTTGATGGTACTTTACTACTTTTCCAACCGCTATTTCGATAAAAAAGATAAAGAGGCAGGCAAGTTCGTGCCGGAGGTGATCAATGCGAAGAAGTTCAAAGTGGATGTGCCGCTGATCTATGCGATTCTGCCGGTTTTGCCTTTGGCGATGTTGGTTGTCTTCTCGAAGTACATCCAGCTGTTCGATCCTCCGATTGAGTTGGATACCACTACGGCGATGTTCGTATCGCTATTCATCGCAATGGGATTTGAATTGATCCGTAACCGTTCGATTCACGCCGTATTCAACTCGGTGAAGAGTTTCTGGAACGGGATGGGCAATGTGTTTTCTTCTGTGGTCACGCTAATCGTTGCGGCAGAGATTTTCTCGAAAGGACTGATCAGTCTCGGGTTCATCGACGCACTGGTCGAGGGATCGGGAAAACTCGGTTTCTCCGGAATCGGGGTTGCCATCATCATCACCATCATCATCTTCATGGCGGCCATGCTGATGGGGAGCGGAAACGCTTCGTTCTTCTCATTCGGACCCTTGGTGCCTTCGATCGCCGGAAAACTGGGCGTACCTGCAGTGGATATGATTCTTCCGATGCAGCTGTCTGCCAGTATGGGGCGTGCCGTTTCTCCTATCGCGGGCGTTATCATCGCTATCGCCGAGGTTGCGGGGGTATCGCCGATGGATTTGGCCAAACGAAATGCCATCCCGCTGGGTGGAGCTTTGATCTTCCTGATCGTGTATCATTTTTTCTTTATGATCTAAAATGAATTCTATGTTTAAACTGATAAAAAACGGAACTGTTTACGCCCCGCATTATTTGGGCGTTCAAGATATATTGATTTGCGGAGAGAAAATCGTGGCAATCGGCGAAGGACTCGATATCGGTGCTTTGGATGCCGAGGTAATCGATGCTACCGGCAAAGTGGTGACTCCCGGAATGATTGACCAACACGTACATACGATTGGGGGAGGGGGACAAACCGGCTATTTCTCATTGGCTTCGGAACTGCCCCTGAGCAAACTGATCGAGTGCGGTACGACCACCGTCGTGGGGATGTTGGGAACCGATGGGTTTGTGAAACAATTGCCGCAGCTGTATGCGAAAACCAAAGCGTTCGATATGGACGGGATTACGTCGTTCATGTTGACGGGTTTCTATAACCTGCCTACTCCTACGATTACAGACAGCATTGCCAACGATATGATCTTTATCGATAAGGTGGTGGGATGTAAGATTGCAATCAGTGATGACCGTTGCGTTTTTCCCACCGAGCAGGAACTGGTACGGATCATAAATCAGGTTCGTCTGGGCGGATTCACTTCCGGCAAAGGAGGCGTGATGCATGTTCACCTGGGCAATCTCTCTTCCGGGCTACAGCCTTTACTGGATATCGCAAAAAAATACCCTTCATTCATCAGCTACATTTCGCCAACGCATGTGGGGAGAACCAAAGAGCTGTTCGCCCAGGCAATCGAATTCGCATTGATGGGCGGGATGATCGATATCTCTACCGGCGGTACGAAATATTGCGAACCTTATGAAGCGGTGCTTGAAGCGCTTGCGGCGGGAGTGGCTATGGAGCGCATGACTTTCAGCAGCGATGGAAACGCGGGTGTACGCCGACTTGATCCGGAGAAAGGGATCGATACGTACAAAATTGCGCCTTTGCACCTCAACCTGCAGCAAGTCATCAAATTGATCCGTGTCGGAGGGGTTGCACCCGAAGAGGCCTTTAAATTGCTGACATCCAATCCGGCTCGCAACATGAAGCTCAAAGGGAAGGGAACACTGGCCAAAGGATTCGATGCCGATCTCTGTGTGTTCAATCCGGATTATTCGCTAGAGGGAGTAATCGCCAGAGGAAAGGTATTTATGGAAAACGGGGTCGTTATTCGTAAAGGAAATTTTGAATCCTAAAAAATGAACCTGATGATAAATAGATTTTTAATCGTGGCGGGACTGCTGCTTTTCACTCCGACTGTTTTTGCTCAGATCGAAGAGGATGCACCCGAGATAGAAAATGAAGCGGAAGAAGCCGGGCAATTTACGGACATTGCTAAAGCGGGACTTAAAGTAAATGGTTACCGCCTTGGCGAGGGTCTGACCGTGAGAAGTTCAGAAGGCGGAAAGGTGAATCTAAGCGCCTTTATGCAAACCGGATTCGAGATGCGCAACTATGAGGGGGATGATCAGCTATACAACCGTTTCAGAATACGAAGAGCTCGTGTGCGTTTGACAGGCGATGCGTATAAAGAGAAAATCAGATACGCCCTGGGTGTGGATTTGGTGAAGGGGAATAGTGGTGACGACGCGAACAACAGCATGCTGATGGATGCTTGGATCGGATATCGTCCCTTCGGCTCGCTTCTGACCCTATCGATCGGACAACGTTCCACCCCGACCGACAACCGTGAACTTTTCATGAGTTCTTTCGCCTTGCAGTTGCCCGACAGAAGTAAACTGTCTTCTGCTTTCGGGACGATCCGCGAGGTGGGTATTTTTGCCGAAAGTTCGTTCAAGGTGAGTAAAAAAGGGTATCTGCGTCCAAGTATCGCCATTACGGATGGGGACGGACCGATCTCTACGGCTCCCCGTTACGGTGGTTTGAAATATGGAGCGCGACTCAGTTACCTTCCTTTCGGCCTTTTTAAGATGGGAGGTGATTCACGTCAGGGCGATATGTTTTATGAACTTTCGCCGAAACTGAATATCTCGGTCGCTGCCAGTTACAATAACGGAGCGATCGATCGAAAAGGGGGTAACGGCGGATCGCCGATCCTTTACTATAACGACCTGGATCAGGTAGTACTTCCGAATTTCACGAAGTTCATCGCCGATTTCCATTTTAAATACTTGGGCTTCTCTTTGTTGGGCGAATATGTAAAGACCCATGTGGATGTACCGGGAACGATTACGCAGCGTGCCCGCAACTCAGCCGCTCCGTCTCGCGATTTTATCATCGACGGCGAACAGAATGTGGCGGGTTACATCCGGAACCGCATGATGGTGGGGAGTGCCTTTAACATTCAGGGAGGTTACTTTTTTCGTAACTACTGGTCGGTGGATGCACGATATACCCATTTCATGCCCGAGAAATACTCTTATCTGAATAACGATCTTTATTACAACCGCAAGGATTTTTATGAGATAGGAATCACGAAATATCTGACACGATCGCATTCCGTAAAGGTGCAATTGTCTTATACATTGATTAATCCGGATGGTCCGTCGCGTAAATTGAACGGGGATGCGTTTTCCGGAATGGAAGGTTTAACGAATCTGTTAATGCAGATTAGATTCTAAAAGATTATGAGAATAAAAATATGGATAGCGCTTTTGCTCACTTCCGTTTCAGCAATGGCTCAACAACCCCGAAAGGTGACGGAGAAGTTTTTCCCGGATCCGGAGCTACGCATTAATACGCCTCTTTTTGAGAAATCTTCCGGATTTACAAGCTATAAGGAGATGATCACTTTTCTTGAGGAGCTGCGCATGAAATACCCGGAACTGATTCGAATTGAAGCCGCGGGAAAGACTCAGAAAGGGAAAATGATCCCGTTGGTAAGAATCGGGTCATCCGATTCACAAGAGCGGAAAGTCAACGTGTTGCTGTTGGGACGTGTTCACGGGAACGAACCGATCGGAACGGAAGGTTTGCTTTATTTCATGCAGCAGTTGGTAGAGAATCCTTACCAAAAGAGCTACCTGAATAAAATGAACTTTTATGTAATGCCGATGGTGAATATTGACGGTGGTGAAAAAAACAACCGTGCCACGGCAAACGGAATCGATCTGAATCGCGACCAAAGCAAACTGGATAGTCCCGAAGCCATCGCCATGCATACGGCGGCGAATCGTGTGAATCCGGATATCTTCGTCGATTTTCACGAGTATCAGCCCATGAAATCCGATCTGTATTATATCTCAGACGGAAAGATTCTTTCGAATCCGCTGGATGTGATGTTTCTATACAGTAGTCACCCCAATGTATCGCCTGCCGTGCAGAAACCCGTTACGGAGATGTTTTTGCCTGCCATCGGGAAACGAATGGACCAAAACGGACTCCGTCATCAGGTTTATTACACGTCGGCTACCGTAAACGGAGATGTGAAATTCACCAAAGGGGGCGCTTCGCCGCGTTCAAGTGCCAACATCATGGCGCTGAAGAATTGCATCTCGGTGCTTGTGGAGGTTCGCGGTATCGGCTTGGATCGCATCGCTGCAAAACGCCGTTTGAATACGGTATATCTTTTTGCGGATGAATTGGCCCGTGTAGCTTATGATCATTCAAAAGCCATTAAAGAGGCGATTCATACGGCAGAAAATGAGAAACGGGATGTTTCGGTGGAATTCACCCGTCCCAACAACCCGAAGCAGGAAGTTGAGTTCTTGGATATGATTAAAAATGAACTGGTCACATTGCCCGTGTTCATGCAGTTCTCGAATGAAACCACCTCTTCTAAAAACCGAGAAAGAGCGGATGCTTATTACCTGCTTCCTTCCGAAAAGAAAGCCATCGCCAAACTCCAACTATTCGGAATTGAAACGACGTTGCTTGATCGGGAGGTGACGCTTCCGTTGCAAGGATACGGCGTGTTGTCTGCAAAAGAATCTGCAGAGAATATTTCGGGCATGTCGCCACTGGTGGTTAAAACGGAACTCTTCTCGCGAAAGGTGACGTTGCCGGCCGGTACGGTTCGGATAGATATGAACCAACGCTATGGAAACCTGATTGCGACCTTGCTTGAGCCAGAATCGCCAAACGGATTTGTCAACTATCGCGTGATCAACGGCGCCTCACTGAAAGAGCTTCCGATTTATAGAGAGATAAAATAAAAAAGAAATATATGAAAAAGTTATTTTTCACAACCGTATATGTATTGCTGGGCACGTTTATGGTAAATGCTCAGGTACTTGAAAATGAAACCTTATCGGCACATACGAAGAGTGTGTTGAATTTGAACTTGAATGACGGGCAGCAACAGTTTCGTCTGGGAGGTTTTGTTCAAACATTCGGTAGTTATACCGATCTGAATAGCGATCAACCCGAGTATCGCTTCGGAGTTCGCCGCGCGTTGCTGAATCTCGAAGGAAACTTCAAGAAGCAGAATCTGAGTTTTCTGTTGCAGATGAATTTCGCCGACAGCTATCCGTTGCTCGATGCGTGGATTGCGTACCAACCGGTGAAATACCTGAAGATTACGGCGGGACAGAAGCAGACCTTTACCAATTCGCGCGATATGATGGTGCTCGAACAATCATTGGCATTGGGTGACCGGAGTCTGACGGCTGAGGTTTTTGGAAGAACGGGCCGTGAACTGGGTATTTTTCTTGAAAGTCGCTTGCCTTTGGGTACGACGGGAGTTGATTTGGGTGCAGCGGTTACCTCCGGTGACGGTCGTAATTCATTCGGGTCCTCTTCGGTAGATTTTGATTTGGGCGGTTTGAAGTATGGTGGTCGTGCGACGTTCTATCCGCTGGGATTCTTTTCGCCCGGCAATGAATTGCTGGGGAGCGATATCGCCCGAGAGAATCGTCCCAAACTTGCCATCGGAGGAGCTTATAGCTACAACGTGGGTGCGAGCAATGCCGTTGGGGAAGGTCATGGAGACTTTGAGATGTTCGATTCGGAAGGAAACCCCAAATACCCCGATTATCAGAAGATCTCCGTCGATCTGTTATTCAAATACCGCGGATTTACGTTGCTTGCCGAGTATGTGAATGCGATCGGTGCGAACCTGAACAGCGGATTGTTCACTTCTGCCGCATTACAACCGCGTGAGATCGCCTCTTATTTGGCGATCGGAAACGGATATTTGGTTCAGATGGGGTATCTGACCGCAAATGGTTGGTCGTTCGATGCTTCTCACAGCATTGTGAAACCGGAATGGGAGGAAACGAAAACCGCTGTAGTGAAAGACGTTTATCAAACCTCTTTGGGTGTATCCAAATATTTCTGGAATAAGAATGTGAAGGTACAGGCGTTGGGGAAATATAAGAAATATACAAAGAGCCAGGAGCAATTCAATCGTGAAATGCGCGGAGAGGTGATTGTTCAATTGATGTTCTGATGAGAAAAATATTCCCTGTTTTGATGTTATTACTGCTGTTGGGCGCATGCCAGGTTGACGATGCCGTCAACCTGCCCGACAACGGAACAAATGACGAATTTGTAATAGGAAAGGGTGTGGTGACATTTACCGGTTACGCACCTTTAAGTCATAAACCGATACGTGTCCATTATTACATCCCCTCGGGTGGTGATCCGGCCACGATGCCGGTTTTGTTTGTATTTCCCGGAACGGAGCGTAATGCGGATGATTACCTGGGCGCGTGGATTCCGGAATGTACCCAACGCAAGGTGATGGCATTCGCATTGGAATTTCCGAAATCGGATTACGCTTCGGCAGATTACATCGAAGGAGCCCTTTTCGATGGTGCTGTCGAGCGAGATGAGAAGGATTGGAGTTTCTCTCTGATTGATCCTTTGTTTCTTCACATCCGCGAGTCGTTAGGCGGATCTCAAACGGCATATGATATCTGGGGCCATTCGGCGGGTGCGCAATTCGTGCATCGCTTTATGTTGTTTAAGTCCTCGCCCTACCTGCGAACCGGTGTTTCAGCCAATCCGGGATGGTACACCCTGCCGGATTGTAACAAGAGTTATCCCTACGGACTAAAAGGAACCTCTTTCGCCAATGAAAATACACAACGCCGCTTTTTTTCGAAAAAGCTGATCGTGGCATTGGGCAAAGCCGATGTTGTGGTTGACAGCAACCTGAACACTTCCGCGGGAGCCAATGCTCAGGGAGCCAACCGCTATGCGCGCGGTTTGTATTTCTGGGAAGAATCAAACCGTTTGGCGAATCAAACCGGAACCGCTCTTCTCTGGAATAAACTCGAAGTACCCGGAGTGGGCCATGAATATAAGAAAATGGTAAGCGCCAGCGTCTCCCTGCTTTTCCCTTAATAGTTGGAAATCAATCTCAAAAAGGCTATATTCGCACCTTCTTACATTCATAAATGGGATATTTTTGTCAATGATTAATACGCTACGCTCTTTTTGTAACTATTTCAGAATTCGAATTGTTCTTTTACTCCAACTTCTTGCTTTCGGGAACTCTTACATGTTAGCGGAAACTACTGCGGAAATGCCGGTTGTTGGGGCCGCTGAAACCGTTTCGCTGATGGGGGTAACTGCAGCGGAGAAACCAGCTGTTGGGAACACGGAAACCGATTCGCTGATTGGGGTTGAAGCTTCTACATTCTTTAATAATACACGTTTTGACTTTTTCTCTGATAAACTGAGCCTGCGCATCCCATTAAAGATCAATGTAGAGAATTATATAGGCGTTATTCTGGCCATCGAATCGAGTGACGGGTCTTTCTTGAACCTGGCATTGGAAACCGAACAGAATAGGGAGAAACAGTTGCTTCTATATACGAAACAGCAAATTTATACCTATCCGGTATTTCCACACCGAAATTCTGTTTCATCTCCTTTCGGAACGTCGACAGACAGCACCATTCTTTCGCTTGCGATAGATTTTAAGAAGAATATTCTCAACCTCAAAATCAACGAAGAACCGATCGTGGTGAAAGGATTGGGTCTGACGGTAAACAACGGCTATAAATTCCATCTACTCCCCAACCGGCCGCTGATGGTAAACGGTCGCGAAGTGATCGTAGCCGGAACGCCCGCTGTTCAGATTACTTCGGTAACCACTCCGCGTTATCCAACCTGGTTTTGGTACATCATCATCTTGTGTGCGGATTTGCTGATCTTTCTGGTCGTGCACCGAAGACGCAAGAATAAAAAGCAAAAGACTACCGTCCCTTCTCTATCGCAAGAATCGGGCAAAATTCCCCAAAAAGAGAGTGCCGTGGAGTTTCCGCAGAAGTCGGCGATCTATCTTTTCGGAGGTATGCGCATCTATGATCGTAACGGTGAAGACATCGCCAAACAATTCTCTCCGTTGTTGAAAGAATTACTCTCTTTATTGGTGATTACATCCAATCAACAGGGAATCTCCTCGGAAAAACTGAAGGATATTCTGTGGAGTGATAAAAGTGAAGCGAGCGCGCGTAATAACCGTGCCGTGAATTTTGGAAAGTTGCGTACCTTGTTGTCGTTGGTGGGGGATTATGAATTGGAGCGTACCAATGGTTATTGGAACCTCTCGTTGCGCGGTATCTTTTCCGATTACCATGAATATGAGACGTTGGTGGCAACTCCCGAATTGGACCGGCAGCAGATTCGTTCGCTGCTTGCGTTGATTTCGGAAGGCGTGATTCTCAAGAACTCCGGATATCATTGGCTGGATAAGTACAAGAGTCGTATTTCCGATCAAGTTATCGAGGTATTGAGTCGTTATGCCAATACACCCGAACCGGAGAAGGACGTGCAGCTTACGGAGCGAATCGCAGATGCGATGTTCTTGTATGACTCGGTGAATGAGTATGCCCTTCATCTGAAATGCTTCCTTTACGTCCATACGGGGAATGCCTATATGGCCAAATCGTTCTTCTGTAAGTTCAGCAAGGAGTATCAATTGCTTTATGGTGAAAATTATCCCTATACGTTAGAGGATGTACTGGAACGAAAGTTTCTTTAAGCCTCTTTGAAGAAAGTCGGGTTTTCGTGAAGTTCTCACGGGAATCCGACTTTTTGTTTTCATGACTGTACGGATTGGAAAGGCTGAACGATCTAAGAAGGGGATTAAAAAGAAAAAGCCCGAAAACTTTCGTCTTCGGGCTTCGTTGCGGAGAGAGAGGGATTCAAACCCCCGGAACCTGTAACAGTTCAACGGTTTTCAAGACCGCCGCAATCGATCACTCTGCCATCTCTCCAGTGCGTCTTCGGGTATTACCCGATTGCGTTGCAAAGGTAACGTAAAAAGTTTATTTTGCAAATGAATCGGAAACATTTTTTCGAGTATGAACTTTTGAATTGAATAAGTGTTTTCTTAATGTAAACTTATCTGATTCGTTCCTAGGATTTTCCATGGGAATCAGAGATGAATGTATTCAATAAAAAAATGAAGGATATGACAGACTTTAATGAAATCATTAGTTCCGATAAACCGGTATTAGTAGACTTTTTCGCTGAGTGGTGCGGTCCGTGCAAGATGATGAAACCGATTTTGGAAGATTTGAAAACCAAAATAGGCGATTCGGCTACCATTCTCAAGATTGATGTGGATAAGAATCAGAAGCTGGCTCAGAAATATCAGATTCAGTCCGTGCCCACGTTGATGATCTTTAAAAATGGAAAAGACGTTTGGCGTCAGTCCGGCGTAATGCAGGTGCCCCAATTGATGGAGTTGATCAATAAATTTAAGTAATTACGCTACAAAAGGCATTCGGACGGCACATCTGAGCTTGATGTAAAAATAAAAACCCTACAGATGAGAAAGAATCTTCTATTTCTCTTCATGTTGTTCTTTTCCTGCTTTACGATGTCGCTGATCGCACAAGAACAGGGTGAACAGCCTGTTCTCTCGGGAAAGCCGATCAAGGTGAATAAAGCGGAATTTATCAAATTGATTTACAATTTTGAAAAGAATCCGGATGCATGGAGCTATGAGGGAACGCTGCCCTGTATAATCGACTTTTATGCCGATTGGTGCGGTCCGTGTCGAAAACTGGCCCCTACGCTTGAAAAGATAGCCAAATTGTATAAAGGAAAGGTGATCGTTTATAAGGTGGATGTGGAAGCACAACGTGAACTCGCCGCTTATTTTGGAATCCAGACGTTGCCTACCGTGGTTTTTGTTCCAATCAATGGACAGCCACAGGCCGCTATGGGACTGATGCCTCAGGAAACGATTGAGCAGATCATACAGGATGTCTTTCAGATCGCCCCTAAAACGCAAACTGAAATCTAAACTACAACTTGAAGGTTAAACTACAAACTGAAAAGGTGTAACGCAAAGAATTCCCTTGTTCTCCCTTTTTCAAATGCTGAAAAGGAGAGAGCAAGGGAATTCTTTTATACGATGTTATCCGAATCGGTTTACTTTTCGGAGTTTCTCTTCGTCGATAATCTTGATCTTGCGCCCGTCTACCGTTACGATACCCTCCGTGCAGAAGCTCGAAAGCGTGCGGATGGCATTCGATGTGGTCATGTTAGAGAGGTTGGCCAGATCTTCACGTGCCAGATAGATATTAATGGTGCAACCGTCTGATTCCGTCCCATATTTATCCAAAAGGAATACCAGAGAGTCGGCTAAACGTCCCCGGATATGTTTCTGTGTGAGGTTTACGGTGCGTTCATCCGATTCGCCCAAGTCAATCGCCAATTCGCGAATAAAGAAAAGAGCCAGCTCATTATTCTTCGTAATGAGATTCTCGATCAGCTTCATCGGAATCAATGCGATGATAGAGGGTTCAAATGCCGCCGCTTCCGTAACATACGGTTGGCCGGCAAAATAAGCGCGGTAACCGAAATATTGTACGGGACGGATCAGGCGCATGATCTGATTGCGACCGCCAATCCCTCCTTTGAATATTTTTACTTTTCCCCTGAAAAGACACATCAGCTGCGTGGCTTCGTCTCCTTCCCGGTAGATGGGTTCATTCTTTTTGTATTGCTGGATCTTTGTGTTCTGCATTACCAACTCTTGCTGGTCAGGGGTTAGTAAACTCCAGATATTAGACATGTACTTTGTAATGTCTATTTCGCGAATAGGTGTTGTCATGGAAGCCTATTAATAAACAATGTTGTAAAGCACAAATATAATAAATATTAGTATTCGTGTTAAGTTTTTATTACAAAAAGAAACCGGCGCTCGCTTTAAAAACGGGCGCCGGTTTAAAAAAATATAATTATTTGCCTAAGTCGGCCAAATAACGCTCCACATCGATTGCTGCTTTACATCCTGAACCGGCAGCTGTAACCGCCTGTCTGTAATGTGGGTCCGCAACGTCTCCGGCAGCAAAAACACCTGCCATATTTGTCGCGGTAGATTTACCTTCGGTGATGATATAACCGTGATCGTCTAATTCGATGTATTCGGCAAAGATATCCGTATTCGGTTTGTGGCCGATCGCCAAGAAGAATCCGTCGATAGGCAATGTGAAGATCTCCTCTTCGTCAGTTCCTTTTTTGCGAACCAGCGTAGCGCCTTCAACACCTTTTTCACCGTATAAACCTACGGTTTGTGTTTCAAACAGGATCTCGATGTTATCCTCTTTTTTCACACGAGCCTGCATGATCTTAGATGCACGAAGCTCATCGCGACGAACAATCAGATACACTTTGCTTGCCAAGTGAGAAAGGTAGATCGCCTCTTCGCAAGCAGTGTCTCCACCACCAACAACGGCAACAACTTTCTTGCGATAGAAGAATCCGTCACACGTAGCACATGCCGAAACACCCATTCCCGCATATTTCACCTCGTCTGCGATACCCAGGTATTTAGCGCTCGCACCGGTAGCGATGATGACCGCATCCGCTTCGATCTGTTTCTTTTCATCGATCGTGATGATGTGTTTGCCGTCACAGTTGAATTCAACGGAAGTTGCGATACCGAAACGGATGTCCGCTCCAAAGCGTTCAGCCTGTTTCTTCATATCTTCCATCATCTCAACACCCGTGGTTCCTTCCGGATAGCCCGGGAAGTTTTCCACTTCGGTAGTGATTGTCAACTGGCCGCCTGGTTGGATGCCTTCATATAAAACCGGAGACAGGTTGGCGCGACTTGCATAGATCGCCGCAGTATATCCTGCCGGGCCTGATCCGATGATTAAACAACGTACTTTTTCAATAGTTTCCATATGTAATTACAAGTTAATTTAAAGGGTTAAATGCTCCTGTCGGTTGATTCCTCTTGCTCTGAATCAACGAAGATCGATGATCTCAACCGCAGGGAAGTTTATCTTATTAAATACAAACTCCGTATCCTTTAAGTTCAGTTTATCAGTTATTTTTAAGAATGTGATCTCATGTGTCGAGCCTCCCTTCTGACGCAGTGTAATGGAAAGGGGACGATGGGTCACCGGATCGATTACAAGATTTACTTGTTGCCACTGAGCGTTTTTCACGGAAGGAATCATCTCAATATCGTATCCCGTTTTCCCTCCCACGTTCTTCTCGCCTTTGTAGCTTACTTTGAATCCTTTTTTATAGAGACGCAATAAAGCTACGGGGTTAACCGCTTCCACCTCTTCGGGTGTGGGATCCGTCACATTCACCTCTTCGTTACCCTTCACGTAAGACCATTGGGTTTTTCCGTCGAACCAAGTATCGACATCGGGTGTGGAGATATAGAATTTATTCCCCCTGCTTTTTAATACCCCTTCGAAAGAGTGACTCTCTTTACTCCCTTTTTCCATCTCACGCAGGATGAAAAGAGCTTCCACGCCTGTGTTGTTTTCAAAATAAGCCGCGCATTTTTCAAGTTCGGCGACGGCTTTTTCCCTATTCTGCCCCGTCACGGAGAAAGAAAGGAGTAAGATAATGCCCAATATCAGATTTCTCATAGCTATTTACGGATTTTAATGATTTTAATTATCGCAATTGCTCCAAAACCTGGTCCAGATGCATGTCGTCCATCACCAAAACCTGGCGCGCTTTACTTCCTTCAAACGGACCTACGATACCGGCGGCTTCCAACTGATCCATGATGCGTCCGGCGCGATTGTATCCGATGGAGAACTTGCGCTGGATCATCGACGTGGAGCCTTGTTGATTGGCTACCACCAGTCGGGCGGCTTCTTCGAACATCTGATCGCGATCACGCAGATCGACATCCGATGCGGCATCGCTGCCTTCCACCACATATTCCGGTAAAAGGAATGCCGTCGGGTAGCCTTGCTGATTACCGATGTATTCGCTCACCTGTTCCACTTCCGGGGTATCGACAAAGGCACACTGTACACGAACCAGATCGCCTCCTTGTGAGAAAAGCATATCCCCGCGGCCGATCAGCTGATTGGCTCCCGGAGTATCCAGAATCGTACGTGAGTCAATCATTGAAGAAACACGGAAGGCGATTCGGGCCGGGAAGTTGGCCTTGATGATACCGGTGATGATGTTTGTTGACGGTCGCTGTGTGGCGATAATCATGTGGATACCTACCGCACGGGCCAACTGGGCGATACGTGCAATCGGCAATTCCACCTCTTTGCCCGCGGTCATGATCAGATCACCGAACTCATCGACGATTACCACGATGTAAGGCATGTAGCGGTGTCCTTTTTCCGGGTTCAACTGACGCGACTGGAATTTGACGTTGTACTCCTTGATGTTACGTGTGCTTGCCATTTTGAGCAAGTCGTAACGGTCATCCATCTCCTTACAGATCGAATTCAGCGTAGCCACCACCTTCGTTACGTCCGTGATGATCGCCTCTTCCGAATCCGGCAGTTTGGCCAGGAAGTGACGCTCGATCTTCGAATAGATGTTGAACTCCACCTTTTTCGGATCGATCAGCACCAACTTCAATTGTGCCGGGTGCTTCTTATATAACAAAGAAGTGATGATGGCGTTCAGTCCGACCGATTTACCCTGTCCGGTTGCCCCCGCAACCAGTACGTGCGGCATTTTGGCAAGGTCGATCATGAAGATCTCGTTGGTGATGGTTTTACCCAACGCTACCGGCAGTTCGTATTTCGATTCCTGGAACTTGCGCGAAGCGATGATGGAGTGCATCGGCACCATCTGCGGATCTTTATTCGGCACCTCGATACCAACCGTTCCTTTCCCCGGAATCGGAGCGATGATACGGATGCCCAGTGCCGCAAGACTCAACGCGATATCATCTTCGAGACTACGGATCTTGGCGATTCGCACGCCCTGTTTCGGGATAATCTCATAAAGTGTGATGGTGGGACCAACCGTTGCGGTGATCGCCTGAATTTCAATACCGTAATTACGCAGCGTATCCTCGATGCGTTTCTTATTGGCATTCTGTTCCTCCATGTCCACCTCTTTTTCGCCTCCTTCGTATTTATTCAGAAGGTCAAACGATGGGGTTTTATAACGGGAGAGATCCAGTGTCGGATCATAATCTTCGAGCACTACCGCCTCTACCAACTCTTCGTCCTCCGGTTTTCCGCCGGCGTTGACAACGAATTCGGCACCTTTCTCCTCTTTCGGTTGCGGTTTCTCTTCCGGAATTACCGGAATGAATTCCGATTCGAACGGCGTTTCGGCGAGTGGGGTAGGAGGGACGATGCGTTCGCGTGCGTCTTTTGAGATCCAATGCGGATTCTCATGCTCCACTTCGCCCGGTTTACTCAATACGTAGCCCAAATCGTCAAGGGGATCCTTTTCAACTTTGCTCTTGGGTAGGATAACCTCTTCGAATGGTTTTTCCTCCTCTTCGAATCTCTCGGAGAACATCTCCTCTGCCGGAGCCGGTTTGTAAACGGGTTCCGGAACCGGTATCGTGGCCGTAAGTTCCTGAGTGGAACGGTCGTCTTCGAACTCCTCAACAGCCTGGTGTTTCTTTCTCGGGAAACGGAACTGTGAAAAGGAAGGTATGTTGATATGTAGTACCTGACGGATGTAGTCGATCGTTTTGGGACTGGCAACGGTAAGGATGATCAGAAAGCTGAGTGTGATGATCAGGAAAGTTCCGAAGGTACCGATATTCGCTTTTAACAATAAAGACATATAGTATCCGTGGGCTCCTCCAAGATAGATGAAGCTGTCTTCGTAACCGTTGATGAAAAAGAAGCCGAAGAACAAAGAACCCCACAACAACAGGATGTTGCAGTATAAGAAGATAGGGGTCAATCTGAAGTCTTTGATTTTCATCATCTTAAGTCCTGCTGCCGCTAGAAACAAACAGATCAGGAAAGAGGAGATCCCCACCCATCGATTGATCAGCAACTCCGCAAGATAGGCTCCGATGAAACCGGTCCAGTTTTGCAGGTTGTTCTTGACGTCTGTCAATTGAGAAATCGGAAGGTTTTCCAAACTACTCTGGTCGGCGTCTCCTGTAAAGAAAAACGAAATAAATGAAAGGAAAAGGAATACGGCAAACATCAGAATGCACATCCCTGCGATAAAACGAGTCCTCTCATTGTGGAGAAAGGTCGAAATTTTCCGCATCATTTTAGGGGAACTTTCCGCATCGCGTTTTTCAGGTTTCTTTTTACTCATGTCTTATGTAATATTTTACGCTTGTTAGATCTTATTTTTTCCAGAATCCGGGTGTAAAGATGACCAATACGGTAAAGAGTTCCAGACGGCCAACCAACATCAGAAAAGAGAGGAACCATTTTGCGGCTCCCGGAAGAGAAGCAAAACTTCCTGCCGGACCGGTAATTCCTAAACCGGGTCCAACGTTACTGATGCATGTGAGGCTGGATCCGATAGCCGTATCGAACCCGATTCCCAAGGAGGTAAGGAAGAATACACTGCAAATAGTCAGAATAAGATATACGAAAATAAATGCAAGCACTTTACTTACTAAGTCGAAAGAGATGACATGACGGTTAATCCGGACCGGAACGATCGCATTGGGATGAACCTGTCTAAAAAGTTCGTTCATGGTGTTTTTCAACAAAACCATGATACGGATAATCTTGATTCCGCCGCTGGTGGATCCGGCACAAGCACCCATCGCCATGATGATCAGGGTGATTACCCAGAAAATCGGTCCCCAAACCACATAGTCGGCATTGATACCGGCAAATCCCGTGGTAGTCAGAATCGTAATGGTCTGGAAAAGAGAGGTGCGGAAGGTTGATTCCAATCCGGTAGCCTGTCCGGTCATCCAAAACGCAATCATGAAGATGACGGTGAAAAGTCCCACGATCCACAAATACCATCTGAACTCCTCGTCTTTTCCGAATTTATCTCCTTTACCGGTTAACAGAAAGTACACCAGGGTGAAGTTTGTTCCGGCGATAAACATGAAAAAGCACAATACGTATTCAATATAGGAAGAGCCCCAATAGGCGATACTGGCCTGGTGTGTGGAGTATCCTCCGGTAGCCATCGCCGTGAAAGAGTGGCAAATCGCATCAAACAGATTCATCGGTCCGAGCCATAACAACCCGGCGCAAACCATGGTGATCGCGAAATAGATCACCCACAGTCTTTTCGCCGTATTCTGGATACGGGGACGCAGTTTATCGTGCGTCAAGCCCGGTACTTCGGCGTTGAAAAGCTGTATCCCACCCGAACTGAACATCGGCATCAGCGCCAACGTAAAAACGATGATTCCCATTCCCCCCAGCCATTGGATGATGCTTCGCCAGAAAAGAATTCCGTGCGATAGCGAATCGATATCCAACAGGATAGAGGCACCGGTGGTGGTAAATCCCGACATGGTTTCAAAGAAAGCGTCTGCCGCATTGGGAATCGCGCCGCTGATCATGAAGGGCAACATTCCGAATAGTGAGAAGATCACCCACGAAACGGCAACGATGAAGAATCCCTCCCGTTTTCCGATCTGGGTATCGAAGTCTTTTCCTTTATAGGCCAGAAAACCTCCGGCCCCTGCGGCAATGGCAGCGGAAAGAAGAAATGTCCAGACATCCTCCTCTTTATATAAGAGGGAGACTCCGCCGGAAAGGAGCATGAATATCGACTCTATAAGCAATAATATGCCGAAAATGCGCCCGATGAGGCGGAAATTAAGTTTTTTCATATCCCCTCTGAATCAATTGAATAGTTTTTCTATTTTGCGGATCGCCGTATCCAGGCAGAATACCAATACGTGATCATAAGGCATGATCTGCGTATTTCCATTTACCATCATTCCCACGCCGTTTCGGATCAAACCGCCGATCGTAAGGTCTTTCGGCAGATTCAGATCGCGTACCGGAGCCTGCGTGATTTTTGAGCCCGGTTTGGCAATCAGTTCCGCTACCTCCGAATTCGACAGGGTGAGGCATTTCACGTTCGAAACGTCTGCCGCCAACAACAACTGGTAAATACGACTTGCCGCAATCAGTTTTTTATTGATGACGGAACCGATATTCAGGTTCTCGGCCATCGAAACGTAACTTAGGTTTTCTACTTCGGCGATGGTTTTGGCCACTCCGAAGTTCTTGGCGCTCAAACAAGCCAAAATATTTGTTTCAGAGCTGTCTGTCAGGGCGATAAATGCATCCACGTCGCTGATCCCCTCGTCTTTCAGAAGTTCCGGATCGCGACCGTCTCCAAGCACGATGTCCACCCCTTCCATCTTCTCCACCAGTTTCATCCCTTTGTTGCGATCGGCCTCGATGATTTTCACATGCATTGATTCGGGAATATAGTCAGCCGTACGTACGGCGATGCGGCTACCTCCCATGATCATGATCTTTTTAATGTCCACCTCCTCTTTACCGGCAAGGATACGGATATCCGCCACGTGGTCTTTGGTTGTGGTAAAGTAAACCAAGTCGTCGGCAAGAATCTTGTCATTTCCTTTCGGGATGATGATCGAGTCCTTTCTTTTGATGGCGGCGATGTGGTAAAACTCATTGCTACCCGACAATTCACTCAGGCGATGGTTGACGATCAGGGCATTCTCGCGAAGTTTGACTCCCAGTAGAATCAACGCTCCGCCAAGCAGTTCAAACCACTGACGTACCCAGGTTTTCTTTAATGCGGTTACAATTTCCTGTGCGGCGAGCATCTCCGGGTAGATCAGTTCATCCACACCCAGCTTCTTGAAGAACTCCCGGTTTTCAGGCTGTAAATATTCGTAATTATCGATACGTGCCAGCGTTTTTGCGGCTCCCAGATTTGCAGCCAACATACATGCGTTGATGTTCTGACTCTCATACGGGGTTACGGCGATAAAGAGATCGGCATTTTTGACGCCGGCTTCTTTTAAATCCTTGATAGAAGTAGGAGAGCCTTCGATCGTCATTAAGTTATAAGTAGAGAGCGCTTCGAGTTTCTCTTCGTCAGAATCCATCAGAACGATGTCCTGATCCTCTCTTGAAAGTAATTTGGCAAGGTGAGTACCTACGGCACCCGCGCCGGCAATAATGATTCTCATTATGTATTTTATTGTTTACCAGTCATTACAAAGTTTCAGACAAATACTCTCTTGATCCATTCCGCACACTTTATGGAGTTCATTTACCGTACCGTGTTCGATGAAATGATCCGGAATACCGATGCGTTTGATTTTGGAGGAGTATCCGTTATCTGCCATAAATTCAAGTACGGCAGATCCGAATCCGCCTTTCAGCGAACCGTCTTCAAGGGTGACGATGCGATTGAATCGCTTCATGACGTCGTGAAGCAGCTCTTCATCAAGGGGTTTGAGAAATATCATGTCGAAATGGGCGATCGAAAGTCCCGTTTTTTCCGCCTCTGCAATCGCTTTGGCTGCGGTATTGCCGATCGGTCCCAACGAAAGAACCGCGATATCGGTTCCCTCTTTCAGTTGTTGTCCTTTTCCAATCGTGATTTCCTGTAATTCGTTGCGCCAGTTCGGAAGTACTCCGCGACCGCGCGGGTAACGAATCATGAATGGACCCGTGGGATTCTGCTGCGCCGTAAACATCAGGTTTCTCAGCCAGTGTTCATTCAGCGGCGAGGCTATCGTCATGTTCGGGATCGTACGGAAATAGACCAAATCGAACACCCCGTGATGGGTTGCTCCGTCTTCGCCCACTAAACCGGCACGGTCCAGACAGAAAATTACCGGTAGATTCTGCAGCGCAACGTCGTGGATCACCTGATCGTAAGCACGTTGCATAAACGAAGAGTAGATGTTGCAGAACGGCAGCATCCCCTCTTTCGCCAACCCGCCCGAAAAGGTCACGGCGTGTTCTTCGGCGATTCCCACGTCGAAAGAGCGATTCGGGAACTCCTGCATCATGTAAGTCATGGAACAACCCGTAGGCATCGCCGGAGTGATTCCCACGATCTTTTCATTCTTGCGAGCCAGTTCCACCAGTGTTTTGCCAAAGACATCCTGAAACAAAGGGGGTTGCCCTTCTGTAGAAAGCAGGATGCGTTCTCCGGTGAATTTGTTGAATTTACCGGGAGCATGCCAGATGGTAGCCGACTCTTCGGCCGGTTTGAACCCTTTTCCCTTCACCGTACGCAGGTGCAGGATCTTTGGTCCGTTCATATCCTTGATGTGATCCAGTATCTTGACCAACGATTTGACATCGTGACCATCTACCGGCCCGAAATAACGGATGTCGAGTCCCTCAAAGATGTTGTGCTGGCGTGTGATCAGCGATTTCAAGCTGTTGTTGAACCGCAGAATCGCGCCTTTCATGTCATCTGTAATGAGATTCGCTTTCCGGAAGGCCCGGTACATGTCGTAACGGATCTTATTGTATTGTTTCGAAGTGGTGATGTTTACCAAATATTGGTTTAATCCCCCTACGTTGTGGTCTATGGCCATGTTGTTATCGTTGAGGATAATCAACAGGTTGTTGGGGTGAGAAGAGGCGTTGTTCAATCCCTCGAAAGCAAGACCGCCGGACATAGCGGCGTCTCCGATCACGGCAATCACGTGACGGTTCTTCTCATCTTTGTTCAGGGTACTGGCAATCGCCATCCCTAAAGCTGCGGAAATAGAGTTGGAGGCATGCCCCGCGGCGAAAGTGTCGTATTCACTCTCGGCAGGGTTCGGGAATCCGCTTAATCCTTTGAACTTGCGGTTGGTGTGGAATTTTTCGCGACGACCCGTCAGGATCTTATGTGCGTAGGCCTGATGCCCCACATCCCAAACGATGCGGTCTTCAGGTGTATTGAAAACATAATGCAATGCAACGGTCAGCTCTACCACTCCCAGACTCGACGCAAAATGCCCCGGGTTGGAAGATAACTCATCAATAATGAACCGGCGTAACTCTTCGCAAACCAGTTCAAGCTTATCTGTCGGCAATTTGCGAAGATCCGACGGATAAACAATCTTGGATAATATATCGGTTTGATTCTTTTCAGTCATATAAGACGTAAATGATTTACGCAAAATTACTCATTTCGGAACACCACAGGAAATCCCTAGGACAGTTTTCCCGTTTACTTTACCTTTTTTCGGAAATGTTTCCAGATAGGGATGAAAACGAAGGCGGCCGAGAAAAAAAGATACAAAGCAAGTTTCGCTGTAAATTCTTCCGTTTCGGTTATGACCACGTAACATAAAAATCCCCATAAGAGGATTATACAGCTGATGTTGAAGTTATTTAATTTTCTCATAAAAACAAATTTGTCTTTATCGCGGAATCGTAATTCTACAATAAAGACAAATATATATATAAAAAAGGGAAAATGTAAATATATACCGAATAAGGTGGTCGATTCGTCGGTTGGGGGACGAATTCCGATTAGACGCTTTTTATATTCTCGCGTGCCGTGACAAGGTATTGCTTGAGTGCGTCCGCATCTTTGTTACGGATGATTTGAAGCAGTTGCTCCATTTGTACGCAGATCTTTTCAACTTGCTCCGGTGTATGGGGGTTGAAGAGAATCTCACTCAGCAGGTAATCATCTTCCGAAAGAAGTCCCTGTGCGATAGCCATGTGTTTCTTGAAAGTTGTTCCGGGCGCATTCTGCGGCTTCATCACACCGGTAAAAACCAAGGTGGATACAAACGGGATAGAGAGCGAGTAGGCGATCGTTTCATCGTGTTCTTTGAAACTGTATTCGAAGATGTTCAGTCGCAAGCTCTGATAAAGGTCCTTGAAGAACACTTTGCCCAAGTGATCCGATTCGGAAATGATGATGGTGAACTGAGTCGACAGATCGCTTAGATTGGCGAACGTCGGCCCGAACATCGGATGTGTCGAAACAAACGGATGTGCCGCACGGGCATAGAATTCCGGTAATCCGGTTTTTACCGAAGCGATATCCGATAGGATGCATTGCGCACTCAGGTAGGGTAGTACCAGGTTGAATGCATCGATCGTATATTTTACAGTCGCCGCGTTGATCACCAATTCGGGATTAAACGCGCGGATCTCTTCGGGATCGGTCATCCGGATGGTATTAAACACAAAACGCAACTTGTGCGGATCGGTATCGAAAAGAGCTACCTCGTGCTGCATGCACAGCACGTCGGTAAAGAAGGTGCCCATTTTTCCGGCACCCAGGATCAGGATTCTCATAATTTACTTGTTGATTAGCTCGATCTGTTTGCGAACCGATTCTTCGTGAATCGCCTCGAGCACCGTCATGATGAAATCTTCAGACATACCCATCTCCACGCCTTGATTGACACGGCGCGTAAGGATGTCGTCATAGCGTCCGGTCTGCAGTACCGGCATGTTGTTCTCTTTTTTGTATTGTGCGATTTCTCCCGAAACACGCATACGTTTCGCCAAAAGCTCCAGCAACTGATCGTCAAGATCATCAATCTGACGGCGTAGTGAGGAGAGGCTTTCAGTATTCTGAGTGGTGTTACGGATCACCAATGCGTTGAGGATCACTTCGAGCGTAGCCGGCGTAACCTGCTGCTCTTTGTCACTCCATGCGCAATCGGGGTTGCAATGAGACTCGATGATCAAGCCGTCGAACCCAAGGTCCATCGCCTGTTGAGAGATCGGAGCGATTAATTCGCGTTTTCCCCCGATGTGGCTCGGATCGCACAGGATAGGCAATTCAGGCAGACGGCGGCGCAATTCGATCGGAATGTGCCAAGCCGGCTGGTTGCGGTAAATCTTTTTATCGTAGGTGCTGAACCCGCGATGAATCGCCCCGATGCGGCGAATCCCCGCATTGTAGATTCGTTCGATTCCGCCGATCCACAGTTCGATGTCCGGGTTTACCGGGTTTTTGATCAATACCGGCAGATCCACCCCTTTCAGCGCATCGGCGATCTCTTGCATCGCGAATGGGTTGGCTGAGGTACGGGCTCCGATCCAGAGCATATCCACTCCGTGTTTCAGTGCTTCGAAAACGTGTCTTTCTGTAGCCACTTCAACAGCGGTGTACATCCCTGTTTCCTCTTTCACTCTTTTCAGCCACGGTAATCCGATCACGCCTACGCCTTCGAAGCCTCCCGGTTTGGTGCGGGGTTTCCAGATTCCCGCGCGGAAGATTTTCACACCGGCCTTCGCCAGTTCGTGAGCTGTCTGTAATACCTGTTCCTCGCTTTCGGCGCTGCATGGGCCGGAGATTACCAACGGACGTTTGTTGTCCATTCCCGGTAATAATATAGATTCGAATTTCATGTTCATGTTGATGTGTTTATTGGATTATATTCTCAATTCGTTTATAAGCTTCATTTAGTTTCTCTTCGGAAGCGCAAAGGGAAAGGCGAATAAATCGCGTTCCGTTTTGGCCAAAGATAGTGCCGGGCGTGATAAAAACCCGAGCCTGATGTAAAATCTGTTCTGTTAATTCTTCTGCATCCGCATATTTCTCGGGGATGCGTCCCCACAGGAACATACCGGTTTGCGCCGCATCGTATTCGCAGTTCAGCAGTTGCATGATCCGCTCCGCAACACCTCTTCGCTCTCGGTAGATGGTGTTGTTGGCTGCGTGCCATTCGGGGGTGTTTTTCAACGCTTCGATGGCTGCCATCTGCAACGGACGGTAAACGCCCGAATCGATGTTGCTCTTTACACGCAGGATCCATTGGATAAAGTCGGCATTCGAACAAGCCACGCCCATTCGCCAACCGGGCATGTTGTGCGATTTACTCATCGAATTGAGTTCGATGCAAATCTCTTTCGCACCTGCAACGCTAAGGATGCTGAGTGGTTTGTCGTTCAGAATGAAGCTGTACGGATTGTCATTCACAATCACGATGTTGTGTTTCTTTCCGAAAGCAACGAGTTTTTCGAACAGTTCGGGAGTGGCATTTTTGCCCGTCGGCATGTGGGGATAGTTCACCCACATCAGTTTCACGCCGCTGAGGTCGCTCTTCTCTAACGCCTCAAAGTCGGGCATCCAATCGTTCTCGTGTTTCAGGTCGTATTTGATTACCTGAGCATCGGCCAGGGTGCTCACCGAAGAGTAAGTTGGATATCCCGGATCGGGAACCAGCACCTTATCGCCCGGATTAACGAAAGCGAGTGTGATGTGAAGAATACCCTCTTTCGAACCGATCAACGGTTGGATCTCCGTAGCCGGATCGAGAGAAACGTCGTACCAACGGTCGTACCATTCGGCGAATGCCTTGCGGAAGGCCGGAATGCCCACGTAAGGCTGGTAGCCGTTCGCATCCGGTTTTACGCTGTCAATCTGCAAGCCGGAGATTGTATTTTCAGAAGGAGAAAGGTCGGGACTGCCAACACCCAGACTGATCACATCCAGTCCTCGGGCGTTCATTTGAGCGATTTCTTTCAGTTTTCGGGAGAAGTAGTACTCCTTTACCTGTGAAACGCGTTCGGCCGGGCAGATCGCGCTTTTATGGATTTGATTCTTCATATTCGCCTAATATTTTAAAGTCTTTCGTAAAGGGAATAATTGCTTCGAGCGCTTGTTTATATCTCAGGTAATCGTTGAATGTAAGGTCCACGTAAAAGCGGTATTCCCACTCCCGTCCCAGGATCGGCATCGATTGTATTTTAGTCAGGTTGATATCGTAAAAAGAAAGAATCGTAAGCACTTTGGAGAGCGAGCCGTGTGTATGCGGCACGCAGAAGACGATGGACGATTTGTCTACGTTTTCTTTTCGTACCAATTCATCGGCGATCCATTGATCCGCCAGAATCAGGAAACGGGTGAAGTTGCGTTTATTCGTCTCAATGGCTCTTTCCAGGATTTCCAGTCCGTAAATCCCGGCGGCATATTCACTGCAGATGGCGGCATGTCCGGTTAGTTTCCTTTCGCTGATCTCTTGCGCACTGCTTGCCGTGTCTCCTTTCTCAACCACTTTTACCCCGTGTTGTTTCTCAAGGTATTCGGTACATTGCATCAAGGCGATCGGATGAGAATTCACTTCGCGTATTTCGCGCAGGGTTTGTCCCGGTAAAGCGCAAAGGGTATGGGAGATGTGGAGCTTGTGTTCCCCGATAATCTTCATGTCGCTTTGGCGAAGCAGTTCGTGATTCTGGAGCAGGCTTCCGGCAATGGTGTTTTCAATCGCCATTACGCCTAAGAGAGAACGGTCGGCGTCAAACCTGGTGAACATTTCCGGGAAAGAGAGACAAGGTACCACCTCGATCTCTTGGGGTTGGAAATATTGTTTGGCAGCCATTTCGTGGTAACATCCTGAGATGCCCTGGATTGCAACTTTTGTCATAGTATTTTGAGATAAAAAAAGGGTCCCGCCATTTCAGTGACGGGACCCTTCGGTATTTTGTTATGCTTTTATATACTCACATACATTTATATATACAGCCTCCCGCCACTACTTATCTGATAAAAGTAGAAGTAATAAAATCGGAAGTATGTAAAGAATGTATTGAACATAGTGCTTGTTTTTTCCTTTGTACGCTACAAATGTAGGAACGTAATTTTAATAAACAAATTTTTCAAAAAGTTTTTTTGTTATTTATTTTACTGATTAGCTGACTTATTGTTATTGAAAACAAGGGAGCGCTGACTTTTGTTGAGTTCTCTTTTGTTATAAAAAGGTTATAAATATACTCGGAAGGTCCAATATTTAGTCGTTTCAGAATTAACGTTTCTATTTTTTACTATCTTTGAATAATATATCATTTACGACCAGTCAAAGAAAATGAGTGAATTTGTAACATCTCCGGATAATCATGTAAAAGGTGTTTTTCTGGAAGCGATCGGGAAAGTAAAGAATAATGAGTTACTCTCATTATCAGATTTATACGTAGGCGTCAGTTTTGATGATCTGGCACTTACAGTTTATGATGACGAGGAAGCGTTGCTTGCCCAGGCCAACATCGATGAGTGGGCGGACTTTAAAGAGGATCCCGATACGTTTCAAGAGCGTGTGACGGAAGTGTTGAAGAAAACACTTCACGAGAAGGATCTTAAAGATGCAATTGAGGCGCTCGATGTGATTCGTCCGTTTTCAGTTGTGTTGGTTGATGAAGATTTTGAACAAAAGGAGGAGCTCTTCAGACTAGATGACAATCTGGTGGTTATTGAAGATGATTTTCTAAAAAATATTGATCAGGAACTGGATGACTTCCTTAAGAATCTTTTAGCGGATGTATAAGGAGTTGTTTGAGATGGCTTGAAGACATTTTGAAAAAACTATGAAGGAGGATGTACCGGCGAGGTATATCCTCCTTTTGACATAAACGATACCGGGGTCTCCTTGGTAATGAGGCGAGCGATTGATTATCAAATAACATATAGATATATGAAAAACACGATTTTGTATTGCTTTTTATTTTTAGGTACGATGGCGAGCCCAAAACTATCGGCTCAATTTCAGGAGAACACAACCCCGAATGAATCCTTTAAACCGGGGCAAATCTGGAAAGATGATCAAGGAAAACACATTAATGCGCATGGAGGTGGTATTCTTTTCCATGAAGGAGTCTATTATTGGTATGGAGAACATAAAAGTGAAGATACAAGTTCAGCATTGGTAGGGGTTACGATTTATGCTTCTAAAGATCTATACAACTGGGTAAATCGTGGAGTTGCATTGTCTGTAATGCCTGAAGGGAGTGGACATAAGTTAGAGTCGGGTTGTGTCATTGAACGGCCAAAAGTGATTTACAATTCCCAAACGGGGAAGTTTGTAATGTGGTTTCACTTGGAACTAAAAGGGCAAGGATATAAGGCTGCAGAATACGGCGTCGCTCAAAGCGATACCCCTTTCGGACCGTTTCAATTCCTATATGCCTCTCGCTCTTGTGCGGGCAAATGGCCTCAAAATATGACTGAATCGGAAATTCAAGTAGCCAACTCTTTGAAAAACGGTGAGTCGAAAGATTTAAGTTGGGCGGAATCCGTAAAATTAGGCAGCTTAATAGCACGGGACTTACAAACGGGCCAGATGTCTCGCGATATGACACTTTTTGTAGATGACGATGGAAGTGCCTATCACATTTTTTCTTCGGAAGAAAATCAAACCTTGCATATTGCACAGCTCACCCCCGATTATTTACATCACACAGATAAATATGTACGCATCCTTCCGGGAGAACAAAATGAAGCACCGGCTATCTTTAAGAAAGACGGGGAGTATTGGATGATTAGTTCCGGGTGTACAGGGTGGAGTCCGAATAAAGCACGTCTTTCTAAAGCTTCTTCCATTTGGGGTCCATGGGAATCGCTTCCCAATCCATGCATCGGTGAAGGTGCCGAAAAAACCTTCTACTCCCAAAGTACGTATATCTTGCCGTTAGAAGGAACGAACAAACAATGGATATTCATGGCAGACCGTTGGCGTCCGGAAAATCCAATCGATGCCCGCTATATCTGGTTACCTATCAAATTCAATGAGGGCGTTCCCTATTTGGAATGGCAGGAGGAGTGGAAACGTTGATTCAGAATCTGATCTTGAATCTTGTCAAGCCGTCCGAATAAGTGCGCAATGAGAAGGTGCAATGATGCTTGATCAACACTTCTCGGATGAATATAAGTCCGATTCCTTGTCCGTTTGGTTTGGTGGAAAAGAAAGGCGTGAATAGTTTTATTTCCACATCTTTACTTATACCTTTTCCTGTATCGGCGATCTCTATTGACACTGGAGCCGAAGTGGTTTTAATATAAATTTTGCCGTCGTGAGTAATACTCTCGGCGGCATTTTTAATGATGTTAAGCATCACCTGCTCAAATAGAATCGTATCTATTTTTGCTTTCGGAAGCTCAGTGCATAGATCAAGATGAAGTTCTATTTTGCGATTGGTGCATATATTTTCCATGAAGCGTTTGCAGATGGTTATGCGCTCATTGAGGTCCACAAGCTGTAATTGTGGTTCGGGAATCTTAATCACATTGGCAAAGTTGGTAATGAAACTACTCATGCTAAAACAACGTTCGATACAAACCTTCATCACCTCGCGAAGGTCGTCGGTTTCGCTTTCATCCTGAAGGGCATCCTGCACGGTGTCGAGCGTGGATGTTATTCCGGCAACCGTGTTGTTAACTTCATGTGCGATCATGCGGATCACTTTTTCGTAAACTTTTTTTTCGGCTTTCACCACCTCAGACGTAAGGCTCTCTATAAGAATGAAAGGATGAGCAAATCCTCTATCCAGGAATGAAAGACGCGAACAACGATAGATCTTGGAGTCACTAAGACGTATGGTCTCTGTGGTATCTTTCTTCAGAAGTGATATGCCTTCGCCTAATGGAGATGTAAGTGCACTAAGCTGAAGTCCCTTCAGCTCATGCTCTGTTTTTGAATCAAGAAACGCTATCGCAGCTTTATTCACCATGGAAATCTCTCCGTCGAAAGAAAGCAGTATGACACCCATCGGCGAAGCACTTACAAGCAGATCCAAAAAGTGATTTTGTTCTCGCAGTCTGAGGCGTTCATCCTTTAGTTGGTCCATCATTCGATTGAATACCTGAACAATCCGATCGGCCTCGGTTTGTCCCACCGGTGTAAGTCGACTGCTGAAATCCTGTTCACGAAGCAATTCCATCCCGTTACCGATCGTGTCGAGTGGCTTCACGGCTTTTCTATAAAGATAGATTATAAAAATAAGGGTGATACTAACCATACCCTCGGCAAAATAGAACAGGACGCCCCCTTCTTTCATCGACAGTAAAAGAAGCAATCCCCATATAATTAACAGCAGTGCGGAGAGGATGGAGAATAGGAATTTCAGTTTCATGGTACGATTGGATTATTGATTTTCGTCGAAACGAATGTTGTATTTTTCCAGACGCCGATAAAGAGCTGCACGACTTATACCCAGCGTCTGCGACGTTTTGGACAGGTTGCCATGATGTTTCTCTAGAACCCCGCCAATTGTCTGGCGCTCGATCTCTTCCAGTGTCATCCCATGTGTTCTGAGTTGGTTCGTGTGAGCGTGTAGGTGATGATGTTGAGATCTAAAATCTTCCACTGATAGCAAATTTTTACCACTCACAAGTATTGTTCGCTCGATGAGATTCTTTAATTCGCGTATGTTACCCGGATAAGAGAGCGAACAAAGATATTCCATTGCATCGTCTGTGAAGTCAACCACCGCCAGACCATTTTCTTCGCATTGTTTTTTTGCAAAGTAACGTACAAGGAGGGGAATATCTTCACGGCGCTCGCAGAGAGGAGGCACATGAACCGTAATTAAGTTTATGCGATAGAACAGATCTTCACGAAAAGAATGCTCCTTAATCAGTGTATGTAAATCTGCATTCGTGGCGCTTACTACTCTGATATCTACTTTGTGGGGAGTACTGTCGCCCAACACCTCGAATGTCTGTTCCTGAAGCACACGAAGTAGCTTGACTTGACAACTGAGGTCCAATTCTCCTATCTCGTCAAGAAAGATGGTTCCTCCGTTTGCTATTTCAAACCTACCGATACGGTCTGCGGTCGCATCTGTGAAAGCTCCTTTTTTATGACCAAACATCTCGCTTTCGAATAGATTCTGTGAAATACCACCAAGATTAACCTTTACAAATGCATTCTTAGCGCGTGAACTATTTCGATGAATCGCTTCGGCGATCAACTCTTTGCCTGTGCCACTGTCGCCTGTTATGAGAACAGAAGCGTTGGTATGGGCAATTCGCTTGATTGTGTTTAGTATATCCATCAGCCCGCTGCTGTTGCCAATGATATTACTTCGGTCAAAGTTGTCGTTTTCGTTTATGCTCGCACTCGATTGTTTACGCTCATTGCTAATTTCCAAGGCCGTTTGAATACGTTGCAGAAGTGCTATGTTGTTCCATGGTTTGGTTACGAAGTCGAACGCTCCTGCCTGCATTCCTTGCACAGCCAGTTCGATGCTTCCCCATGCGGTAATCAAAATCACCGGTACATCCGGACGAAAGATTTTTGTTTGCTTTAGAAGTGTAAGACCTTCATCTCCACTTGTCGAGAGACTGAAATTCATATCCATAAGGATCAGCTCGGGTGCCTCCGTTCGTATTATTGCCAGCGCCTCCTGAGGTGTAGCTGCCGTGCGCACTTCATATTTCGCCCTTTTCAGCAGTATGCCGAGCGAGGAACGTATCGAACTGTCATCGTCAATTATAAGTATCATAGTGGGAACAAAGGTATCATTGTTTTATAATTTTTTCAAAATCAAAATTAATATTCCTATTATTTTGAAAGTCCCATAAGGTAAGACTACGGATCTGATAATAGTAATACCAAAAATAGAAAAGTTGACTGATATGTTTCTGACGGGCTTCATCTTTTTTTAGTTGGGAGTCGTTGAGGTCGAGGGTTGATATTTTTCCAATCAGAAATGTCTCAACATTGGTGTTATAGCGTTTCTGAGCTATTTTGTCGGCAACAGAGGCGATATCGAGCTGTGTGAGTTGATTGTTATATTGTTCCACAAGAATAAAAATATTCTGATTAAAATTCATCGTTTCCTGGCGCAATTTACTCTCCGTAACCTGTCGGTTGCTTTCGGCCACTTTCACTTTGCCGTGACGTTTCCCCCAATCGATCAGCGGGATCTTGACGCCCACCTTCACGATTTGATTGTCTTTTAAATAATTATAAACTTCCCCTATTTCCTGATTCATTCCCGTATAGCCAATTTGGGCGAATAATGAAATTTCTCTCCTATTGCCTTTCGCTTTCGCTACCTCATAGTCGGCTTCCAATTGTCGCCTCCGGATGTTGTGAGCAAACGAATTATTGGCGAGCGATTTATTGAGCACATCCTGATAGTTAAGCACTACTGAGGGAAGCGTATCGGGGACGATCGGATCGAGCTCTTCATTTTCACTAAGAGCCAGAAACGAACGCAGTTTGAACATATTGCTTTTTTGAGAACTTTCATTGTCGGTAAGGGTAGAGCGAGCATTGAGAACATTCAACTCCAACTGCAGAAGATCATTCTCACTGATTTGTCCCATTTGGCGCTTTGCTTTTGCAACTTCATGAAGTTTGATTGCATTCGAAAGATTCTGTTTGGCAATGATGACATTTTCTTGTGCCAAAAGCAGGTTGAAGAAGTTATTGATGGCTTTCATTGTCACCTCTTCGGTTGCTGAAAGAAAAGAAGCTTTTGCTTCGGCATAGCGTACCGGCTCAATCCGACGGTTCCATTTCGTGTTGTTTACCCCGAAAATCGGTTGATTGATCGTTAGCGCTATCGGAACTGACATAAATCTTTTTGTTTTGTCTCCGTCCAGTTGCTGAAGATAATCTAATGAAGTTTTAAGTGACAAAGTACCCCCTGTCAACCAGATATTCTGGTCTATGGAAAATGCACCGTTCATGTCCATATAGTCATTTCGAACAAAGGTGTAGGTTCCGTCTTCCGTCTGATAGGAATTATATTTTTTATTATAATCCGGAACCGTGGCAATGAAGTTCATCTCGGGCAGAAGATTTGCTTTGTAGGTGCGATATTCCCAATAGGCCGTTTTCAACTCGTTTAGCGCTGTCGCCGCATCAACACTTTGTGCTCTGGCGATCAAGATTACCTCCTCGAGCGTAATAGAGCGTGTTTGATTCGTTTCTTGTGCCCACAATGCGATGACGTGTGTTGAAAATATCAGCGAAACGAATAGGACGAATAATCGGTTTATCATCATGGTATTTAATTTATTGCGCAGTTATTCCACTTGTCTTCCATCAAAGAATCGAATCGTTCGAGAGGTTTGTTTCGCTTGCTCCTCATTGTGTGTCACCATAACGATTGTTCTATGATCCTCTTTGTTGAGCTTATGCAACAAATCCATCACATCGATACCCATCTTGGAGTCGAGATTTCCCGTAGGCTCATCGGCAAGGATTATCTCCGGATTGCCAATGATGGCACGGGCGATCGCTACACGCTGACATTGTCCTCCCGATAGCTGCGTAGGCATGTGACGCATGCGATGGCTTAGTTCGACCCGCTCGAGTACCTCCTTGGCAAGGCGAGAACGCTCCGAAGATGAAATATTTCGGTAGAGTAGTGGAAGTTCCACATTGTCCAGCACATTGAGCGAATTGATAAGGTGGAACGACTGAAACACGAAACCAAGGTTGCGGTTACGAAACGCCGCCAGCTCTTTGTCGCTCATGTGATCTACAGAAGTGCCATCAATCTCAATGGTTCCGCTAGTTGGCGTATCGAGCAATCCCATAATGTTGAGCAGCGTAGATTTTCCACATCCGGAGGGTCCCATTATACTCAGGAATTCTCCTTTTTCCACCTCCAAATTTACATGTTCCAAAGCCTGTGTCTCAATTTCGTCTGTGCGATAGATTTTATTTATTCCGCTAAGTTTAATCATTGTCATAATCGTTGTATTTTTTAATTATTATTCATCTCTAAGAGCATCTGTCGGGGGGATTCTGCTAATACTTCTCGCAGGTACGTATATCCCTATACTTACTATTATGAGTAGGATAATCCAGATGATGGCGCTAACTCCGATGAAGTGCATGGTGAAATTGTTTATCCAATAGGGAAGCAGCTGGTCCGCACTGTCCCACATATTCGTGTATAATCCCTCTTTTAAAGCAAACTGCAAATAAATAATACATCCTATAAGCGTTCCCATTGTAGTTAACATTAAGCCTTCCCCTAGAAACAACCTGAGAATAGAAAGTGAACTTCCGCCAAAACTTTTCAAAACACCTATCTCTTCTCGGCGACTCCGGGTTTGTATCCAGAAAGTGCCAAATACGCCAAGGCATAGGTTTATGAGGAAGAAGGATCCTAGAATCAGGTTTACCCTATACGTATAGTTTACGGCATTCTCTTCTGCATTTTCTTCAATCAAATCCCTATAGCTGGAGATGTTTTGTACATAAAGATTACCTATTCTAAGATTGTTGTTACTCCATTCTCTTAAGTCTTCAACGAAGCGCCGTTCATCTACATTTGACTTTTTTCGAAGAAGGATAACTACATCTTCCGGAATATTTGCTGCATCAAGAGCGATTGGCATTAGCAATACGTTTGATGGTTGCATTCCTGCACGCATAATTAATCTACCGATACTGCCTTTTGCAATATATTTTATACTGTCTGTTTTCGTCTCTTTGAAATTATATCCTATAGAAGGAGTGGTTGACTTCGGATGAAGCGTCATTATTATTTCTTTATTGGCAAAAGTCAATTGATCTAATTGCTCATTTGTCTGTCCCTCCACTTCGTCGAAGCCAATCGTGCGGAAGAAGTCCGACTGCGGTTCGAAATACATAAACCAATAGTTGTAGACATTCGCAGAGTCCTCTTCAATGATCGTAGTGGAAGAACTTTGGCAAAAAGGCCCTAATCCATTAAACATCATTGTGGCGGACGCTACATCTTTATGATTTCTTAGGGTAGCAATCAGCGTACGCATGCTCTTTATTTTTGCTTCGGCGCTATCTTCTTCAGCTTTATAGTTGTTTGTCGTTGGTAGCCAGGAAGAAAGCGTCACCCTATACAGTCCCTCTTGGGTGATTCCATTTGGAAGAGACTGATCGTGAAATGTTACGATTATAGGATCTATATTAAGCCACATGATGAAGCTGATAATAATAATTTCGGTTAGCAGCCAGCCGTTTCGACCGCGATGAGCCCAAAGATTTTTGAATATTAAGTGTATCATGTCTGTTGATCTTGTTATTTTTTTTGATTCAATGAGTAGACGATGTTCTTTCTGAGTGATCGCCATGCCGGAATAAGCGCCGCTCCCAGATTAAGCAGTGCACATAATGTAAAAGCGATTAGAAATAAAACCGGAGAGAAAAGCATATCAGCTCTTATGATGGTATCTACTCCTTCCGGCGCCTTTTCTCCATATTTTTCGAACATCGTGAACACCCAGTTACGGCCTATGACCAAGGTGCTCCATGCGATGATTAATCCGAGTAGACCTCCAATACAGGTGAGTATCAGGTTTTCGTTAAGGACTTGCAGTAGTAAATGTTTTTTTGTAGCTCCGAACGCTTTCTGTATCCCCATCTCCGGAAGTCGACTTTCCATTCTGAAACTGATCATACCTATAAGATTTAGAGCAGGGACCAAAAGAAACATAAAAACAAGCATCCCCCAATCGCTAACTATTCTCGAAAAGTCCAACGGCTGATTTCCGCGACGATAGGTGCTTTTCCAATGTATATCCGGTCCTCCCAAAGTAAGTTCGCTATCTTTCATTGAAGCGTTATATTTTCGTACCAGTTCGTTTGTCTCTTTCTCGAGAGCAGCCCCCTGTTCTTTATTTTTAATCTTGAAATAGACGGTATATCCACCTGTCACATTATTATCGTTATCCTTATCATATCCTCGGCATATCGTATAGGGAAGGTATATTTGAGCAAAAGAGTTGGGAGTCAAGATGCTCGCGTCTTTAACGACTCCGGCTACTCTGTACTCGTTGAAGTTAACACTGAATCTCTTTCCCTGCGCTTTTATGGTTCCAAATATGCGTTTTGCTGTAGACTCAGTGATTACTGCATTCATAACTCCACTTTCAAAATCTTCTCTGCTAAACGGTGTCCCTTCTTTGAACTCAAAATTAAATACCTCGAAGAATTCCGGATCTGTGTATTTTACTTTGACTTTTATATTATCAATGTAATTTTTGTTTGGAGACGTAAATTGAATATAATCAGTAGTTTTCCAATTAATATATTCGGCTGATACCTTTTCGGTAGATTGTATCGTATACCACCAGTTTTGAACCAGATAGTATGAACTTCTCCAATTTGTTTGCCAATTATCCTTTGTGTTTTTTAAAGTAACCGACTTCAAAATATAAATTTGATTCCTGTTGTTTTCAGGATAGATGGGAGCAACCTTTATATAATGGAACATGAATATAATCATAGACATAGCGATCGCCAATCCGGTGCCAATTATATAAAGCGTACTGAATAATTTATTCTGCATCAGCATCGTCCAGGCTTGTTTAAAATAACGCGATTTCATTTCAATTGATTTTTAGTTTGTTTTTATTCCGATATTCACCCATGTCGCTCACAACCACCTGTTCGCCTTTTTTCAGTCCGCTCACAACTTCGACATACTCGAAGTTACTGTCGCCGAGCACCACTTTTCTGCGCACCAACTCATTTTCATTATCCAGCACAAACAGTTGATATTCACCGGCTCCTATATAATAAGAAGCGTTAGCGATTCGCATGACATTCTCCTTTATTGCGGTCATTACATATACATCTGTTTTCAGACCTGAACGCAGTCGCTTATTGCTATCCGAATCTAATTGAACGCTGAAAGCCACCACGCCATTACGACTAAGGGGAGTAATGCTGCTTACGGTACCCGGTAGTTTTTCGCCGCCTATTTTTACGAGAGCCTTCGCTCCTACCAAAACCCGATCACTATAGCTGTCTGCAATCTCAGCATCTACTTTGAAGCGACTAAGATCCGAAACTATTGCAACCTGACTGCCTTGTGAGATCTGAGCACCCACTTGATTGTTGATGTAGGTAAGTGTAGCTTTCCGCGGCGACCGTATCTGAGCATCGTCGAGCGTGCGCTTGGTTTCTGCCATTCCTTTCAGAAAAATGTTGAGTTCGAGTTCGCGCACTTTTAACTCTGAATCTTTGACTAGCTGCTCATTCGCATACTGCTGCCTAAGTTGTTCCAATTCGAGTTTGCCTGTATTATAGGCAAGTTCCACTTGCCGAACCTTGTCGGTGGTACCCGATCCGAGACTGTCAAGATATTGCTCATTGCGCAACTCCACTTCCATCCGATTAAGTTTCATTGCCGATACTTTCACCTTCATTTCGAGGTCGCTCAGATACGTATGGTTGTTTATTTTGAGTTGTTCGAGTTGATAACGCTTCATCTGCTCTTCGTCGAGAAGTTTTTTATAATCTGTTTCAGCACTTTGAAGGTCGAGTTTCAGTATGGGAGTCCCCACATTAACCGTGTCGCCCCCTTTGCGATATACCTCTACAATTCTTGTGTTTATAGGCGAGTTTATAATCTCTTCGAAAGCCGGAACGACTCTTCCCGATGCACTCACACTCACTTCAATCATTCCTTCGCTTACTTCCGAAAAATTGAGATTTTTAAGATTAACCTTGCTTTGCATGATAGAAAATAAGATGCTGATGCCAATTATAGAACCTGCGGCAATACTTCCAAATTTAATTATCTTCTTTTTACATCTCTTTTTGCGAATATCCTTCGGAATTTCTCTGTCCATATTTATATTATTTCTTATTATCCACGATGTCGATCGATAATATGCAATCCGTGTGCCAGATTTTTAAAACAATGATAATCAATGGATTTGTGAAAAAGTAGCTGTTCGGAATCGGACACTTGTGTTCATTATCGTATTGTGAAACTTCTGACTTTCTATATGAAAGTAAAATATCCCAAAAATGAAATTCTATTTTTTGAGAGTTATCTACCCAGAAGAATCTTTGGCTGGATAAACACCTTATTTACTCTTAATGCAAGAGATTATATAAAAGCAGAAAATCCAAGATAATCACAACGACGATCTTGGCTCTTCTGCTTTTACTATTGGACTATTATAATGGGTATTATGGAACGAGCTGATGACAAAGTTTATTACAGTCTCGAAATCACAGAAAAATCAAATGCTGCTTAACTTTGGTCCAACAAAAGATGGCAATTCCAGCCGGATAATCTATGATTTGTCTTTCATACGAATCATTTTAACCTTGCATTGGTTTGATAACACAAAGAAGTTAAATATTTTAGAGTATTCTATTATTCCTCTAACGAATACTCCGTCTATGATGATTAGTGGTATACTTTTCAATGAGTATATAGATTTGCTCTTATTTCAAAAGTTCCTATGAAATAAGAAGGCCAGAATAATCGAATTGATTGTCCTGACCTTTAGATTTTTACTATTGGACTATTATAATCCGTATCATGGAGTAATATTGTCAATTGCACCACTTTTTCTTCTTATATTAGATCCTGTTGGAATTCATGAATAATCTTTATTCCCAGCACTGATTCTATTTTAGAAAGAGTTTCAAGTGAAAGGTTCTCTTTTCCTTTTAGTATCTTGGAAATATACTGTTGACTACAATCCATCATTTCAGCTAGTTTCTTTTGGGTTAAGCCTAGTTCATCCATACGATCGTGCATCCGAATAGCTATCATCTGAGAATACCGCAACCATTCACGGTTTTGTCTGCGAAATTCAGCTTCTTCTCTCCATTTGGAGGGAGTGGCAGAAGTAAATTTTCTTAGTTTCTCTACTGTTGCTTCCATTGATTTTTTTATTTTAGTTCGCGAAGATAGTCTTCAAAACCATCATTATCTATTATACCTTCATTAAGTAGGAAAGTCCTTACACGTTCCATATTTGCCAATTCATCAAGTGTATGTTGACGATCTTGCATAGTGGCTGTTAGTTTAATAGCACCTCCCGTTATGATATAAACTCCCTTTGATAACTTTATCGCATATATTCTTAACCAAGATGCATGGTAAGATCGCTTATCAACTTTTCCCTTTTCCTTTCCAAGCATTATATCTTTTATTCTGCTTGGTTCGAGATGACGAAATAATTCATCGAGGTCAGCATCCGGTGAAATATCCATAATAAGGCATTGTAGACGTTCGGCATCCTCTATAGTGTCATAGATTGCCTGATTGACCTCCGTAATCTTAAAATATGAATTAAGGTCATCATAATTCTCTTTGAAGAAGGAACGAAGCCATGTCACATCATTCCATTTATCAAGTATAGTATATAATATATTTTCACTATGCCCATCATATCTTACAGCCCAAAGGCGCCCATCCTGTGTTATATCATCAAAAGTCATCTATTATTTATTTAATGCAAAGATAATAGACCTCTTTCTTTTATACAACTATCAGGTTGTATAAAAGAAGTAATCATCTTATTTTTAATAAATAACAAGCTATGGTTATAGAAGTTTATTTGCTTCCGATTTGTGTATTTAGCCGTCCATATCTTCCCATCGTTATTTACACACCGTAGTTGCGTTTATAAATATACTCAAGTCTGATTGGAAGAAAAGCACCTTAAGAATGATTAAGAACGTCGTATAAATACCCGTCGCCATTCGAAAAGGAAATCGATGAAAAACTAAATTCTATTTTCAGATGGTTATTTATATCTCTAGGGTTTTAATCGGATAAAATACCTTATTTACTCTTATTGCAAGAGATTATATAAAAGCAGAAAAGCCAAGATAATCACATCGACTATCTTGGCTTTTCTGCTTTTACTATTGGATTATTATAATTGGTGTTTTGGAACGAAATGATTAATCGAAACAGTTTATTTCTTTAGAATGGAACTATGTATAAAAACAAATCCCCTTCGACAAAGGAAGAGGATTCTTGATATTTTTTATAGTGCAGTAAGCTGGGATTTAGTATGTAGGGGTTACTTACCCATTTCACCCCACTATATTGGTCGAGCTATTAAATGATTTAGGGACTTTCTTGTTTTTTATAGAGACAATAGTTCAGCTCCAATTTTGTGAAGCACATCTATTATCTGTTGTTTTCTTTCGCAAGAAGGATTCTTACTTCCTTTTATATAGGCTGCCATAAGACTCTGTGGGATACCAAGTCTTCGAGAAACTGCAGATACATTTAGTTCGGGATGTCCTCGAAATATATTCGCAATATCTCCGGATGGTTTGCGTTCTTCATATTCAAAGCTTTCGAAAGACACGTCTTCATCAATATCCTCCCAATGGATTCCGAAAGCATTGGTTCGATAATTAACACGTTGTTCTTGTGTAGCAAGTTTCAATCTTGGATACCATAATAGAGATTGCCAAAGTATTTTACCTTCATCGGTCTCGATGAAAATCTTATCATCATCAAACCATAATCTTCCTACTTTCATAATTCATTTTTTAAACTCCGAAATAATGATTCCATTCTTCCCGGAAATTAATCTTATTTTCTTCAAGTATACTTTCTGCTAAACGTATGTCTTTAGGTTTTAACCCTTTATTCTCTATAAGAATTACATCTTCTTCAATAACAAACTTTGCTACACCATCAGAGCACTCAACATGTATATGTATCGGTTCGTGTTCTCTGCTATAGAAGTAAAATCTAAGTCCAAATAATATTAATAATGTTGGCCTTGTGGGTAATTTTAGATATATACAAATATAGGTTATAAAATTATATCCTACAATTATAACACATGAAATTAGATTAAGTAAAAACTATTTAGAAGAAGTACTTAACCGAAGGTTTATGAATGCTTGAGAGAAGTAGGTAATTATCTTCCTTATTTGAAATTTGAACACTTATTTCACACAATATGTTATAGTTATAATAAGCAGCCTATTTACATATGAAGCACGTAATTGTATATATTATATTTTTAATCACACTTTTCTCTTGTGAAGAGAAAAGTGTAATACCTATCTACGATTTAGGTAGGGTAGAATATGAAGTTCTTAAAGTTGAAGAGAAAAGTGAATTATCCAATTGGGTGGAAATTGATAATCTAAATAGTTCTTCCGAAACTATTCATAATTTAGAACTTCCTTCGAAACTATATTTTTCATATCAATATATAGAACCTTATTGTCTGGATTCTATTAAACCAACATTGATTAATATTCCAAAATATAATGCAGCTGGTACTTTTATAAATATGACAAAAAATAAGTATCAGTTTAGAATTAATCATTCCGAAAAAATAGATTCAGATAATATATATCAATTTCAAGTGATTGTACCTAAAAACGAAAAATATATAATTGAAATTTATAATAATGGAATTTCAATAGAAGGAAAATTTAAAGCATTATTAAATGGACTAGAATCAAAAGAGGTAGAGGGTAAATGGCTTAGTATTCAATTTGTTAGTTATACCGTAATTATAAGGGACAATCAGCAGGAGGTAGTCATGAGAAATACCTTAGATATTATCGATAATTTTTAAATTTATATTATTAAGATTACCGCTATATAAAAATAATAACCAAGACGTGAGGGATTTGTTACCTATGAATCGGGTAAAAGTACAAGTTTGAAAAAGTGTGATGAACTTTTTCAAACTTGACTTTTTATTGCTTTGAATGATGTGCTTTACCGGAGGCTTATGGAACGAACTGACGACAAAGTTTATTACAGTCTCGAAATCACAGGAAAATCAAATGCTGCTTAGCTTTTATTCAATAAAAGTAGGCAATTCCAATTGCCATTTTCTATGTTATCTTGTTCCATAAGTGGCATGGATCGTAATGGAATCAGTTGGATTCTTTTCGTTGTATAATGTCCCTTCTATTTTTACTTCTATTATCGGCTTCATGTAATTAAGCCATATTACATCCAAAATTTCTACTTTAAAGGGGTTGTTTTCTTTTGTTACATACCGAGATTCAATGCTTTTTTCGGTTTCATTCTCTAGTTTTGTAAAGTATAGATTTATCCGATTGTGGTCCCAATCCTTATAATAAGAATTAGTGAGATAACGAATACCTTTTTTTAAATCATACATATATATGACAATAGAAGCATTCTCTTCATATTCAATAGATGTAGGCATTGCTACTATAGTATCTTTATCGTTACCACTTGGATAAAAGATTCCTTTCATATTACTATGTATAGGGTTGAAAGGGTATCCTATTTTTTCTGGATACCCAACATTTTCAATCGAAATATATTTTTTATTGATTGTCCCTTTGAAATATCCCCAATGTATGTTCTCTTCTTTTGATTTTGGTTCCAAAATCGTACCATCTTTATCATTACATGAAGATATAATCAGATTAGATAAAAGAATTGTCAAAATAAGAATTTTGTACTTTTTCATCCATTTAAAAATTTGTGTATTCATACAATGAGTATTCCGACGAAAGTGTAGATCTGTTCCGGAGGAAAGTGTACATCTCAGAAGAGTTGAAAAATTATAGATAAACGTATTAAGATTTATTTTCTACTCATAGACTCTCCTTTATTATGTAAAGAATTACATAACAAAGGGTAAGCGTAAAGCTGTTGCCATCAATCACATAAAAGGAGTTACTTTTAAAGTTGACTTCTTATGTGGTAGCTGATTCCTGGTTTGCAAAATCAACTTTTTATCAAGGGCTTAACAAGATGGAATTTCATCTTATTTCGAGATTCAGAGATGATGCACAATGTTTTCCTGCTCGGAAGATTTATTGCAATGTTTGTCATTAATCTGAACAGAATCTTAAATGACAGACTTTTCAAAGGACTGGCCTAGTTTAGGGCGAATGCCGTTTAGCTCCAATATTGGGTTTTTCGAATTTAATTACGAAATATTGTAATTTAATACCCCCCTAAAAAGGAGAAGCGGACATCGTGATACTATGCTTAGAATTTTAATGGAACAAATACTGATATACCAAAATCTCTAGTGTAAACTCTTTGAGTAGACTTTAAATATTCAAGAACGGGCTTAAATCCATTCTTATAGAAAACAGATACCTGCATAAACTGAAAATCAAATCCAATCTGCCCCATTGCTGCAATATCCCAATACGTTTTTTGTTTGTTATTAAAAGTTCGGTTATCCCAATAATAGCTTGGACAGGCTCCTATTCCAACAAATAACCGATTCCATACAAATCGGTTTACGGAGATAGTCATACCGACAGACTGTAGTCGAGTGGTCTGTTTTTCTGTTTCATCGATAAAAGTGACACCAATACCGCGGTTTTGATAAGCAAGAGATAAATCATACATATATCTTTTTGATTCATATTGGATTTTATATCCTATATTAAATGAAAAACTTGGATGCCATTTATCTGATTCTAAAATTGGAGTATACGGATCGTCCGGTCTGGTATACATTGAAGCTTGTCGTCTTACCCAACTATCAGCCATTTCTAAAACTACACCATTCCGAAATTGACTAAAGAGACAAAATGGAGTACATATCAAAAAAGCGTAAATAAATATGATTCTTTTCATTTTTGTATAATTAAAAGTCAGTCATAAATTAAACTCTATCAAAGAAAATATATTTGAAATTGTTTTATATAGGAGATATATTATTAAAAGTCAGAATAATATTATAATGCCAGAGAAACAAATTAATTAGGGATTATCCTTCTTGTCATATAATGTTTTTTTCTCACAAACAGAGATTACTCGAAAATAACCTAATATTTCATTCCCGAAATTCCCTTTCAAACTTGTAGGAGAAGGCATATATGCCCCTCCATCGGCCCGTAATTGATCTATTTGTCCGGAAACGAAGTTGAAGTATGATTCTGATATTGATCCAACACGGATAGTGGCAGAATCAGTTTCATTAAAGGGATACCACATATTAGTGGGATAACCCTTTGATGTTTCACCACTATTTACCTGGAAATTACGAACATTTAATGGTAGGTTTTGCCCATCAGTAATAGAATATGACCAATTTTTTATATTCACCATATCCATAATCTCTTCCAAGGAACTACGTTTAAAGGAAAAGATATAATAGTTATTCTCATGAGAAGGGTTTATAAAGTCAATAAATGGAGTAAGTTGCCACCCCTCTTTTTCATGAGACACATAACGTATTTCAAAATTTGTTACTTCTGGGATACTTTGCATCTTTTCGGTAGCAATATACCGATGTTCATCATAAATAATCTCTAGTGTATAAGTATTACCAGGAATTCCTCTGATATGATGAGAAGCAAAATATCCGTCAAAAATACTTTTGGGATCACTTATCTTCTTTGACTTAGAACAAATATAAATTGAATCCCCCCTATCATCAATATAGTAATAAGAACATGTTTCGTAATTGCGTGATAAATATATATCTTTTTCAAGGGGTTGTAAGGTATCCTTCTTTCCAGTATTATCAGATAAAATCAATAAAGCATTCTCAACCCCTTCAAAATAAGAAGCATTTAATGCTCCACTCTTGAAGAGTCTAAAATAATAAGGTGGGGAATCATTACTAATTTCTCCTTCTATTACTAACTTTTGTGGATAATAATACTGTTCCACTAAGTCTACTGTTTCAACACATCCTATATGTAATAGTAATAATAAACAAAAGCACAGTAATTCTCTTTTCATGATTAAAATTTAAAATTATAAGTTACAGAAGGTAGGATGCCATACAAATACATCTTACAAAAATGGCCTTTATTCATCCCGTCTTTATCATATCCCGCAAACATGCTAAATACATTTTTCCGGTCATAAAGATTCATTATACCAAAACTCCATTCTGACTTCAATCGATAGTTATTAATAGGCTTATAATTTATCATTAAATCTAATTGATGAAACAATGGTGCGCGATAACCATTTCGTTCAGAATATTCATAAAAAACTACACCTTGATAGATATAAGAATTAATAGGTAATGTTAAATTCATACCTGATCGTAAAGCAAAGGTTGAAGAAAGACTCCATTTGGAATCTAATTGCTGTGCTATGAATAATTTTAAGGAATGAGGACGATCATAAACTGGTCTATAGCTTTTCCCATTATTAATTCCGTCAATATGATTACGTGAGAAAGAATATGTATAAGAGATAGTCGCATGAGTAGTAGCCGTTTTGAAATCAAATAACATTTCAACACCATATGCGTTAGACCATCCTGATAAAAGTTCATTTTCAATTCCATCATTCATAAAGAGATTCGCATTATCCTTAAAGTCAGCTATATGTTGTGTGTTTTTATAATATGTTGCTATTTCCAATGCAAACTTCTGTTTAAAAAAAGATTGTTTGTAAGCAGAAGAAAATTGATAGGTAATCATTGGATGCAATAATTTGTTAGCCGGTAACCAAATATCAGAAGGTAAACCTATCGAAGAATTTGTCATTAAGTGCATATTTTGAGAAGCAACATTTGCTGAAATCAAGACATTTGCCGTACCAGATAATTTCTGTATTAATTGTAATCGTGGTTCTGGAATAATAAAAATAGCTTGTGACATCATTTTATTTTTATTAGAAAATAAAATGGGTAATCTTATACCTCCTTCTAATGTGGTTTTTTCAGAAATAGAATAATTTACTCCTGTATATAATACCGTCTCGAAACATTTTCTTTCACCCATAGAGAAAGGTATTATATTTGAATTATCATTCATTTTACTCACTTCCCCAGGCAACGTATAGAAAAGAGAGCCTTCAACTCCCAGCCTAAAAGATAATCTTTGAGAAAAATACCATTCCATATTCTCTTTAAGATTAAACATTCTAATATCCGAACTCCATAGATAATCTTTTCCATCTGAATAATGTTCATAGTCATAATTGTAATTACTATAACTTAAAGTTGTATTCAAATTCATTTTTTCTTTTACAATACTACTCCAACGAAAAGTACCTGTAGCATTTTTCCAATGCATCGCATAATCGGAAACTACAGCTGCTGCATTGAAATGATCGCTGCTAGTATAAAAAGATAAGTAAAATCTATTTCGAGAGTTGGTTGTCAGATTCACTTTTGCATTCACATCATAATAATCAATTTGGGAGTTACTAAAGTCTACTTGCTTATAATTAAATAAGCCTGCTTTATCAAGTAGGTTTAAAAGACCTCCCGGATTACCATATCGTCCGGATAGAATAAATGAAAGTTTTTCCTTGATTATAGGTCCTTCTATTGACAAACGCGAAGCCACTAAACCGACTCCACCTTTCAATTGATAATGCTGATTATTACCTTCTTTCATTCTTACATCTATCACACTAGCATTTCTTCCACCATAGTTTACAGGCATATAAGCTTTGTAAAATTCCACTTCTTTAACTGCATCATTATTAAATACTGAAAAAAAAGAAAGTGCATGGTTTGGATTATATACAATCGCCTCGTCTAATAATATAAGATTTTGCCAATGATTGCTACCTCGAACTGATAAGTTATTAACACCGTCATTAGCATTTACTACGCCAGGGTAAGATTGTATACCTTTTAATAAATCGGGTTCACCTCCAGCTGTAGGAATTAAAGCTATATGATTATTTAGCAAATGATGATAACCTATATTGACCTTCTGCTTACTTTCTACAACAACTTCATTTAAATTGGTTACTGTTGGGGACAATGATATTAGTATAGTCGTATCTTTCCTTACATTTAATAAAATACTTTTAGTTTCATAACCTATCATTGAACATTTAATCTCAATTGGTGCTTCTGTAAGTTTAAATTCAATCGAAAAAAAACCATAAGAATTTGATATTGTTCCTGTATTTAATCTTTTATAATAAATATGTGCTCCACTAATCAACTCTCCGGAATTTGCAACTTGAACTCTTCCAGCCAAAGTGATAGTGCTTCCAAAAGCGACCAATGGAATAAATATTAATAAAAACAATATTATTTTTAGCATACTTAAAATGTGATTTACAGATTAGAAATAGCCTCTTCAATTAGAAAGCAAATTTCTTCAGCTGGCCCGGAATTGATAACTAACTTATTGTTTATAATTAAAGAGGGAGTGGAATACACACCGTTTTTAATTGATTTCTCATTAGAAAACTCTAATTTTTGTTTTATGCTTTCACAATGGAGATCTAGATTAAACTTATTTGTATCTAAGTCTAATGAGTCTGCAAAATGGTACAAAGTATCCTAATCAATCATTGCTTTATGATTAAATAGTAGATTTTGATTTGCTGCAGTTTCTGATGCAATTTGAGACAATGTCGGATATACAGGAAAATTCACGAATCCAAATTTAGCCTTTTCTTTATATGAATTATATCACTAGTTTCTGCTAAAAAACAAAAATCGTTCTTTTAAATAATTGATATTCTATTACTTGTGAGCCTATTTTGAGCGTGACGATTTGAAATCATAGATTTGCGTTGCTTTAATAGCAGGATAATGAACAATGGCAAATACATTTATACTCAAATAACAGATTTTTTTACTAGAATCCGTTTTCGATCGAATAGTCAATAAGTATGATGACAACAAATATGTAAAGCATTTCACCTGTTGGAATCAACTACTAACAATGATGTTTAGTCAGTTAACATCAAGAGATAGTTTAAGAGATTTGATCGTTGCAATAGATGCTCATTCTCAGAAAAGCTATCATCTTGGATTTAGTAAAAATGTAACGTTAATGATGTAATTGTTATGGATGTCATACCTTATGAGATTCGTGCTTACTATATCTTCGATAGAGGATATGTGGATTTTGCCAGACTCTATACTATAAACAAATTGTCTTCGCAATACGTGATTTGAGCAAAAAAGAATATGAAATATTACAATTTTCAGGAACTTCGCTATTAGATGAAATTCCTGTAAAAGAGCTCTTTAGTAAAAAAGAATATCAAGAAGTCAAAGATCAAAATAATAACCAGCTGTCACTTAGCTTATTTTAAGTGGACAGCAAGGGTAATTCATGAAATATTCTGTAATGTTAAATTCAAAGATAAATTAAAGGTTTTGATTGGACTGTGTTATTGGTAAAATATTGTAAATTTATAATAATATTTTAATTAGTGGCGATTATCATTAAAAACTATATTATGAGATTATTCCTCTCTCTTCTCATTTTTCTCGTTGAATTTTCTTTGTTTGCTCAAGGAGATTGTTTCCGGGGAAAGGTTATGGATGCATCCGGAGAAACTGTACCTTTTGCCAATGTTGCATTGTATCCTAGTCAAGATAGTACTCGGATAATAAGCGGATATACCACAGACTTAAACGGTATATTTACCATTGATCAATTAACGGCAGGCAAGTATTTACTTAAAGTTTCATATATCGGCTACTCCACGGTTTCTTTCTCTTTTGAATTGACGGGTTCGGAAAAGACTCCTATCTATCAGGAATTCATTCTCGAGCCATCGTTTATTTCTTTACAGGAAGTTGTGGTAAAAGGAAATAATGTGACTCAGGGTATCGATAAGTCAACCTATACTTTTACAGATAAACAGATAAATAAAGCCAACGAATCGAGGGAGCTTTTATCCACATTACCCAACATGCACATCGATAAAAGTAGTAATGCCCTTAGCACGATTAACGGCAAAAAGGTCTTGATCCTGATAAACGGTGTTCAGGCCACGGATGCGGATCTGCAACTTATCGCTGCCGATAAAATACGAAGAGTGGAGTATTATGATGTTCCTCCAATTCGCTATATGGATAATGCGGAAATTGTATTGAATGTCGAAACCAAACCACTGGATACCGGATACAGCGGCTCTTTATACGGCACTGTCGGCGAATTTTTTTCCAATGGCACCGCAGCCTTCTCTTTTGTAAAAGGAAACAACAAATTTGTTGTCAGCTACGGTACGCACGTCAATATAAAACGGAGTGTGAGAGATATAGAGCAGGGAATCTATCTATATCAGATTGGCAATGACGTATATAATTATAAATACAAAACCTTAAGCAAAGAATGGGGTAATCAAAATAATGCCCGTCTCTCTTACTCCAAGAGCGTAGAAGATGATTTTGACTTTCAAATCAATGTTACGGGAAATATTGTTAAGTCAGATTTAAGAGCCGATAAAGAGATCGTAGTGTCCCAAAATCAAGATATCGATGCTTGCTCCGGATTACTCTCGGATTATACGAAGAGTAAGTCACCTGCGATGGATATTTATTATTCAAAGAAATTCAAGCATAACAACACCCTAATATTCGATGTATTGGGTACAATGTATGATAACAGGCAGCATACGGTTTCATCACAGACAGGTAGGTTTGGTTTTGATGACAATCTTATTCTGGATAATAAAAAAAGCTCCATAATCGGAGAACTGGTTTATGAACATGCCCTCGGAGGAGCAAACATAACCGCAGGATATCGCGGATATTGCAATTTTCTATCCAACAACATACAGAATTCATTATCGGAAGAACGGGTTAAAAACAATATTGTAACTCAGAAACATCGTCTATACGGAGAGATTAGTGGTCGTGTAGGCTCTTTTATGTACCGAGCCAGTCTGGGGGGAGATTATGACCGGAATAACGATGCATCCGGATTTGATAATCTGACATTCACACCTCAGTTCTTGCTGGGTTATAATATCAATAAGAAAAATAGCATTCGCCTCACTTATGAGTCGAGTACTTTGTTACCGAACATCCAACAACTTTCAACCGCTAATATTCTGATCATGGACAAATTCTATCGTTCCGGGAACAAAGATTTGAGTAACGCCCATGTTCAGCAGTTTAGCCTGCGCCATGCATATACGTTGAATATTTTCTCCTTGCAGACAAAATTGTTTTATCATATGAATCAAAACGGTTTTTTCGACAATTATATATTAAATGGCGATAATATTATTCTTCAGACCGCAAATGCCAAAAAAGATCACCAAAGGGGCGCCGAGGTTAGCTTAAACTTTTCTCCCTGGCAATTCCTTCGCATCGGGGGAAATGTAAATTTCGTGAATTATGACTTTCAGCCGACAAAGGATGTACCGGCACAAACTTATTGGTCTTATCCGGCTACGGTTTATTTAAATGCCAGGTATAAAAACTTCTCTTTATATTACCTTCAGAAGTTCGGAGGTAGTTATCTGAACGGACTTTACAAGCGTGGTCTTGAGAAGGCATCTTATCTCAGTCTCGGATACCAAATAAAAAAGGTAACGATCGAGGCCAAATGTTTCTTTCCTTTTATTAAAAATGAGTTTACAAACGAAACGACAAATCAGAGTCTGATCTTCAATCAAGCCGATTTCTATAAAAAACGAAAGGACCGAACCTTTGCATTGAGTTTCTCGTGGAACTTCCAGTCTGGTAAACGCAAAAGTTCGATTGAGAAAAGTATCGAGAATTCAGATGATGATAAGGGTCTTTTTAATGTACGTTGAAAGATGTTATTGTGGAATGTACTTATCACTTATTGTTTCAATATTTTCCTTTCAGATGGAAACACATTGATTCGTTTGGGAAATTTTATCTTGAATAACGATTGTTCAAAAAGAAGGAGTAGTAAGTCCATTGAATGCTATACAGCTGTATTTCTCCCCAGATGTAGAAATGTCCGGCTATGACGTAATTGAAATTTATAGAAGTCGTTTTCAGATCGAGTTCAATTTTCGCGATGCTAAACAGCATGCTGAACTCTGTGGTTCACAAAGTCGCGATATTGACAAGATTAATTTTAACTTTAATGCCTCTCTGACCACAGTAAATCTAGCAAAGGCGTATGCTATCAAGCCAAACAAGCCTTTTTCAATGGCTTCTGTTAAAACAGTGATGCACAATGCTTTCCTGCTCGAAAGATTTATTGCGGTGTCCGGTATTAATCCGAACAGAAACTTAAATGACAGACTTTTCAAAGAACTCGTTGAGTTTGCGGCTATTGCCGCTTAGCTCCAATATTGGGTTTTATCGAATATAATAACGAACTATTGTAAAAGCAGAAAAGCCAAGATAATCACATCGACTATCTTGGCTTTTCTGCTTTTACTATTGGATTAATATAATTGGTGTTTTGGAACGAACTGACGACAAAGTTTATTACAGTCTCGAAATCACAGGAAAATCAAATGCTGATTAACTTTTGTCCAATAAAAGTTGGCAAGTCCACTCTTCTTGCAGTTGAATGTTCCAACCTAAGGCCACAACCCCAAGGGGTTTCTTTGAAATTATAACGTCCCTCTATTCCTAAGCAACCGTTTATCTCTGAGCCGTCCCTCCATGATAACTACCTAAGGTGTATTAAGTCCTGCTGGAATCTCTCCTTCAAATCATTTTTAACTACATAAAGAAACCGGTACCTATTCACGAATAGAAGGGATACCGGTTTCCATATTTTAGAATAATTCGGAGTGACTGCCAAGCCGTAGAATATCTATGAAATCGTTTTTCTCATCAAGCCAAATGAGTAGAAAATCCCCCTCAATATGACATTCAAGGCATCCTTTGTATTGGCCGATTAGCCAATGAGCTTTTAACTCTGTTGGGAGCTCTTCTTCGTTTTCGAGTAGCCGAAGGACTTCCAATAGTTTTTCTAATTTTTTTGGCTGGTTGCGATATTTCTTAAAATCTTTCTTGTATTGCGTGCTATAGCGTAATATTTTCATTCTTCACACGACTTTATGAATGCTTCCATACTGCTTGTGTCAATCGTTCCGGCATATTTCCCAGCTTTAGCCTCTTCAATGGCAGCAATAGTCGTATTATTGGGCTCATTGTAAATAATCTCCATCAAGATGCTTTCCACATAGTTATTTAGGCTCCGATGCTCTTTCTTCGCTTCTTCTTTTAGACGATCAAGCAGATCCGAACTAAGTCGGAATGCCGTCTGCTTTCTGTTTATGATAGCTTCCATATATGTTATATTATATATCACAAATGTATAACAAATGTATAACACTTAAAAGGCATAAAAGATTTTTATTTTACCGATCGACAAGAACTAGTGTATTTACCCGTCGTTTCCCACTCGAAAGGGGAATCGACGAAAAAACGATAATACTACCTTTTTTTCGACCACTTGAGTACGTTGTTAAGTTTCAGTCTGTTAGAAGTCGAAATGACTCCTCTTGAAATTTCGCTCTTTTTTTGGTTAATTCTTCAGTGAAAGCAAGGGGGAGCGATGCGAATTCCTTCAATAATTAACAGTCTCCCAGGGAAAATATCGAAGCATCCTGCAAAAAAGCACAGTGTTCCTAAAAAAAGGCGATTTCCCGGCGGACGAAGGCTTATTTCATGGCGGACGAAGGCTTGTTCCCCGGCGGACGAAAGCTTGTTTCACGGCCGTCAAAACAACATTGTCTAGGCATCCGGTAAACGTTTTTCTGCTTCAGTAAAGGGTTTCGAAGGATCTTTGAGCCAGAAGTTAAGGGCGGCAATCCGCATTGGTCTATTGGTTTTAAAACGAGACTATTAACAATTTCATTTTTACATTGTTAATCGAAAATGCGTTCATGGCTCTTTCTCTTTTTTAGCTGCGTAAGGATACCGATTGAATGTTAAATTTATGATTCAAGGCGATCAATCGTTGGTTTTTCGGCTCTTGCTACGCTAGAGAAGGATTCGGAGTCGATTCCGTGTATAGTTGAATAATTGTTTATTTTTGTAAATATAACAACTATTTCTATCAATTCGGTTGATAATGAGAAATATAATCTGTTTTTTCTTCCTGTTCAATCGATTTCGGTCCCTTATTTATAAACCCGGCATTTGCTCCCGGTTTTTGCTGATTTTCCGTTCTTGGCGGTTGATGGTGTTGTAACGTATGTAAGGAATACCTTTCTGATCGGCTATTTTCTCAATCTGTTTTTTGATTTTGCGTACATCTTTAAATCGCATGAAGCCCAAGTTGATCTCTCTGTTGCCTTTTGCACCGGTGAATACCACCATGCTAGGGTAGAGCGTGATCGATTTGACGCCGTTCCAATGAATGCGGGTGGGGTATTTTGCAGTGGCATTTTTAAAGGCCATGGAATAGTCGTCGATGACGACATATTTACGGAGTTTATTGAGAACTCCGGAGAGAAATACAAAACCCAATCCGAGGTACAGGGAAATAACCAAAAGTACTAACGGGCGCGGATTGTATTTGAAAGCTACAATTAGCGCTGCTCCTCCCAATAAGATGTGCAGAATGCCTAAAACAAGGTATCCTCTTTTATGTCGTTTTCCGGGTGAGTATTCGATCTTGAATTTTTCCATCTCAGTTTTTGTGCTTTTCTATTAAATTAAAACGTTCTGAGTTTGATTATTGTTTCACACGCAGCAGAATTTATTATTTTTCACTAAATTGCATCACGTCTCATTATCTCTTTAAAAAAGCAACCTAATCCTATAAAAACGGCTCCGATTCCTATAAAAACGGCACCTGATCCTATAAAAACTACTCCGATTCCTATAAAAAACGTGTGAACCTGCGGTTGAACTTTCGTGTAACCGCGCTTAAACTTTCGTGTTACCCTGCTTAAACCTTCGTGTAACCGCGGTCTCGACACCTTTTTCGTGCTTCCGGTAGATGTTTTCTCCTTTCCCGTTACTATTTCCCAAAAACAGGATCACTTTCATGCCGGATGTTCAGTTTTTCGTTCCTTTTGTTTATTTTTGGCCGTTATTCCCTGATTTATGAATAAAAAGAAACTTATTACTCTTTTTCTGTCTCTGTGCGCTTTCACATTTCTCGCGGCTCAACCGGCGCAAGAGGTGCGCGCGGTATGGCTAACTACGAATTGGCAGTTGGACTGGCCTTCGCGGACGGGTGTGTCTGAAAAAGTGCGATTGAATCAACAGGCGGAACTGTGTCGCATATTGGATCGGATCAAACAGGCCAACATGAACGTGGTGTTTTTCCAGTCGCGGGTGAGGGGAGAGGTGCTTTTTGAATCGGCTATTGAGCCGTGGAGTCGCTTCGTTTCAGGGAAATCAGGCGTGGCGCCCGAATACGATCCGCTGGCTTTCGCCGTAGAGGAGTGCCATAAGCGCGGATTGCAATGTCATGCATGGATGGTCAGCATGCCGTTGGGCGGGATAAGTCAGATGAAAAAACAGGGAGCGCATTCACTCCTCAAACGAAAGCCTGCGATGGTGACCCTGCACAAAGGGGAGTATTACCTCGAGCCCTCTGATCCGGGCGCTGCCGAATACCTTGCGTCTTTAGCGGGCGAGATTGTTCAAAAATACGATGTGGATGGCGTTCATCTCGATTACATCCGTTATCCGGAAGAGGTGAAGGGGTATCCTGACGCAAAGATGTATCAAAAAAGCGGTACGACACTGAGTCTGGAGGATTGGCGGCGTGAAAACATCAATCGGATCGTATTCGCCATTTATGACCGGGTGAAAGAGATCAAACCCTGGGTGAAGGTGAGTAGTGCGCCGTTGGGCCGTTTTCGCGATTTGCTCGGATTGAAACGATATGGCTGGGATGCTTACACGGCGGTGTATCAGGATGCGCAATATTGGATGCGCCAGGGCAAACACGATTTGATTGCCCCGATGATGTATTATAAGGAGGAGTTGTTTTATCCTTATCTGATCGATTGGGTGATGAATAGTAACGGACGACCTGTGGTGAGCGGTCTGGGTGCCTATCGCCTGGATGCGCGCGAAGCCGACTGGGATCTTCGTGAACTCGATAACCAGGTGTTCTGGGGACGTCTCTTCGGAGCCGGGGGACAGGCGATTTATCGAACCGGAAATTTTATCGAGGATAAAAAAGGGTTGTCTCGTTTGCTGCAAGAGGAGCTTTATCGCAAACCGGCATGCTATCCTCCGATGAACTGGGTGGCGGATTCCATCGTGGAGAAGCCGACTGGGGTTTGCCTGGAGGAGGAAGTTGGAGGATGGCGCATTTCATGGGTTCGGGAACCCGGATTTACGTATAATATATATGCCACCGATAAAAATGGGAAGTATGAATTGCTTGAACCGGCAGTTCATGACTCCACTTTTTTCGTAGCTGCAAGTGAATGGGATGATCTGATTCCGCATTTTGGTATTTCAGCTGCGAATAAATATCATTATGAAAGCGAAATAGCACAAATCCCATCCAGGTGTGCTTCCGGAGAGGTTAATTTGTGTTGTTTATTGAAAAAATCCTACGATAAAGATATAAAAGTATTAAGTTTGGGTGATTTTTCTAAATACGATAGCTTCTCTATAATGAATATAGCCGGAGAGGAAGTTTACCGGGCCGCCGTTACGGGTGCTCATTACGACGTAGCGCTTCCGGCCGGTTATTATCGGATAGTTATGCTTAATCAAGAGAGTGAAATAGAAAATAAATATATAATAGTAGAATAAGAACTTGGAGATCATGAAATTATATCCTTTAAAATTCAATCCCATTCTTCGTCCTATGATTTGGGGGGGTAATGATATCTGTAAATTCAAAAATATCAATACGGAAGAACTTGGTATCGGAGAAAGCTGGGAAATATCGGATGTGAAAGATTCGGTTTCTGTAATCGCGAATGGAGAACTGGCGGGAAAAAGCCTAACCGAAGCGATTGCGATGTTTGGAGCTGAGTTGATGGGTGAGCATGTGTTGGCCCGTTTTGGTAATACATTTCCTTTGTTAATTAAATTCATCGATGCTTCAAACGACTTGTCGATTCAGGTGCATCCGGATGATGAGTTAGCACAGAAACGTCACAATTCTTTCGGGAAAACAGAGATGTGGTATGTAATCAATGCACGTGAAGGTGCCGGATTATATTCTGGTTTCTCTTCTGAAATTACACCGGAGGAGTATGTGGAGCGCGTTGAGAAAAATACGTTCATGGACGTATTGAAACGTTACGAGGTGAAAGAGGGAGACGTTTTCTTCTTGCCAGCGGGACGTGTTCATGCAATCGGAAGCGGATTGTTTATTGCCGAAATTCAGCAGACTTCTGATGTGACTTATCGTATCTACGATTACAACCGTCGCGACAAAGAGGGCAATCGCAGAGAACTGCATACGGAATTAGCGAAAGATGCAATCGATTATACCGTAGAAGCGGATTATCGTACGCATTATGAATCAAAAAAGAATGAAGCGGTTGATTTGGTTGATTGCAACTATTTTCACACCAATCTGCTTGAGTTGGATGCAGCTTATACAAGAGACGTCAAAGCGCTTGATTCTTTCGTGATCTATATCTGTATGGAGGGTGCCGCGATCCTAAAAACGGAAGATGGCGGTGATCTGAATGTGAAATGCGGAGAATCGATTCTGGTTCCTGCTTCTGCCGGCGTGTTGGAAATCATTCCGGAGGGTCAGGTGAAGATGATGGAAGTATACATTCCTGCTTAAAGATCGAAAACAATCCGGAATTTCGGATGTGATAAAATAGACAAGGCTGTCGTGAAGATAAACTTCACGTCAGCCTTTTGTCTTTTACAGAATAAACACCCATCACATATGAAATAAACACATCAGGAATCTCTTCCCGATTTAAGAATCATCATTCGTACCTTCTTATTGAACGTATCCGCTTTCAAAAGCTGATCCAAGGTAAGGTGCATTCGATAGCGCCAGTAATGGCGTGGGATCGCCGGAATATTGATTCGCTCATCCGCCGGATTCTCCCTGCGAATGGTCTCATCCATCGAAAGCCAATCCTGCAATGGGAAAATAGCCAGGATAGAAGGGGATTTCAGATGTTGGTCGATGATCTTCTCACATACCCACGGTTCGCAGAAATAGGGTGCCGCTCCCACCTCATGCAATACGTTGTTGAAGAAACGTTGCGTTTTCGCACGATCTTCTTCCCACCAGCCGCGCAATGTGCTCATGTCGTGGGTGGAGGTTGTGCACACCGATAGATAAGGATAGTAGGCCGGAATGCCGAATTCGTGCGTCGGGTCTTTCGGCATGCGCTGGATTTCCAGACTCAGGATCTGCAGGTCGGCCATCACATCCGGTACGCAATGCGGAATCATGCCCAGGTCTTCGCCGCAAACGAGCATATCGGTTGAGGAGATCAACGGCGGCAGTTTGCGCATCGCCTCGTGACGCCAGAAATCATCGTGTCGATGATAGAAGAAGTCGTCATACAAGCGGTTGAATGCATTTCGTTCCTGTTCGTTCAATCCCCGGTATGAATAGGTATATTGAGCCGAGATGCGGGGATGGTATTTCCCCGGATCGCGCGGATCGGGAACAAACAATACATCTGCGATCAGTTCATACAATCCGTTTCTGATTCGTTTCGACTTATCGTCATTTTGTCCCACGAAGTAGTTTTCCACCTCTTTCTGCGTATCGAACTCCTTTTTCATGACATAGGTGTCGTCGTGCGCTTTCTCTAAGAACTTTTCAATAACCTCTTCGGTATATTCCCCAAAGATATCGCTCAAGAAATAGCGTCGAATGTAAGGCGTTGCGTGACGTTCTTGGTTGAACCAGAAATCAAAATAAGTCATCTCCTGCGGATAGAAAGGAAGTGCGGGGTTGAAATGGCCCAATAAGCCTTGTACCGCTTTCTCCGGAATTTCCCAGATCCGGAAGAATCCCAGGATGTGGTCGATGCGGTAGGCATCGAAGTAATCGGCCATTTTGCGGAAACGTTTCTTCCACCATGCGAACTGGTCTTTTTCCATCTCGCTCCAGTTGTAGGTGGGGAATCCCCAGTTCTGACCCTCTTTCGAGAAGTCGTCCGGAGGTGCGCCTGCCTGGCTGTTCATATTGAAAAGCGAGGTGTCGCTCCAAGCGTCCACACTGTCACGGCTGATACCGATCGGAATGTCCCCTTTGAGTACCACGCCGTTCTGATGTGCGTAATTGCGCACTTCGAACAACTGTTTGTGAAGGTGGTACTGGATGAAGAAATGGATCGAGATCTCCCGGTAATAAGGGGAGTCGGGGGCACACAGCTTTTCTATCTCTTTTTTATCGTAATTTGAATGGTTTTTCCAGTAATTGAAACTAGCCGTTTGGTTCTGATCGCGCAGGTAGCAGAACGCCGCATACGGGATGAGCCAATCTTTATTTTGTTTGAAGAAGTTCTTGTAATCCGTGCTATTGAGCGTTAGATCCCCCTGTTCCGTAAAGATGTCTTGAAGGTATTCCCATTTTCCCTGCGTCACGAGTTCATAATCGATCTCCTGTAATTTATTCAGATGTTCCCGCTTTTCGTAATACGCCTGCATCTTGGCATTCTCTTTTAGGATACCCACCTCTTCGAGGTTGATATATACGGGATGTAGTGCGAAAATGGAATTCGCATTGTAGGGATAGGAGTCCACCCAGGTGTGGGTCATCGTGGTATCGTTGATCGGGAGGACCTGAATCATGCGTTGGCCGGTCTGAACCGCCCAGTCCACCATTCTGCGAAGGTCTGTGAACTCGCCGATTCCGTACCCCGTTTCCGAACGGAGCGAAAATACGGGAATGGCTATTCCGGCACCTTTCCATGCAGGCAGCGGGTTGTTGAGGTAAAGTCCCGAGAGAACGATGTCTTGATCGGGCGTTACTCCGGTTGGGTCGAATACCCGGTTGGGACCGTTTTCCCATGCCAAGGGTTTCTGACTTTGCGTGTCAATCACCAGGAATTTATATTCGCAAGGTAGGGTGATCTCTTTCAGGGGTAACGCGACGCTCCATTCGGGCGTTTTCAGGCAATCCATCGGAAGTGCCGCATGGGCATCCCAATTTCCCAACGCACCGGATGCGCCGCAAATAGCCAGCGATTCGTTCTTACGCAGTGTGGGTGCGAAACAACGGATGGTTAGGGTCGGTGTGTTTTCGGGCGTTTTCCCTTTTTTATTTTTATGTGAAAAGATGTCATTGGTAAAAGCGGAAGAGAAGAACGGTTTGTCGGCCGGAAGGCTTTGCCAATGATCGTAAACCAAAACAGTGTCTTCATTTCCCTCTTGGATGTGATGCGGTTCACCCCATTCGGAGGAGATAACCGTGTCATTTTCCCCTATATAATAGTGATAGGATATCGCTTTATCTGTGTTGATATCTACTTCGAGACTCCATTTCCCGTCGTTCAGATAATTCATTGCAAGTGCTTTCTTCGGATCGGAGGCTCCTAATTCAGGGTTTGGTCCTGTTATATATACAGTCTGACCCCAAATGGTGTGATATTCAAGGTTAAATATGATTTTCATACGGATCTTATTGAAAAGATTTTTAATTCTGAGGTTAAGCTAATACATTTGGCTGTTCCCGTTTAAGAGAATAACCCATTAAGTAGGGATAAGTTTATGCAAACGTTTTAGGTTTTCGTAAAAAAAAAGAGTGTGAATAAAAATTCACACTCTTGGGTATAGGGATGCTCTATTTAAATAAAGAACTGTTCTTTTGGTTAATTTAGACTATTAGCCGCATCTTGAAGTGCCACAAGAAGTACAGATCAAACAACCCTCCTGGTAGATCAAAGACTCTTGGCCACAATTGGGACATTTCTGGCCACTCGCTTTCATTCCGTTCGGAAGGTATTTTTTCAAAGCGCGCTCCACACCGTTTTTCCAGGTGTTGATCGATTCATTGTTCAGTTCAAGTCCCGAAATCAATTTGATCACCTGATCCATCGGCATGCGGTAACGCAGCACGCCCGAAATCAGTTTCGCATAGTTCCAATATTCCGGATTGAACTTATCGGATAATCCTTCGATCGTTGTTTTGTATCCGCGTTTGTTGACGAACTGGAAATCGTAACGTTTGTTGCCTTCGGCATCGATCGCTTTGATGATTTTTCCTTTCGTTACATTCTTTGGAATGAGGATGCCGTCTTCATCATCGGCCAAACCGGTAAAGATCTCATAAGGCATACCGTCTTTTAATCCGATGAAAGCGATCCATTTTTCGCGGTTGTTTTGGAATCTGACCACTTCAGCTTCAAGTTCCACCGGACGTTTCACCGAGATTGGCGGCAATTCAGGTTTCTTCTCCTCTTTTTTGGTCGAAATCAATACACCCGAACGTGATCCGTCACGGTAAACGGTACATCCTTTGCAGCCGCTTTTCCACGCTTCAACATAGAGTTGGTTTACCAATTCTTCCGAAACATCGTTCGGCAGGTTGATGGTTACGCTGATCGAGTGATCTACCCATCTCTGGATACGTCCCTGCATGCGTACTTTCTGCAACCAGTCTACGTCGTTGGCCGTGGCTTTGTGGTAAGGTGACATCGCAATCAGAGATTCGATCTCCTCCTGTGTGTAGTTGGTGCGCGCTTCGATGCCGTTCGCTTCCATCCAGGTAAGGAATTTGTGGTGGAAAACCACGTATTCTTCAAATGCATCGCCCACTTCGTCAACGAAGTCGATGCGAACCTGCGGATCGTTCGGATTCACTTTGCGACGGCGTTTGTATACCGGCATGAATACCGGCTCGATACCGGATGAGGTTTGTGTCATCAAGCTCGTTGTACCCGTCGGAGCGATTGTGAGACAGGCGATGTTACGGCGTCCGTAACGGGCCATGTCGTCGTATAGCTCCTGATCGGCTTCTTTCAGGCGTAGGATGAACGGATTGTTCTCCTCTCTCTTGGCATCGAATATTTCAAATGCGCCACGCTCTTTCGCCATCTCCACAGAGGAGCGATAAGCGGCAAGCGCCAAGGTTTTGTGAACGCTTTCGGAGAAATCGGTGGCAGCTTCCGTTCCGTAACGAAGTCCCATCGCGGCGATCATATCACCCTCGGCTGTCGTTCCTACTCCGGTACGACGACCTTGTAAGGTTCTTTTCTGTATTTTCTCCCACAAGTGCACCTCGGTCTGTTTCACTTCGTCCGTTTCCGGGTCTTGTTTGATCTTGGCGAGTATTTTATCGATTTTCTCCATCTCCAAGTCGATGATGTCGTCCATGATGCGCTGAGCCAGTGCGACGTGCTTCTTGAATAGTTCGAAATCGAATTCAGCTTCTTTGGTGAACGGATTCTTCACGTAAGAGTACAGGTTGATCGCCAACAAACGACAGCTGTCATACGGGCACAACGGAATCTCTCCGCAAGGATTTGTCGATACGGTGCGGAAGCCCAGGTCGGCATAGCAATCCGGTACGGACTCCCGAAGGATGGTGTCCCAGAATAGTACGCCCGGTTCGGCTGATTTCCATGCATTGTGAACGATTTTCCCCCAAAGGGTTTTGGCGTCGATCTCTTTCGTGAATTTCGGATCTTGTGCATCAATCGGGAATTGTTGCGTGTAAGGAGTTCCGCTAACGGCTGCTTTCATAAAATCATCATCGATTTTAACAGACACGTTCGCTCCGGTCACTTTCCCTTCGGTCATCTTCGCATCGATAAACGATTCCGAGTCGGGGTGTTTGATCGAAACACTCAGCATGAGGGCGCCACGGCGACCGTCTTGCGCCACTTCGCGGGTAGAGTTGGAGTAACGTTCCATGAACGGAACCAATCCGGTAGAGGTAAGGGCTGAGTTTTTAACCGGTGAGCCTGCCGGACGGATGTGTGAAAGGTCATGTCCCACACCTCCGCGACGTTTCATCAGCTGAACTTGTTCTTCGTCGATTTTGATGATTCCGCCGTAAGAGTCCGCTTTCCCGTCGAGTCCGATTACAAAGCAATTTGAAAGGGATGCAATCTGATAGTTATTTCCGATGCCACTCATCGGACTACCCTGCGGAACGATGTATTTGAAGTGATCCAAAAGAGCTGTCAACTCCTCTTTCGAGAGTGGATTCGGGTATTTATTCTCAATTCGTGCAATTTCAGATGCGATTCGTTCGTGCATCATTAAAGGTGAATTTTCATAAATATTACCAAAAGAATCCTTTAGGGCATATTTGTTCACCCATACACGGGCTGCAAGTTCGTCGCCCTTGAAATACTTCAGGGATTCTTCGAATGCTTCGTTATAACTATAAGTATTTGCTTCCACAATAAATTATTTTTTAATAAAAAGTTCGTGTTTTATTCGGCGTTTTTGATATCAGGTTGTGCTTGAAAAATTTGGTCTTGCAATGTTAGGAAAAACCTTTCAGTTGAACAAATTTGGAGAAAGTAAATTCTGAAAATAATTTTGAAGTTTTCTTTTTTGAAAATTAAAACATTGATAATTATCTATATATGATTTTTGAGGCCTCTAAAAGTTTTCCATTTTGGTAAATTAGTAGAATATTGTTGTTTGTGTTATTGAAATCCTTTATTTAATAGATTTTCGTTATAAATCGCCCTTTTTCGTATTAAAAATAGAAGAAAATAAGAGCGCCTTATTTATTGTGTCGGCTGCACTGCGGGGATGCCCTTAAATTTTATATTTTTGTAGAAAAACTATTTGTATATGCTCGAATCAATGAAAAACAGACGGACGGTCCGGAAATATTCGGATCGTGAAGTGTCTGAAGAAATGTTAACAAAATTACTTGAGGTTGCACTCCGCGCCTCCACTACGGGGAATATGCAACTCTATAGCGTGGTGGTTACCCGCGATGCTGAAAACAAATCAAAACTGGCTCCCGCACATTTTAATCAGCCGATGGTTACGGGTGCTCCGGTGGTACTGACCTTTTGTGCGGATTTTAATCGATTCACAAAATGGTGCGAATTGCGTGAGGCGGAACCCGGTTATGATAACATTCAGTCCTTCATCGCTGCCGCTTTGGATGCCGCCTTGGTGGCTCAGAGCTTCTGTAATGCGGCGGAAGAGGCGGGACTGGGGATTTGTTACCTGGGCACGACAACCTATAATGCGAAGCAGATTACAGAGATTCTCGGGTTGCCGGAATTGGTCGTGCCCGTTACAACCGTTACGGTGGGTTATCCGGAGGAGATTCCTGCGCAGTGCGAGCGTTTGCCGATTGAAGCGGTGTTGCATCGTGAGGTGTACCGTGATTATTCTGCAGAGACCATCGAACAGCTTTACAAAGAGAAGGAAGAATTGCCCGCAAACCGGAAATTTGTGGAGGAAAACAACAAGAAAACCCTTGCTCAGGTGTTTACAGATGTCCGTTATACCAGAAAGAACAATGAATTCTTCTCGGAGCGGTTCATCGAATTGCTGAAAGAGCAGGGATTCTTGCGTTGAATTGGTTTTAGGAGGGATGCACAGCGGAAAACTACTACTGGAAAAATCCTCGGAAATGGAACCTGGGGGAGAGTGGTTTCAAGCACGATTCCGAAAGCTGTGTGAATAAAAAAACGGCGGGGAAAAGATCCTTCAATAGGTTCTTTTCCCCGCCGTCTGTATATCGGATCAATGTGATTGTCTTTAGCACTGGAGCATGTCTTCTATCTCAGAAAGATTCGCTCTGAAAGCTTTGTCGATGTCCAGCAACCCGCTGATGTTCTTGCAGGCGTGCAATACCGTTGCATGATCTCGTTTTCCGATCAGTTCTCCAATTCTGGAAAGCGAATAGTCGGTGTATTTCTTGGATAGGTACATTGAAATCTGGCGTGCGTGAACGATTTCACGTTTGCGTGACTTCGAATGAATCTGTTTGTTGTCAATATTAAAGTACTTACATACCGTGTCCTGAATCAACTCAATCGTGATTTGCTTCTTTTCGATGCTTACGCTGGTGCTTAGGACGCGCTCTGCAAGGTCAATGCTGATCTCGCGGTTGAAGATGGTAGAGTGTGCCATCAACGATACGATGATGCCTTCAAGGTCACGTACGTTGTCTGTAACGTTGCGTGCGATGTAATCTACTACTTCTTTGTTGATCGATAAGCCGTCGTGGCGGATCTTATTGGTCAGGATCGAGCGACGAAGATCGTAGTCCGGGCGTTCCAGTTCGGCTGTTAATCCCCATTTGAAACGGGTAAGCAGTCGCGGAACCATTCCCAAAAGAGATACCGGCGGACGGTCCGAGGTCATCACCAGCTGCTTGCTGTTCTGATGGAGGTGGTTGAATATGTGGAAAAATGTATTCTGTGTCTGCGTTTTACCGGCAAACTCCTGGATATCGTCAATCAACAAGACATCGATGGTCTGGTAGAAATTGATGAAGTCGTTTACCGTATTGTTTCGCACAGCATCCGTGTATTGTACCTGGAATTGATGCGAGGTGACATACAATACTCTTTTGGAAGGATTTTGCTCTTTGATGCGAATCCCGATGGCATGAGCAAGGTGTGTTTTCCCTACTCCCGATTCGCCATAAAGGAAAAGCGGATTAAAGGCCGTTCTACCGGGATTGGCTGCGATTGTTTCGCCAGCCGTACGAGCCAGTTTGTTGCTCATTCCGGAGAAGTAATTCTCAAAATTGTAATTTGGATTTAGTTGCGAGTCGATCTCTACATACGCTGTCTGCTTGAATTCACTCTGTTTGAAAAGTTCCGGAGTGCGGGGTGCGGTTTTAGCCGGTTGGGCTTCAATAGCGGTGGATTTGGTTGATCCTTCAATCTCCACCGTGGATTTTGTCTGATTCTCAACCACTACCTGATACATGAGTTGAGTACCCTCACCAAATACCCTGTAAAGGCATTGGCGAAGTATATTGACGTACTTCTCCTCTAAGTATTCGTAAAAAAAGTGAGTCGGAACCTGGATGGTTAGGACTTTATTGTGGAAATGAAGCGGAGTGATCGGCAAAAACCAAGTTTTAAATGCCGTCTCCGGTAAGTTGTCTTTGATTATATCAAGACACTTTTCCCATAAAGTTACATGATCGGAACTCATTCGTAAATCCAAATTTTTCAAGTCGTATGTATTGCAAAGACAAAAATCCAAATTTTATTTTTGAAAAACAAATCGTCTTTTCTCTTGTATTTTTGAAATAGAATATAACTACCTGATTCTCAGTTGTCGTTTGAAATCGTCTTTCGTTGAGTGTTAATTTATATTTGCATTTTTACATTATTGATACTCAATAGGTTGCTCTGATTCTGCTCTACGGCATAAATAAAGAGAATTACATTGTTAATTTCTTCAAAACCCTTTTGTCGAAAGGTATTCCGGAGTTTGAGGAAAATAGAAGTCAACCGAAATAATATATTTTAATTCTAAATAATGAAATATGTTGAAAGATAGATAATTCAGGGAAACAGCCCTTAATAAGCTTCTTGGAGGGTATTACAGCATTTGAAAAAAAATATAATAATAGGGGGTTTTATTTTAAGGAATGGGGTGGGATTATCTCCAATAAAAAGAGGAGGTTGCCTAATTCATTGGTATGAATTTTAGACAACCTCCTCTTATATGGATTGAAATCTTGTTTTTACTTTTTCCCGAAAATTGAGAAATGAACGTATCGCTTCGGATTGGCTTTTAGGTCGATCATCAAAGAATCGGCATGAATCACCGTATTGTTGAGGTTTTGATACAGACCGTCGCTGTTGAGAAGCAAGCCCAACGTATTGTCTTTCGAGTTCATTTTCTGTGTCAGCTGTTCCACATTCGAGAGTGTGGTATTGATAGAGGAGATAGTTTGGTTAAAATTGATCTCCTTTACATTCTGGCTTACTTCGTTGAAGTTCGTGGACATGCTTTTTAAATTGGATACGATGACAGGCAGGTCCTTGTTCATCATCTGAGTCAGACTCCGTGAAGATTTTTCCAATTCTCCCGTAATGGTATTGACATTTTGGAAGCTTTCTTTCAATCCCGCATGATTCACGATCTGATCCAGTCCGCTTAGGATGGAGTCGATACGCGGTAACATGGTTTCAAGCGTAGGAAGGAGTTTTTCGGATACCGTTCCCATTAACCCCGCATCAAATACCCCTTCAAGGGTATCCGCTACAGCGTGGTGCGCACCCACATAATTATTCAGTTTCAGTTCGATCGAAGCTCCTCCAAGTAAGTCTGTCACCACAACGGCCTTACTGCCGGCCGGAACTTTTAGTTTCTTATCCAGGCTAACCTCTACGATCACATTTCCGGGGTTGTTGAAATCATAATCGATGCTTCTGATTAATCCAACTTTGTAACCGTCGATAGAGACTGGCCCTGAAACTGCCAATCCTGTTACATTTTTATATTTTATGTAATAGTAGTTGTCGGGTTTGAATATATTGACCCCTTTCAAGTAGTCAATACCAAAAAAAAGGATAAGAGCACAAACGATAGTCACCAGACCAATTTTAAACTCTTTGCCAATTAATTTTTTCATTTGTATATATTTTATTTTTTTACATTTAGGTCAAATGCGTCATCTATCTGCCTTCAGTTGGGTATCTCTTTTTAAGTAAACCGACAGCGCTTTGTTTCTGTCAATTCAACAAGTTTAGGTGTCAATTAGATGGAATTTTCTTTACAAAGTAACTTATTTTTCTTCAATTACCCTTCAAGTTGGTTGCTTTTTAAGCTACTGAAGCCTTTGAATCCTCTGTAAACGGTCACCAAAACCGCTTATTTAAGACGTTTTCCGTCTTTAAACCGAACCACAAAAGCATCTTTGAACTTCTTTCGGACCTCTCTTTGCGTGTTCGTGATCTCCTTAAAGTTGGTGCTTTCTCCGTAAGCGTAGCGATAGGAGCCATTCTCGTGGTAGATTGTCACCGGCCAAAGACCTTTAAGTTGCGGCGCTCCTTTGCTTAATTTTTTGTGATAGGAAAGGAATTGAACTTTATAAATCACTTTCCCACGTGAAGCCGTTTCTTTTGAGACGTTGCTTTTGGAAGCACTCTCCGTTTTTACGGATGCATTCGTTTTTACGGTTGTCCCCGTTTTGACAGAAGCGGTTTCGTTGCTTACGGCGTTTTGCTTCCGTGTTTCAGTCGTTGTTTTTCTTTTGATCTCTCCTTTTGATGCGACGGCGGCGCTGTTATGGCGATCGTAAGCCTCTTTGTAATCAGCGAAACCTTTGTATATGGAGGTGGCGATTTTACTTTTGCCTTCGGCTGTAGCCAGAAATTTCTCCTCTACCGCATTTGAAAGGAAGCCGACTTCCACCAAAACAGAGGGCATGCTGGTTTCTTTGAGAACCAGATAAGGTGCCTGTCTGACTTGTCTGTCGTGCCGTTTGGCTGTATTCTTGAAATGGTGTTGAATGGAAGAGGCGATCTGAATACTTTGGTTCTGATGGATGCCCTGCAACGTCTCGAACATAATATACGATTCGGCGCTATTGGGGTCGAATCCCTCATAACTCTTCTCGTAATTATCCTCTAGTAGGATCACGGCATTCTCTCTCTTTGCAATCTCCAAGTTCTCCTCACTCTTGGCCGTACCGAGCGTAAATGTGCCCGCTCCGAACACCGAAGAGGTATTTTTATTTCGAGGAATCGCATCGGCATGGATGGAGATAAACAGATCGCCTTTCTTTTCATTGGCGATCTCCGCCCGTCGGTTTAACGGAACGAATACATCTGTGCGTCGCGTATAAATCACATCTACATCGGAATGATTCTCCTCGATCAACTTTCCGACACGCAATGCGATATTCAGGTTGAGATCTTTCTCTTTCAAAATTCTGCCGACACATCCCGCATCGCGACCTCCGTGTCCCGCATCAATGATAACCTTGAATTTCTGGTTCTGCGCCTCTGTGACACAGAAAAGAAAGAGAAATAAGCTACTTAAGAGTATTGATTTTTTATTTAACCGCATAGTTTTAATCTTTGGGTTTCTTGAGCTATGTAATGTTTATAGAAAAAATTAGGTATATCACGCCCAGTAAATGACATTCAATGAATGACGTTCTGTGAGCAGCTTTCTGTAAATAGCATTCTGTAAATAGCATTCTGTGAATAGCATTTTGTGAATAGCGTTCCGTAATACTATTATGAATGTGCACGGCTAAAACGTCCCTTGAGATTAACGAATTAACAGACAGTTTGATAACAAAAAAGAAGATCTGTTTCCGATTATTGATTAATCTTACTTTTAAGTTGCACAAATTTAATAAATTAAGAGTGAAGAACGGGATTCGGTAACTTAAATTTACATCTTTACTTTATCGCATAATATCTTTTAAAGGTCTATTTTTGACACCGAAACAATAAACGCACTTAAATAGAATCATATGGATACATTCGGACTGATCGGACACCCTTTGTCGCACTCCTTCTCAAAAAGCTTTTTTACTGAAAAATTCCGCGATGAGCGAATTGATGCCGTTTACTTGAATTTCGATCTGGAAGATATATCGGAATTTCCCAACCTGTTGCGTAGCCATCCCGATCTGAAGGGGATGAATGTGACGATTCCCTATAAGGAGGCGATCATTCCCTATCTTGACGAATTAGACGACACGGCAAAGGCCATCGGAGCGGTTAATGTGATTCGGGTGGTTCGAGAAGGGGAGAAGGTGATTCTGAAAGGGTATAATTCGGATGTGATCGGTTTTTCGGAGTCGATACGTCCACTCCTTACTTCCTACCACAAAAAGGCATTGGTATTGGGTACGGGAGGCGCCAGTAAGGCTGTGCTTTATGCATTGCGGAACCTCCATGTAGAGCCGCATTCTGTTTCCCGCAGGGGATCGGAAGGGGTGTATGCTTACGAAGAGATCACACCTGAGAAACTCAACGAATATCAGGTTGTCGTCAATACCACTCCGCTGGGAATGTATCCGCATGTAAATGAAAAACCCTCGCTTCCTTATGAGAAAGCGAGGGTGAATGATATCTTTTTTGATCTGATCTACAATCCGGAAGTCACCCGATTTATGGCTGAAGCCGCACAACGGGGTGCTCGGACGAAGAACGGTTATGAGATGTTGATCGGTCAGGCATTGGAAGCGTGGCGAATCTGGAACCTCTAATTACCAGTTCAGTAATTCAAGGTAGATTACAACTGCCGGGCATGCCAGCAGCACGCTGTCAAAACGGTCCAAGAAGCCACCGTGTCCCGGCAGCATATTACCGGAATCTTTCACTCCGATGGTACGTTTCATGAGCGATTCAGAGAGGTCGCCCCAAGTGGAGAATACCGAAACGATCAGTGCCATCGCCATCCATTGAATCGCATTCATCTCATGCGAAAACAAAGAGAAAAGGAATCCGGCGATCAATGAAAATGCGATTCCGCCGTAAAAGCCTTCCCACGATTTCTTAGGGGAGATGCGTTCGAATAAGCGACGTTTTCCGATGCGGCTACCAACCAGATAAGCGCCGGTATCATTCATCCAAATGAATACAAACAGAGCCAACAGCGGAATCGGCGTATAAACCGGGATGCCGTCGAAATCAGAGAAACCGATCAGAGGCAATAGGGAGAATGGCAACGCGATGTAAGCCTGCCCCAATACGGAATACGCCCATCCTTTGATGGGATCCGGCTTTTTGCGATAAAGCTCACTGATGAACATATAAAGCAGATAAGCCAGGTAAGCCAGGAATATGCGTTGATCGGCGATTCCCAGATTGTAAAGAGCCGTCATCAGAAACAAACCTGTTCCGCCGGCAGTGTTAATCAGGATGTTGATCTTAACTCCTTGGTGGCGATTCATTAATTGGTAAAACTCAGTCAGCAGAAATCCGGTTAATAGCGCGAATACACCGATGAATGAATACGGACTCCAAAGGATAGATCCCACGAGCACTACTACGAAGATAACTCCTGTAATAGATCTGGTTATCAAATTGCTCAAGATAGTTCTTATTAAATGTTGTTATGTAAGCAGTCACACAGACTTCTCTGGTACAAAGATAGAGAATACATTTTAAAAAACGAAGAGAGTACCCTTAGTAGGGCACTCTCTTCGTTTTTATTTATCTTCAATTTACTTATTCTCAGAAGAATTTTCATTGCTATCCGTTGTGTCTGAATCGGCAACTCCTGTATTCGCTTCTTCGGCGGTTTCATCATTGCTCTGTTCAACGGGACTTTCAGATGGTTTCTCGGTGATTTTTTTGCTCTCTTCATCGGCCAGCAACTCCTCCGAACGAGAAGTCCAAGGTCGTTTTCCGAAGATAGCCGTTAAGTCGTCCGTATAGATCACCTCACGTTCAATCAACACCTTGGTAAGAGATCCGTGTCCTTCGGCATGTTCAGTCAGGATTCGTTTTGCACGTTCGTACTCCTGTTTGATCAATGCGCTCACCTCCGCGTCGATCACTTTGGCCGTATCATCGCTGTAAGGTTTGGTGAACCCGTATTCCTGACCGGTCGAATCGTAATAAGAAAGGTTAGGCAGCTTGTCACTCATCCCGTAATAGGCGATCATCGCGTACGCTTGCTTTGTGACACGCTCCAGGTCGTTGGCCGCTCCGCTTGAAATGCGTCCCAAGAAGACCTCCTCGGCAGCACGTCCGCCCAAAGTAGCACACAACTCATCGCACATCTGCTCTTTCGTTGTGATCTGGCGTTCTTCCGGAAGATACCAGGCTGCACCCAATGCTTTTCCACGCGGTACGATCGTAACTTTTACAAGCGGCGATGCATATTGAAGGAACCAGCTAACGGTAGCGTGACCCGCTTCGTGAATGGCAATGGAACGTTTTTCCTCTACCGTGGTGATTTTGGTTTTCTTTTCAAGACCACCAACGATACGATCTACGGCATCCATGAAATCCTGTTTTGTCACGAAGCTTTTTCCGTGACGAGCGGCAATCAAAGCGGCCTCGTTACAAACATTGGCGATGTCTGCACCCGAGAATCCGGGAGTCTGACGCGCCAAGAGGTCGATATCGATCGATTCGTCCAGTTTGATCGGATGCAAATGCACTCGGAAAATATCTTTACGGTCATTCAAGTCCGGCAATTCAACGTAAATCTGACGGTCAAAACGACCGGCACGAAGAAGCGCCTTATCCAGAATATCCGCACGGTTCGTAGCAGCCAGGATGATTACCCCGCTATTCGATCCGAAACCGTCCATCTCCGTCAGCAACTGATTCAATGTGTTTTCACGTTCGTCGTTAGATCCCATGTTCGGGTTTTTCCCACGAGCGCGTCCAACAGCGTCGATCTCGTCGATGAAGACGATACACGGAGCTTTCTCTTTGGCCTGGCGGAACAAGTCGCGAACACGCGAAGCACCCACCCCTACGAACATCTCAACGAAGTCTGAACCGGAAAGTGAGAAGAACGGAACGTTCGCCTCTCCTGCAACGGCTTTTGCCAAAAGGGTCTTACCGGTTCCCGGAGGGCCTACCAAAAGGGCGCCTTTCGGAATCTTTCCACCCAACTCGGTATATTTTGACGGGTTTTTCAAAAACTCAACAATCTCTTCCACCTCGGTTTTCGCTTCAGAAAGGCCGGCCACATCCTTGAATGTCACCTGTACGCTGTTCTCCTTGTCGAAAAGCTGGGCTTTTGATTTACCTACATTGAAGACGCCGCCACCGGCACCACCGCCGCCGCCGGACATTCTTCTCATTAAGAAGAACCAGAAGGCGATCACCAAAAGAAACGGTCCGAACGTCCAGATAAGATCCGTAAAGTTGCTACTTGATTCGTAGCGAACATCCGCTTTGAAGTTGTTGTCTTTTCGCCATTCATCCACCTTGTCGGAGAATTTTTCAGCTGAAGGCACACTTACGGTGATCATCGGGTTCTTACCGATTTTTTCGCGGGTTGTATGGAAAATCTGTTGTGCTGCGCTATCGGTCAGATACGCCTCAACAATATCTTTATTTGTGATTACAGTAACTTTGTCAACGCCACCCTCCTTGGCAATTTTCTCAAACTCAGTAAATCCGATCTCTTTGGTCATCGAATTATCATTTAAGAGGTAAAGGCCAACTAAAAGAATACCGATGATGGAATACATCCAGTAAAGGTTGAATTTAAAGAATTTAGGTTTCTTATTGCCAGAATTATTCCCTTGTAAAGGGTTTTGGTTTTTGTTCTCCATAGATCAAGCTTTGAATGAGTATGAATTTCGGGTTAAGTTTTCCGGGATTAATCAAGATCCGGAATCTCGGTCAACTGAGCGTCAGCCCACAATTGCTCCAGTTTGTAAAATTCACGGTATTCCGGTAGGAACACATGAACCAATACATAACCGTAATCGACAGCAATCCATTGGCGATTCTGGAATCCGTCATAAGCAAATGGCTTGTGATTAGCCTCTTTGCGTACATAATCCATCATACCTTCGGCGATACTGTTAACTTGTGTGGTAGAGTTACCTTCGCAGATAACAAAATATTGAAATGCAGCTTCCTCAATATTTGTCATGTCAGCCACGACTATTTTTTTTGCTTTTTTCTCTTGTAATCCTTCAACAATTTGCTGTACTAATAAATCTTTCACTTTCATTTATAGGGAACTTTTTCGTTTTGTGTTTGCATAACCGGAAAATCTTCCGATCCGCCGAATTTAAATTAAGTCAACAATTCACCAACTTATTTTTCATTCAATTCTAATCCACAAATATAATTCGAATTATACAACTGAATACGTTAAAGTTCCGAATAATTACTTTTTTAATTAAAACAGTTAAATCCTTTTTTTGTTCTGTGGGGAAACTATCTCTGCGTAATTTATATTTGAAGAAAGAGTTTTTTCTATCTTTGTGCCATCAGAAAAGAATAATAAATAAGATATTATGGAAATTAAAGGACGCATTATCCAGATTCTTCCCCTTGTAACAGGGATGAGCTCGAAAGGCGAATGGAAAAAACAGGAATATATTCTTGAAACGGAAGCGCAATATCCCAAAAAGGTTTGTTTCAACTGCTGGGGTGATAAAGTAGATCAGTTCAATATCCAGATGGGTGAGGAGCTAATCATCAGCGTAGACGTAGAAAGCCGTGAGTTCAACGGACGCTGGTATACAGATGTAAGAGCATGGAAAGTTGACCGTGCGTCGGCTATGCAGCAGGAAGCACCGCAGCAGTTCGGGGCTGCTCAGCAGTTCGGCGGAGCACCGGTACCTCCGGCGGATTACTTCTCGCCACAAACCCCTGCTTCGAACTCGACAGACGATCTTCCTTTCTAAGTTGTTTCTTGAGTTTACAGATACGATACAACATTCATCCGGAAATGCGCTCATTCAATGAGGATGCCTTTCCTACGGATAAGAATTGATCAAGATAAACCAAATCCCCGCTCGATACATTCCCGCTATGAATGTGTGGGCGGGGATTTTTAATTTCTGAACCTCCATGAGATTGCTTCCTAAAATTGGCTTTTTACTCCTTTTTACTTCTCTTCTTGCGCTCTTTTTCCCGCTTCAGGTAGATGCGCAACAACCCGCATCGCTGAAGTTTGAAACACTCGAGATCGACCTCGGTACGGTATCGGAAGAGGGCGAATCGCCCGTGGCATTGTTCCGTTTTACAAACGTTTCGGGAAAACCGGTGGTGATTACCAATGTTGCCACTTCGTGCGGCTGTACGGTTGCGGAATATACCACGGAACCTCTGGCTGCCGGGAAGGGCGGATTCGTCAAACTGACCTATAATCCCAAAGGACGTGTCGGTGCGATACTGCGTTCGGTGCAAGTGTTTACCTCGAATAATGAAAAACCCTACCGGTTATTGATAAAAGGGGACGTAAAAGCCGGTGAGCCTAGAAAATTCCGGGCATATCCTTATGTGAGCGGAAATCTTCAGATGCGCAACCAGACGGTACGTTTCGGGGCGATGCGCGGGCATGAGCAACTTCAGGAAATCCTGGTGGTGAATCAGGGGTCGGCTCCGCTGCGCGTTACGATTCGCTCCCCTTATCCCTATATGAAAGGGGTTTTGAATCCGAAACAATTGAAACCCGATGAGAAAGGGGTGATCGAATTGATCCGCTCTGAAAAGGGATGTCCCAATCCGGGAGAGGAGGAGGTTTTTATGCTCGAAAAGAATGAGCACTCTACGCAATCCCATTTGGTGTTGGACCTGAAACTGAAGAAATGACTCGCGTCAGAAACTCATTTCAATGAGATGGAGGCGTGAAGTTTAAAAAAACAGAGGCTGTTTCAAAACAATTGAAACAGCCTCTGTCATTTTAGGACTACTCCCGAAGGAGCGTCTTCTTATTTGATTTTAACCACCAACAGGTTCGGAAGCGCCGAAACATCGGGTAATTCCGTTAAGCCACAGTTCTTCAGGTAAAGTTCCTCTAATGATTCAGATTTCATTTTTGGGAACGAACCGATCGGATTGCCACTTAGGTCTAACAAACGGATACGGGAATTTAAATCATTCACGTCCTCTTCCGTAACCGAAGATATTTTGTTGTTAGTCAGATACAAACTGCGGATATACGCGTTTTTCGCAATCGCAGGGATGGTTGTGAAACCGCAATCGTCCAACACCAGACTGTTCAGAGCGCTCACACCCTCAATCTTTTCCGGTAGCGTGTTCAGGTTCGCATTTCCGGAGAAATCCACTGCGGTACATCTTGGAATAGAAGCGAAAAGGTTTTCCGGCATTTTTGTCAACAAGCCATTTGTAACCTCAAAGGTGAGCAATGATTTCAAATTACGTACGAATTCCTGTGGGATTTCGGCGATTTTGTGTCCTCTTAAGCAGAAGTCCACTAAATTTTCAATCTTGCCCAGACGAGTCGGTATTTCACTCAGCTGACTGTTGTGAATCACGATTGCAGTGAGACGAGGCATATCTTCCATTCTTTTAGGGAATGACTTCAATGACGTGTTGAAAATATGAATGGTCAACAAGTTCATGCGCCAAAGCTCGTCAGAAAGTTCTTCGAATGCAGGTATATCGCTGATTGTAAGCGATTCCAAAGTCACCAAACGGGTGATGGCGTCCGGTAATTTCTTCATCGGTTGGAATTTGGCATCCAAATGAAGTTCTTTAAGGTAAAGAATCTGACCGTAGTCATCCTGTTCGAAGTAAAGGTTTTCCCAATCCAATAGGTTTGTATTCTCCTCTCTCCATGTCTTAGGCCATTTGGTAGAATCTGCACCGAAAACTTCGTTACACAATCCGTAAAGCACATTCTTAATCTGATTGTTTGAATAAATTACGCGGATCTCAATCGGAAAGTAATAGTTGTAAACTTCACCGTGTTTGACCTCGAAAATATTCTCCTCATCCACATACGCTTCCTGAATCATGTTGCCTCGCTTGTCATAAGCCAGGTATTTCGTTACCTTGTAAGCGCCCTCTTCAAGGCGAAGCACCGGAGTAGAAAGAGAATCGTTGCTTCCGTTCAAATCGGCAGTAGGCAAGTTGAACGTTTTGCCATCTTTCTCAACCGTTACGCGGATACGTTTCATATCCTGCAATTCGCTGATCGAATAGATGGTGTTCTTAACGAACTGGAATGTAACCTCCCCCTGGTTTAGCGGAAGGGCGAAGTTGGCATCTTTGTCATCAGCACAGCCGGTAAAACCGGCTAGTGCCATCAGACAGATCATGACAGTATATTTAATACGATTGATCATCTTATCAGGATTTATTATTTAAGTAAGTGATAGTATCTCCAATAACCTCTCAGTGGTTTTGTCTCTTTTTCACGTTCCGTTAAAGGAGGTAGTTTCAGTGCGATCGCCAAGTCCTGTTCCACCCAGTCCGGACATTCCGGATTAGGAAGACGGGCAGGTACGTTCGTGAAACCGGCCGCTTTACCTGTTGCTGTGAATCCTTCCTGGTTGAAGATCAGTGTGTATGGGTCCCAGCAAGCCAAACGAGGGTGCTGAAGGATCCACTGCGGGATCTCGCCTTCCAAACGGTTCAAGTTCAGGTAGAGCTGTTTCAGGTTCGGCATCGATCCAACCGGCATGTAAGGAACCGCTCCTTCGAAGTGGTTGTATGCCAATGCCAGGTATTCGAGATTCTCCATATTGAAAAGTTCGGTCGGGATGATTCCTCTGAGGCCGATCTCCTCCGGATTGATGTGTGCCGGGATATCGCTCAAGTTCCAGATAGACTGGAGACGGTTGCCCGACAAGTCAAGATACTTTAGGTTCGTCATCTTGCAAAGCACATCCACGGGAACCTTGGTCATCGTATTTCCGCTCAATGACAGCTCTTCCAGTTGCGACATATTGGCAAACTCCGGACAGATTTCAGAGATACCGTATCCGCTCAACGCAAGACTTCTCAGTTTTGGAACTTTCGTGATCTCATCACCCAGACGAATCTTTTTGCGGTAACCGTTCTCATTCCCCTGCATAGCCAAAGATTGAAGTTCCGTAAGGTATTTAACTTCGTAAGGAATAGAACCGTTGGTATTGAACATGAAGAATGTAAGTCCGATGACACGAATCTCCGTCGTGTCTTTTGAAATATTCAACTCCTCGTCAACATAGGTATAAGTTACCTCTTCGGTCAATAAATCGCCCCAGTGCGTGATCGGACGACTCAAATCCCATTTGTAATAGCTATCCAGCGAGCGTTGCAATGAAACCAGCGTCAACGAGTCACCCATACGCGAAGGAATGATCTTCGGCGCTTTATCCTGCTCGATGGTCAAGGTTTTTACCACCTCGTTCTCAGTAGCCATCCCTTTAAACACCACATTGGCGATACGTTTCTTAGTAAAGTCCGAATGCACGGTGTATTTAAAGCGGAACGTCTGCGGACGCGGCACGGTTGTTTCCGGTTCGTAATAGCTCTTGTCGCCCTCGATCGATAACCAGTTTTTATCTTCGTCGGCGATAATCACATTATAGGCAATGTTCGAAGTCACCTTTACATCCACATACGCCTCTTCGGGTGTTTTGTAATGAGGTACTCCGTAGCTTTCCGATTCGAAACGGATGGTGCGTTCATAACCGAACTGGCGGATCGTATCCTGCAGCGTCGTTGTAGCCGTATAGAAGCGGATCAACGCTTCACGCTCTTTATAGGAGTAAGAAGAATCTGCCGAGATCGTACAGATCGTTGTACCGTTTCCACTCGCCGGAGAGATCAATGCCCAGTCTGCGGTAGTTTCCGCACTCCATTCGCCGGTTGTGATGATTTTGATTTCCCGGGTTCCGCCGTTATCGTTGAAGATTACTTTTTCAAACTCCAGCTTCGCTCCGGTAAGAGCTTTCTCCTCCTTCTCTTCGCAGGAAGTGAATCCTACGAAAGAAGATAGAAGAGCTACTGCCAAAAAGTTTAATTTATTGTTTAGTCTCATTGTTTTGTTACATATTGTGATAAGTAAATCGTACTGATTTGCTTTGTTTCTTATTCAAGATCTAAGATCGCACACCCTAGAATGTACTGAGTCGGATCGTAATAGAACTGTTGGTAACCTCCTGCGATTTGACGACAGCCGTAATTTGAAACCGTCATTTCGATATTCGGATTGTCCGTGATGTCAAATACACTTAGGTTCTCCGGATATTCAGCTTCCGTAACTACGCGTAGGTCATTCATCGAGATATCCAGGTATTTTACGGCAGGATGTTTGTGGAATCCTTTTGGCCATTCTCTCAGACAACGTACCTCTTTTCCGTTTTTGATATGAGACTGAGCGGCGATGAAGATCTTATTCAGATTCTGAACATACAGAATCGAGATCGGGAATTTCTCAAAGCTGTTGCGGCTCAATTCAATCGAACTCAAATAAGGTAATGTGCGCACGTCAAACTGCCAAGGAATATTTCTCAGTTGATTTCCTGCCAGGTCTAATGCCTGAAGGGTTTCAAGATTTTCGAAAGAGCTAGGAGGCAACGAGTCGATCTCATTGTTTGCAAACTGAAGGAAATCGATCTTGGAATGCGTCTTCGAAAGTTCCGAAGGCATCAGTTTCGATTTCTTCCCGAAATGGTTCTTGCTTAGGTTGAGGTTCTCCACGTATAACCCTTTGAATCCCTCTTTGAATGATTCGATGTGGTTGTCTGAGAAGTCGATCGTAGCGAGTTTGTATTTCGATTCAGCTCCCAGGTTTCCGCCGAAGATGTTCGGGAACACTTTGATCTGGTTATTCGTTACCGAGAAGACCTCAATGTCATCCGTATCACAGAAGTTATCATCGATATAGGTGATCTTGTTGTTGTCCATCAAAAGTTGAACCGGCGCAATCGCCTTATCCAGGTTTGGCAATTCGGAAACATAGTTGAAGCTCATATCGATCAGAGAGATCTTCGAAGCGTAACGGAAGTTTTCAGGGAATTCGCGCAGTGCATTGTTGTTCAGGTAGATCAACTGCAACTCTTTGGCGTTTCTCAAAAATTCGTTCAATCCGCTCAGCATCTCGTCAGCAGGAATCGTTCCGTTGAAACTGAAGTTCAATGAAGCAATCGAAAGGTTGTTGAGTACTTCCGGGAATTTCTTCAGTTTCACGTTGTAGATCTCCACATCCGTCAGGTTAGTCAGCGTGGCGATTGATTTCGGCAGTTCCGTCACATAGTTGTTGGCGATGAACAACGTGTGCATTTTAGTGAGTTTACCGATCTCTTCAGGAATTGAGGTGATCTCGTTCGATGCCCATGTTCCCGTAGGTCCGGCGTATGAAGAGAGGAAGTTGAAGTTGTTAGTTTCCTTCTCTGCATTGAAGAGTTTCGAACGGTTCTTATCCCCATAGCGAAGGATTGTACGCTCTTTCGCGATCTCCATTCTTTTTTCGCGAAGGTTGACTCCGTTTTTGTAAAGTTGGTAGGTATCGATCACTTTCGGATATTCCGTACCGTTTTCAAAAATCATGTTGCGGTCTGAGTGTGTACCCAACCAAAGAACTTCAATTGCCGTAAGCTGACCCAAGGCCGCCGGAATGTCGCCTTTCGGACCGAATGAACCCAGGTCAAGCGCTTTTACACGACCTTTTCCGTCAAGTTCAACGCCGGGCTGGTTACCCCATTCATCCACCGGACGATTTTTGAATCGCCAGTTGGCTCCCATCGGGAAGGTCTGATTGGTATAATACCAGTTCTCGCCGTCCAAAGCGGTCCAGATGTTGTAAAGAGCGATATAATCCGCGATGGAATTCATATTCGCCGGAAATGCGATGGTCAGCTTCTCACGTGCGAATTTATTAGCGGGAACTTCAATGATCTCGTTCTCCAAGTCACCGGCCAGAATCATCTCGCGGCGATCTTTTGTGAAGAGTTCGAAGTGTGTCAGTTCATATTTTCCGGAAGGCAATGAAACGGTATCCGTATGGAAGAAATTATCCCAGCGTCCCTGATACGTTTTGAAGGTAAACATCGAAGGTTTCTCCTGCGTGCCTGCTTTACGATAATACACATCTGCCACAGAGGTGTTTTTATAGTTGAAATCCTCTTCCGGCAGTTCAGTTGCAGCCGAACGTGTATTGGCATCATTCATCACCTCTTCGAAAGCAGAAAGATCTTTCTCCAGTTTCAGCGAGATTTGTCCGCGAGTCACCGCTTTGATGAAAAGCTCCACTTCGGAGATGTGACCCTGTGTTACCTCAATGTCAATCGCTGTTTCAGGATAAACGCGCGCAAGCACGTTGGCTTGCTGGCTTTCCGGACGCACGGCTCCGTACACGATGTAGCTGATCAGTTTGTATTCACCTGAGTGCAGCGAAAGCTTTTCTGAGGTGAGGGCGAAATTCTCTCCGCCGTTTTCTGCCGATAAAGTCAATGACTGTGAAACCGGCATATCTTTATAAAGAAGGTTTACCTCTATTTTTTTAGCGTCAGACAGGTATTCCAATTCAGCAGAACGGGTTGCCGCTCCTGCTGATTCGGGGAAAAGTCTTAGCTGAACATAACCCATACCTTCCGATGCACCTTTGAAATCATCTTCCGAACACGCCGCGGTGAAGAGAAGAGACAAAAGGATCGGGAAGAACCAGTTGATTTTTTTAATAAAGTTCATATGTTCATTGTTAATCTCAGAAGAGGCGTTTCCGGGAAGGTGATTCCCGGAACTGCGACTTCCTGTTTAATTTATTTTCCTTTATTTAGCTGCTTGTTTCAGGATGAATTTCACAAGCAGATAACCTTTCTCATCGTTATCATTCAAGAAGGTGATGAATCCGTATTCCTCACTTCGCGGTTTACCCGTGGTGTTCGGTTTGATCGTGAACGTAATCGAACTAGTACCCTCTTCTTCGTTGTACCCGAAATCGGTATCTTTGATGATCGGGTCGTTCTCCATCCAAGGATCTCCGTAAGCACCTTCCGGTGTTTCTTTGATATTGGTGTAAATGGAGAATCCTTTCGGTGCGCTGTAAGTGAAGTTGATCGTGAAGTTTCCTCCAGCCGGATCCACATCGATTTCCGCTCCGTTGGCGATGTCAGGCGATTCAAATCCTAAAGTAGGAGTAAGTCCTTTCTGTCCGATGATCTGGAACGAGTTCATATACTCCATTTTCAGCATCTCTCCGTCGAACAGGTCATCCACGCTCATCTCTTCGCTGGTGCGGGGAACAACGAACATGGCGAAATATCTGTTTTCGTAAGGATCCATTCCCATGAATTCCTCCTCATCCGAACGCGGTCTAACCCAAACTTCCATCATTTTGCGGTCAATCAGTGATTTCGCCTGGTAAGCGGGTTCCTCAACGTTTGCCCAGAAGATCTCCTTGTTGGCTGGCCAGAATCCCGGAGCTTCCACACAGAAGAACGCCAACGGCCATTTTGCCGTATTCCATCCTTCGATTTTCTTTCCGCTTTTCACCTCGAACAACTGACTCATTTTCGCTCCCGGAATCTGTTCGCCGGTGTTCATATCCCATTCGGCGGCAGAGAAAAGGAAACCGTCGTTATCGTCCATTCCGTTACCTTTGAACGGCATGCGGTCAAACCATACGTAATCAGTGCCCAACCCTTCATAGATAAGTTTCACCGATTGGTTCGCCTGACCGAATTTGATATCGATAAATTCAACCAATGCTTCAAGCATCTCTGTATCGGCATAAGCGTCATTGAAACGGAACATAAGGATGTTTTCTGTCTCGAAGAAGTTGACCGGTTTTTGTTTATCCCCGGAAAACTCGATGCTTTCCACAAACGCAGGCCACTCCGAGCGATCCGAAATGCTCCATTCGATGTTTGATTTAACTTCCAGACGCGCCATGAAGATCTCTTCTACATTCTCGAAGAAGTAAAGTTCATTGTTATACGCATTGAACGAGATGCGCGGGGTGAATCCCGGATATTCAACCTTTAAAGATGCGGTTTTACCTGCATTCGTAAGGTCTTTGAAATTCACTTCAACTGTTTGTTCCTCCGGACGGATGCGTTTTGTATCTACATCGAAAGCAAGCGTGGTGGTGGTGATGTTATTCTGAGTAACGCTTTTCACAACCTCATAGCGTAGCCAATCATTCGCGATTTCAGGAACCCATTTGTAGTTACTGATTACTTCGATCGTATCAGCTAATCCGAATTCGTTTCTTTTCAGTTCAGCCACCTCTTTGTTGAATGACAGGTCGGCCTGTGCGGCTCCCTGCGTGATTCTAACGGTATCACTATAAGAGGAGAGAAGGTCTTTCACCACTACATAGCCGCTTCTTGATGTGAAATCGAGATTTTCTTCAATATCGATCTGTATGCAAGCGCTGTCTGCTACGCTGTTTCCCGGAGTCACTTTGATCCATCCTGCATTACTGAACGAGCGCCATTCACCTTGTGAAACGAATTTCACTTCGTGAGAGAGCGATTCATTGTAAAGAGAAACGATACTGTTCTTATCCAGTTTTATTTTTTCGTAAACCGTCGGCTCATCCTCATTGTTGCAACCGGCAAAAGTGCACAGGGCACCGGCGATCATTGCAAAATAGATCGGTTTTATAGTATGCTTCATGTTCATTTATTATTAATTCGTGAATCCGGAAGCCGCTTTTAGCAGAAAAGGCGAGGCTCCGTTCGCTTCATTCTTCGCTTCATCTTCAGTGATGCAATGCATGATGTACTGATGTACACCGAAACTACCCATCTGAGGTACGTACATCTCCAGATAAAGTACGAAGAAGTTTTCCGGGATGATGAAGTAAGACTCGTAAGAATCTACCGTCCGTGCCCACACTTCGCCGTAACTTGCATCGCGGAAAGCCGGTTGTTCAATTACTTTTACAGAAGGGTAAAGCGGTTCGGAATTGTCGAATTCCATCCGCAGCGGCATCATGTTATCGAACATGCCGTTCACCACGATCATCTCGTTGTTCACTTTCCGTGCAGTACGAAGGTAGGTTTCTCTTTTGTCGCTGAACGGGAATGTTGCGAACATGCGGATGTTTCCTCCCGGTCTTAAGAACTCGTCCATATTCAGATCGAATACCTTCATAAATTCCACCGAAGTTTCATTTCCGTATGCCGGTAAAGAGAGGTTTTCCGGAATCACCAAACGCAAACGCGCTTTGAGGTCATCGCGGAAGATCACATTGTTAAAGTTCGCTTTCAGCTTAACATTCGCCGTAATCTCTCCTGCTTTGATGGTGATGTTATTGGATCCTTCAGCAAAATCGAAATGAAAACCGCGTATGGCCGTTGATTTTTCAGTAACAACCTCCACCGCATAATTACGATCGTAATCGCAAACCACCGATGAGGATACCGTTACATTGAAAACCGTATCTTTTTCATATACCGGAATGAGGTAAGAAGAGTCTGCAAACATCACGAACTCCTGCCCCTGATAAGTAACCTCTTCGGCTTCACAACCCACCCAGAGGGCAACGGCTAATGGAAGCATCAATAAGTTTCTAAGATATTTCTTCATTTGTGTAGCTTTTAATCTTTTTAGTTGTTGCTCGCGTTACCTTTAATCACCCCGTTGCTGGCTTCAATCTCATGTTTAGGGATAGGCCAGGTGGTCAGGTTGTAAAGTTTTTCTCCCGCTTTCACTTCCAACTCGTTGTTCTTCGCTCCGTTCATCGTGTAAAGCTGTTTCTCACGTTTTACATTCAAACCGAAACGTTTGATATCCGACAGTCTGAAACCTTCCATGTACAATTCGCGGACACGCTCTTCCTGAATCTCTTTCAATAGATTTTCAGCACTCGCTGAAGCGCTTCCGTATCCGGTGATACGTTTCTTGCGTAACGTAGTGAGGTCCTTGTTCGCCAGGTCGTATTTTCCGGTGAAGTAGTATGCTTCAGCACGAATCAGATACTGTTCTGACAAACGGAAAACTTTCGGCATGTTGGTGTATAGGCGTGAGCTTCCTCCATCGATCGTTGGATTTCCGGTGTATTTGACGATCAATGTCTGTGGAGATCCGTCTGCAGTGGTGGCATTTCCGAAGAAAGCCCCGTAGCGCATGTCGTTATCGGTATAAAGTGCCATTACCGGGTTGGGGGCAACAAAATCGGGACTATACGTACTTCCGTTGAACCCTAGGAATATTTTACCCAAGGCGCCGCCGCGGTCGTTCGTTGTCATTGCGATTTTCCAGATGATTTCATCCCCTTCGTCATATTTCCACATGTATTCATACGGAGAGTATTGACGCCCGCTTGCATCCTGGTAATATTTATAGGTGGCATCGTCTAACGCATACGTACCGCTGTTGATCACTTTCGATGCCGCTTCAATCGCTTTCTCGTAGTTCTTCATATACAGGTAAACGCGTGCTTTAAGCGAGTGTACGGCTCCGGGACTGAAATAAGGACTGTCTGCCGAAGCGCGTTCCGCCGGAATCAGTTTTTCCGCCATCTCCAGGTCACTCAATACCTGTGCGTACGATTCTCTCAAGGTTGAGCGTTTCACGATCGGCTCATCGTCTTGATAAGTGAGCGCGATAGAAACCCCCATGTCTTCTTTATCTGCGATCGATTCATCGTAAGCTTCGCAGAAAGTGCGGATCAAATCGGCGTAAGCCAGTGCACGTGCGAAATAGACGTCGCCCAATCGCTTGTCAAACGATTTCTTCTCAGCATCCGTTGTCAATGTTGCTTCCACCTGGTGTTTGTAATCCATAAAGAAGTTGCAACGGGCGATCACCGAATACAATCCGCCATAAACCGATTGGATCTCTCCGTTTGTAGGTTTCATCTCCCAACGATAAGCGTCGGCAAAGATTCCCGAATAGGTGTTTGCTGCCAGTGCAAGGTCTGACTGAATATCTGGAATCTGAGTCAGGTAACCGCTATACAGCGCGCCTGATTTGTATGCGCTGTAGATACCGATCACCACAGAACTTGCATCTTCCAGTGTTTGCATCGCCTCATTTTCCGGAATGGCATTGTTTGGTACTTCATCCAAGAAGCCACTGCATGAGCAGGTACCGGAAAGCAACAGAAGCAATGAATATCTTTTGATTTTCTTGATCATTGTATTTCTAGTTTAAATCATTAAAGTCCGATTTCCAACCCGATAGAGAATTGGCGAGACATTGGGTATTGTGCCTGGTATACATTCGCACTCGACTCAGGGTCCATGCCCTGGAATTTTGTGAACGTAAGCAGGTTCTGAGCTTGCGCGTATACACGTACACGTTCAATGATTCTCAGTTTCTGAAGAAGTGCTTTGTTAAATGAGTAAGATAACTGCAGGTTTTTCAGACGAAGAAACGATGCGTCTTCCAACAGACGGGTATCGAACTCAGTCGCTACTCCGTGACGTGGGATAGAAACGATATCTCCCGGGTTTTTCCAACGATCGTACAATAGTTTGTTAGACTGGTTGTAAACGGCGAATGTTCCGTTACTTTCATCAAAGAAGCGGTCGTTGTTGATCATCCAGCGATCTCCCACCCAGCTGAACTGCGTTGTCAGTGAAAGGCCTTTCCAAGACAATGAGGTTCCGAAACCTCCCTGCCAAGGTGCCATATAGCTCTTTCCGACCAATACCTTGTCATTTTCATTGAACTCTGTGGTTACATTTCCCTCTTTATCATACCAAAGCGCATCCCCGTTCGCCGGGTTAACGCCTGCAAAGCGGTTCATATATAGTTCGCCGTACGAGTGTCCCACTTTCAAGAACAGGTTGGTGTTGGCAAGTTCGTATTCGTCGCGTCCGTTATACAGCTCCGTAATCTTATTCTTGTTATAAGAAGCATTGGCCGAGATGTTCCATTTGAAATCACGCGTAGCGATCACGTCTACATTCAGATCCAACTCCACACCCCTGTTGTACATCCCCCCGATGTTGTCCCAGCGCGAGCTGTATCCGCCAACCATCGAAACGGGAACAGCCATGAGCATGTCTGTCGTTTTTTTATTGTAAAGCTCAACCGATGCGTTCACACGGTTCCAGAATCCCATGCGGATTGCGAAATTGGCAGTAAGGAGTTTCTCCCAAGTCAGGTTTTCATTCCCTTTCGATGTTGGGGCCAAGCCCGGCATTTTATCGCCCTCTTCGCCATACTGGGGACCGCCGCCTACCAGGGCAAGGTGGTCGTAAGCCGGTATCGAAGAGTTACCCGAAGTACCGATAGACGCCTGTACCTGTGCATTTGTCAGCCAAGTGATGTCTGAAAGGAAATCTTCCGAAATGGCATTCCACATGAATCCGAGTGACCAGAAGTTTGCCCAGCGTGAATTCTTCCCGAATCGAGAAGAGGCATCGCGACGAACCGAGAAGTCCGCATAATATTTACCATCGAAGTTGTATTCACCGCGAGCGAAGAACGAAAGGTATGTAGCAGCCATATAGCTGTCGCTCGGATTGTCTGCGCGAGTACCCGATGATAAGGTAAGGATCTTATCGTTGTTCTGTCCGCGACTCATCACCATGAAACCTTCACTTTCGTTACGCACCGCTTCCTGTCCCAACATCACATTGAAATGGTTCTTCTCTTTCAAGTCGAAAAGATAAGAAGCCGTGTTGGTCCACGTCAGGTTGGTATAGCGAGAGAATGAACGCCCTACGGATCCTTCACCCATGTTCGGTAGGTAAGAGGGGTTCGAATAGGTGTTGGCACGTTGGTCAAGGAAGTCGATACCTCCAACCGAACGGATTACCAGGTTCTTGATTGGTGAGATCTCACCGTATACAGAAGCCAATACCTTCCATTTGTTGTTGTCGGATGGATTGTTTTCAAGCCATTCCAGTGGATTTACATTCGTACCCATCCATGAACCGTCTGAAATAGAGGTTAATGAGCCGTTTTCTTTGAAAGGATTCCAATAAGGAAGCATCAAACGCGAAGCTGAGATTGGAGTTACCGTTGTATAGGCACCGTCTGCAGCTTCTTCAATGTCTTCATAAGCGAAAGAGGAGTTCGTTCCCACTTTCAGCCATTCGTTTACTTTTGCTTCCAGGTTCGCACGCATGGTGTAACGGGTGAAGCTCGACCCCAATGCGATACCTTCCTGATTGTAAAGGTTTCCGGAAACATAATAGTTGAAATTCTGACTTGCTCCGCTGGTCTGCAACTCAACATTAGAAAAAGGAGCGGCATCGTTGTAAACCACATCTTTCCAGTTGACGTCTGTGCGTTCAAGATAATCGCGGTCGTATTCACCCGGAATGCGTAGGCCGATCTCCTCTTCGTAAGTGAGACGTTCGGACGTATTCATCTGTGTCCACTTACCGAAAGCCAACTTGGAGATACCGTATTGGGCACGTGCAATAACGGCACCACGGTCTCCCATCTTACCTCTTTTTGTAGTGATCACCACCACACCGTTTGCTGCTCGAGCACCATAGATCGAAGTGGATGAGGCATCTTTAAGGACCGATACACTTTCGATATCGCTCGGATTAATAGCTGAGAAATCGTCTGCCGAGATGGCGATACCGTCCATGATGAACAAAGGTGAAACACCGGCGTTGATTGAGTTGACACCGCGGATCTGGAAACTTGCCGCAGCACTCGGCTCTCCCGAATTCGCCATGATTTGCAAACCGGGTGTTTGTCCCTGCAATGCCTGGTCGAAGCTCGCAGTGGGAACCGATTCCAATTTATCCCCTTTTACAACGGAAACTGAACCGGCAATCGTTCCTTTTTTTCTCACCCCATAGGCTACCACTACCACTTCATCTACCATATGGGCATCACTTTCCAGCAAAACTTTTACTACGTTGTTTGAAGCAGTTACTTCTTTTTCAACGGTTTTATACCCGATGTACGAGATTTGCAATGTAGCTTTCGATCCTTCAATTTCGAGGGCGAAATCCCCGTCGAAGCCGGTCGTCACTCCATTCGTTGTGCCTTTTTGCACTACTGAAGCTCCAATTAAGGGCTCTTTGTCTTCGCCGCTGATGATCACACCAGTAACACGAAAACCTTGAGCCAGCATTGATTGGATACTCAATACGGCAACAGACACAAGCAAGAGAATCAGTTTTCTCATTTCTTCTTGTGTTTAGATTTGTATTTAAAATAATTGTTTCCTTGATATACGTAACTAAAAGATACATACGGGCTCGGGTCCATGCAGACGCAGGACCGGTCGATAAGTGGGACTTCTTCTTCTTAAAAAGCGTTCCGTGTGGGGGTTGCAAACAAGGAAGAGTCTGAATTCTTTTGGTTTAGTAAATAATAATAACGTGATGCACTTTATGCACTTTCCAACTTTGGTTTAGTTTTCGTATACAAAAATATTAAAAAAAAAGCCTAGATATGTTTTTGGGTGGAGAAAAATGAAGTTATTTCAATAAAAAGGTATTTTTTATGGCATTTGCTTACAAAAAAGGGAGATAGACTTGTATTAAGTCATCTCCCTTTTCAATATTTATGCAATAATTATCAGTATGCGAACAGTGGATATTGTTCCATCATTTGGTTAACGCGATGTCTTACCTCCGCAATCACTTTTTCGTCATTCACGTTTGAAAGAACCGTTTCGATCATTTCTGCGATTTCAACCATCATATCCTCTTTGGCACCTCTGGTTGTGATGGCAGGAGTACCCAAACGGATGCCGGAAGTCTGGAAAGCGGAACGACTGTCAAACGGCACCATGTTTTTGTTACATGTGATATCGGCCGCAACCAAAGCCTGTTCGGCCACTTTCCCCGTTAGTTCGGGATATTTGGTGCGAAGGTCAACCAGCATCGAGTGATTGTCTGTACCTCCGGAAACGATTTTGAATCCACGTTTCATCAGTTCTTCCGCAAGTTTGGCTGCATTTTTCTTCACCTGTTTCTGATACGCTTTGTATTCAGGCTGCAGGCATTCGCCGAACGATACCGCTTTGGCTGCGATTACATGTTCAAGCGGTCCCCCTTGAATGCCCGGGAATACGGCTGAATCCAAGCAAGCGGACATTGATTTGATCTCACCTTTCGGTGTTTTCTGTCCTTTCGGATTCGGGAAGTCCTCACGCATCAAAATCACTCCGCCACGCGGTCCGCGCAATGTTTTGTGTGTGGTTGAGGTTACGATATGTGCATATTCCAACGGATTATCTAACAATCCTGCTGCGATCATGCCGGCAGGATGCGCCATATCCACTAAAAAGATCGCCCCCACTTTATCGGCGATTTCGCGCATGCGTTTGTAATCCCATTCGCGCGAATAAGCGGAGCCTCCTCCGATAATCATTTTCGGTTTCTCTTCAAGTGCGATCTTCTCCATTTCATCGTAATCCACACGTCCGGTTTCTTCATTCAGGTTGTAGGCAACCGGCGTATAAAGAATCCCCGATGAATTAACGGCCGATCCGTGTGAGAGGTGACCACCGTGAGCCAGATTGAGTCCCATGAATTTATCTCCCGGATTCAGAACGGCAAGGAAAACCGCCGCGTTAGCCTGTGCTCCGGAGTGAGGTTGGACGTTCGCCCAAGTGGCGCCAAAAACCTGTTTCAACCGATCGATGGCTATTTGTTCGCTTTGGTCTACCACTTCGCAACCGCCATAATAGCGTTTGCCCGGATACCCTTCGGCATATTTATTTGTAAGAACGGAGCCCATAGCTTCCATTACCTGATCACTTACAAAGTTTTCGGATGCGATCAATTCAATGCCTTTCAGCTGACGCTTACGTTCTTTTGCGATAATGTCAAAAATTAGTTCGTCTCTTTTCATAATGAATTCCTGTAATTTAGTTAATAGGGTATGTTTGAAAAAGAAGTACAAACAAATATAATAATTTTAAGTAAAGTGATGCGGAGGAAGTGTGAAAACTTTCAATCGTTGGGGTAGAAGGGTAATTGTCTCAATTACACGTTTTTCTGATTGTTTTGGAAAAATAAATAAACACTTTGCGGAAAGCTTTCCTAAAACACGAAAAGAGGCTGACCGATTCATTCCCATGAATTTTGGACAACCTCCTTTTCGTTCGGTTTTTCGGAACGATAAAACCGTTATTTTTTCTTTCTCTTTTTCATGACAGACCACCCGAAACGGCCGATATGTTGTCCCATTTCATAGTAATTGCCGTGAGAGTACACCAATAGATTCGCTTTGTTCAGCTGGAATGCCTGCGTTTCGGGATCGATGTATTGTTCATCAGCCTGTACGTTTACCACATCGGCGATAAACATATCGTGCGAACCGAGTTTTACGATCTCCTTTACGCGACATTCGATGCAGAGCGGAGATTCTTCCACCGTCGGGCAGTTTACTACCGTAGCCTTACCGGGGGTGAGTTTCATCTCTTCGAATTTATTGAAATCTTTGCCCGACTTCACGCCGCACCAATCTGTGGCAAAAGCCATATCCTTGGTGGTGAGGTTGATCACGAATTCTTTGTTTTTCTCCAAAATGGGGTAGGAGTGACGTTCGGGACGAACCGATATGTAACACATCGGCGGGTTTGTACAAATAGTGCCCACCCAACTGAGCGTAATCAGGTTATGCTCTTCGGGTGTGCTGCCGCAACTAACCAGTACGGCCGGGAGGGGGTAAATCATCGTCCCGGGCTTCCAATCTTGCTTCATAAATAATTAATTAAGCCAAAGTTATATCTTCCTGATCCATTACGCGTTCGCAATATTGACATTTCAGGGTAATGCGTTCTTTGTCGAGTACTTTAAAAACAGTTTTCATCGGTTCGTTGTTCGTTACGCATTTCGGATTCGAACATTTGACGATTCCTTTCAACGTATCGGGCAACTCCACGCTTTTTTTCTCCTCCACACGGTAATTGCGGATGATGTTCAATTTGATGTTGGGAGCGATCACGGCGATACGGTTGATCTCCTCCTCATGGAAGAATTTATCGGCAATCTTGATAATCCCTTTTTTACCGATTTTTTTACTCTCCAGGTTATTGCCGATGGTGATGTTGTTCGATAGGTTGTCAAGTCCGAGTAATCTCACCACTTTAAACAATACGTCGGAAGGGATATGGTCGATCACGGTTCCGTTTTCAAGAGCCGCTACTTCAAGTTCTTTTTTAGTAGTATTCATGATGTGCTTAAATTATTTATTCGGAATTTCGATCCCTAACATTCTGCAGATGATAGCCTGACGGGCAAACAAACCGTTGTGTGCCTGTTCGAAATAATACGCTTTGGGATTGTCGTCGACATCGGTTGAGATCTCATTCACGCGCGGAAGCGGGTGCAGGATACGCACATTCTCCTTGCTGTTGTCTAGCATGGCGTTGTGCAGCGTATAAACGTTCTTAACCTTTTCATATTCCAACAGATCGGTGAAGCGTTCACGCTGTACACGTGTCATGTAGATGATGTCGGCCAGATTGATCACCTCATCCGTAAATTCAGCGTATTCCACATACTTGATGCCGTTCTTTTCGCAGAAAACCTTGTACTCTTCCGGCATGCGCAACTCTGCGGGAGCAACGAAATGGAAGGTGGGGTTGAAATGAGACATCGCCTGAAGCAGGGAGTGTACGGTACGGCCATATTTCAAATCGCCTACCATCACGATGTTCAGATTTTCAAGCGTTCCCTGTGTTTTCCAGATTGAATAGAGATCGAGCATCGTTTGAGAAGGATGCTGATTCGATCCGTCTCCGGCATTCACGATGGGTACGCCCGATACTTCCGAAGCGTATCTTGCCGCTCCTTCGAGGAAGTGTCTCATGACGATGATGTCTGCGTAGTTGCTGACCATCTTAATGGTGTCTTTCAGGGTTTCTCCTTTTGAAGAACTGGTGGTTGCTGCATCCGAAAAACCGATAATTCGGCCTCCCAGGCGGTTTACAGCTGTTTCGAAACTCAATCGGGTACGTGTAGAGGGTTCGAAAAACAGAGTTGCTACCACTTTCCCGTCCAGAATATTCTGATTGGGATGCTCTTCGAAATATTTTACATCGTCGAGCAGTGAAAGGATGTCTTCTTTAGACAAGTCGGTAATCGAAACAAAACTTTCTGTGTTCATAAGAATATAATAGGTTATGGTCTACCTTAATAAAAATAAAAAAACCAATCCGGCAATAAAGCCGAATTGGTTTATATATAAATAGAATAAATATCAAAAACGAAAGGGTTACCCTTCAAAAGGGTAATGGGAGATTGTTCAATATGCTGAATTCGTTGTTTCATACACGTGCAAATTTACGAAAAAAAGCAAATATCAAAACGGATGGGCTTAATTTTTAAGCGGGAAAAATGATTTACTTCTCCGATAAAATCAACCATATTGTCAATTAGGATGTTTAAACTGCAGAAACTTGTAAAGCGATGGGTATAGAAGATCTTTTATTCAGATACGCTCTGTTGATATTGGGAGGGGCATTGGCGGGGTTTATCAATATCATAGCGGGTGCGGGGTCGCTGCTGACTCTCCCGATCCTGATCGGTATCGGAATGCCTGCTCCGGTGGCCAACGGAACCAACCGTATCGCAGTGCTGTTACAAGACTTGGCAGGAACCTTGAAGTTCCTCAAGAAAAACAAACTGCCCCTTCAGATCGCACTGAAACTCTCCGTGCCCACCGTAATCGGAGCAGCCGGGGGCGCTTTTCTGGCAATCGGAATCGACGAACTGATTCTAAATGTAATCATCATGACGCTACTGGTGCTCATGATCATCTATGTAATCTGGCATCCGGGCGATTGGACAAAAGGAGCATCCACCGGAAAGAACGAAAAGGTGGATCCCTTTACGTTTTTTCTGTTTTTGATAATCGGAATTTATGCCGGTTTTATTCAAGCTGCCGCTACTTTAATCTGGTTTGCCGCTTTGATGTGGCGAATGAAGGTGGATATGGTTGCTGCAGACGCGATTAAGATATTTCTGAATCTGGTGATGACACCGGTGGCATTGCTGATTTTTTTCCTGCATCATCAGGTTTCTCTTTTTGACGGTCTGATTTTGGGGGCGGGAAGTTTCGCGGGAGGCTGGATCGGAGCCAAAGCGGCAATCCGTCTCTCCCCTGCATTTGTACGTATGCTCATGTTGGTGGTGTTGGGTGGTGCAACGCTCTATATGTTGCTGTTTAAAATATTTCATCTGTTATGAGGGAACTCTTTCTTCCCAAAAAAAGTAAATATCAAAACTGAAATGCTTAATTTTTACCTTTGCCAATACTATTTACTGAAAGTGTTTTCATTAAATATATTACCTTTGACGCCATAATCTGTTCTGATTTATAGTGTGGATCCGTTCTACTCCCCTTTATTATAGACTATATTGTATAAGGCGAGTATGGGATTCCGTATGAGAACATTAACGAACATATTCTGATGAATAGTAAGACGACTAAATTTTTGAAGCGACTGGTTCTTTTTGCATGGGGACTTTTCTTTCTGGGTGTTTTTTCTCTTTCGATGCTTTTTGTGCTTATTGCCAAAGGTAAGATTGGATACATGCCCCCGATAGAGGAGCTTGAAAATCCCAAAAATAAATATGCTACGGTAGTGTATTCTGCCGATAACGTGGAGTTGGGCCGGTTTACCCAATCGAAAGAGAATCGCGTATTTTCCACTTATAACCAACTTTCCCCTCATTTGGTACAGGCCCTAATCGCAACGGAAGACATCCGGTTTAGCGAACATTCGGGAATTGATGTGAAAGCGTTGTTCCGTGCCGTGGTGAAAACGGTGATTATGGGACAAAAAAATGCCGGTGGCGGTAGTACCATCACCCAACAGTTGGCAAAGCAACTGTATTCTCCCGGAGCCGACAACATCATTGAACGAGCGTTGCAGAAACCCATCGAATGGGTAATCGCCGTAGAACTTGAACGCCTCTATACGAAAGAGGAGATCATTAATATGTATTTCAATAAGTTCGACTTCAACTACAATGCCGTGGGCATCCGTACGGCGGCGAACGTTTATTTCGGAAAAACACCGGCGGATCTGAATATTGAGGAAGCCGCTACGTTGGTGGGTATGTGTAAGAACCCCTCTCTCTTCAACCCGTTGCGTCGTAACGAAAAAACAAAATTACGCCGAAACGTTGTGCTTGAGCAGATGCAGAAAGCCAATTACCTGACAAAGGCACAGGTTGACTCGCTCAAACAACTTCCGTTGACGCTCTCTTTCCACAAAGCGGATCACAAAGAGGGTCTCGCTCCTTATTTAAGAGAGTATCTGCGTAGTGTGATGCGTGCCAAGAAGCCGGTTCGTAAGAATTATGCCTCATGGCAGGGTCAAAAATTCCAGGAGGACTCGATCGCTTGGGAAAATAACCCGTTATTCGGTTGGTGTAACAAGAATCTGAAACCCGACGGTACGCCGTACGATCTGACAGCCGACGGTCTGAAAATATATACCTCTATCGACTCGCGCATGCAGCGCTATGCCGAAGACGCAGTTACCGATCACCTGAGCAAGACCTTACAGCCTCAGTTCTTTAAAGAGAAGAAAGGGAAATCGTCTGCTCCATTCTCCAAAGATCTTACCAAAGAGGAGGTGGATGCAAGTATGAAACGCACCATGCGCCAGAGTGAACGCTACAGGGTATTGAGAAATGCGGGTAAAAGCGAAGCTGAAATCCTCAAATCATTCAATACGCCGGTGGATATGCAGGTGTTTACTTGGAATGGAATGAAGGATACGGTGATGAGTCCGATGGATTCGATCCGTTATCAGAAATACTTCCTTCGTGCCGGATTTATGGCGATGGACCCGAAAACGGGATATGTGAAGGCGTATGTGGGAGGACCGGATTTCTCTAATTTCCAATACGACATGGTTACGGCGGGACGTCGACAGGTGGGATCCACCATTAAGCCTTTCCTGTATACCTTGGCGATGGAAGAGGGAAGAACCCCTTGCGATATGGAGTTGAACGAGCAGCCGCATTTGGTGGATGAGAATGGAATTCCGTGGGAACCGCGTAACGTATCCAAGGCCCGTGTGGGAGAAATGGTAACCCTGCGCTGGGGTCTGACCAATTCGAACAACTGGATCTCGGCCCGTGTGATGAACAAGCTTTCCCCTTATTCATTTGTTCGACTGTTGCATTCATTCGGTGTGCGTAATCACATCGATCCGGTGATCTCGATCTGTCTCGGACCTTCGGAAGTATCCGTAGAGGAGATGGTGACAGGCTATACGGCATTCCCGAACAAGGGGATCCGCATCGACCCGCTTTATGTGACTCGTATCGAAGACAACAATGGAAATATAATCGCCAATTTTACTCCTCAGATGCATGAGGTGTTCAGTGAGTCGACTTACTTTAAGATGCTTCCGATGCTTCGCGATGTGATCGATTTCGGAACGGGTGGTAGAATTCGTCGTAACTACGGACTGACTGCTCCTATGGGTGGAAAAACCGGAACGACGAACAATAACTCCGACGGTTGGTTTATGGCGTTTACCCCTTCACTGGTTTCCGGAGTATGGGTAGGTGGTGAAGAGCGTGCCATTCGTTTCGATAACATGCAACAAGGTCAGGGTGCAAGCATGGCGCTTCCTATTTATGGAGAGTTTATGAAAAAAGTGTATGCCGACCCGTCACTCCCTTATTCACAGACCGAAGAGTTCGATATGGCGAATGAAGTGGATCCGTGTACAGGCGATGACGTACGTTCTTACCCTTCTAACACACCCCGGGAGGAGATTATGGAAGGTATTTTCGATTAAAGAGCATTTCATCCGAATGGAAATAAAATAAGAAACGGCTGTCTCATTTTTAAAGTGAGACAGCCGTTTTTCTATTTAGGCCGGAACGGTCCGAAGGGTCAGATCCAGTCGTTTTTTACATTCAGTTTCGGACGAAGTTTCTTGTACTGTTTACTACGCAGAAATTCGCTGATTGCCTTGGCGTGTGCCGGATGATGGAGGTCGGTGCCGATAAAGTCAACATACCCCTGTTCCAACATCCACATCGCCGCATTCTGTACATCTTTACCGTAAGTGCCGGCTAGAGAGAGAATGTTGATCTGAAAATCACATTCCGCATCGTGGATCTCCGTATAACGTTTCTTATTTCCGAAATAGTAGGAATAACGTTCCGGGTGCGCCAGAATCGGTTTGAATCCCTTTAGTTTCAAGTCGAAGATCAGTTCGTCGAGATTCCAAAGCGGTTGCATGAATGAGTTCTCCACAAGGATGTAGTTGTTCTTCAACGGGATAAGTTTTCCTTCCTCTTTCAGTCGGATGAATCCTTCATCCATCCGGTATTCGAATGAATGAGTAAGCTCAATGCCGAGTCCTCTCTCTTCGATTGCCTGTTTAAGGGCATGGAAAGGGGCGCTGATGGTATCCGGCGTATTCTCGAATGTTTCATCCGTGCGGTGAGGCGTTGCAATAATGGAGGTGATACCCCACTCTTTCATCTTTCCAACTAGGAAAAGAGACATCTCAAGATCTCTCGATCCGTCATCCACTCCCGGGATGATGTGACAGTGAAGGTCTGTAGTATAGGGAAGGGGAAGCAGCTCTGCCTCCCCCTTTTTTCTAAAGAAATTAAACATTGAATTTATCTTTGTTCGTACATTTTGGAATAATAATTTTGATAATCTCCTTTCGTTACGTCATCTACCCAATCTTGGTTCTGAAGGTACCATTCGATTGTTTTCACAATTCCGATTTCAAAAGAGGTTTCAGGTTCCCATCCGAGTTCTTTGGTAATGAAAGTGGGGTCGATGGCGTAGCGCTGGTCGTGACCCAGACGGTCTTTGACGTAGCTGATCAGCGAATTGTTGATCCATTCCGTGCTGATCTCGCCGTTTGGAAGGATCTCTTGTTTTTTCAACACCTTACGGTAAGAGGGTTTCTCATCCATCAGGCGTTTCAGTGTAGCGATCGTCAGTTTTACAATCTCGATATTCTGTTTCTCGTTGTGGCCTCCTACATTATATATATAGCCATTTTTGCCGCGACGTACCACCATGTCAATCGCCTTGCAATGATCCTCTACATACAACCAGTCACGTACGTTCGATCCGTCGCCATAAACCGGAAGTTGCTTGCCCTCTAGGATGTTGCGGATGATCAGCGGGATCAATTTCTCGGGGAAATGATACGGGCCGTAGTTGTTCGAGCAACGGGTGATGCTGACAGGCATCTTGTAGGTTTCGCCGTAAGCTTGTACAAACATATCGGCACTTGCCTTGGAAGCGCTGTAGGGAGAGCGGGGGTCCAGTGCGGTTTCTTCCGTGAAGAATCCTTCCGATCCGAGACTTCCGTACACCTCGTCTGTAGAGACTTGATGGAAACGGACTCCTTGTTTCCAGATCGGGTAGCCATTTTCATCGCTTCCCGCTGTCCAATGCTTCTTAGCAATGTCAAGGAGGTTCTGTGTCCCCAGAATATTGGTTTGAAGGAATAGCTGCGGATTTTCGATGCTGCGGTCAACGTGACTCTCTGCGGCGAAATTTACCACATAATGAATATTTGACTTGGTAAAGAGATCATCCAACAACTCTTTGTCGCAGATATCTCCTTTTACAAAGATACAGCGGTCGTTATCGACATCATCGGCAATCGTGCCATAATATCCTGCATATGTTAATGCGTCTAATGCGATGATGCGGATATCATCGTATTTGGCAAGCATGTATTTTACGAAGTTCGAACCGATAAAGCCCGCGGCCCCGGTTACTAAATAGGTCGTTTCGGTCATTGTATTAAATCGATTATGTATTTTCCGTATTCTGTCTTATCTAACTCTTTGCCAAGACGAAGCAGTTGCTCGTTGCTGATCCAGCCGTTTCTCCATGCGATCTCTTCAATGCAGGAAACATAAAATCCCTGTCTTTTCTGAATCGTAGCCACGAAATTGGAAGCTTCCAGCAGACTGTCGCAGTTTCCCGTATCCAGCCAAGCGAAGCCGCGTCCGAATAACTCCACCTGCAAAGTGCCCTCTTCCAGATACAAACGGTTGAGGTCGGTGATTTCCAGTTCGCCTCGTTTGGAAGGTTGAATTGTTTTGGCTTTTTCCACAACCGTTTTGTCGTAGAAATAAAGTCCCGGAACCGCATAATTGGATTTTGGCTCTTCCGGTTTCTCTTCAAGGCCGATCACCCTGTTGTTTTCATCAAACTCCACCACTCCGTAAGCTTTCGGATCTTTCACAAAATAACCGAATACGCAAGCTCCTTTTTCAATGGCAGCGGCGCGATGCAGCATTCCTGAAAATCCCTGGCCGTAAAACATGTTATCTCCCAGAATAAGGCATGCTGAATCGCCGTCGAGAAAATCTTCACCCAACAGAAAAGCTTCCGCCAGTCCGTTCGGCTTCTCCTGAATGATATATTCGAATCGCATCCCCAGGCGAGAGCCGTCTTCCAGTAATTGCCGGAACATCGGAAGGTCGCGTGGAGTTGAAATGATCAATACCTCACGGATTCCTGCCAACATCAGGGTGGAAAGGGGATAATATATCATGGGTTTATCGTAAACGGGCATGATTTGTTTCGAAATGGCTTTCGAAAGCGGATAAAGTCTGGTTGCACTTCCTCCTGCGAGAATAATTCCCTTCATATTTGGGTTTAATATTTTACAATTAATAAAGTGAAAACAAAAATAAACGTTTTATCTTTAAACCCATAATATTTAACCTCCATAATCTCTTATACTTATACTCTTAATGAAGAACTAAGGAATGCTCACCTCTTTTCACTGGATCAAATGTATCTTTGGTTACGATTTGAAACAGATTAAAAATACTATGAATAAATGCTTTATGAAAATATCTCTCCGGATATGATGATATTTACTATTAATTTATTACCTTTAAGAGTGGACTTATAACTACCAATTAATTATAAATTCCTTAAAATCTATGTCTAAAAAACTTTTGATCAGAGACTTAACGCTGCGTGACGGTCAGCAGTCTCTTTTTGCTACTCGCATGTCGCAGGCACAAATTGATAAGGTTCTTCCTTATTATAAAGATGCCGGATTTTACGCTATGGAAGTGTGGGGAGGAGCTGTCCCTGATTCGATTATGCGTTATCTGGGTGAAAATCCCTGGACAAGACTCCAAACAATCAGTCAGAAAGTGGAGGGTGCTTCTAAATTAACAGCACTGTCAAGAGGTCGTAACCTTTTTGGTTATGCTCCTTATCCGGATGAGGTGATTGAAGGTTTTTGTCATAATGCAATTGATTCGGGACTGAATGTGATGCGCATTTTTGACGCATTGAATGATATTGATAATGTAAAATCCACAATTAAATATGTAAAGAAATACGGTGGAATCGCCGACTGTGCCGTGTGTTATACGGTGGATCCCCATTTTTCGAAAGCTGAGCGCATGAAAGCGATGCTCAAAGGAACGAAACTTCCGAAAGAGGTATTTACCGATGCGTATTTCTTTGACAAGGCCAAGCAGCTTGAGGCGCTGGGTGCCGATATGATTACGCTGAAGGATATGGCCGGGCTGGTTTCTCCGAGTCGTTCCGGTAAATTGATCCGTGGACTCAAGAATACGGTTAAAGTACCGGTTGACTTCCATACCCATTGTACTCCGGGATACGGTTTGGCATCTGTTTTGATGGCGATGATACACGGAGTGGATATCGTAGATACGAATATCTGGTATTTCTCCGGTGGCTCTGCGGCTCCGTCGATTGAATTCATCGATGTTTTTGCCCGTAAACTGGGCATTGAGATGGATGTTGATATGAAGGTAGTGCGTCGGATCAATGACGAACTTCTGGAAATAAGAAAAGAACTGGCTCCATTTGATGCGATGAAGACGCTTCCTAAGCCGTTTGACTACGACGGACTGCCTGCACAGGTAGATGCGCTTTTCGATAAGGCGATCGCTGCAGCCAACAAAGACAATGAAGAGGAGTTGCTCGATTATTGTCATCAGATCGAAGCATATTACGGTTTCCCACAACCGGACGAGATTGTGAAGAGTGCTGAGATTCCGGGTGGTATGTATTCAAACATGCTTGCCCAGTTGAAAGCCGTTAAATCTGAACAGATTCTTGACGAGGCGATGAAACTGATCCCTAAGGTGCGTTTGGATGCCGGATTGCCTCCGTTGGTGACGCCGACAAGTCAGATCGTAGGGGCACAGGCCGTATCGTGCGCATTGGATCTAGCAAAGGGGATGCCGATGTACTCCGTGGTCTCCAAGAACTTTGAGGATTTGGTGAAAGGACAGTACGGCAAGACGCCGATTCCGGTAGAGCCGGCTTTCCGTGAGAAAATCACCGGAAGCAAAGAGGAGATTCCTTATAACATCGCAAATTACAAAGTGCAACCGAATCCCGAACTTGTGGAATTCGGGGGTGTGAAGCTTGCGCAGAGTGATAAGGATCAATTGTTGCTTGAGCTGTTCCCGAACGTAGCGAAAGATTATTTGATGAAGGTGCGTCAGGAAGAGTACAATGCGAAACAAGCCAAAGAATCACCGGAAACCAAAGAGGAAAAGAAAGTGATGGTGGATGAGGCAAACGGCGTGTTGCCATTCATTGGAGAGAAGATCACTTCACCGCTTCCGGGTAAAGTGCTTTCTGTGAATGTGAAACCCGGCGATATCGTAAAACGCGGGGATACGCTGCTGGTACTTGAGGCGATGAAGATGGAGAATGATATCCGTACCTCTTCTGCCGGAAAGGTTCGTCAGGTATTGGTTAAGCCGCAGGATACCGTGCCGGGAGAAGCTGTGTTGGTTGAAATTGAAACGGCTTGATTTTACTTCTTATGCGTTGGAAACGATAGAAATAATTCCGATAATAAAACAAGAAAGGCGATTCGAAAACGAATCGCCTTTCTTATTTACTGAAACCTTGTATACTGAAACCTTGTATACTGGAACCTTATTTACTGGAACTGTCTGAATAAGAACGTCCCGAAGAGGATAACCTCTCGGGACGTTCTCAAAAGAGTATTAAATAACACCTTGATCCATCATGGCTTTTGCAACTTTCATAAAGCCGGCAATGTTAGCCCCTTTCATGTAGTTGATATAACCATCCGGTTCGGTACCGTATTTTACGCATTGTTCGTGGATGTCATCCATGATCTGGTGAAGTTTGGCATCAACTTCCTGAGCCGGCCAAGTCAGATGCATAGCATTCTGTGTCATCTCCAATCCCGAAGTAGCCACACCGCCGGCATTAACTGCTTTTCCCGGACCGTACATGATGCGGTTTTCAATGAATTGATCGATTGCTTCCGGAGTACAACCCATGTTAGAAACTTCTCCAACGCAGATTACGCCATTCTTAATCAACATCTCAGCATCTTTTCCGCCGAGTTCGTTTTGCGTAGCGCAAGGAAGCGCGATGTCAACCTTCTGCTCCCAAGGACGACGACCCGGGAAGAACTCAACGCCGTATTTCTCTGCGTACGGTTTAACGATATCTTCGCCCGAAGCACGAAGCTCCAGCATAAATTCAATTTTATCTTTATCCAAACCGGCCGGGTCATAGATGTATCCGTCCGGACCGGAGATCGTTACAACTTTACCGCCGAGTTCGGTGGCTTTCGTTGCCGCACCCCATGCTACGTTTCCGAAACCGGAAATCGCAATGGTTTTTCCTTTCAGATCCATTCCTTTATTAGCCAACATGTCTTGTACAAAATACAAAGCACCGAAGCCGGTAGCTTCCGGACGAATGCGTGATCCGCCGTATTCAAGGCCCTTACCGGTGAATGTTCCTGTGTTTTCACGAGCCAGTTTCTTGTACATTCCGTACATATATCCCACCTCACGGGCTCCTACGCCTATATCGCCTGCCGGTACGTCGCGGTCCGGGCCGAGGTTACGCCATAGTTCCATGATGAATGCCTGACAGAAACGCATGATTTCACCATCCGATTTACCACGAGGGTTGAAGTCCGAGCCACCTTTTCCGCCACCCATCGGCAACGTAGTCAACGCATTTTTGAATGTCTGCTCGAAGCCCAGGAATTTCAAGATTGAAAGGTTCACTGAAGCATGGAAACGGATACCCCCTTTGTATGGTCCGATTGCATTGTTAAACTGAACGCGGTAACCGATGTTTGTCTGAATCTGACCTCTGTCATCTACCCAAGTAACGCGGAACGTGAAGATACGATCCGGCTCAACCAATCTTTCGATGATTTTTGCACGTTCAAACTCGGGGTGTTGATTATATACATCTTCAATAGAGATGAGCACTTCTTTTACGGCTTGCAGGTATTCTGCTTCTCCGGGATGTTTCGCCTCTAAAGAAGCAATGATTTGTTCAATATTCATATCGTTTGTTTTTGAGGTTATGTGTATATTGCAAAAGTAAAAAATTACATAAATAAACAAACGTTTTATGTAATTAATTTTTAAAAAGATATTGGCAATTTGCCATTAAAAGAATAATTCATGAATAGAAATATAACTGCATTTAATCAGGTTTACTTGAAGGATACGTCTTTCGCTAACTTAATGCAAGAAAGAATCTTCAATGTGTTGCTAATAGCTAGCAAATACGATGCTTTTATGTTGGAAGATGACGGAAGGGTGGATGAGCGCATTTTCTTTGAATATGTACAATTGAACTTAAGATATCCACCCCGTTTTACGCAGGTGGCGAATGAAAAGGAGGCTTTTGAGGAACTAGCTTCCAAAAGATACGATCTGGTGATGGCGATGCCTACGAGCGAGAACAATGAGATCTTCGATATGGCCCGTAAAATCAAGAATCAGTATGAACTGATTCCGATCGTTATTCTGACCCCTTTTTCACGCGAGATCTATAAGAAGATCGGACAAGAGGACCTCTCCGCAATCGATTACATCTTTAGCTGGCTCGGTAACACGGATTTGCTGCTTGCGATCATTAAATTGATTGAAGACAAGATGAATGTAGAGGAAGATGTTCACTCGGTGGGTGTACAGGTAATCTTGTTGGTGGAGGATTCCATTCGTTTTTACTCCTCCTTATTACCGCATCTGTACAAATTCATCTTAAAGCAGTCACAGATTTTTGCAACCGAGGCGCTGAACGAACATCAGCGTATGTTACGAATGAGGGGGCGTCCCAAAATCCTACTCGCCCGTACCTACGAAGAAGCAGTTTCCATTTATGAGAAGTATAAGGATAACATGCTGGGGATAATTTCCGATATCAGTTTTCGCAATCAGGGCGTGATGGACCGCATGGCGGGGGTGAAGTTCTGTGAATATGTACGGAGCTACGATAAATACATTCCCCTGATCATTGAGTCGTCCGAAGTGGATTGCAGTAAATTTGCCGTACCCCTGAATGCTGCTTTTCTAGATAAGAATTCAAGGAAATTGCCGGTGGATCTGCGAAATACGATATTGCGGAACTTTGGTTTCGGAGCATTTGTTTTTATCAATCCGGATACGGGCCAGGAGATTGCCACCGTTCATACCTTGAAAGAGTTGCAAGACATCATTTTTACGATTCCGGACAACTCCCTCTATTTCCATTGCTCGCGCAACCACATTTCGCGATGGCTCTATTCCCGGGCGATGTTTCCGCTTGCCGAGGTGATAAAAAAGAAAGTATTTGAGGAACTTAGTCAAGCGGATGAGGTTCGACATATGATCTTCGATTCGATTATTCAGTATCGAAAAATGAAGAACCGGGGAGTGGTGGCAGAATTTAAGCGCGGTCAGTTCGACCGTTATTCAAACTTCGCCCGTATCGGCGACGGTTCTCTCGGGGGAAAAGGGAGGGGCCTTGCTTTTATCGACTCGGTGTTGAAGCGCAATCCTCAACTCGAGGCGCAAGTGCAGACCACCATCACCATTCCTAAGACCGTAGTGCTTTGTACCGACCTCTTTGATGAGTTTATGGATACCAATAACCTCTATCAGGTAGGATTGTCGGATTTGCCCGATGAAGAGATACTGCGTTACTTTCTGAAGGGGAAACTGCAGCGACGCCTCATTGAGGATTTTCTCGCGTTCTTCGATGTGGTAAAAACACCCATAGCCGTCCGTTCATCCAGTTTGCTTGAAGATTCACATTACCAGCCTTTCGCCGGAATCTATTCAACCTACATGATCCCATGTCTGGAAGATAAATATGAGATGCTTCGTTTGGTGAGTGATGCCATAAAAGGGGTGTACGCATCCGTTTTCTATAAAGACAGCAAAGCGTATATGACGGCTACGAGCAACATCATCGATCAAGAGAAAATGGCGATCATATTGCAGGAGGTGGTCGGAACGCAATATGACGATCGCTATTATCCTTCATTCTCGGGGGTGGCGCGCTCTTTGAACTATTATCCGATCAACAATGAAAAGCCTGAAGAGGGAATCGCGAATATCGCAGTGGGACTCGGTAAATACATTGTGGACGGCGGCGTATCGTTGCGCTTCTCTCCCTATTGGCCGGGCAACGTATTGCAGACCAGTACGCTCGATCTGGCACTCCGCGATACCCAGACCAAGTTCTACGCCTTGGATATGAAAGGTCTCGGGGGCGATATAACGACAGACGACGGCGCGAACCTGCTCCGTATTCCGATAAAAGATGCCGAAAAGGATAACTCGTTGCGACTGATGGTTTCTACTTACGATCCGTATGATATGATGATACGCGACGGCTATTACGACAAAGGACGTAAGGTTGTGACGTTCGCGAACATCCTGCGTCACGACTCCTTCCCGTTAGCCGAAATTCTGAAAGAAATTTTGAAAGTGGGTGCCGAGGAGATGGGACGTCCCATTGAGATAGAGTTTGCGGTAAATCTTCAGGATAAAGGGGTGGAGAACAGATTTTACTGGTTGCAGATCCGTCCGATTGTAGATACCAAAGAGATGGTGGCTGATGATTTGAGTAAGGTGGAGCCGGAATCGACGTTGCTTTACTCCAAACATGCACTGGGACACGGTATCTTTCAGGATGTGCGTCAGGTAGTGTATGTGCGTACGGAGAATTTCCGTGCCTCGTTAAATCCGAAAATAGCACGAGAGATAGAGGAGATCAATGAAGGGTTCCTGGAACGTAAGGAAAATTATGTGTTGGTTGGTCCCGGTCGTTGGGGATCGGAAGATCAGTTTCTGGGAATTCCGGTGAAGTGGCCTCACATCTCGATGGCCCGGGTGATTGTTGAAACCTCCTTGGCGAATTACAGGATAGAGCCGAGTCAGGGGACTCACTTCTTCCAGAATCTCACCTCTTTCGGGGTGGGGTACTTTACCATCAATCCCAATATAAATGACGGATGGTTCGATAAAGAGGGGTTAGACCGCATGCCGGCCGTCTATGAATCCGAATTGGTGAGGGTGGTTAACTTCGAACAACCTTTGGTGATTAAAATCAACGGCACCAAGAACATCGGAGTGGTTCAGGTACCGGAACCTATTCAGTAATATAGCCATTCATCATGGCATAAAAAGTAAGTCCGCTTACGGTCTTGATTCCTAGTTTGGATGTGATATTCTTGCGATGGGTTAAGACCGTATTCAGGCTGATGTAAAGCTCTTCTGCAATCTCTTTATTCATCATCCCTTTTGTAATTAGTTTCAACACCTCGATCTCCCGGGAAGTGAGCTCCTCTTGCGACTCCTCTTTCTTGGGCTGGATCATGCTGTCTAATAACTGTTGCAACGAATCGATCGTGGTACTCAGGTCATCGTGCAACGTGAGGTGATGAAAGGAGGAATGCTGATTCTTCTCTTTCAGTAAAAGGATGGTTTTGGGTTTCCGAGGCAGGAAGAAATCATAATTCAGCAATACCGGTTCAGCCGGCAGGAAGAAAATATCGAAAGAGTCGGGCTGACTCTCCAGAAATTCTTCCACCGAATGGAACAGGGTACAATGAATCTGCCCGAAATACTCACCCAATAGCTGTTTAAGGCCATATCCGGTGAGTACGCAGGATGAAACAATCGCTATTTTCTTTTCTGCAATCATATTTCGTTTCTCTTGTTCAAGGCGTCAGCCAGGGGAAATAAGATTTTGTTACGGATGCGGTTGTGTTGATTGATGTCTTTTTCAAGATTGCAAATGGCGATCAATACGGCATAGCAAAGATTCTCGTCGAATTCTCCGCTCAAATGCTTGATCATGATACTTTTCATATCGATCAGCTTCTCTTCAAGGGCATCGGGTTCAGTTTCATACGCCTCCAGGTAAAGGTCTTCCGCTGCAAACACCTCGGAGAGCGTACGGATTTTTGGGAAAATCGTATTGTTATCCTCTTCGATACGTGCTTTCAACTCCTTTTTGAAAAGGGTGAAGAATTTACGCAGCACCTCCAGGTTCGCATTGTCCGGATCGCTTCGTTCAATAAACGAGTTTAAATGTCGTTCGATATTCGGAAGCAGAAACCGTTCGTACGATTGGTTTGTTTTTGTCAGATAATCTACGATCTGAGTCGCATTAAAAGATCTGAATTTATTTTCAGGAAAGTAATTCGCATGAATAAATGTATTCAAGATTGAAAGGAAGAAATCCGGTTCCAGTTTTCTCTCCTCACAAATGGTGCGGATGGTTTTGTCTCCGAGTCCCAGATGAATTCCGAAACGGTTAATAACCGGGATAAGACTTGGTTCGTGAAGAATCACGTCGCTTAATTTCATTTCCGCGTTGATAAATGCCATATATTTTGAAATAGTAAATGTTAATGTATAAGGGATCAAAGTCCCAGTATTAATTCCGATTCAGTAATAATCCCGTTCAGGGAAACGTCAAACGGTTCGTGGGGAATCGCCTCCAATAGCTGATAATCAAATAAAATTCCGATTTTCGGGGCCCGGATAGCGGGCAGCAAACGGTCATAATACCCTTTTCCCCGTCCCAGCCTGTTACCGCATCGGTCAAAGGCTACCCCGGGAATGAGGGCGAGTTGCACTTCTTGTGCATCGATCAGGGTTTGGTTCTTTGGTTCAAGTATTGCATACGAACCCGGTTCCAGATTGTCGGGATGATAGAGTCGCAGCTCCAGTTCATCGCCAACCACTACCGGTAGCACCAGACGTTTTGAGCCGTGCCATTTTTTGAGGAAATCATGCGTGTGCACTTCATCCGGCAGCGAATGATAAAGTAAAATGGTTTCAGCCTCTTTGAAAACCGCAAGGCTCTCTACTTGCGAGAGTATTATCCTTGAATGTGAGATGCGGAAATCCGCCGTAACCTGTTTCTTTAAAATCGACACATTACGACGGATTTCTGTTTTCTGTTCCCGAATGTTCATAGGAATCTGATTTTACGGATCACTTCTGTTCAGCAACCTCCGGACTTTCTGCCGGAGCGGGTTTCGGAAAAGCGTCGCCTTTCTGCAACAGTTCCGTAGCCGCTTTTATTGTATTGTCATCCCGAAGGAACGTTTTATAGAAAGCTTCCTCACCCAGGATGTTTCGTGCGATGTAAGCCTGCAACTGGCGAACGATGATCTGTTTCGAGATATTGATATAAACCGGGCGACGTTTGATCCCTTTCGTTTCCGCATAAGCCACAAACTGTTGAAGCAATGGCTGCGCGTTCAGGTAGTTCATCAATGCGTCATAACTCTTGTATTCGAGAAGCTTCTCACGGTGTTCATCCGAATACTTGAAAGCAAACAGATACAACGCCCCCGAATTGATCACGCTGTTCAGATAAGAGGTAGAACCCGTCGTATCACTCGGTACGAAAATATCGGGCATAATGCCCCCACCACCGTACACGGTTCTACCGAGCGTTGTCTTATAAGACAATGAATCATTCATTTTAATGCTGTCTTTCGAATAGAATTCTCCATGAGAGAAACGGTTGATGATGTCCAGGTTATAATCCTCACCTTTCCCCAGGGTGTATTCTTTCTGAATGCTTCGTCCCGCCGGCGTGTAATAGCGAGCGATCGTCAGGCGCAGCGCTGAACCGTCCTTGAACGGAATCTGTTGCTGAACCAATCCTTTTCCGAACGAACGTCGTCCCACGATCGTGCCGCGGTCGTTATCTTGGATGGCTCCTGCGAAAATCTCACTTGCAGAGGCTGACCATTCGTCGATCAATACCACCAATGGGGTGTTCTGGAAGGCTCCGCGACCATTGGAATAGGCATCGCTGCGTGGCATGGCATTTCCTTCGGTGTACACGATCAGGCGCTCTTTCGGTAGGAACTCATTCACCATGTTGATGGCCATTTCCATATATCCGCCCGAATTACCGCGTAAATCGATCATATACTCCTTGGCACCTTCGCTTGAAAGTTTGGCAAGCGCTCCTACGAACTCGTTGTAAGTGGTACGACCGAATTTGCTGATCTTGATATATCCGATGGAGTCGTTCATCAGGTAAGAAGCATCGATACTTGTTACGGGAATATCTCCGCGGGTGATTGTGAAATCAAGAATCTCTTTCGAGGTGTTGCGTTTGATACCCAATTTGACATCGGTATTCTTTTTCCCACGAAGCGTTTTCATCACACGTTCGTTGGTGACCTCTTTCCCTGTAAAGGCAGAATCATTAATCATAACGATGCGGTCGCCGGCCATTAGTCCGATCCGTTCCGACGGTCCGCCGCTAATCACACTCACCACCATTACCGTATCATTCTGAATGTTGAACTGAACGCCGATACCGCTGAAACTTCCTTCCAGCTCCTCGTTGGTCGCCTCCAGATCTTTCGCCGGGATATAAACCGAATGAGGGTCCAATTCGCTGACAATCGTAGGAATCGCATCCTCCACCAATTGGTCGGCATTCACGGAATCCACATATTGCTGCTCGATTGTATTCAGGAGCATGTCAAGTTTTGAAGCTGAGCGATTCGCCGCATTCAATTTGATATCGTTCCGGTTCACCGAAGAACCGATGAAAACGCCGATTACCACCGCTACGGACAGTAAAACAGGCATCCATACATATTTACCTTTATTTTCGCTCATTCTATTTTAAATCGTTAATCTATGGTACAAGTGATTCGTTTATCTCTACAAAATCCACTTCGATGCCGGCTCTTCGCAACAGGTTCAGACCGTCCTCCAGGCGATAATTCTCAGAATATACCACTCTGCGTATTCCCGACTGGATGATTAATTTGGCACATTCGATGCAGGGAGAGGAGGTTACGTACATCGTAGCTCCCTCGCTGCTGTTATTTGATTTTGCTACTTTGGTGATCGCATTTGCTTCGGCATGCAAAACGAAAGGATAAGTTCTTCCCTCTTCATCCTCGCATACGTTCTTGAAACCTGCGGGAGTTCCGTTGTACCCGTCCGAAATGATCATCTTATCTTTTACGATAAGGGCGCCCACCTGGCGTCGCTGGCAATAAGAGTTTTCGGCCCATATCGCCGCCATGCGCATATAACGTTTATCTAAAGCTAATTGTTTGTCCATATTGTTGATGGAATTTAACCGAATAGGGTGTAAATATAGTAAATATACATTACTACAAGAAGTGCACCGCCGATTCTACCCAGTTTTCCTTTTTCAAAAAGAATCGCCATTTTAGAGCCTACCGTATCGTACGATTTCGAAAGAGCCGTACGAATCGGAAGAACCAATAGGATCAGGATAAAAGCGAAGACGGCCATCCAGATGAAGTCGTAGCTGAATGCGTTCCAGGCAACGGGAATCGGTTTGACGACTGAAGTAAGGCATATCACGCATAAGATATTGAAAATATTCGAACCGATGATGTTCCCGATCGCAATATCGGTTTGTTTTTTAAAGGCAGCAGACACAGAAGCCGCCAATTCAGGCAAACTGGTTCCGAATGCAACGATGGTCACACCGATAATACGTTCGCTGACCCCCATCGACTTAGCGATGTTTGAAGCACCCTGAATCAAGAAGTCCGCTCCATAGGCCAATCCCACGGCCGATCCTACGATATAAACGATTGCCAATCCGATCGGAGCGGGTTTCTCCTCCTGCTCCTCCTCCGGAACGTGCTGTTTACGCGAATTGTAAATCTGATAGGCGGTAAACACCACCAAAAAAGCGAAGCCGATCCACCCCTCCAAACGGGTAATCCGACCGTCGGACGCTGCAAAAAGAAAAGCAAGCGTTGCTCCCATCATCACGGGCCAGTCGATACGGATCGAGTTGCGGGCAACCACCAAGGGGTAAATAAGCGCCGTAACGCCTAAGATTAATCCGATATTGGCAATGTTCGAACCGATGACGTTTCCGATAGAAATCTCCGGATTCCCTTTTATGGCAGCTTGAAGGCTTACCAGGAATTCAGGTGCCGAGGTACCAAAGGCTACCACGGTCATACCGATTACCAAAGCCGAAACTTTCAATTTGGTTGCAATCGCCACACCTCCGCGTACTAAATAATCTCCGCTGATCACTAAAAGGAGTAATCCTCCGATAAGTTTGATATAATCCACTTTTCTAAATGCTTAAATTAAAATGCAAATTTAGGAATAACTTTGAGGAGTGCGTTGCTTGTTAAAAGAAATTCATAACGGAGCATGCGAATTGCCTAAAACAAAAGGAGCCGTTCCCCGTTTCGGGAACAGCTCCTAATTCTTGTTATGTGGAATTGCGAACCGGATCAGAGACCCGGTATCTGATTAGTCGATGATGCCGTCGCGACGCATCAATGCATCGATGGTAGGCTCTTGACCGCGGAAACGTTTGTATAGTTCCATCGGATCTTCCGTACCCCCTTTTTCAAGGATGTTTTCGCGGAATGCCTGTGCGGTTGCTTCATCGAAAAGGCCGTTTTTCTTAAACATCGAGAATGCATCCGCATCCAATACCTCAGCCCATTTGTAGCTGTAGTAACCTGCTGCATAACCTCCTGCGAAGATGTGGCTGAAGGTAGCACCTGTCAACGAACCTTCAACGAAAGGAAGCACCTGTGTCTTGCCGATCGCTTCCGCTTCGAACTGGAAAAGGTCTCCTTCGATCGGAGCTGTCAACGTGTGGTATCCCATGTCAAGCAAACCGAAGCTCAACTGACGAAGACATCCGTAACCCACATTGTAGTTTGCCGATGCTTTGATCTTTTCGATCAGTTCCATCGGGATGGTTTCGCCCGTCTGGTAGTGAGCGGCAAACGTATCCAGGAACTCTTTCTCGCTCATGTAGTTCTCAAGGATCTGAGATGGTAATTCAACGAAATCGCGGTAAACGCTTGTACCGGACATCGAACCGTAGGTTGTGTTGGCTAGCATGCCGTGAAGCGCGTGTCCGAATTCATGAAGGAACGTGTTGGCTTCGTCGTAAGAAAGAAGCGCAGGTTTGTCTTCTGTCGGACGCGTGAAGTTCATTACGATCGTGATGTGTGGACGGCTGTTTTTCTTTCCTTCTTTCCACTGTCCTTTGAATTCCGACATCCATGCACCGGCACGTTTGCCGTCGCGTGGGTGGAAATCGGTGTAAAGAACCGAAAGGTATTTACCATCTTTGTCAAACACTTCGTATGCATCTACTTCCGAGTGGTATACCGGAATCTTGCTGTTTTTCTTGAAGGTTAGTCCGTATAGTTTTGTTGCAAGGCCGAATACCCCTTTCTTAACGCTTTCAAGAGGGAAGTATGGTTTTAGCAACTCATCGTTGATTTGGTATTTTGCATCTTTCAGTTTCTCTGAGTAGTAGCTGAAATCCCAAGGCATGATGTCAATCTGTTTGCCTTCCATACCGATTGCAAATCCCTGGATCTCTCTGATCTCCTGAAGGGCTGTGGGACGATAAGCTTCCAAAAGTTGGTTCAGTAGGCCGTTTACGTTCTCTTCGGATTTCGCCATGCGCTTGTCCAATGCTTGTTCCGCATAGTTCTTTTTGCCCATCAGGTTAGCGATGGCAAGACGTGTAGCGGCGATTTTACGCATGTTCTCCGTGTTGTCGAACTCTCCACCTACACAACGTGAAGTGGATGCGCGATACATTTTCTCACGAAGATCGCGACGAGACGAGTATTTCATGAACGGCATGTAGCTGGTAGCAGACAAAGTGAAAAGGTAACCCTCTTTCCCTTTGTTTTTAGCCGTAAGTGCAGCGGCATCGCGTACGCTTTGAGGCAAGCCGGCCAATTCATCTTCAGAAGTCAGCAACATTTCGAAAGCGTTCGTGGCTTTCAATGCGTTTTGTCCGAACATCAGGGTCAGCTGACCCAGCTCCTGTGACAATTGACGGTATTTTTCCTTATCTGCATCGCTTAGGTTGGCACCGCTGTTTTCAAACCCTTCGAAGGTTTTCTTCAAAAGCATTTTCTGCTCTGCGTTCAGGTTGAATTTATCTTGGTTATCATACACCTCTTTTACTTTTTTGAAAAGAAGCGGGTTCAGACGGATGTTGTTCGAGTGTTCGGAAAGCATCGGCTGTACTTTCTGTGACAACTCCATCATTTCGTCGTTGCTCTCAGAACTTAGCAGGTTATAGAAAACACCACTTACATTGTCAAGCAATTTGCCTGAATTTTCCAATGCAAGGATTGTGTTGTCAAAATCCGGTAGGGCGCGGTTTTTAACGATTGCGTCGATTTCTAATTGGTTTACACGAATACCTTCTTCAAAAGCTGGCAAATAATGCTCTAGTTTGATTTCATTGAAGGGCGCAGTTTCATGCGGCGTTTTGTACTTTCCGAAAAACGGATTTGCGGCTGATAAAGTCATAGTCGTTATCAATGCTACGGATAATAATACTTTTTTCATCTGAATTCTGAATAGGTTCTAAATTTAGTCGATATCTAAACTAGGCATCCACACAATAAATATTCTTTCTTTCTCCTTACGAATCGTATAGGGGAGATAAACGTCCTATCCCGAATGTGATCATTACGAAATTAGTGACGGAAATTCAAAAAAAGAGGAATTTTATTTTCTATAACGCAAAGATGACCTTTTTTATGTTAAGAGCCAATACCCAAACTGATAATAATGAAATTTGGTAAAATACACTGCTGCATTCATACATATTTCTTTATTTCTTTTCGATATTTCCGATTATGACTGATGATGAAGGTTATCTAGACCTTTCAATTAAAAAAAAGTTACTTTTGCAACCGTTAAATAAGAGAATATGAAGAGAGATTTACTTCGACTAGGGAAAATATACTTGGCATTGCTTCTGGTTTTTGCAGTTCAGAAACCTTTGTTCATGCTATATCATTTCGATTTATACAAAGAGGTGCCCTTTTGGCAGTGGTGGAAAGAGATCTATTACGGAATGCCGTTGGATTACTCCATGAGCGCCTACCTCTGTGTCATTCCGGTTCTTCTCACCCTGGTGAGCGTCTGGATAAAAGGAGCGTGGTTCGCCAAATCCGTCAAAGGGTATTTCAGGGTGATCAACCTGTTCATATCGGTTATTTTCATTTCCGATCTCGAATTATATACGTATTGGGGGTTCCGTCTGGACTCAACCCCGCTGTTCTATCTGGCCTCTCCGGCCGAGGCGATGGCGAGCGTACCGGTAACGATGATGTTCGTTCTGCCCCTCTTGATGGTGATTACCTGGTTGCTGCTGAATCTGTTCATGAAAAAAGTGTTGGATGATAAGCAACTGACACGCATCGATTTCTTCCGAAGGGAGCTGTACGGGGTTCGTTCCGAGCATCGGATACGTGATACATTTGGATTGATTCTGTTACTAGGGTTGCTATTTATCCCGATACGAGGGGGATTCACCGTTTCCACCATGAATGTGGGAAAGGTGTATCACAGTTCGAATATGTTGTTGAATCACGCTTCGATTAACCCGATGTTCAGTCTATTCTCCTCCATGGCGAAAGGGAAGGATTTTGCTTCCCAATACCGTTTCATGGAGAATGAGCAGGCGGAGAATCTGTTCGCCACCCTGTGCGATCAGCCTGTTGCGGGTGTTCCCGTGCACGCTGCGCCCGATTCAACCGTGTCGTTGTTCAAAACCTCCCGTCCGAATGTGGTTCTTGTTGTTCTGGAGAGTTTCTCCGGAATCATTACCGAGGCGTTAGGGGGTATTCCGGATGTTGCTCCAAACCTCAATACGCTTTATAAGGAAGGGGTTGCGTTTACGAACTTCTATGCGAACAGTTTTCGTACAGACCGCGGTTTGGTTTCGGTTTTAAGTGCCTATCCGGCTCAGCCTACCAACTCGATTATGAAATACCCATCGAAATCGCAATCGCTTCCCTCTATCTCCAAATCACTCAAAGCGGAAGGGTACGACCTCGAATTTCTTTACGGAGGCGATGCCGACTTCACCAACATGCGAAGCTATTTTGTGGGTGCGGGGTTTGAGAAATTGATCTCCGATACCGATTTCCCACTTTCAGAGCGTTTGTCAAAATGGGGTGTCCGCGATGATAAAACCTTTCAATATCTCACACAAAGCATTCTTAACCAAACGGAATTTCCGTTCATGAAAATGTTCCTTACGCTCAGCAGTCACGAGCCGTTTGATGTGCCGACGTGTAAATTCGACGATCCTTACCTGAACAGTGTGGCTTATACAGACAGTTGTCTGGGGGTATTCATCGATGAGATGAAGCGTTCACCGGTTTGGGACAATACGGTGTTTATTTTCCTTCCGGACCATTGCATGCGTTATCCTTACAACATCGATAATCATGATCCGAAACGTTATCACATTCCGATGGTATGGGCCGGAGGAGCCGTGAAAGAGGCGGTGGAAATCGATCGTTTCGGTTCTCAGATCGACTTGGCTGCCACCCTGTTGAATCAGATGGGAATTGCCCATGATGAGTTTACGTTTAGTAAAGATCTGCTGAAACCGGACAACAAGCAGTTTGCTTTCTATACCTTTAAAGACGGTTTCGGGATATTGAACGATTCCGCCTCCTTTGTTTATGATTGTGAATCCGACCGGGAGATTGTGCGGAGTGAAAAGGCCGTGCCTCGGATGGAAACGGAAGGGAAAGCTTTTTTGCAAACGCTTTACAACGATTTAAGTAAACGGTAAGTATAAATACTGACAACGATGAAAAAAGAAATTATAGGGATCAAACAGTATCCGGTTCAATCGAATGACGTCAATGCTCAGGCCGAAATGCCGGTTTGGCGAATCGCTGAATGTTTGATCGATGCGGCCTCGCGACATGCCGAGGCATGGGGGTTCGGGTATCAGGATCTGAAGAGATACAATCAGGCATGGGTGTTGGCGCGACTGGCTTTCGATATGAAGCGTTACCCATCCGTGGGTGATATCCTGACGGTAGAGACTTGGGTGGAGAGCGTGAACAAGGCGTTCTCTTCTCGAAACTTTAAAATGTCCGACCAAAACGGCGAGGTGCTGGGCTATGGACGAAGCATCTGGTCTATCATTGATTTCGAAACGCGTCAATCGGTGGAATTGCTTAACTATACCACCATCGGGACGTTGTGCCGTGAGTTGGAATGTCCCATTGACCGTCCCGGCCGAATCGCTCCCGTAAAAGAGGGGGATTCCGAATGGTACAAGGTGCGTGTAAGCGATATCGATGTGAACAGACACTTGACTACCTCGAAATACATCTCTCACCTGTTAGACCTTTTTCCTCTTGAGAAATTCGATCGTGAGAAAATTTATCGCTTTGAAATTCAGTTTATGAGCGAAGTGTATTTCAATGAAACCGTTCAATTGCTGAATCAGGAGGTTCAGGAGGGTGAGTTTTCGCTTGAGTTGAAAAATGAAGCGGGACTTTCTTGTTGCAAGGGGAAAGTTATTTTTGTAAATTGCGATAAAGTGTGATTCGTGAATTTAAAAATGATCAGAAACAAATGAAGAAAGCAGTACGATTATTCATCTTTGTTCCCGCTCTTCTCTTTTCATTGGGATTGGCGGCCCAGCCCCGCGTAATTGCCCACAGAGGGTATTGGAATACGGCAGGTTCGGCTCAGAACTCGATTACGGCGCTTCGATTGGCTCAGGAAACAAAAGCTTTCGGTTCGGAATTCGATGTGCTTCTTACCTCCGACGGGGTTCCTGTGGTGAATCACGACGCCACATATCAAGGATTCGATATCCAGGAGTGCACGTATGAGCAGTTGAAAGATTTGAAACTTCCGAACGGCGAAACACTACCCACCCTTGAAGAGTATCTGATTGCCGGAAAGAAAGATCCTCAAACACGCCTTGTGCTTGAAATCAAGTCTCATAAGACGGAAGAAGCCGAGATGCGTGCGGTTGAAGTGATTGTGAATATGGTCAAAAGGCTCGGCGTAGAGAAACAGGTGGATTACATCTCATTCAGTCTCCCGATGTGTAAGGCGCTTGTAAAACAGGCTCCCGACAACCTTACGGCCTATCTGGGCAGTAATACCTCTCCGCGTGAATTGTACGATATGGGGATAAAAAATGTGGATTTCCATTATGGTGTATTCGACAAAAACCCCGATTGGATGCAACAGGCAAAGGAGTTGAATATGAGCATCAACGTGTGGACGGTCAACGACCTCAATGTTTTGAAGCGGCTGATTAATCAAGAAGTGGATTATGTGACAACCGATTATCCGGAGGAAGCGCAACACCTGATCAATCGGATGACATCAAAATAAATTATATACAAAAGGAAAAGGAAGCTGATCAATTCGGCTTCCTTTTTTGTTATAGGGGATGACTGAACAACCTAAACGGTTCAATAATTATGAAAATCATCGACGCTTCTGAGTTCTTACGGAATCAGAAAAATTACTTTGACCGCTCAAAAGAGGAACGCATCTTTGTTCGTCAGGATGCGGAGTATTTTGAGTTGGTGCCAAGAGGGGAAGAGGAACCCCGGCATCCGAGCCCTTCGCTCGATCCCTTTTGGGATCACGCTTGTAATGTGATCGAGCTTGAGCGGCGCATCGCCACGCTTGCCGACCGACAAATGGAGAAGTGTGCCGTTTTGGAACCGGATGAAGATGTTGAATCCTTTATCAATAAGTTATGTACCGACTGATTTTTACGGAGGATGCCCAAAAAGATATCCGTCTCCTGAATAAGAAGGCTCCTACGGCGGTTCCAAAATTAAAAGAGTTGCTGGCCGAACTAAAGGTTGATCCTCGCGACGGAACCGGTAAGGTGGAGATGCTTAAGGGATTCGATCGGGAAACTTGGTCGCGTCGCATTAATCACGAGCACCGTTTGGTCTATCAGATTGACGAACCCAAGCAAGAGGTGCTCATTTTGGCAGCGTATGGTCACTACCTGCATCAGGCAGATCAGTAAATCACTCTAAAAGTTTTACCTTCATGACCACATCTTCGCGCGGACGGTCGTTGCCGTCTGTCGGAATCGAAGAGATCTTCTCAATCACATCAAGGCCGGATATCACCTCGCCGAAAATAGTATATTCGTTTTTAAGATGTAACGATCCCCCTACGGTTGTATACGCCTCGCGTTCGGCCGGAGTGAAGGTCAGCGATCCCGGGGTAGCTCTTGTTATGGAGTCTATGCGGTGGTTCAGTTCGGCAACGCGCTTGTTGAACTCCCGTGGATTCGCCCTTTTTACAGAATCCAGTTCAGCCTTTAAGGGCTGGTATAGTTTGGCTCGAACCTGTTTCTTGATGGGTACGTTCTTGATCAATTCAAGCGTATCTAACTCCCCGTTCGTATAGGGTCTCCCTTCGATGATAAAAAACATCGACATGTCTGAATCTTTCTTCGGATTAAACTTCTCATCTCGTCGCGGACAAGCGAGTGCACCTTTTTTTGGCACATGATCCGCACGTATCTCGTTCGGAATCTCCATTGTGCGGTCTCCGTCACCGACGCGTGAGCCCGGTTTTACTCCTCGCGAATCCTGTGATCCTCCTTGAATTATAAATTGTTGAATGACGCGTCCGAAAAGCGTATCGTCAAAATAGCCCTTCTTTACGAGATTCAGAAAATAATCTCGGTGGCGCGGCGTGTCATTGTATAGTTTTACCTTCATATCCCCTTTGTTGGTCGAGATAAGTACGATGTGCTCTTTCTCCTGTGCCTGCAGCGTAGTTGCCGTGCATGCGAAAAGGATGAAAAGGAGTGAGATGTATTTTTTAATTCTCATATCTTAGGATTTATTATTCAATGGTTTAAGCGTTGGGATTGCGGCAAAGGTAAATTTTTTTTGATCGCCTTGCAACCAATTCGTTTTCTCAATACGTCTAATTTATTGAAAACGGACAGATTCTTTAATTAGAAATTGAACGAATGGGATGCATCCTTCGAAATAGTATAAGACCGAAATAATTAATCATTAAATAATAGAAGAAAATGAGAACGAAAACAGTGATCTTAACTCTCGTATTTGCCCTGCTAGCGCTTTGTAGTTACGCCCAGGATTCATTAATTACCAAACTCGCCGTTTCCGATGACGACACATTGACACAAACTGAAGAGGTGGTGGTATCTGAAAACATATCGCTTTCGTCTCAGCAATATTATGAATTGGAAAAAATGAAATTGGAAAATAAGAAGATGCAGATCAAAGAGCTTGTAGCATCCAATCAAAATAATGTAAAGCCGGTGCTTATGGCTGTAACTCCTTTTTTAACCGCTATTATCATCGTATTGATCGTGCTTTATTTTGATGACAGACAGAAAAAGGCAAAATATGAACTGATGAGTAAGGCGATCGAATCGGGGGCAACCATTCCGACCGATTTCTTTGCTTCCAAAAAGAAAATTAAAAACTATCTTGCAAGCGGGTTAACCACGCTGGCGACGGGACTGGGAATCATTATTTTTGGAATCATCGTAGAAGAAGTCATTATTGGAATTGGTGCGATTGTGGCGTTTGTGGGACTCGCTTATCTGGGCGTTTGGAAATTTGAGCAATCGCAAAAGAATAGCAATTCACGAGAGTCGGAATCACACGAATGAAGAAACAAGCTGAAGATATTGCTCTTGTCTCACAAGTCATGCTGTTGGGAAGTGAGAAAGCGTTTAGGCGGTTGGTTGAGAAATACCAATCGCCTGTGCGACGTTTCTTTCTGAATCATACGGGTGGCGATGAGGCCTTAAGTGACGATCTGGCTCAGGAAACTTTTATTAAAGCGTGGTGTAATATTGAATCTTTTCTTGGATTAGCTGCCTTTTCTACATGGCTTTACCGGATCGCCTATAATATTTGGTGTGATTATTTGCGAGGTCGGAAGGAACATCAGTCACTTACTGCGGAGGGGATCGATCCGCTTTATCATTGCGATCCCGATGATTTGACAACCAATTATGATTTATATCGGGCAATGGAGGGATTGAAAGAGGAAGAGAAGAGTTGTATACTCCTTTATTTTATGGAGGATCTTTCTATTTCGAGAATCTCATTAATTACCGGATTGCCTTCGGGTACTGTCAAATCGCATCTTTCAAGAGGTAAATCAAAGATGTCTCGGTTTTTGCAACAACAGGGTTATGATAATTCTCAACGAAAGGTATAAAATGATGTGTTCCATCTTGGTGGGAATAAATATAATTACACATATGGAAAAGGATAATATGTTACGAGATTTTATGCATCAGCATAAAAAGGAAATTTCGGATCGGGGATTTTCTAAAAAGATACAGGCTGATCTTCAGCCACGCGCTCCGTTGAATCTCTGGGCTTTTATGTTCGTAGTTCTGATGTGGATGGCGCTTGGGGTGTGGTTTTATTTCTCCTTTGACCGCATAATGGGAGGATTGAACATCCTTTACCTAAGTTTATCCGGATTGACATTGCCTGCAAATAACGACTGGATTCTTTTCCCCGGCATGATTGCTTTGATTGGTTTTCTATCATGGCAAACGATTCGTATTTTAACTCAATTTTACGATTTGTGCAATCCCTTGAATAAGTGAGAATTGCTTTGTGGAAAGGGTTTTTGAACTAATTTTGGCAATGTTTTTCTTTAAGAAGGTGTTGCAATATTAAAATTCTTAACTACCTTTGCAACGCAATCGGGAAATAAATCGAATGCAAAACAGGTATTGGGCGAATACCAGAGTGGCCAAATGGGGCAGACTGTAAATCTGCTGTCTTTCGACTTCGGTGGTTCGAATCCATCTTCGCCCACACTTTGCGGGAATAGCTCAGTTGATAGAGCATCAGCCTTCCAAGCTGAGGGTCGCGGGTTTGAGCCCCGTTTCCCGCTCCAATAAAAAAAAGGAATCTGAATTTCAGGTTCCTTTTTTGCGTTTAAAATCCTTTGATAGCCGGGCTGTACGGCACAGTGCAAATGAATCGTGTAAATCTAGCCTTCCTGTAAAATCCCCGACTGTTCCTTTGAATTTATTTTCTGAAACTGTATATCTGAAAAACCACCGCCTTGCTTCGACCGAAGCACCGCCTTGCTTCGACTGAACCACCGCCTTGCTTCGACCGAACCAAAGCGGTGAAACGCACCGAATGGTTTTTCAGAATCACATTCTTGACCATGAGAATTAAAATTGAGTGCTTGATACGAAGAAAGCCATGCTTGCGCCCAGCTATACCACAACATCCTCTTCCGAATATTTCCCACAACCTCTCCCTTTAGAAGATCCCCCTCAGAAGCGCCTCCGGCTCGCATATATTATTATTTTTAGTAAAATAAAGTGGTTTTCTTTATTTAGACTACGTAATAAACAAATTCAATATTTCCCTTTCTTCCAACTGATTTTATCAATAATATCACATTTATTATTTCACTTAGGGAGAAAGTGTGTTATTATATCTTTCAATTTGTAAGTTCGAGTTTAAAACCGTTTTTCTATCTAAAAATTGATTTAATTGAAAACGCTGGGCAAAACGGTATTTTTAAAATAATAAATAGTTAAAATATTATTATTTTCTTAAGCATTATTGTTCAAAGAAACTGCATATACTGTTTTGTCTCGAAATGAAAGAACGGTTAAAACAGGCAATTAGTCAAGTGCTCCTCCTAAAAGAGTCGATTCGGTAAGGAACGGCTCTTTGTTTAAGGATGATTTTCGGTAAGGATGTGATAAAGTGCTATTTGTTGAATAAAGGTATTTTTATACATTTTAGCTATCTAGGTTTAACAAAAATATCCATATCGTAAAATTACAGAATATTTAAAGAGATGATTTTTGTATATTTGATATAAAGACAGGGTATTATCCTACAACACCCCGTTTTTTTTCGTTTTCAGTTACAAATTGAAAGTAGAAAACATATTGCTTATTTACATAAAGGGGTTTAATCTGGATTATTAACATCATTTTTTTGTTTGTTTGCTTTAACAGATTGATTGTTTGTTGCTTATTAGTGTATGTTGTTTTTGACAACTAACACGTTTTTCCCCAATTATTCTTCCCGTAAATACCGTTTTTGATTGTTACCTCCGGTGATAATCCAAAGGCATATGCGTATTGTAAATAACAAATTGAAATATCCATTAATTAAATTCAGAGGAATGCATGAAAAAGAAACGATTTGATTTGTTTCCAGCCCATGGTGTGTTTGATTCAAGGCTCAAAACAGGAGTTATGATGATGACAATGCCTTTTATCGCCGGAAACATCTCTGCTTCCGAGCATGGGGAGTTCGCAGCGAGTGCGATGACTGCTCAGGTACAGACCGGAACTACTGTTTCAATCAAAGGAGTTGTGAAAGATGCTTTAGGCATCACGATTCCGGGTGTGAATGTGGTCGTTAAAGGCACTACACAAGGTACGGTGGCAGACTGGGATGGTAATTACACCATCAACGCACCAAAGGGAAGTACACTCGTGTTCAGTTACATCGGGTTTACACCGAAAGAGGTTCTTGTATCTGCACAGACTACGTTGAACGTAGTGTTGGAGGAAGATACTCAGAAACTTGACGAGGTAGTCGTTGTAGCTTACGGGGTACGTAAAAAAGGAACTGTATCGGGCTCGGTTGGCGTCATTAAATCAGATGCTTTTGAAAACACCCCGGTTGCAAGTTTCGACCAGGCCCTTCAGGGTAAGGCTACGGGACTTGAGGTTTTGTCAAACAGTGGAGAACCAAGTGCACCGGCATCATTTAAGATCCGTGGTGTAAACTCCATCAATGCCGGAACCACTCCTTTGTTTATCCTCGATGGAATTGCCATTTCGGCAAACGATTTCTCGGCGATCAATCCCAATGACATCGACAACATCTCGGTACTGAAAGATGCTTCTTCGACATCCATTTACGGAGCGCGTGCTGCAAACGGTGTGATCGTGATCACAACCAAACGAGGTAAAGTGGGCGATAAGGGTAAGATCAATGTCCGCGCACAATACGGATGGTCAAACCTGGCTTACGGAAACTGGAGTCAGATGAACACCTCGCAGCGTTTGGATTATGAAGAGCAGATTGGTTTGCGTGTTCCCGGCATGTATGATCGTGAAGCGTTAGAGCGGGTCAATATCAACTGGCGCGACATCGTTTTCAATAACAATGCTCCTTTTAGCAACTACGAAGTGAACGCTTCGGGTGCATCGGATAAAGTGAATTATTTCGTTTCCGGCTCTTACTATGATCAGGAAGGTATTGCTTTGGGATCGGATTTCAAAAGATATGCGGTTCGAACAAACCTGGAAGCCCGTATCACGGACTGGTGTAAAATCGGTACCAACACGGCCTTCTCTTATGAAGATATGGAGGAAGCCGAAGCCGGAAGTTATACTACGGTAACGCCTATCTCGGCATCCCGCTTCATGTTGCCTTACTGGAATCCTTACCGCGAAGACGGTACCCTGGCTTCCCTGTCAGACGGCAGTTGGTTGGGAACAAACCAGAATCCGTTGGAATGGTATGAGAATAATCCGCGTCAGGTGAATAAAGCCAAACTGATTGCTTCTGCATTCATCGAATTGCGTCCGTTCGAAGAACTTACCATCCGTTCGGTGGGAGGTGTGGATTTCATGGACCGTCGCGTTGATATGATGTCGATGCCTTCTTACCTGCCGAACTACGGCTCGGGAAGTGTGGGTCGCTCTTTCTCTCGCGGAACAAACCTCACTTGGACCAACACGGCCAACTACATCACTTCCATCAACGGGCAGCACAACATCATCGCGATGCTTGGTCAGGAGATCATCCGCAATGAATCGGAAGGCTTCTCTGCAACTGCAATCGGACAGACGAATGATAAATTGATGTCTATGGGTGCCGGAACAACGGTTACTTCATGGGACGATCTTTTCTCCTCTTCTACCTATTTGTCTGTTTTTGCCCGTGGCGAATACAACTTCGAAAATAAATACTATACGGATCTTTCCATCCGTCGTGAAGCCTCTTCCAAATTCGGTAAGAATTCGCGTTGGGGAACATTCTGGTCTGTCGGTACGATGTGGGATGCCAAATCAGAAGCTTTCCTTTCGGATGCTACTTGGTTGTCTAACGCACAGCTTACTTTCAGTATCGGTACTTCGGGGAACTCATCCATTCCGAACTACGATCACCTGGCACTCGTTGCATCGGGTGCGCAGTATGACGGCCGTCCCGGAATCGCTCCTTGGGAGAAAGGAAATGAAAACCTGACTTGGGAAACGACGATGACTACCAATGTTGGTTTGAAACTGGGCTTCTTCAACCGTTTGAACGCAAGTGTTGAATTCTATAATAAGAAAACAACGGATATGTTGATGGAAGTACCCGTATCACATATCAACGGAAACGGTGGGTTCCGCTGGGATAACATCGGTGCGATCGTAAACCGCGGGGTTGAGGTGGATGTGAATTACGACCTGTTCAGCAGTCGCCATTTCGTATGGAATGTAAACGCAAACGTATCGTACAACTACAATGAAATTACCGAGTTGTATAACGGACAAGATGAGTACGACTTGTCAAGTTCGGGTATGAAACTGAAAGTGGGTCATCCTTACGGCGAATTCTATGTGGTTCGTTATGCCGGAGTGAATCCTACCAACGGTGACGCTTTGTGGTATGACAAGAACGGAAACATCACCAATGTATATAATGAGAATGACCGCGTATTGATCGGTAAAAGCTACAATGCGCCTTGGCAGGGTGGTTTCGGTACCTCTTTGAGCTACAAAGGCGTGTCGTTGTCAGCACAGTTCAGCTGGGTGGCGGGTCGCTATATGATGAACAATGACCGCTTCTTCGATGAAAGCAACGGTACGTTCACCATGTACAACCAGTCTTCGAAATTATTGGATCGCTGGCAGAAACCGGGTGACGAAACGGAAATTCCTCGTCACGGTCAATTGACTCAGATGGACTCGCACCTGCTTGAAGATGCGTCGTTCCTTCGTCTGAAGAACCTGACGCTGGCTTATAATCTTCCTGCGAAGTGGTTGAAGAGTACCAAGGTTATCGAACAGGTTCGTGTGTACGGACAGGCTCAGAACCTGATCACTTTCACCGGTTTCTCGGGTATGGACCCGGAATCGAGCATGAACATCTATGCAGCCTCTTACCCGTTGGCACGCCAGTTCTCGCTTGGTCTTGAAGTCTCTTTCTAAATAGTTGACTCTGGAGTTAAAAATAGATTATATACAGATGAAAAAATTCAAAACAATAAAATTATATACGCTGATTGCGCTCACTTTCGGTATGACGGCCTGTGATGATTTCCTAACGGAAATGCCCTCTACGGCTATTCCCGAGCATGAGGCGATGACCACGCTTGCCGATTGCAATGAAGTGGTTCTGGGTATCTACAGCTGTTTCAAGAATCCTGCGCTTTACAGCGGAATGTTGTCATTGCAAGATATTCAGGCCGATTATGTGTATGCCGCATTAGGCTTTAACAACACCTATGGCGAGGTGTATCGTTGGGATATCCGTTCTACCACATCGTACGTTGATGGTATCTACTCGGGATTATACCAGATTGCATCGCGCTGTAACTTCTTCTTTGATTACAAACATCAGGTGGAAGAGAAGTTGATCACCGAAACCGATATCAACACTTACACGCGTCGTTTGGGTGACGTTCACTTCGCTCGTGCGATAGCTTATGCGGATCTGATCCGTTTTTATTGCGAGGCTTATGATCCGGCCAATGCAGATCAGCAGCTGGGTATCTCTCTTGCAGATAAATACGTAGGCGGATACCACGTCGTGCCAAGATCAAGCTTGAAAGCTTCTTATGAGTTCGTGTTGAGCGACCTTGACAAGGCGGAAGAGTACCTTGACCGCGAAGGCGCCGATACTCCTTATTTTACAAAAGGGGCGGTATGGACACTCAAAGCACGTGTTTATCTCTATATGCACGAGTACGAGAAATCGGCTGAATATGCCAAGAAGGTGATGGAGAAAACTTATTATAAACTGGCTGATGCCACTTCTTATAGCAAGGTGGATCCTGAAACAGGCACGAACCTAACCGAGTACGATTGGATGTGGCGTTGTGATGCCGGTGATGAGATCATCTGGAAAATTTCAATGAGCACAACCGATAAAGGGGGAAGTCTTGGACGCGCGTTCCTAGGATATAACAGCGCGGCTTACTATCCTGATTATGTTGTTGGAACGGATGTGATTGACCGATATGAGACCAACGACATGCGTTACTATGCGTATTTCACAGAGCTAAGAACCGGTCACGGCTACAACGCTACGGTGTTGAAAAAATACCGTGGTAATCCATACATCGATGCCGGAACAGGGAAATATTTCGTGAACATGCCTAAAGTGCTTCGTTTGTCGGAAGTTTACCTGATTGCCGCCGAAGCAAATGCGCAGGCAGGTAACCTGAAAGAAGCCAATGAGGCTCTGAACGGATTGCGTGCCAAACGATTGAAAAACCACGGAAACCGCACATACGATGCCGTTGCCATCATGGAAGAGATCAAAAAGGAACGTTACTGTGAGTTGATCATGGAAGGTTTCCGTTTGTCTGACTTGAAAAGATGGAAACTGGGCTTTCAGCGTACACCGCAGAACAATGTGCTGGACGGAGCGAACGAAAGTCGCCTGAAGATCTCTGCCGATCGCGTGGAGTTCACATGGCCGATTCCGCAACACGAAATCGATGCCACAGGAGGTGTGGTATTGCCGAACCCAAGTAACAAGAATCAATAAATATTAACCCGCTCCGCTTCTCATTCGGGAAGTGGAGCGGAATTCAAACAAACTAAGCAGATGAAAAAACTTAGCTTATATCCGCTTGCCGTTCTTTTTCTGTTTGCCGCTGTTCTTACCGGTTGTCAGGAGGAAAAAGTGACATTCAGTGGAAACGATTATGTGATGTTTTCTGATACGCTGCAATACATGCCGGTGACGGAGAATGCCGAAAACATGTTTGAGGTGCTGATCGGTACCTCGAAGAAAGCCGACATCGACCGTACGTATGCAGTGGAACTGGTACTCAATAAATCGAATGCGATTGAAGGACATCATTTCGATCTTGTATCGAATAACGTGGTGGTTAAAGCGGGCGAACTGACCGGAAAGGTGCAGATTAAAGGTTATTACGATAACATCACCTATGGCGACAGCCTTGCCTTTACGTTGCGTCTGTTGACGGATAAGAACCAGGAATGGGATATGTATGGCAAAGAAACCAACGTTTCGCTGATCAAATGCATGCCTTTCGATATCGATAACTTTGTGGGAAACCTGAAGATGTATGCTTCTTTCCCCTTCAATAACTCAGTAGTCACTTTTTATGTAAAAAGTGAGAAAATGGATGACAGTACGTTGTTGGTGAAAGATGCTTTCTCAGGTAAATATGACCTGGAACTGCGTTTCAAGAAAAACGATGCGAATCCTTTCCAAGACGGTGTGACCGTTCCGAACCAAGCAGCCTTTGCCGATCCTTCATACGGACAGGTGTTTACCAGAACGGTAGAGAATGCGCCATCTTTCTATGTTACCTACGTGCGTACGATTTGTCTCTACATGGAGATGTACGTTCCGGAAACTGGTTCGTTCGGTGTGTATCAATACATGTTCCAATGGGTCCCTCAGTCTGAGGTAGATGCTGCGAATAACAGCACGGGTACCCCTTTCATGATGAATAATGAGGCGTTTGATTTCCGTCATATCGGTAATAATTAATCTTATACTAATTGAATATGTTATCGCCATAGCTCATCTAAAATGATTTACCTAACTAATGGTACATAGATGGCGCATTTGACCTTAGCGTTAAAAAATAGAATATATGCAAATGAAAAATCAGAATATCACAAAAAAACTTTTTTACTCTTTTGCTACCGCTTCATTGCTTTCTTTGGCTGCTTGTTCTTCGGACGATGAGCCAACGGTGAAAGAGACTTCGAAGATCGAGATCAAAGACTTTGCCGTGAAAGTTGCGGCAGGCGATACGACGTTGAATTTCACTGCATCCGGAAACTGGCGCGCAGCTTTGAGTTCTACCTCTTGGATTCAGATCGATCCGATGACGAAAGCGGGATCAAAAGGTGATGCTAAGATTATTCTTAACTGGAACGCCCACACCGGAATCACTCCCCGCTCTGCGGAACTGTCGATTTCTGTTGAAAATGAAGCCCCTGTAGTGATTCTGATCACGCAATTGCCGAACGAACCGATCGTGGTGGTGAATAAAACAGAATCACTTTTGAATATCAATCCCAAAGCTGACGATGGACGTGGTGCTTTTTGCGATACCCTGACCATTCAGTCGAATGTGAAATGGAGTGTAAAAGAGCAGCCGAAATGGGTTGATTACGAAGTGATCGGTACAACCGAACCGCAAGAAGGTGTGCCTACTACCATCCAGTTGGTGGTGAAAGGTAAACCGGCAGCATTCAATGCACCCGTGATGAAAGGCAATTTCATTCTGGGTAAAAGCGGCGAAGCATCTTTGGATCACACCGTGGAATTACAGACCGTTTCCGAACTGAACGTTTTCAGTGCTGAAAATGAAGAACAGCCACTTTCAAAGGTGATTCTGAGATCTTCTCCCGAAGCGGGAGGTCGTTTTGTGGGACGTATGGTGGTGAAAGCGAATACCGCATGGTCTATCCTGGACATGCCGGAATGGGCGGCTACCATCTCAACCGATAACTCAGCGGAATATGCCAATAAACTGATCACCAGAAAAACCGTTTCTTTCGAATTGAAAGAAGATTTTCTCGATACAGAGGGCTTTAATCAGACCATCCGTATCCGTGATGAAAAAACGGGACTGCAGTCTGACGTGGAACTGGTATTTGAAGGAACAGGCAACGACTACTTTGAGTCAAAGCTGGCTTTCCCGCCTGATTTTATCTTTGACGCTTCCGTATACACGCCATCGTTCGATTACGTAGAGGGTGCTATTCTGGATATGGATTTCGATATGGTTTCGGCACGCGACTATAACACGTTGGAGGAAGCTCCGTTTGAGTTCTTCTTCCTACATACGAACGAAATAGTTATTTTCCAGCAACAAGTTTATTGGGCCGGAGTAGAGATGGCACCTGCACAAACACGTGCGGCTTTAAATACCAAAAAGCTTACACTGTATGTGAACGACCGTCAGATGGATTTCTCCGATGAGAATAAAAACGTTCAACGAAGCGCTTACATGGTGGTTGCGCCGAAAGGAACTCTTTTCGATGATCTATTTGACCCGGCTACGGGAGAACTGAAAAATGAATTCTTCTTGTCAAGCCGTCTGGTACGTCAGAAACCGGTTGCCAAAGAACTTCCGGAAGCGGACATTCCGTCTGAAGTGAATTTTGCGAAAGAGGGAGGCAAACAAACCTTCGGAGTGAAAAACTTCGATATGATCGCTTTCAAAATCGACGGAAATGACGCCGGAGCATTGGGTAACTGGATCTCGTTTGAATTCGACGATATGAGCAACATCACGGAAGTGTCTGTGATTGCCCAACCGAATACGAGTGGTAAAAAGCGCTCTAGTTTGATTGAAATCATGTATTTCGATCTGGCGACAAGTGAGGAATCGGTGATCTATTCGTTCAAGGTGAATCAGGAGTAATTAATAAGCGATATTTAATCAAAGCAAAAGAGTTGTGTGACAGATGTCGCACAACTCTGAACAGAAATTACAATGAAGAATTTATTTAGAAATATTTGTCTGTTAGGCTGTGTGCTGGTGAGTTTGTTACTGGCTACCGGTTGTTCGGATGATAAAGACCTCCCTGCATCTTCGCAGTTTGGTTATTTACAGCTGAAATTACAGAAGAAGATGCAGACCTTTGCGCTGACAGGAGGGTCGGAACTGGAAAATCTCGGCGACGCAAAAAAAATTCAGATAGACCTACTGTACAACAACAAACAATTGACACAGACGTTGAATGTGGCTTCGGTAAGTAGCGAAGCTGCTGAATTCGGTCTGACTTCGGAAACGATTCAGTTGTTACCGGGAGAATATACCATCACGGGATATAAGATCTATGGAGAATACATCGAAGGCGTAACTCCGGGCGATAAAGCACCGATCCTACAAGAGGGCGAACCGGATGAAACAACCCGTTTTTTGATCGTAGCATCGGAAATACGTGTGGTAAATCTGGATATCGTTGCGCAATTGCGTGGACAGCTTTCGCTGATTCTGAATAAAGATTTTTCAGAAATACAGCCTGAAACGAAAGCTGCGGGTTACAATCCGGAAGCGTTTAGATACAACGATATCGCGAAAGTACAGATAGACCTGAAAGCCGGTCTTACAGGAGGGTTGCGTCAGTATACACTGAATACCAGACGCGCTGCCAACGATTATCTCTACCACACCGATACCATCAGCCTGCGTGTGAATGATTACCAGCTTGTGCAGATGCGTTTGTTGGATAAGAACGATAAACTGATCATGGTAGTGGATGAAACGCACCAACTGGTGATTGAAAACCAAACACTGACTAGAGAAAAGGTGGATGTGGAGATGCCGATGACGGAAGCATTCCGTGATTACATCGCTTTGTATAATCTTTGGAAGAAAATGGACGGAGAGAACTGGTATTGGGTTGGAAACGGCTTTAACCAGGGTGCGAACTTCCTGTTTACCTATTCAGACGGTACGCCACGTCCATTGGATTTGTGGGGTAACCAACCGGGGGTTTCCTTGGCAGCCAACGGACGTATCCTTGCGCTGAACCTAGGTGCCTTCAATCCCAAAGGGATGGTGCCGGACGAAATCGGTCAGTTTACAGAAATGCAGTCTCTTTACCTGGGTAATCAGTCCGATCAGGGACAGATCGACCCGAATGAGGGAATGGTGGGAATCGATAAATACGACTTGATGCTCAAAGGTGTGAACATCACCGGAAATCGTATGGCCATCGCGAAGGAGATCGCAGCCATCCGTTACCCGCGTTCGAGCACCCTGAGTTCGATCAATGAGGCCAAAGAGCCGTTCCGCATCGCTACCTACGGTTTGATGGATACGAACTATTCGAATCGTATTACGGGAGTTTCCGAAGAGATCGGGAAATGTAAGAACCTTCAATACATGAGTGTTGCCAACAACATGATGACGGACCTTCCCGCTTCAATGGAGAAGTTGGAAGAGCTTACCGACTTGGTGTTGATCAACTCGCATTTCAGCCGTATCCCTGCTTCCGTACTGAAAATGAAGAACCTGGTGGCTTTCAGTTTCTCCGAAATGGAGCATATTGACCATGCTGCTATTCAGGAGAATATCCGCGAGTTGTTCGACGGACCGTCAAAAGAGAAAATCCAGTTGCTTTATCTGGCGGAAAACGGATTGCGTACGGTGCCGGATAACATGGGTAACCTAACGGCTCTCGGTCTATTGGACTTGAGTGGAAATAAATTGACTACTGTTCCGGCGATGGGCGATGACGTAAGTCTGGTACAATGTTTCGTATCAAATAATGAACTGACTTCTATTCCGGAAGATTGGTTCAAAACGGATGACTTGGAGAAACTGGACCTATCTGTCAACAAACTGACCACTTTCCCGAATATGTTCGATGCCAAATCACGCTATCAGATCTCTGAAGTGGATTTGAGCGGAAACCTAATCAGCCGCATGCCGGAAGATTTTAAAGGGATCCACGTTGAAATCCTGAATCTGAATTCGAATAAGTTGACCTCTTTCCCTGAAGAATTCTCTGAAACCGGATCGTTGTTCAATTTTATTCAGATCTCAAACAATCAGATCGATACCATCAGTCCGGCGTCTATCAGCAACATGAAATACCTAAAGGCATTGGAGTGTAGTGGTAACAAATTGCGTTACATGCCTTATGAATTCAATGTGGAGGCGTTCCCATATATGACCGGAATTGACCTGAGCATGAATCAGTTCGCAAAATTCCCGATTGAGGTTTTGTATGTGAACTACCTGACTGAACTACGCATTGCAAGTCAGTTCGATCATCAGACCGGAAAGAAAACGTTGACTGAATGGCCGGACGGAATTGAGACACACCCTGCGCTTCGTGTGTTGGATATCTCGAATAATGACGTCCGCAAGGTGTTGAAGTTCCCGTCACAACTTAACTTCCTGAATATTCAGGCAAACCCGAATATTTATATCGCCGTTCCTCAGGATATCCAGATCCGTATGGCATTGGGTACCTTCCTGCTTGTTTTCGATGAAGATCAGAACATTGAAGGAATTTAATTCAATTATTAACCGGTATTTTTCCGTAGCCGGATGCCAGGCATTCCGCGGGAAAAATACCGGATACAATACAAAGACTTAGCATGAAATTTGTACAGAATATAATTAAAAAGATCTCTTATACGGCGCTCGGCTGCTGTTTGTTGCTGGGAACTTCTTCTTGTAAGGAAGAGGAGGTGAAAAGTGTCGATTTCGGAGTCTCAAAAGAGCAGTTTGACTTTTTTGCAGAAGGAGGGTCGGGTGAGATCCAAGTCACTTCTCACGAAGAGTGGACGGTTGAATCGAATGCCGAATGGTGTTTGATATCGCCTGCCAACGGTTACGGAGCCGTATCGTGTGAATTACGCGTGGATACAAGTTATTTGTATAAGGCGCGCGAGGCGTTGCTGACTTTCCACTGTGGCGCTACATCGAAACAGATTCGCGTCAATCAGTTGGGTTATGAGAAGGTGATCCTTCCAAATGAAAAAGCATTGGAAGTTCCAGATTATAAACGTGCCGACATCGCTTTTGTAGAGGTTGATGTATTATCGAATGTGGATTTTCAAGTTGAATTACCTGAAGATGCGGGTTGGTTGAGCTATGAAATCAGCGACATGCACGTTACGTCGGTACCTCGTCCGCGTAAAGTGAAATTCACTTACGGCATCAATACGGTTTCAGAGCCTCGTATGGCAGACATCAAATTCACTCCGGTGAATGAAAAAGATCAGGAGGCAACTCCCGCATCGTTGACCATTACGCAGGAGGCGGCTCCTCATATCGTTCCTTCAAGACAAGGCGACTCGTTGGCGATCGTGATGATCAGCCGTATGATGAATACGATGGTGGATCCTTCAGCAGACGGAACCTCGATGATTCACTGGCCGGACATCACGTTGAAAGAGTTTCCTGTGGAGAACGGTAAAGCGGGCGAGACGGAGCTGCGTGTAACGAAAGTACGTTTCAGAATGTTCGATACGAAAGAGTCAATCCCTTATCAGGTAAGATACCTTACCAAAGTGGAGGAGATCTCATTCTATGGAAATACCAACGGAGAATACCGCAGCATCGAGTGGACACCGGAAATTTCTGAAATGACTTGGTTGAAACACCTCGAAATCGCCGGTTACGGATTTACCAATATCCCGGATGAGATTGCAAACATGAAGAGTCTTGAGACATTCGAACTGAGTGGTTGTTATTTTACAGAAATCCCGGTTCACATCTTCCAGGCACTTCCGAATTTGAAAACATTAGCATTGCGGAGTAATTCTAGAAAGAATTATTCTGATCTTTCCGCAATTACGGATTGGGAAGGTTTAGGTTTGCGCGGAACGCTTCCGAGAGAGATCTTCTTGCCGAATCTGGAATCTTTGAGCATTCAGCACAACTATATTGAGGGTACGATCCCTGATTTTCCGGTGGGTTCTTTCCCTAATCTGAAACGATTGGCGCTGAATGGTAACTTCTTGTCGGGAGATGCACCCGAATGGATCATGAAACACCCGTACCTGGGTTGTTGGGAGCCTTTCGTTTTCATCTTTAATCAGAATAACGGAAAAGATTCTGCGGGGAAACGTGTCGGTCTGACCAATGAGCCGAAAAGAGTTCCGGATTGTCCATTAACATTTTATTAATTAGCTGCTTATTTCGAATTAGAATGAAAAAAAATAATCTATTGCAACGGATATTGCTACTCCTTAGCATTGTCTTTTTTGCTGCGTCATGTAGTGATGATGATTCAGTTATCGGCATGAAAGAGGGAGAAGGTCAGATGACCTTCTCATTCATCCGTATCAATGGCTACACCCTGACACAGATGGATGAAGTGGCATCTGTGAAAATCACCCTTGAAAAGGATGGTATCCGCAAGGAGTTGAAGAGTTTGTCGATGTCCGGTAATAAGGATTCGATCTCTTCGGAACCTTGTTTCTTGGAAGCCGGAGCGTATAAATTGGTGAAGTATTGTACTTATGACCGTACGGCGGCTTTGCTAACGGAATCTTTTCCGAAGAAAGACCATCAGTTTTCTGTGGAGAACGGTGCGAAAAACGATTTTATCATGCCGGTTGTTGTGAACCATAAATTGGATAAAAACAACATCCTGAATACACTGCATGCGATCTGTCTGGATGCATTGGGTCCGGATAAATCGTTGTGGCCTAAGACTTGGAATAAAGAACATGATTTGGAGGAGTGGGAGAATCTTGAATTCGCCGAATACGAAGATGGAAGCATCGCGTATGTGGAAGGATTGACTCTTGACTCTAAATTTGCATCGATGAAGAAGCTTTCTCCTTCGATCGTGAACTTCGGAGCTTTGAAAAGTCTCGTTATCCGTGACAATGCACTCGAAGAGCTGCCTGCGAATTTCGGACAGTTGAATATCGAGTCACTTCAGATCTCGAATACCAATCTGAGCAAGTTCCCGGAAAGTATGGCGAGAATGGAACTTTATTCAATCCTTTTGGATGGCAATAAGTTCACATCGTTCCCGGAGTTGCTTTATACGCAGAAAGAATTGCGCGTATTGCATCTGATGAATGAGCAGATCAACGTTATTCCAGCCGAACTGACTACATTCAAGGAATTGACTTCATTGAATCTGATTAATCTGAATATTACGGAGCTGCCGGATATTTTTGATGTGTTGTACCGCATCTCAACGCTGGATATCTCCGGAAACAAACAGTTGACTACACTGCCGTCTACGATTAAGCCGGAATCTTTCGGAAATCAGATCTCTTACCTTCGTGCGATTCATGCAAATGGTTGCGGCTTTACATCGATTCCCGAAGAGGTGATTTCTCCGAAATTTAAGATGCTGATGTTCTCTGACAATAAGTTGAGCGAGGTTCGTAAATCGGATTTGGAAGCAATGACAAACCTGCATACGCTTTATCTGAGCGGAAATAAAATGACGTCATTCCCAACTGTGGAGATGCCTGAATTAAGAATGTTGGTGTTGATCGGATGTGGTTTAACTCCGGATCAGGTTGATCGCGAAGGGATGCCTAACCTCTATTCTTCGACAAAAGACATCAACACGGGAGAAGTGATTGAACTGGACTTCTTGTTCTTTACGCAGGACCATTTTGACAAACACTTCAAAGGTTACGTGGTAGAGAATAAATAATATTCCTTTTTTTAAGAGAAGCTGTTTGGGTTTACATCTAGTATGTCAACTTAAACAGCTTCTTTATTTATAACGGTTGATATAAAATTAAATACGAATGAGATTAATTATCGGTTTGATTGTTGCATGTTCTCTTGTGGGTTGTCAAAAACAGGAAGGCGAGATCTGTGTTGAAACGAAAAATCTTTTTTACGATCAGTCTCACCGCTCTTTCCTCCAATTGAAAGGGGATGTGAAAGGGTTTCGCGAATACAAGCAGGATGAGGCGGGTGTCGAGAAAGTATTGGTGGGTAAGCTCTCTTTCAATCCTGCCGGAAATCTGACGGAGTACGATCCTTCGGGAAGTGCTGCGGACGCCTCGGCTTATTGGTTGCCCGTTTTTTTAGAGCGCTATTCATATGATTACGATCTGCAGGGGCGACTCTCCGCAGTTCGCATTTCTCAGTCTGAAGGGCAATCCGTTTCTTATAAGTTGATTTATGGAACGCACTCCGACTATGTTCTGTTGCCGTTTGAAATCAAACCTCTGGGCGAGTGGTTTGTACAAGGATTGCTTGCCATCGAGTCTGATCAGCCGGGGTTCAGTTTTACGTATGAAGCGGGGCACTCTGTTTCACTGATTCCGGAATCGGGGTTTTTAAAAGAGGAAACCGCGTCTTACCAGAATGGCTTTGTTGCAACGGGAACGGTCAGATACCTGGATGGCTCTGAGGTTTGCCGAATCAGTGAAACTACATATCAGTTTGACGATGCTACCGGAAAGCCGTTGTCTAAGAAACAGACGGTCACGGAAGCGGATTACACTGAGTTCTCGGAGTGGATCTACGATGCGAACGGATTCTGCGGAAAGCGTTCCGATTCCAATACAGGTGAAAAATGCGTCACAGAATATGCCTATAATTCCTCCAACTGGTTGTTGGATATAACCGTGAAGGGGGAGGTACGAAACGGTACGCTAAACCGCTCTTACGAGGTCGATGAGGTTGGAAACTGGACAACGTGTATTCAGGAAACTACCGGATTTGTTAGCTGGGAGTATCCGCAGGGGAAAGAAATTATTATTAGAGAGTTCATCTATTGATGTGAAAAGTTTTGACATGACAGGGAGTTCCTCGCTAAGGGGAACTCCCTTGTTTATTATCTGTTTTTAATCAGAATATTTGGTTTAAAGCATACGGCTTATCTCATTCAGGTCTGAGTATATATTTATGTTTATTGATATATTTGCACCCTAAATAGCAAAACGGGAGTTGTTGTAGGTGATTGTTGATGGACATGATATTTTTTTTCATTCTTGGTGAAAATAAGAATATTGGATTTTATTCCTAGTTTTGTGAAAATATATTTATTTTTTTAGGTAAGCATTAATTAAAGAATTCATCCTGCCTTATGAAGTTTACGCTTTTATTTTTTCTTCTTCTAACCTCCATTGCAGCTCCCAACCTGTATGGCATGAAACCTACGGCCGATTCATCTGTGATGGAACGGAAAATTATCATTTATACTGATAACCAATATTCCCCTTTTGAATTTATCAACAAAAAAGGTGAGCCAGACGGTTTTAATGTGGAATTGATGCGTGCGATCATGGAGGAGGTGAATCTTGATTATGAAATACGGATGGGCGAATGGAAAGACGTGATCAATGCCTTTGATAATAATGAAGCGGACGTGATTGCCGGAATAAGCAACACCAAAGAGCGTCAGGCAAGGATGAGTTTCGGGTTGCCTCACAACAAAGTGTCGCTTGAGATCATTACACGGTCTGATAGATCGATTAAAAGTATAGAAGATCTCAAAGGAAAAAAAGTGATCGTGCAGGAAAAGGATTGGTCACACCAGGAAGTGTTGGATCGCAAACTGACCGATTCTATCTATGTGGTTCCTTCGATAGTAGCGGGCGTAGAGCTGTTGAAAACCGGTGATTATGACGCTTTGTTGAGTACCGATATGGTGAATAACTATGCGCTAAATAAGGCCGGTAATAAGGGTTTTAGAGTCAAAACAGCCAATGTTCCACCGCGGCCCTATTCCGTAGCGGTACATAAAGGAGATGAAGATTTGTTGTATCTTATGAATAAGGCACTGTTCGACCTGAAGGTCAACGGTACGTACGATACATTGTATAATAAATGGTTCAATATTTATGATTTTGACCGAATGCCGGTAGTGGTTAAATTTCTGATCGGCCTATTGGTTGTAGGTGGGTTGATCATGTCTGTATTTCTCTATGTAATGCGGTGTCAGGTTAAAAAAGCGACAGCCGATCTGCGTGAATCCCAGCAAAACCTGATAGAGAAAAACAACCAATTGAACCTGGCTTTCTCTGCCGGTAATACGGTACCTTTCGTATGGGACATCGCCCAGGATAAGATTTCAATAACGATACCGAAAATAAAAGAGAAACAAAAGGTCTTTGACCTAATGAAAGATGAATTGACGCTTGACGAGATGTTTCAGAACATTCATTCCGATGATTTGGAACGGATCAAAACCATTTTCCATAAAATAGAGAGTGGCCAACAATTTTGGGTGCATGAGGAGGGGAGATACGACCACCGCAAGGGGTTTCATGAATATTTTGACGTATACATTACCGTAGGATCCGTCGATAAGGATAACAAACCGGTACGGGCCATCGGGTATCTGCAGAATATTACCAAACGAAAATTGGCTGAGATAAAAGTGAAGCAGAATGAGAAATTCCTGAATGAGATTCTTGACAGCATCCCTTTTCCAGTACATGTGAAAGACATAAAGAATAATTATACGTACCGTTATTGGAATAAACAAAGTCGTCTGCAATTTGGGGATGCTCTGTATAAAAGCGATGTGGATATCGTGGGACCCGAAAAAGCGGAGGAGTTGCATAAAACCGATCTCGAAGTGTATGAAACCGGTTGCGTATATAACAACCGAGAAAAGATTGTAACTCTTGAAGGACGTGAAAGCAATACGCTGGTTCAGAAGAGCGTCATCAATATTGCGAATGAACGCATGGTGCTTATTGTACGTTGGAGCATCGATGAATTACTCGATCTACAGCATCATTTGGAGGAGACCAATGAGATTTTGGAAAAGGCGAAGGATAAGGCGGAACGTTCTGACCGTCTTAAATCAGCTTTTCTAGCCAATATGAGTCATGAGATCCGTACGCCCTTGAATGCGATCGTTGGGTTTTCCCAATTGATGAAATATGCACAGACGGAGGAGGAGCGGGAGAACTATGACCGGGTGATCTCTTTCAATAACGAGTTGTTGCTGAAATTGATCAATGATATTCTTGACCTAGCCAAGATAGAGGCCGGATACATCGATTTTAAGAAAGCCTATTTCGACGTGGCGACGCTGATGTATGAATTGAGGGATTCCTGTTTGGGAAGGGTGCAGCCCGGTGTAGAACTGGTTTGCGATAATCCCCTCACACCTTGTTTCGTGGATTTAGACCGCGATCGGGTGGCGCAATTGATCACCAATTTTGTGACCAATGCGGCTAAATTCACAAAAGAGGGATCCATACACATCGGCTATGAATTGGAACCGAATCAGATCCAGATCTATGTTCGCGATACGGGAATCGGAATCAAGGAGGAGCACAGGGTGAAGATCTTCGAACGGTTTGAAAAAGGTGATTCATTCGCACAGGGCACCGGACTGGGACTTTCTATCTGTAAATCTATCGCCGAAACGGCTGGAGGAGAAGTTGGCGTAGATTCCATTTTGGGCAAAGGAAGTACGTTTTGGGTGATTTTGCCGTTGGAGGGCGCCGCGGATGTTTTTTCTCTTCCTGATACATCCGTATCTCATCCCGATACGGCCGGATGAGAGCGTGTACGGGAAAGGAGTGTTTCTTTCCCATAAGTTATTCAAATAGATTATTAAGAGTTATCCATTTTCTTATTAACTTTGGCGAGTTAAAAAAAGACCCTTCGCCCGAAGGCGTCCATAAAGCATTACTATAGTAACTACTAACTTATTAAGATATGAATATCTCTTACAACTGGCTGAAGGATTATCTGAATTTTGATCTTGAGCCTGAGCAGGTTTCAGCTGCTTTGACTTCTATCGGTCTTGAAACCGGCGGAATCGAAGAGGTGCAGACCATCAAAGGTGGCCTAGAAGGTTTGGTCATCGGTCATGTACTGACATGTGTGGATCACCCCAATTCGGATCACCTGCATGTGACTACCGTGGATTTGGGCAACGACGAACCGGTTCAGATCGTATGTGGTGCCGCAAACGTGGCAGCAGGTCAGAAAGTAGTGGTTGCTACCGTTGGGACTACGCTTTATGACGGCGATCAGTCTTTCCAGATCAAAAAATCGAAAATCCGCGGCGAAGAGTCGTTCGGGATGATCTGTGCTGAAGATGAAATCGGTTTGGGACATTCTCACGACGGTATCATCGAGCTTCCTGCAGATGCTCCTGTGGGAATGCCGGCGAAAGAGTATTACAATATCAAAAGCGATTATATTCTTGAAGTGGATATCACACCGAACCGTGTGGATGCCGCTTCTCATTTCGGGGTAGCGCGTGACTTGGCTGCTTATCTGCATCAGAACGGTGTGGCTGCGGAACTTGTGAAACCTTCTGTGGAAGCGTTCAAAGTGGATAAGTCGGAAGGTGCAACTACCGTAGTTGTGGAAAATGAAGAGGCTGCTCCGCGTTATTCCGGAGTAACGATCGAAGGGGTGCAGGTTGCGGAAAGTCCCGAATGGTTGAAAAACCGTCTGGAGGCGATCGGACTTCGCTCGATCAACAATGTAGTGGACATCACGAATTATGTGCTTCACGAAACCGGTCATCCGCTTCATGCTTTCGATTTGGCGAAAATTCCAGCTCGCAAAGTGATTGTGAAAACAGTGGAGGCCGGTACCAAATTCACTACACTGGATGAAGTGGAACGTTCATTGAACGAAAGAGACCTGATGATCTGCAATGAAAACGAACCGATGTGTCTTGCCGGTGTATTCGGCGGAATGGACTCGGGTGTTACAGAATCGACAACAGACCTGTTTTTGGAGTCTGCTTACTTCAATCCGACATGGATCCGTAAGGCAGCGCGTCGTCACGGTTTGAATACGGATTCATCATTCCGTTTCGAACGCGGCGCCGATCCGAATAACACGATGTACGTTCTGATGCGTGCAGCGTTGATGATTCAGGAAATCGCAGGAGGTAAAATCGTAGGTGAACCCGTAGATATCTATCCCACTCCGATCGAACCGGCCGTGGTTTCTATCGAATTCGCAAAGATCAACTCCCTGATCGGAAACGATATCCCGCGCCAGGATGTATTGAATATCCTGAACAACCTGGAAATGGAGATTGTTGAGGAAACAGAAACCGGTTTGGTGGTGAAAGTGCCAACTTATCGAGTAGATGTAACTCGCGATGTGGACATCATCGAAGATATTCTTCGTATCTACGGATATAATAATGTGGAATTCAGCGACAGCGTGAAATCCAACCTTTCTTATAAAACAGCTACCGACGAAAGCAATCAATTGCAGCAGCTGATCGCTGAGCAGTTGGTGGGAGCAGGATTCAATGAGATCCTGAATAACTCGTTGACAGCGGAGTCGTTCTATTCAGAACTGACTACTTATCCGGTTGCGAACTGCGTCAGATTGATCAATCCGTTAAGCAACGACTTGAACGTAATGCGTCAGACGTTGTTGTTCGGAGGTCTTCAGAGCATTGCGCGTAATATCAATCACCGTGCCGCTGATCTTCGCTTCTTTGAATACGGCAACTGCCAGTATTTCAACGCAGAGAAAAAATCAGACGAGAAAGTGCTTGCAGCTTATTCGGAAGAATCGAAACTCGGTTTGTGGTTAACCGGTAACCGCGTGTCGGGAAGTTGGGCGCATGCCGATGAGAAAACAAGCGTATATGAACTGAAAGCATACGTAGAGAATATCTTGACTCGCCTTGGTATTGAACTGAAAAAACTGAAAATGACTCAGTTTAACAGCGATATCTATGCCGTTGCTCTTGAAATCGCACTTCAAAATGGTAAGGTGTTGGGTACTTTGGGTATCGTAAGCAATAAGATCCTTGCTAAATTCGATATCGAACAAGAAGTATGCTTCGCTGAACTCAACTGGAACCTGCTGATGAAAGAAGCCGGTAAAGCGAAAATCACGTATGCGGAGATCTCTAAATTCCCTCCGGTAAAGCGTGACCTTGCCCTTTTGGTCGATAAAAACGTTTTATTCAGTGACATCGAAAAGGTGGCTTCTGAAACGGATCGTAAGATTCTGAAGAATACATACCTGTTTGACGTTTATGAAGGAAAGAATTTGCCGGAAGGTAAGAAATCATATGCGGTAAGCTTTATCCTGCAGGATGAAACGAAAACGCTGAATGAAAAACAGATCGAGAACCTGATGTCTCGTCTGATCAAGAATCTGGAAACTAAACTGGGTGCAACATTGCGCTAACAGAGAAATATTTTACTATAATATATACATAATATGGGAAGAGCGTTTGAATATCGTAAAGCCAGAAAGATGAAACGTTGGGGAAGTATGTCCCGTACGTTTACAAAAATCGGAAAAGAAATCACGATCTGTGTGAAAGCGGCCGGACCGGATCCGACTTCTAACTCACGCTTGCGTGTACTTCTGCAGAATGCAAAAGCGGCGAACATGCCGAAAGATACTGTAGAGCGCGCAATCAAGAAAGCAACCTCTAAAGATGCTTCAGACTACAAAGAGATTACTTACGAAGGATACGGACCGTTTGGTATCGCTGTGGTTGTTGAAACTGCAACAGACAACAATACGCGTACCGTAGCTAATGTACGTAGCTATTTCAATAAAGCCGGGGGTTCTCTTGGAACATCGGGTTCTCTTGACTTCATGTTTGATCACAAATCGGTGTTCAAAGTGGTAGGAAAAGAGGGTCTCGACTTGGAAGAGTTGGAACTTGAGATGATCGACCTTGGTGTTGATGAGATTGAAGCTGAAGAAAACGAAATCGTAATGTACGCTGCTTATGAGTCATTCGCCGCTATCCAGAAATACCTGGAGGAAGCAGAATTTGAAATCGTAAGCGCCGAATTCGAACGTATTCCTACTGAACTGAAAGACGTAACCGCTGAACAGCGTGTTATCCTTGATAAGATGTTGGAGAAATTCGAGGAGGACGAAGACGTTCAGAATGTTTACCACAACATGAAAGAGGATGATAGCGAAGATGAAGCGTAATCTTTGTTGAAGCTATCAAGACAGAATATAGAACCGCTAAGCGGTTCGGCGAGAAAAGGGCTGTTCCGATTGGGACAGCCCTTTTTATTACGACTAAATATATTATCTTAGCGGAAATTTACATTTTGTATCTTCCGAATTGAACATGAATAACCTAACCAATTATCATAGCCATTGCGATTATTGCGATGGTAAAGCTACTGCCGAGGAATTTGTTAAGGAAGCAATCCGATTAGGTTTCTATTCGTATGGAATTTCATCGCATGCTCCATTGCCTTTTGCTACAAAATGGTCGCTTGATGCCGCGCGCGTTCCGGCTTATCTGGAGGAACTGAACGGATTGAAACAGAGATATGCCGACCGTATCGAGTTGTATTTGGGCATGGAGATCGATTACCTAACGGAGGAGCATCAGCCGGCGAACGATTATTTTCAATCGCTGCCGCTTGATTATCGGATCGGTTCGGTGCATTTACTTCACGACGTGAACGGAGTATTGGCCGATATCGATGTGAGTCCCGAAAAATTCGCCGTATTGGTGCGTGAAAGGTTTGATAATGACCTGAAAGGTTTGGTGTGTGCCTATTTTGATAAATTGATGCGCATGGTACAGACGGGCGGTTTTGATTTTGTAGGACATGCCGACAAAATATCGATGAATGCTTCTTTCTGTGAATCCGATATCACTTCGCAATCTTGGTATCAAGAGAAGATCAATGCTTATTTTACCTTAATCGCTTCGACTGATTTGATGGTGGAAATCAATACCAAAGCTTTCTCAACGAAAGGCTTCTTCTTCCCGAATCGTCAACATTTTAAATTATTACGAGAATTAGCCATCCCGGTATTAGTGAATTCCGATTCCCACCAACTCCATTTGATCAATGACGGACGTATGGAAGCGCTTCGGGCATTGAAAGAGAACGGAATACAGTGTGTGCGAGAATTACACGCGGGAAGATGGATTGAAAAACCAATTGTAATCAGTTATTAATCATTATATTTTTATTTAGTTTTCCATGAAGAAAATCACATTGTTAGCTTTAGGATTCTGTCTGGGTTTGGGGGCGAACGGAGAGAATCTGAAACTTCGTTATGAACAACCTGCTAAGACTTGGATGAACCAGGCGTTGCCGGTAGGTAACGGCTATATGGGGGCCATGATCTACGGAGGTGTTCAGAAAGATGAAATTCAGATCTCTGAGGAGTCCATTTGGTCAGGCGGACCGGGATCATCGAAAGGGTATGATTTCGGGAATAGAAAAGAGAGTTGGAAAAAATTGCCTGAAGTTCGTCAGTTGTTGGCCGACGGAAAGATTCAGGAAGCAGCCGTAATGGCTGAAAAGTATTTTACGGGTTATACGAACCCGGCTGTTGACTCGGGTGAGTTCGGCGATTACGGTTCACAGAATCCGTTCGGATCGCTATTCATCTCTCCGGTCGTAGAAGATACCTTATATCTGAACTATGAACGTACGCTGGATATCCGCAATTCATTGGCTACGGCATCTTACAATCGCACGGGGATTAATTTCAACCAAGAATATTTTGCATCTTATCCCGCTCGTCTGATCGTGGCGCGTTATACGAACGACTCGAAGAGCGGTCTGGATTATCGCGTCGATTTTGAAACACCTCATAAGAATCTTAAAACATCGCGTAAGGGAAATTCGTTGGTTATCAACGGGAAACACGCTTCGAACGGATTGGTGATCGATGGTGAGATTCTATTCAAAACAGACGGTAAGTTGCTGCAGGATAAAGAGGGATTCCTAATCAAGGGTGCGAAGAACATCGAAGCGTATGTTTCTGTTGCTACCGATTATAAGAACGAATACCCGAAATATCGTGGCGGCGATTACAAGGCGACGAATAAAAAGGCGATTCAGAAAGGAAAAGCCTCTTCATTCGATGCGTTGAAAAAGGAACACATCGCTGATTATCAGTCGCTATTCAATCGAATGACGTTTGATTTGGGGAGCAGTGCTTCTTCAGCACTACCAACCAACGAGCGTCTGTACCGTTATAGTCAGGGTGCTTATGATCCTGAATTCGAGACGCTTTATTTTCAATACGGTCGTTACCTGCTCATCAGCAGTAGCCGTCCCGGAACAATGCCGTCTCACCTACAGGGTAAATGGAATGACAGTATGACGCCGCCGTGGGCATGCGATTACCACATGAATATCAACCTGCAGATGATTTATTGGCCTGCAGAAATGGCCAACCTGAGCGAATGTCACGAACCGCTTCTTCAATATATCGATGCACTTCGCGCACCGGGCCGCGTAACTGCGAAAGAGTATTTCAATGCCAGAGGATGGTCTGTTCATACCATGAATAATGCGTATGGGTTTACCGCGCCGGGTTGGAGTTTCAACTGGGGATATGCGCCGAATGGTGCCGCATGGTTGTGTGATCACCTTTGGAAACATTTTGCCTTTACCCAGGATCAGAGCTATCTGAAAGATTTCGCTTATCCGATTATGAAGGAAGTGGGTGAATTCTGGTTGGATTATTTGTGGGAGGATAAAGACGGAACATTGGTTTCTTCACCTTCTTATTCGCCGGAACACGGTTTGATCGCCATCGGTTCTACGATCGACCAAGAGATTGCTTATGACTTGTTCACAAACCTGTTGGAAGCGGGTAATTACCTTCCCGGAGAGAAAACTTTCTTGGATTCAATCGCATCCGCACGAGATCGTCTGAGTCCGTTGAAAATCGGTAAGTTCGGACAGTTGCAGGAGTGGAAGGAAGACTTGGATAATCCGGCAAATTCTCATCGCCATGTATCTCATCTGTATGCCCTTTATCCGGGCAAACAAGTATCTCCTCAACTTACTCCTAAATTAGCCAATGCGGCAAAACGCTCGTTGGTTTATCGTGGTGAAGAGGGTACCGGATGGTCGTTGGGTTGGAAAATCAATTTCTGGGCCCGTTTGCTTGACGGAAACCAATCGTATAAGATGATTCGTAACCTGTTGAGTCCGGCATTGGGCAAAGGGGTTCGTTTCTCCGGAGCAGGATCGTACGAAAATCTGTTCTGTGCACATCCGCCTTTCCAGATTGACGGAAACCTGGGTGCCGTGTCGGGTATCGCAGAGATGTTGCTACAGTCGCAGCATGGATTCCTGGATATTCTTCCGGCTCTTCCGGCAGCATGGCCTACCGGTTCCATCACAGGTCTGAAAGCGGTTGGTAACTACACGGTAGATTTGAAATGGAAAGACGGTCTGATCCGTGAGGTTGCCATTGAGTCGCCTGCCAAAGGGGAATGTACGCTTCTTTACAAAGGAAAACGTCTTCAGGTGGTATTTGATGCACCGGGGAAAAAAGTGATCCCTGCGGAAATGTTGTTTGCCGCATTCTGATACGTACCGCATCTTTAGTACTTTATTTGTACTTTTGCCGCAATAATCTATTACAAATTATAAGATAATGAATTCATTGAATCCGGTCGCGAAGACTTTGCTTGGAGTGCAATTCCTTTTTGTTGCTTTTGGAGCCGTGGTGCTGGTTCCGCTTTTAGTTGGACTGAATCCCTCTACCGCTCTTTTTTCCGCAGGTGTGGGAACACTCGTATTCCATTTGGTGACAAAAGGAAAAGTTCCTATTTTTCTGGGAAGTAGTTTCGCTTTTATCGCCCCTATCGTAAAATCCACAGAACTGTACGGGATGCCCGGTACCTTGTTCGGATTGTTGGGAGTGGGGTTGGTTTATGGTATCATGAGTTTCCTGATTAAATTCAGAGGAACCGACTTTATCAAAAAACTTTTCCCTCCGGTCGTAATCGGACCCGTAATCATATTGATCGGTCTCTCTTTGGCGGGAGCCGGTGTGAATATGGCGAAGGAGAATTGGTTGTTGGCTCTGGTAGCGTTGTTGACGTCTATCGTAGTTTCAATCTGGGGCAAAGGACTTTTCCGACTGATCGGTATCTTCAGTGGTATTGTTGTTGGTTTTATGGTAGCGGTTTTTACCGGTCAGGTGGATTTTACTTCGGTAATTGAAGCTCCTTGGTTGGCGATGCCGGAATTTGTGAAGCCAGTTGTGTCATGGGAGGCGTTTTTGTTTATGATTCCCGTAGCGATAGCTCCGGTAATCGAGCATATCGGTGACATGTACACCATCAGTACCGTAGCGAAGAAAGATTTCGTGAAGGAGCCGGGATTGCATCGTACGATGTTGGGCGACGGATTGGCTTGTATGGTAGCGGCCGTAATCGGAGCTCCTCCGGTAACGACCTATTCGGAAGTGACGGGAGCGATCTCGTTGACAAAAATCACCGACCCGAAAGTGATTCGTATCGCAGCGTTAAGTGGAATTGTTTTTTCTGTGATCGGAAAGATCAATGCTTTGCTGAAAGTGATTCCAACTCCCGTATTGGGTGGAATCATGTTGTTGCTTTTCGGAACAATCGCATCGGTCGGCATCAGCAACTTGATTCAGCATAAAGTGGATTTCAGTAAAACCCGTAACATGGTTGTGGCCTCTCTGATCCTTACGTTCGGAATTGGAGGTGCAAACTTCACCATTGGAAATTTCACACTTACCGGAATTGGTCTGGCTGCTTTGCTAGGGGTTATTTTGAATCTGGTTTTGCCGGAAGGAAGCGGGAAATCGGATGAAAAAGAGCCATTTGATGCGGAAGCACCATTGTAATGAATTCTCAAAAATAAGAAAGCGTCTCAGAGTTTGTCTGAGGCGCTTTTCTATTTAAAAATAGATTGAAAAGAGGGTGGGTTTATTAATTTATCGTAGTTAAAATCAGTAAATATTAATAATTGTATTACATTTGACCTGAATTTGTAAAACACCTGCAGTTTCCAAACGGAAACCGTAGCTCTTATTTTATTAACTAACCATGATTATTATGAAGAAGAATTTATTTTATTTGTTTATGCTTATTTGTTCTGTAAGTTTCTTTACAGCGTGTGATAAAGATGATAAAGAGCCTGATTATTCGGGAACTTATACAGGGAAAGAGTTGGCTGTGAAGCTGAACGGCATTCCGCAATTGGATAAAACAATCGTTTTGAGCTCAACGGAGATTACATTGAATGAAATCGTAGCCGGAGAACAGACATTGAAATTGCCGGTTGTTTTTACAGGAGCTACTTTTGCAGGTTCTTCTGAAACTGCAGATCGTAAAGTAAGCGTAGAGGGAAATATCGTAAATGATTCATTGACTGTAAATGTTTCGCTGACGTTGACAAATGCGTTGGTTGGAACATGGAATATTTTCGAAGGAAATGTAACATTGAAAATGGAAGCACCTGCAGGAACAGAGGTTGTATTCTTTGGAAATAAAATTCCAGCTGAATCATTCCAAATGCTTATGCCGATGTTGATGGGAAGCATTCCGCAGGCTTATCTGAAAGATGTAACTTTCCAAGCAAACGGTTTCGTCGTTGCTAATTACGATGGAAACGGAAATGCCGGCAAAGGTGACTCTTGGGTGAAATCACCGGAAGGTGCTGTGAAATGGTATGTGAAAGATGGAATGGTGTATCTGTTGCCTGATTTGGCGATCATGATGCCACAGTCAAAAGCAACATCGAATCCATTGGAAGATATGTTGACGAACGGAATGCCAATGCATTTCACAATCGATGGAGATGCGTTGAACGTATATGTTACCAAAGAACAGATGCTTCCTACAATGGATATCATCATCGCATTGTTGGAAGGAATGGATACTTCTGGTAACGCCATGTTGGAAATGATGAAACCGGCAATTCCGGAAATGAAAGTTATTATGGAACAATCAACCGTATTTGATTTGGGTATGAACCTGAAAAAATAATCGGACCGACGATAAAAAGAAAGCGGATCACTTCAAAGTGACCCGCTTTTTTTTTTATCGCTATACCTCTCCTTATTCAGCAGTCGAGGTGTATTTATTTACCAAAGCTTCGGCGCATTTTTCACCGTCCATAGCCGCCGATACGATTCCTCCGGCAAAGCCCGCACCTTCGCCGCAGGGGTAAAGTCCCCCGATTACCGGATGGCTCAGCGTTTCGCGGTCGCGCGGGATACGAACCGGAGCGGAAGTACGTGTTTCGACACCGATCATGAGCGCATCGTTCGTAAGGAAGCCTTTCGCCGATTTACCAAACACTTTGAATCCTTCACGCAGACGGTGTGTAATGAAATCGGGCATCCAGAAATGAAGTGGCGATGAAACCAATCCCGGAGCATAAGAGCTCGCCGGTAGGTCACCGGACATCTTTTTGTCAACGAAATCTTTCATGCGTTGGGCAGGAGCCGTTTGCTTCGAGTTTCCGTTGATGTAACATTGGTATTCGAGGTCTTCCTGAAATTTCATCATGCAAAGGTTGCCGTGCTGAGCATAATCCGGAAGGTCTTCGGGGTGTATTTCCACCACCATTCCCGAATTGGCCCATTTCGAACCGCGTGAAGAAGAGGACATCCCATTCACCACGATTTGGTTCGGTCCGCTGGCAGCAGGTACGACCACACCACCCGGACACATACAGAAGGAGTATACGCCGCGACCGTCCACTTGGGTTACGAAGCTGTATTCAGCTGCCGGAAGGAATTCTCCGCGTCCTTCTCGGTTGTGGTACTGAATCTGGTCGATCAAATGCTGAGGATGCTCAAGACGAACACCCACCGCAATCCCTTTCGGTTCGATCGCTACGTTGCGATCATTCAGCAAGTGGTATACGTCGCGCGCCGAATGTCCCGTAGCCAGGATAACGGGTCCCATGAATGTTTCCCCTTTTTCGGTGATGATTCCCTTCACCTCGTTCTCTTCCAGAATGAGGTCGGTCATTTTTGTTTCAAAATGCACTTCTCCGCCACACGCTTTAATCTGTTCGCGAATCCCTTCGATTACAGCCGGAAGTTTATCGGTTCCGATGTGGGGATGAGCCTCGGCCAGGATCGCGGTATCCGCACCGTATTGGCACAACAGGTTCAAAATGCGATCCACCGAACCGCGTTTTTTACTTCGGGTATATAGTTTTCCGTCAGAGAATGCACCGGCACCCCCTTCTCCGAAACTGTAGTTTGATTCGGGATCCACTTTGTGTTCGCGCGAAATCAGAGCGATGTCTTTCTTGCGGTCGCGTACGTTTTTGCCGCGTTCGATTAGGATGGGACACATGCCCAATTCGATGAGGCGAAGGGCGGCGAAGAGTCCCGCCGGGCCAGCCCCCACCACGATTGCACGCGGTGCATCGGCTACGTTTTTAAATTCGATTCGAGAGAATGCTTCATCTTTGGGTAGTTCGTTGATGTACACCCTTACTTTGATATTAATCATCACATTGCGCTGTCTGGCGTCAATGGAACGTTTTAGGATTCGAACGGCTTTCACCGCACGTGCGTCGAAAGCGTTCTGTTTGGCTAATGCCTTTATCAGTAACTCGTCCGAAGATGCTTCTTGGGGAGTCACTCTGGTTTGTATTTCTTTGATCATAGTTTATGTGTAAAATGCGTCCCTGCTCACATCCGTATGCTTTGGCCGGATTAACCGAAAAGCAATCGGAATGCCTCTTCCACTTTGCGGACGGGACAGATTTCAATGTTTAGTTTTGATGTGTCGAATCCTTTTAGGTTTAGATTCGGGATGATTATTTTATGAAAGCCAAGTTTCTCAGCTTCGAAGATGCGTTGTTCGATACGGCCTACGGGACGAATCTCTCCGGATAAGCCTACCTCTCCGGCCAGCGCTGTATTCACTTCGATCGCCAGATCCATGTTTGATGAGAGAATCGCACTGATCACGGCCAAATCCATGGCAGGGTCATTCACCTTCAGTCCCCCCGCAATGTTGAGAAATACATCCTTTTGTGCGAGTTTAAAACCCACTCTCTTCTCCAATACGGCGAGCAACATGTTCATTCGACGTATATCGAAGCCGGTGGCAGAACGCATGGGCGTGCCGTAAGCAGCAGTGCTCACCAGAGCCTGTGTTTCGATCAGAAAGGGACGAACCCCTTCGATCGCCGCCGAGATCGCAACCCCGCTTAAACCTTCGTGATTCTGGGTAAGCAATAATTCGGACGGGTTGCTCACTTCGCGCAAACCGTTTTGTCTCATCTCATAGATTCCCAGTTCGGCGGTGCTCCCGAAACGGTTTTTGATGGATCGTAGGATGCGGTACATGTAGTGCTGATCACCTTCGAACTGAAGAACCGTGTCAACGATGTGTTCAAGCACTTTGGGTCCGGCGATGCTTCCCTCTTTGTTGATATGTCCGATCAGTAAGACGGGTGTGCCACTCTCTTTGGCATATTTGAGGATCTGAGCCGCACATTCGCGAACCTGTCCTACGCTTCCCGGAGAAGATTCGATGGCATTCGTGGCGACGGTCTGAATGGAATCGATCACAACCAGATCCGGTTGGATGTTCTGGATGTGTACGAAAATTTCATCCATCAGCGTTTCGCATACGATAAAGCAGTCCGGGTTATCATATCCCAATCGTTGCGCGCGTAGCTTGAGCTGTTTGGCACTCTCTTCGCCCGAAACATACAGGGTGCGTTTGCCTTGAAGCTGCAAAACGGTTTGCAAGACGAGGGTGGACTTGCCGATGCCCGGATCGCCACCTAAGAGCACCATGGAGCCGGGGACCAAACCGCCTCCGAGCACACGGTTCAACTCTTCGTTGTTCATGTTGATGCGGGACTCCTCCGAAGTTTCGATCTCATTCAGTTTCTGCGGTTTTGATTTTGGGGCTACCGATCCGGTATAAGAAGCTTTGACGGGAGCGGTTTTACTGACTACCTCTTCCACGAAAGTGTTCCATTCACCACAAGCCGGACATTTCCCCTGCCATTTTGGCGATTCATTGCCACAATTGCTGCAGAAGAAAACGCTTTTAGTTTTTGCCATTGTCGAATTTTGAATTAAGCGGATATATCACAAAGGCCTCCAGAAGCCGTGTAGATAAGATTGCAAAGTACGTAAAGATAGCAGAATCGGCAAAACAAATATCTCTATGTTTTGTTTAAATCTTCAAAAGGGAATAGGTAAATTCTTTTTAATAACGGGAATCGGATGAAAGCGGATCTTTTGAAAGCCAACGTAGCCATATTCTTTGCCGAGCTGTTTAATGCGCTTAATGTAAATGCGCAGCGGTATCTTCTTCCCGAATGGAGTACTCCTTTTGCGATGTTGCTGATGCGTACGGCATTTGGGGCGGCCTTGTTTTGGACGATAAGTTTCTTTATTAAGGAGAAACGCGTGGAGCGAAAAGATCTTTTTCTGATGCTCTCGGGAGGTGCGGTCAGTTTAACGGCTTATATATCGTTTTATTTGCTTGGGGTTGAGAAGTCGTCACCGATAGACAGCTCTCTGATCATGTCGACAATGCCGTTGGTGGTATTGGCGTTGGCGATCTTCCTTTTTGGAGAGAAAATCAGTAAATTGAAAATTCTCGGGATTCTATTTGGAATCATCGGTACGGTGCTTCTGATTATCATTCAGGAAAATCCTCCCGGAGGAAAAAATACCATCGTCGGAAATGTTTTCTGCTTCATGAGTGCCGTGGCGTATGGTTTCTATTTGATTACCAACAAAAAGCTGGCTGGAAAATATTCTGCTGCCACCATGTTGAAATGGATGTTCAGCGGGGCATTTGTGTTGAGCATACCGCTTACATTCATTTTCGGATGGAGTACGCCGGTTCTGGAAGCGGGAACGAATTGGAAACCGATAGCCGTTTTGATTTTTGTGATGCTTTTCCCGACGGGACTCACCTATTTCTTGATTCCTTATGCGATGAAACGACTTGTTGCCACAACGGTTGCAATGTATGATTATGAAGTGCCGATTGTCGCTTCCATCGTAGGGGTGGCTTTGGGTCAGGCGCTGTTTGAATGGTATCAGCCTGTATCGGCTCTCTTTATTTTTGCGGGGGTATATCTGGTATCGCGCGAAAATCGACGATTAAGGGCCAAATATCAGATGAAAGACCCTATAGAAGATTGATAATCGGGAGAAAAAATCGGATGTAGATTGAAGGAATGAAGGAGTGAAGGAATGAAGGAATGAAGGAGTGAAGGAGTGAAGGAATGGAAAATTTTATCGAATTAGTTTTGATTATACCACGGGTAGGTTATGAAGGTGTTACTTAAAAAAAGGATCCGATGAGCAAAACTCACCGGATCCTTTTTATAAATGAGAAGTTATCTTATTTAATAACGCCCAATTCTTTTCCCACTTTAATGAAAGCGGCAATCGCTTTGTCAAGGTGTTCTTTTTCGTGAGCAGCAGAAAGCTGAACACGGATACGAGCCTGATCTTTCGGTACTACCGGATAGTAGAATCCGGTTACATAGATACCTTCTTCCAACATCTTGTTTGCGAAGTCCTGCGAAAGTTTAGCATCGTAAAGCATTACCGCACAGATTGCAGATTGGGTAGGTTTGATATCAAAACCTGCTTCAAGCATCTTTTCGCGGAAATATTTCACGTTTTCCTGCTGTTTTGTATGTAGTTCATCGCTCTCTTTCAACATCTTGAATACTTCGATTCCAGCTCCAACGACTGCCGGTGGAATAGAGTTCGAGAATAGGTAAGGACGTGAGCGCTGACGCAATAGGTCGATGATCTCTTTACGGCCAGTTGTGAAACCACCGATTGCACCTCCGAATGCTTTACCAAGTGTACCTGTATAGATGTCGATACGACCGTAAACGTCGAACAACTCACTTACACCATGTCCGGTAGCACCAACTACACCGGCAGAGTGACATTCGTCAACCATAACCAATGCATCGTATTTCTCAGCCAATTGGCAGATCTGGTCCATAGGAGCAACATTTCCGTCCATAGAGAAAACACCGTCTGTTACGATGATGCGGAAACGCTGTTCCTGTGCATCCTGAAGGCATTTTTCAAGCTCAACCATGTTCGCATTTGCATAGCGGTAACGTTTCGCTTTGCAAAGACGTACACCGTCAATGATTGATGCATGGTTCAAAGAGTCAGAAATGATTGCATCCTGATCAGATAGCAATGGTTCGAAAACGCCACCGTTTGCATCAAAACATGCTGCGTATAGAATCGTGTCTTCTGTCTGGAAATAATCAGAGATCGCCGCTTCAAGCTGTTTGTGAAGATCCTGAGTTCCGCAGATAAAGCGCACAGATGACATCCCGTATCCGTGTGTGTTCATTGCATCCTGAGCTGCTTTTACTACGCGGGGATGATCAGAAAGTCCCAAGTAGTTGTTTGCACAGAAATTGAGTACTGACTGGCCGCCTTCAAGTGTGATTTCGGCAGTTTGTGGCGACGTGATGATTCGTTCTTTTTTGAAAAGACCAGCTTCATCGATAGCTTGTAGTTCGTTAGTTAGAAATTGTTTGATTTCTCCGTACATATTCTTATAATTTGATGAATGTTGAGTCGGTAAAGTAAATAAATTAAATAGTACAATCTATTTTTAAAAATTATATAAATATACAGAATGTGTATTAGATATAATTTCTTCACAAATTTCTAAAATTATTTTTAATATAATGCTGAAAAAGGAAGTAAAATTGCATTCTCTTACAATTTGAAACGTTTATCTTTGGCGCACAGAATTAAACCCTTTAAGATATGAAGAATGTATTAGTGATTGGTTCAACCGGACAGATTGGTTCGGAATTGACCATGGAATTGCGCAGACAGATCCCTGACGGAAATATAGTTGCAGGTTATATTCCCGGAGCCGAACCTACAGGAATTCTTTTGGAAAGCGGTCCGGCAGAAGTTGCCGATGTAACGAATGCGGCTCAGTTGGCGGCTATCGTAGATAAGTATCAGATCGATACGATTTACAATCTGGCAGCCCTTCTTTCTGCAGTGGCAGAAGCAAAACCATTGCTTGCATGGAATATCCAGATGAATGGATTGTTAAATATTCTTGAGATTGCGCGTGAAAAGAAATGCGCGGTATTCACTCCAAGCTCTATCGGAGCCTTCGGTCCTAATACGCCGCATGAGAATACGCCTCAGGATACGATTCAGCGTCCGAAAACAATGTATGGAGTTACAAAAGTAGCTTGTGAGTTGTTGAGTGATTACTACCATACGAAATATGGAGTAGATACGCGTTCGGTGCGTTTTCCGGGATTGATCTCTAATGTAACGTTGCCAGGTGGCGGAACAACGGACTATGCAGTGGATATTTTCTACGCGGCAGTTGAAGGTCGTGATTTCGCTTGTCCAATCCAAGCGGGTACATTTATGGATATGATGTACATGCCGGATGCCTTGAAAGCATGTATCGACATCATGAATGCAGATCCGTCGAAATTGGTTCATCGCAACTCCTTTAACGTAACGGCGATGAGCTTCGACCCGGAAATCATCCGCAAAGAGATCCTGAAGCACATTCCTGATTTCAAGATGCATTACGAATTTGATCCGGTTCGTCAGGCGATTGCTGACTCATGGCCAGATTCAATGGATGACTCTTGTGCTCGTGAAGAGTGGGGGTGGACGCCTACATATACGCTAGAAAACATGACAACCGATATGATTGCCGAGTTGAAAAAGCGTTACAATAAATAAGAAACGGCATAAAACGAAGAAGGTCTGAACGGAATCGGTTCAGGCCTTTTTTTGTTTAAGATTAAAAACAACCGGATATTTTGCTTGAGCCCAACTTTTACAGGTGAGCCCGGATGAGCCCATTTTTTGTTTAAGCCGGTATAAAAAGAAAAGGCTTACGGAAAACCGTAAGCCTTGCTTTAGTTGCGGAAGCTGGACTCGAACCAACGACCTTCGGGTTATGAGCCCGACGAGCTACCACTGCTCCATTCCGCGATCTATATTTTTAGTTGAGCGGGAAACGGGGCTCAAACCCGCGACCCTCAGCTTGGAAGGCTGATGCTC
>JAVVQG010000009.1:0-41532 GCA_036655355.1 Bacteroidales bacterium
TTCATAAAGAATGCACCCCAAAAGTTTTTTGTCTAACTTTTGGGGTGCACTTCAAGTTCATGCAAAGGAATGGGTCAGCCTCTTTTACTTTTATTGAGAAAGAGGTTATTAAAACTCCGACCCCTTCCTGTTTTTTTACCAGATCATTCCTATTTTTTCACCAAAACATTACTGTATATTTACTTCTTCAGTACTCTGAAGAAGCCTATTCAGTACTTTGAAGCAGCCTCTTCAGTACTTTGAAGCAGCCTCTTCAGTACTCTGAAGCGCCTTCTTCAGTGCTTTGAAGCAGCTTCTTCAGTACTCTGAAGCGCCTTCTTCAGTGCTTTGAAGCAGCCTCTTCAAAGCACTGAAGAGGCAAACGGAATGCTTCTTGACATGAATTGCTCCTATCCATTCTAATTTTAGAAGTATCGATCGCTCTATTCTTCCCATTACATCTCCTCAAAAACCGACTCTGACGCAAACAAACGGAAACAACAAAAGCGGCTGTCATAAACAATGTGTCTTAGACAGCCGCTTTTCTAATATATGACTATTTAGGCAGATAACCATTCATTTTAAAATAATCGATCAAGTTTCCGATTACTTCTTTTATATTGCCTTGCAATTCCGGTGATAGATCGGGAATGTCACAAGAAAAACGATCTTCCATCCTTTTGAAGATATCACCTGGGAATAACGTCCATTCGGTTTCACGAGAGAGGTCTTTATAGAAAGAAAGTTCAACGTAGTCGGCATGCATGATCACTTTCCCGAAGAAAGTTTTTTTATCTCCGTTAATCGCCCATACTTCATAGTGGTGTTCTTGATCAATTGTAGCGGTCAAAGGAGGCACCTGATCTTTAAAATCCTCTCTGATTCTCTTGAATATAACTTTTAGCTTTTCCATATTATTCTATTTTAAACAGCATACCAACCTTTTTCATTATAATAGTAAAGGAGCTGATTGCATGCATCTCGAATTGCAGAACTCAGTTCATGCTCATCAGCATCACGAATGGCAATGCGCCTGTTTTCATTCATCATTTCTAATATCCGTTTTGGCACCAATTGTTTGAAATCCGACTCAGGAATATCTTCATTGAACCCCATCGTTACTGTATTCCGATGAGCTATGCAATATCCAAAAAGATGTTTTGTACCGTTGTTGACAGCGGTGACTTCATAATGTTCTGGTGTATCTACAGTTGCCACACATGGCGGAACTGCACTTTTAAGATATTGTTTAATCATCTCAAAAGACTTATTTACCAAAGGTTTGTTCGCTTCTGACATAAGGCAATTATTATTTGTTAGTTGTTAATCTCTTTCATTAAAACACAGATCATGGAACTTTGTTTATTCGGGTTATTTATTTAGCATTTGTTGCCATTACGGTCTAATCATAACAAAAGCCGATGTGGATTATTTCTTCTTTGTAAGAATAGAGGAACGGGTCGTACGTACGATTTTTTTATTTTTTGTATAAGTATATGTTGAAGAGAGCAATGAGTTGGAAGTGAAGTCAATCAGATCGCCCGGGTTGATGGGGTTCCCCATGAAACGGGTTTCGAAATGTAGGTGTGGCCCGGAGGATCGGCCCGTGTTGCCTCCTAATGCTATCGGTTCGCCTGCTACTACGTATTGATTTACTTTGACAAGAAATTTTGCAAGATGACCGTAGATTGTTTCCAATCCGTTCGGGTGCCGAATTACAATGTAATAGCCATACCCACGTGGTTCATATCGTTCAATCCTTACTTTCCCTGAGAAGGCCGCCCGAATGGTATCTTTCATAGCGATCTTCAAATCCACACCGTAATGTTGCCGGGAGGAACGTTTTCCAAAAGAAGAGGTAACTTTCCCCTGTGCAGGAAATTCAAATCCTTTCAAGTCAATATTGAACGTATCAGGGATTGCTGATTTTGGGAAAGAGGCAGGAGTGAGGAATTCATGATGCCAAGATGAATATAATTGGCTTGCCGGATAGGTTTCTTTTCCGGTAGAAGCTCTGTATGGGATAACAATTTCATTCGACGAACTCTTTTGAAGCAGCGTATCTTGTTTCAAAAGGAGGTGGGTCGTATCTACACTCAGAGAATCTCTTTGCAAAGTATCTTGCTGAGAAAGTATCCCGGCGGTAAATAAAAACAACAATAGGAAGATGATCGGATAAATTTTCTTTGCGCGTCGTTTCATCTATAAGAGAATTTATTTGAATACTAAGGAGTACGAGGACCTTAAAAAACAAAGATACCCGGAACGTATTTTCTTTCTGTCGGGCTTAAAAAGAGATTAGTTTACTTCAATAAAACAACCGGCCGGTACAAAAGGATTAAGAAGAGTCTGGCGTATAGGTTCTTATTATTGTAAGATAATAATGAAGAGGAGATATTTAGAATATTGCTATTGAAAATTGTTATTATTGCATAAAGGGGGTCTTTTTAAACGCTTTATAATTAGTTGATTTTGAATTGCTGTGAACCAATGAACAAAGCCACTTGTTATTTAAACAGGATAGATCAAATTTCAAATTATGAGAAAAGATAACGAACAACTTTCAGACGTTTTACAGCATGAGTATAATAAAAAGACCAATTATTATACCCATACCGAAGTACCTGACGGCGTCTCTTTTGAAATAGACGGATACATATTGAAAGCTAAGTATCCATCAGAATTGGTGGAAAAGGAGTTAAACAATACGGACTCTTTTGAGGGATGGTTCATGGTATGCAGGCGTTGGGGAGTATTTGATAAATACGTATTTGATTGGAACGAACCTGCGGATACAACAACGAAAGGATATCAGGATTTTCTGTTTAGGGTAAAACATTTCTATACACAGTTTTCTTCCTGGTTTGAATTGAGTAAAGAGGGTCAGAAACGGATCGAACAGATAGCTCCGGCTAATTATGTGTGTGACAAATGCGTATTGGAGTCAATTATCGACATCGCGTGGCTTTTTGAAACGGGAAATAAAATTAAGGTAGAGATTCCTGAGGAATGGGAAATCCATTTTGAACAAGGAGAGGTCCAGATGAAAATAGCTGATCCCGATTTTGGAAATGAGCCGTTAACTGAAGAGGAGTCACAGATATATTCTCCGTGGCAGTTACTAGTGAATCGTTGGGCATATCTGCCTACTTCGCCTAAATCTGATAAACAAACGCTTCGTTCGTGGGATTCGATGCCTAAGGAAGTCCAAAAACTTATAAAAGTGGGCTTTACAGAAAGAAGTTTCCCATATCCATCTGAATATTAACCCGGTATCCGGTTGAGTACCTGATACATTAACTAAATCGGTATGAAAGTTGTAAATCTTAATGACGTCAAGGAGCCCAAAGCCCTTCTTTTGGCGAATGATTTGCTAAAAGTCTATTATCTGGAATTTGAAGAAGGAGGTGGTTTGCCTCATCACTCTCTCAATGGAGTGGGAGTCGTTCAGATTCTTGAAGGAAATATTACGATAGAATTTGATACAGGTGATAAATTTGATTTGAAAAAAGGAGATCTTCTGGAATTCAAATCTTCCATTATACATACGGTAAAGGCTTTAACCCACGCTAAAGTGCTCTTAACAAATGCAAGTTACAGTAATTGATCAACAATGGGTTTAAAGCAAGTTTAATAGTTTATAAGGTGTGTATTTTTAAGTAAAGCCACAAGCATTTTAGGAGAATCAAGCTTGTGGCTTCTTTTATTTTAATAACCCGGCCTCGCCTATACCAAATAGGGCAAAGTCATAACGAATAGGGTCGGATGGATCGAACTCACGCAGAACAGAAGTAAGTGATTCAACTGTTTTACGGTCATTCTGTTTTCTATCGACCATTCCTAATAATCGTGAAATATTTGCCACATGCGTATCTAGCGGGATGTAAAGAGCTGCAGGGGAAACTTTTTTCCAACATCCTATGTCTACGATCCCGTCTTGTCTGACCATCCAACGTAAATACATGTGAAAGCGTTTGCACGCAGAATTCTTCATCGGAGAGGAGAGATGCTTCTCTGCACGGTTGCCCGGTTCATTATTCCCCAATATTATTTGTTCACGGAGAGAAGAAATTCCATCGAACGGATCGCGTCCTTCAAAGAATTGCTCCAAAGATGAATAACGATTGTATATGTGACGTAACCCTTTACATAAATAGATGAAATCATTCGAATTAAACGTACGATGAAGCGTATAGGGGATTGAATTGGTTTCTAAGGTAGATTCCATGATAAATCCAAAGGGTGAACTTCCCATGGAAGAGAGCATGTTATCGACATTTCGAAGAATCATAGAACGTTTTCCCCAGGAGATCAAAGCCGTAAGAAGTCCCGCGACCTCTATATCTTGTAAATTATCATACCTTTTGGGAAATTGAACAGGATCATTGGACACAAATTCAGGAACATTGATCCGGTCTACAAATTCATCAAGCAATTCTTTTATCTCATTCTTTTCCATTTGTATCTTTTTTTATCTAACATCAAGGTCAAATGCGCCATCTACCTGTCTTTAGTTGATTTCCCAGACCTTATCTAAAGGTAGTTTATCGAGATGAATTAACCGCCTTTTCTAATTGTTGTAATGCTTTTTTAAGAACCTCATGGGGGGTGGCAATATTCAACCGCATGAATCCAGCTCCTCCGGGACCGAAACTTTCACCATCGTTCAGTGCAAGTCGGGCTTTATCAACGAATAGAGATATGAGTTGTTGGTGATTTAGCTGTAATCCCCTGCAATCAAGCCAAACAAGGAAGGAGGCTTGGGGACGTATCATCCGAATCTGAGGTATATTTTTACCCATAAAATCTTCAACAAATTGAATATTGCTCTCTAAATAACACATCAATTGTTTGAGCCACTCTTCACCTTCCGTATAGGCTGCTTCAGTTGCAATTATAGAAAATATCGAAGGATAATTAAATTCATTCGCATTGAGATAATCGAAAAAGCATGTACGGATCTTCTCATTAGGTACGATTGCATAGGAACTTACTATGCCGGCTATATTGAAAGTTTTGGAGGGAGCCATGAAAGTGATTGAATTATTTGCAGCACACTCAGAAACGGATGCAAAAGGGAAATGAGTGAAGCCCTTGTGAATCATCTCTGAATGGATTTCATCCGAAATAACCAAGATATTGTTCTTTGAACATATTTCGGCTAGTTTGAGTAATGTGTCCTTATCCCAAACGATTCCTCCTGGATTATGCGGATTGCAAAGAATCAAGACCTTGCATTTTTCATCGATAATTTCTTCTAATTGGGTAAAATCCATTTCATATCCTTGATTCCTCTTTTTCAATGGATTATTTACGATAATTCGCCCATTTTCCTCAGGGATAATTCGAAATGGATGGTAAACTGGCGGTTGAATAATGACTTTGTCACCAGGCTGTGTGAAGGCTTGTAAAACCATACCGATTCCTTTTACGATACCCGGTATGAAACTCAGCCATTCTCTCTTTACCTTCCAATTGTGTTTATCACTAACCCATTGAATCAATGTTTGATAGTAGCTTTCGGGAACAGAAGGGTAACCAAGGATCGGATGGTCGAGCCTTTTGCGGATGGCATCTAGAATAAAATCGGGTGTAGGGAAATCCATATCAGCAACCCAGAGTGGGATAAGATCGGATGTGCCATAAAGATCCTTGAGAGCTTCAGTCTTCACTGAGTTCGTCTGCGTTCGATCAATTATTCGATTGAAATCATATTGTTTCATGTGCTATAATCTTTAATTTAACTTTAAGCATAAAAATACGCTAATCACTCAACTTATTAACGAATAAAAATATTCATATTTATTATAAAAATAGTATGAGTAAGGGGTTTTGTTTAAAGGGTTTTTCATAATTTGCACGGTAGAAAAAGAAAAGAACAAATGATTCGTTCAGATGTTATGAATAATAGGTTATTTTCTGCCTGAGTTTAAATAAATATTATCTTTTAGAAAATGAATATTACAGGAATTGTATTGGCAGGAGGGCGAAGTGTGCGTTTCGGCTCAAATAAAGCTATATCTATGTTTCAGAATAAGACGATGATTAAGCATAGTATTGATCTTCTTGCAAAATTTTGTGATCAGGTGATCATTAGCGGTGATAAAGAGGAATATGTGCGATATGGTTATCCTTGCATTCCGGATAAATATGAAAATATCGGACCCCTTGGAGGTGTTTGTAGCTCTCTTGAAGCATCCCCTACAGATGTTAATGTTGTAGTTACCTGTGATATGCCTTTGGTGACGGAGGAGATGATTCGAAAATTACTTGAAGCTCATCAATCTGGGAAAATAACAGTTTTCGACAGAGACAACAACGATATATATCCTTTTCCGGGAATTTACGAAAAAACACATTTACCTCTTCTGACGGATATAATTCATTCTGGGAAATATCAGATTCGCGAAGCAATAAATAGAAATGAGGGGATTCGGGTACCACTTGAGTCAGATGAAGTTATCTGCATGTCAAATGTAAATACCAATGATGAACTGCTTTCTCTCGAAAAATGTAAGATCTGATCTGAATTGTCATTACATAATACCTTCAGAAGGATTGTTGTTGAACACATCTGTTCCATCGATTTATCCAAGTTGCATTGACAGACAGCTCTTTAACGAATTAGTATAGATGCATTGTTCGGAGGGTCGTTATTATTGTGTATCTTTCCAAAAAAAAATAAGTTATGGAAGTATTGAAGCTCCTTATTAAATCAAAATCTTTTGAAGAAGTGATTTCCGGCAAAAGAAAATTAGAAGTAAGAGAAATTACACCCTCTACTCAATCTAAATATTTAATTGTCACACCGAATGAGGTGACGATAAAACTTTATGATGCGATTCGTTTTGTTGCGGGAAATGAACCGGACGCACCGGAAGCGTTGGTGAAAGTTGAAAAAACGGAATTAGACTTTGAACCGGATGAAGAAGGATACATCCAACTTTACGAAGAGGGGAAAGCGTTGTATATTGAAGGCGGAGAGATGTATTATACGCTTGGAGAGATCCTTGAAACTAAAAATATCCACAGATTCTCCTGATATTTTCATCTTACGGGATATACTTCCGAAATAAGAGATACTTCTGAATGTCTCTCCTCAAGGGAACATTCTTTAAAATGTCAATTAGGAATATTTTATTATTTATATGAACTTGAATAATCAGATTTCACTCCCTTCTAACGGGGGTTTTTCTGCAAATGAGATCAATCTGATTCATTCCGGCGATGGATTAATGACTCTGTATACGGTTGAAAATGAAGCTGAATTACATTTTCTTCATCAAAAAGCCGTTGATCTTTCTCAGTCGGATTTATTAACTACCGAATATAAGCGTCTGAAAGACAGAATGCTCCTTACTGTAACAAATCCAGATCGGGAAGGAGTAGGAATTGCAGCTCCTCAAGTAGGAGTTCAAAAGAGATTAATTGCCGTACAACGTCTTGATTTAGAAGGAATGCCTTTTCGATTCTACGTGAATCCAGTTATATTCGGTTACTCCCAGCAAAAAAAAGTAGGTTCGGAAGGGTGTCTTTCTGTTCCTGATAGAAATGGGAATGTAAATCGTTCTTTGGCGATTAAATTGCGCTATTTGGATGAAGATACTTTCGAAATAAAAGAGGAAATGATTACAGGTTTTACTGCTATCATTTTTCAACATGAGGTGGATCACCTTAACGGAGTCCTTTATATTGACAAACTTGAACAGAAAACAGAAGTGTGATTTTAGAGAAATAAAGAGAGACAATATCGGAGTATTTGAACTCGATATTGTCTCTCTTTTTATCTATTTACTTATGAGATGAGTATGTTAGAGTAGTGTGGTTGAACGTTTAATGAAGTTGTTCAGTGCCTCTCCTTTAAGCATATTATTTGCCAATAGAGATAAGTCAATAAGCTGTCTCAACGTCTGATCATTATTACCATATTGGTCGATAATGGTTTCTTCCTTTGAACGTAATTCCGAGATAGAATCTTCTAATTTACGAAGTCTCTCTCTTTCTTCTACTGAAACCTCATCCTCTTTTTTCGAATGGTTTTCTTTACGTAGTTTTTCTGCTTCATCATTTTTCTCTTTCATCTCATGATTGATTGGAGCAACCTCTGAGCCAAAAGCAGAATTAGCATTTTCCAACACCTTTTTCACCAATGGGTTATCGGTATTTACAATCAGATTGAAAGAATCAGGTAGTTCACCATAGAAGCTCATTCCCGGCTGTAAGGCCTGCATCTCTTTCATTCGACGCATAAACTCATTTTGTGTAATCACAACAGGTTGAGCTAAATCGCCGATGGCTTCAAACATAACAATAAATTCAGCTTTTTCGATCGACGGAATCTGAGATTTGAATAAATGAGCGTACATGCGTCTTTCATCATCATTCAGAGCAGCTGTTTTAATATCATCTTTCTTGATAAGATTTGGAATAATATCACTGTCAACACGCACGAAACGACTTTTTTCAAGTTTTTGCTCCAGCATCGCTACGAAGTGATTATCTAACTGTCCGTCTAACAATAAGACATCATAACCTTTTGCTTTAGCATTTTCAATATAAGGATATTGGGCATCTTTATCATTTGCGTATAGATAAATCAACTGATTGTCTTTGTCAGTTTGGTTATCTGTAATCAGTTTTTTGTATTCTTCTAATGTGAAATACTGACCATCAACATTCTTCAAAAGGACAAAGTCTTTCGCTTTTTCATAGAATTTATCATCAGAAAGCATACCGTATTCGATAAATACTTTGATGTCATCCCATTTTTCTTCGAAATCTTTACGATTCTCATTAAAGATCTGTTGTAATCTATCTGCTACTTTTCTTGTGATATAACCGGAGATCTTTTTCACATTGTGATCACTCTGCAGATAAGAACGAGATACATTTAAAGGAATATCCGGAGAATCGATCACCCCTTGAAGAAGCATCATGAATTCCGGAACCACTCCCTCTACCGAATCCGTTACATATACTTGATTAGAATAGAGTTGGATCTTATTGCGATTAAAGTCGTTGTTCGTCAATTTCGGGAAATACAGTATTCCGGTCAGATGGAAAGGGAAATCAACATTCAAATGGATCCAGAACAAAGGATCTCCTGCCATAGGATAAAGGTCACGGTAGAAATTCTTATAATCATGATCCGTCATTTCTGCCGGAGCTTTTGTCCATTCCGGTTCTGTTTTATTGATCACATTATCTTGGTCAGTTTCAACCATTTTCCCCTCTTTATACTCTTCCTTCTTACCAAAAACAATCTCAACCGGTAAATAGCGACAATATTTTCTTAAAAGAGTTTCTATTCTTTCTTTCTCGAGGAATTCTTTATTTTCCTCGTCGATATAAAGAATAATTTCGGTACCACGATCTTCTTTCTTTATCTCTTGCATCATATATTCTGGAGAACCGTCGCATTCCCATTCCATTGCAGGAGCATCCTCCTTATATGATTTTGTTTTGATTACAACTTTGCTTGATACCATAAAAGCAGAATAGAATCCCAAACCAAAATGACCGATGATGGCATTCGCATCATTTTTATATTTTTCAAGAAACTCTTCTGCACCTGAAAAAGCGATCTGATTGATATACTTTTCAATCTCATCAGCAGTCATACCAACTCCATGATCCGCAATTGTCAATGTACCGGCATTCTTATCGATACGAACTTCAACTTTCAGATCATTCAGTGGTCCTTTATATTCACCAACTACATTCAGTGTTTTAAGTTTCTGTGTAGCATCTACAGCATTTGAAACAAGTTCACGAAGGAAAATCTCATGATCACTATATAAGAATTTCTTAATTACCGGAAATATATTTTCCGATGTAACATTAATTGAACCTTTTTGTGTACTCATCTTGTATGATTGTATTAAGTTAATTATTGTATGTTTTTACACAGTTGATAGGACAAAAAAAATGCCAGACGAGAACGTCTGACATTTTGGCGATTCTATATGACAAAAGTTACGAATCCAGGGTATAATCTGTTTTCTTTATTTGTGTTTGTATTTTCTGACTTTCTTTATCAAAATCAACTTCTATGATATCACCTTCACTTACGGTAGCTCGAATAATCATTTCAGCCATTTCGTCTTCGAGGTATTTTTGAATAGCTCTTTTCAGAGGTCTGGCTCCAAATTGGACATCATATCCTTTGGATGCGATAAAATCTTTTGCTTCATCCGTGATGATTAATTTATAACCAAGATTTTCAACGCGCTTGTAGAAGCCCTCTAGTTCGATGTCAATGATCTTATGAATAGCCTCTTTGTCAAGTTGATCAAACATAATGATATCATCTACTCGGTTTAGAAACTCAGGCGCGAAAGCTCTGTTTAAGGCCTTTTGTATAACACCTCTTGAGAAATCCTTATCCGATTCATTTACGCTGGTACCAAATCCTACTCCTCGTCCGAAATCTTTTAACTGGCGTGTACCGATATTCGAAGTCATGATCAGAATTGTATTTTTGAAGTCAATTCTTCTGCCAAGCGAATCAGTTAATCGGCCTTCATCCATAACCTGAAGCAGTAGGTTGAATACATCCGGATGGGCTTTTTCCACTTCATCGAGAAGTACAACAGAGTAGGGGTGTCTTCTTACTTTTTCTGTTAGCTGACCACCTTCTTCATAACCTACATATCCGGGAGGTGCTCCAATGAGACGCGATACGGTGAATTTCTCCATGAATTCACTCATGTCTATTCGAATAAGGTTATCCTTTGAATCAAATAAAAACTGAGCTAACTGCTTTGCTAAATGAGTTTTACCAACACCAGTTGGCCCTAGAAACATAAATGTACCTATTGGTTTATTTGGATCTTTGAGCCCTACACGATTACGTTGAATCGCTTTTACAATCTTATTAACCGCTTCATCCTGTCCGATAATTCGTTTTTTAAGCTCAGCAGACATCTCTAGAAGCTTATGTCCTTCAGCTTGAGCAATACGTTGTACCGGCACTCCTGACATCATTGCTACGACTTCTGCAATTTTATCTTCATCAACTGTTTGGCGTTGTTCTTGGATATCCTCTTCCCAGCGCTTCTTAGCCATTTCTAATTTAGAGATGTACTCTTTTTCCTTATCGCGAAAACTTGCAGCTAATTCGAAATTCTGTGACTTAACAGCTTTGATTTTGTCCTCACGTGTTGCATCAATCAATTTCTCCATCTCCTCGATCTCTTTAGGAACCACGATATTAGAGATGTGTACCCTTGAACCGGCTTCGTCTAGTGCATCTATTGCTTTATCAGGAAAGTTACGATCACTGATGTATCGGTCTGTCAGCTTTACGCATGCTTCCAGCGCATCGTCCGTATAGGTAACATTGTGATGATCTTCATATCTTTCCTTAATATTTTTAAGAATCTGGAGCGTCTCTTCCGGAGTTGTAGGATCTACCATCACCTTTTGAAAACGTCTTTCAAGGGCTCCATCTTTTTCAATATTCTTGCGATATTCATCTAATGTAGTAGCTCCGATACATTGGATTTCGCCACGAGCTAAAGCTGGTTTAAGCATATTCGCTGCGTCCATTGATCCGGTAGCACCTCCGGCTCCAACAATTGTGTGGAGTTCATCTATGAATAATATGATATTTGGGTTTTTAGACAGTTCATTTAAGATCGCTTTAATTCGCTCTTCAAACTGGCCACGGTATTTAGTCCCTGCCACAATAGAAGCCATATCCAATGCAACGACTCGTTTATCGAAGAGCACACGAGATACTTTCTTTTGAATTATACGCAAAGCCAGACCTTCTACGATAGCTGATTTCCCAACTCCGGGTTCTCCTATTAAAACTGGATTGTTTTTCTTGCGTCGAGAAAGTATCTGGGCAAGACGTTCAATCTCCATTTCGCGTCCGATTACAGGGTCTAAACGCCCTTCTTCTGCCGCTTTCGTCATATCGGTTCCGAAATTATCAAGTACAGGAGTATCATTGTTCGGCTTACCTCCGGTTCCTTTGTTCTGTTCATTATGATATCGACGTTCCTCTTCCATCTCTTCATCATCATCGTCATCGGTAAATCCAGCGCCCATCATTGTGGGTGAAGAAAGTCCTGTTTCAATCTGTTTATCTGTCTGATTGTCAGATTTAAGTCTGCCTGCTACAGAGTCATAATCTATGTTTGACTGATTCAATATCTTAGATGCAATTGTAGTCTGGTCTTTTAAGATCGCTAATAGCAGATGTTCAGTATCCGTTTCTTTAGATTTAAGCATGCGAGCTTCTAATATGCTTATTTTTAATGCACGATCTGTGGTTTTGCTAATGATAATTTCTTGATGTGGTTCATCGCCAAAGTCAAGAGTATTCTCCGATTTAAGTAGTTCCGATTCAATCTGTTTTCGTACTTCAGTCAGATTTAAACCGGATTTTTCAAGAACATCTATCGCTTTTCCGGTACCGTCTCGGAGAATACCCAAAAAAAGATGCTCGGGACCTATAAAAGAGCTATGAAGCCTTGATGCTTCTTGTCGGCTATAGCCTAAAACATCTTTAATACGTGGTGAAAAGTTTTTTTCCATATGTAATGTTTTCTTTTCTGTAAATTGAATGACACCTATTTCTTCAAATATAGGTAAAACACTTTACTATTTATGTTGTTCGATCAAATTACTACAAATTGTATGCCGTAATGTAAAGTTTTATTTTAACTAATGAGCGGAAAATTATGAATATTCGGCTCATAGAGATCAATAAAGAAAAAGGAGTTCTGAATTTGATTATAAAAAGAGAAAAATCGGTATCTTTGTTTCTTGAAATATTAGCAAAAAAGGGCATTTAAAGCGTTTTTTATATCAAAGAAGTCAAATGAATTATTTCATGATTTGAAGGAAAAATCGTACCTTAGTGCGTCGTTTTTTAAAAGAAATTTATATAACCAAACTATTTATTAAATGGTTGATCAAGATAGAATTATAAAGATTAACATTGAGGATGAGATGAAGTCATCTTACATCGATTATTCGATGTCGGTAATTGTCTCTCGCGCTTTGCCGGATGCACGTGATGGATTCAAGCCAGTTCATCGTCGTGTATTATTCGGTATGAATGAATTAGGGAATACGTTTGATAAGCCCTATAAAAAGTCAGCCAGAATCGTTGGTGAAGTTCTAGGTAAATACCATCCACATGGAGATTCATCTGTGTATGGTGCTCTAGTTCGTATGGCACAACCTTGGTCTTTAAGATACCCTCAGGTTGACGGACAGGGTAACTTTGGATCTGTCGACGGAGATAGCGCAGCAGCAATGCGTTATACAGAAGCACGTCTTGCGAAGATTGCAGAAGAGATGCTCCGCGATATTGATAAGAATACGGTTGATTTTCAGTTAAACTTTGACGATACGCTTAAAGAGCCGACGGTTCTTCCTACCCGAATTCCAACATTGCTAGTAAATGGAGCATCTGGTATCGCGGTGGGTATGGCAACAAATATGCCACCACATAACCTCTCTGAAGTTATTGATGCTACTGTGGCATATATAGAGGATAAAGAAATCACTATTGAAGGTTTATCTAAATTCGTCAAAGCGCCGGATTTCCCTACAGGTGGGTTCATTTATGGAGTTTCCGGAGTAAAAGAAGCTTTTGAAACAGGTCGTGGACGCGTTGTAATCAGAGCTAAGGCTGAAATTGAAACAGAGCACAATCGCGAAAAGATTGTTATTACAGAAATACCTTATCTAGTAAACAAAGCAGAACTTATTAAGCATATCGCATCTTTGGTTGATGAGAAAAAATTGGAAGGAATTTCTAATATCAATGATGAATCTGATCGCCAGGGGATGAGAATCGTAGTAGATGTAAAAAAAGATGCCAATGCGAATGTCGTATTGAACAAACTTTATAAACTTACTGCTTGCCAAACAACCTTCAACGTTAATAATATTGCTCTGGTAAATGGTCGTCCGAAGATGCTAAATCTGAAAGACTTAATTCATTATTTTGTTGAACATCGCCATGATGTGGTAATAAGGAGAACAAGATATGAGTTGGGAGAAGCAGAAAAAAGAGCTCATATTTTAAAGGGTCTGATCATTGCATCTGATAACATCGATGAAGTTATTGCAATCATTCGTTCTTCAAAAAGCCCTGATATTGCTCGCGAACGATTAATAGAACGTTTTGAACTTACTGAAATTCAAGCTCGTGCTATTGTTGAAATGAGACTTCGTCAGCTTACCGGTTTGGAACAAGACAAATTACATGCTGAGTTTGGAGAGATCATGAAGCAAATCGAATATTTCAATCAGATTCTTTCCGATGAAGTTCTTTGTATGAACGTAATCAAAGATGAATTGCTTGAGATACGTGCTAAATATGGAGATGAGCGTCGTTCTGAAATTGTTTATTCATCTGAGGAGTTTAATCCTGAAGATTTCTATTCAGACGATGAGATGATTATCACCATTTCTCATATGGGGTATATTAAACGTACTCCATTAACAGAATTCAGAGCACAAAATAGAGGAGGAGTAGGTGCAAAAGGAAGTAATACGCGCGATGAAGATTTCATCGAATATATTTATCCTGCTTCTATGCATAATACAATGTTGTTCTTTACTCAAAAGGGACGTTGTTTCTGGCTGAAAGTTTATGAGATTCCGGAAGGTAGCAAAAACACGAAAGGCCGTGCAATCCAGAATCTACTAAATATCGATTCTGATGATAAAGTAAATGCTTTCATTCGTGTTAAGAATTTACAGGATCCGGATTATAATAGTATCCACAGCTTACTTTTCTGTACTAAACGTGGACTGATAAAGAAAACTTCTTTGGAAGCATATTCTCGTCCTAGAACAAATGGTATCAATGCCATTAACATCAATGATGATGACCAGGTTATTGAAGTTCGTTTAACAGATGGTGAACAGCATGTAATCATGGCAAACAAGAATGGTCGTGCAATTTGTTTCCATGAAAATGCCGTTCGCTCCATGGGTAGAAATGCAACAGGAGTTCGCGGTATGAAGTTAGATGATATGGATGACGAAGTTATCGGTATGATTACCGTTAAATATCCGGGTGTGGATGCTCCGTCAGTTCTTGACCTTGAAGATGAAATTGAAGCAGAAGATGTGGAAATTGAAGAAGTAACTTCCGAAATTGAAGATAATGAAGGCGTTGAACAGACGGAAATCGTCGATATTGAACCTTCAGAATCGACTATCATGGTTGTATCTGAAAAAGGTTTTGGAAAACGATCACCAATTACATCTTATCGTATTACCCGCCGTGGAGGTAAGGGTGTAAAAACACTTAATCTTACGGAGAAAACAGGGCATCTTGTTGCCATTAAGAGTGTAACAGATGATAATGACATGATGATCATTAATAAATCAGGAATAACTATTCGTCTACATATTGCAGACCTGCGTGTTATGGGTCGAGCAACGCAAGGTGTACGATTGATTAATCTGGATAAGAAAAATGATATTATTGCTTCAGTTTGTAAGGTCGCTGCTGATCAAGGAGAAGATTCACTTGAAAGCCAAGAACCAATAATCACTGTTGAAGAATAAAAAGAATATCTTTTAAGCAAATTCTACTCTGAAGATGTTATTATTCAGAGTAGAATGAAAATATTATCATACTAATTAACAACCAATAATTTTCAACATGAAGAAAATTTTAATCTCAACAGCATTGTTGCTTTCTTTATCGGGAGCATTTGCTCAGGAGAAGCTTGTTAACAAAGCTTTTACCGAGGCTAAAGCCGAAAAACCAAATTTTAGTGAAGCTCAGGCTAATATTAAGTCTGCTCTAGAAAATCCAGAAACTAAAGACCAGGCTAAAACGTGGTATGTTGCGGGATTCCTTGAAAACAAATTATTTGAATCTGAAAGAAACAAACAGATTCTTGGAAAACAACCTGACGAGAACACCATGTATTCTGCACTATTAGGATGTTATACTTATTATCTTAAAGCTGCAGAGTTGGATGTAATGCCGAATGAAAAAGGTAAAATCAAACCGAAATATCTGAAAGATATTAAATCGGCTATCAAAAATGACCAATCTTACTTTGTTAACGGAGGGGCTTATTATTGGGATAAGAAGGAATATCAGAAAGCATATGATATGTTCCATACATATACTGAAATTCCTAAATTGGAAATGTTTAAAGGAGAAGCTTTTCCTGTTGACACAAATTATAATATGATTCAGTATTATGCTGCAATCGCTGCTTCACAAATTCCAAACCCTGAATTAGCAATCAAGAGTTATGAGGCCCTAAAAGGGACAGGATACAAGGAAAATGAAGTATATCAATATCTTGCTTTTGAATATCAGAATCTAAAGGATACTGCTAACTTTGAAAAAGTTCTTGAAGAAGGTGCTCTAAAGTTTCCAACAGAACCTTATTTCATTCAAACTTTGATTAATATCTATATTAATGAAGGGAAGTATGATAAAGCACTTAATTATCTAGATGACGCAATTAAACAGGATCCAAAGAATGCTCAATTCTATGATGTGAAAGGACGTTTGTTGGAACAGCAGAAGAAAACGAAAGAAGCTTTAGATTTATATAAAGAAGCCGTTCAGATCAACCCTGAGTATGCAGATGCTTATGGTAACATTGGTAGAATTTATTACAATCAAGCTATCGAAGAGAATGATGCTGCTGCAACAATAAAAGATCAAAAAGCTTACAATGAAGCGATTGCTACTAAAGTAAAACCTTTATTCAAGGAAGCTTTACCTTATTATGAAAAAGCACATCAATTGAAACCTGAAGAAAGAGAATTTATGGTTGCACTTCGTGGTATCTATTATAATTTAGATATGGGTGCAGAATATGACAAAATTGAAAAAGAGATGAGTGGAAATTAATTTTTCCTCCCAATAAAAAAGAGAGCTGACAAAATTATTGTTAGCTCTTTTTTTATGAATTCCTAGTAGATCATAGAAAAGATGTAATAAAGGAATATAAATGATTATTGTAATTTAATGCATTGATATAAGACTGAATATCAACACATTAATAATATTCAGAATTTAACTCAAAATGCGTGTGATATTTTAGATTACATTGCACATATATAAGGAATATTTCAAGGATTTAGCCTTAAAAATCATGAACAAAATAAAAGGAGAGAGGTTTCTTATATTTCGGAATCTAATATTTTAATTATTTCATCTCTACGTTTCATTCTTTCTAAAGAAAGTTCATTAGATTCATGATCAATGAAATCATATAGCTCTAATAGTCTATGAGCAAGTTCTCTGTTATAGACAGTTGATTTGAATAAATTTAATTCTTGATACATCAACTCGGCTAACATCTCTGTTTTTGCCAGAGAATCTTGTTTCTGACCAAATACAGAATAAATATCCTTCAAACTTGACGAAAGAAAAAACTCTCGATTCATATTAAGAAATTCTTGGTATATATCATTTAGTTCTGGAAGTACTTCTTGTGGTTTTTCTTGATTCAGTTTCTTCAATCTAGAAATCCTTAGGAAGAAATTTTCTATCATTGCTAAGAGATAATCTTGTCGTATCATATTATAAATATTTTAGAGTTAAACATCATATTAAAAATGCAATATAGTGATTTTTGTCTTAAGTAATAACCTAAATCAAATCAGTGTAAGGAATAGAGTATTGGTCTAAAACTCTAGTTAACATAATAGCAATTATGAAATACAATGTGCTTTTGAAGTTACTCAAAATTTCATCTTCTCAAACTGACAACGACGAATTCTATGAATATATTATACCAATATGTTGAATATAAAAACAGAAAGTCCCTAATCATTACATAATGGATGATTAGGGACTTTTCATATATATTCTTCTCAGCAAAGAATATTCAATTCTTTTAGCACGTAACGTATTTTTTCAAATGTAGTAATTCTTGTAGGGACTAAAGGTAAACGTAGTTGATTATCAATATAACCCATTACATGAAGGATACTTTTCACACCAGCTGGATTACCGTCTACAAATAGAAGCTCAAATAACTCTGTAAAACGGTGATGAATAATAAGTGCACTTTTGAAATCTCCGGCTAAAGCAAGACGAACCATGCGGCTAAATTCTTTTGGAAAAGCATTTCCTATTACAGAGATCACTCCTACTGCTCCCAGTGTAATAAGTGGGAAGGTTATACCGTCATCTCCAGAAATAACATCAAAATCAGAAGGCTTATTCTTTATGATATCATCCATCTGAGTAATATTACCTGAAGCTTCCTTAATAGCAACTACATTTTTAAATTCCTTAGCTATGCGTAAAGTTGTATCAGCTGTCATATTTACCCCAGTCCTACCTGGTACGTTATACAATATAATCGGAAGCTTGCTTGCCTGCGAAATTGCTTTATAATGTTGGTAAATACCCTCTTGAGAAGGCTTATTGTAATAAGGAACAACTGATAAAATAGCATCGATTCCAGTGAAATCATCCTCTTTTAAATGCTTAACAACTTCTGCAGTACTATTTCCGCCAACACCAAGAACTATCGGAATACGTCCGTTTACTCTTTCGATTGTGAATTTTTTAATGTTTTCTTTTTCTTGTACTGATAACGTAGGTGTTTCAGCAGTCGTTCCAAGAACTACAAGATAATCAGTTCCATTTTGTATCTGAAAGTCAATTAATCTTCCTAACGCTTTAAAATCAATAGAACAATCTTCCTTGAAGGGCGTAATTAGCGCCACTCCCATCCCTTTTAGATTAATAATTGCCATATATTACAGATATCGTGTATTTCATTTTCAAGTCCCAAATTTATAAAATTAAAATCTTTTGCTTCTATTAAATTAACAAAAACAAAAGCAATTTTATCAATAAACTCAATTTTCTCTTCCAATTTGGACATTGAATATGTCATTTTATAATAATTGTATTACAAAACACACATCCAATGATTATCAAAGTTTCGCATTAATCTACTTACTCCAACATCTTCAAAAATACTTCCTCATCAATAATTGGAATATTTAGTTTTTGAGCTTTTTCAATCTTAGCAGGTCCCATATTTTCACCGGCAAGTATGTAGTTTGTTTTTGCCGAAATAGATCCCGTATTCTTCCCTCCATTTAGTTCAATCATGGACTTATATTCATCGCGAGAATGTTTTGTAAACGTCCCACTAATCACAATATTAAGCCCTTTCAACTTTTCCGTTCGCTCTGAAAGATGCTCTTCCGATAGAGAAAACTGCAGTCCCTTCTCCTTGAGTCTTTCGATAAGAGCCTTATTAGCAGTATCTGAGAAATACTCAATTACGCTCTCCGCAATTCTTTCACCGACATCTTCCACAGTAATCAGATCTTCGTAGGTAGCTTGACTAAGAGAATCGATATTTTTAAATGCATGGGATAATCGTTTAGCTACCGTTTCACCGACATATCTTAATCCTAGAGCAAACAGAACACGTTCAAAAGGGACTTCCTTAGATTTGTTAAGTGCTTTGATTATTTTTTCTGCCTGTAATTTCGTAAATCGGCGTGGAGTAGAACTTTTGCGCTTCTTTGTCGGAGTCGGTTGAGCAAACAGTCCTCCGAATATAGCGTCGTCCTCAGCACTTCTTGAATCGTCTGCCTTTGAAGAGATTTCTTCCACCTCAGCAAATATAGAATCTTGCAGAATCTCATCTGAACTTTCTAGATTTCTCTGCGCCACAGATTTGGGATCTTCAAAAGACAAAGAATTTTCTCCTCCAGTTTTGTCCACCTCTACTTCCTCCGATTCTGAGGATTTGGAGCGAGGACACTGCATAATCTGATCAAGCGAAAGCGAATAGAGGTCGGCAAAGTTGCTGATTAACCCATTAGCAAAAAATGCATCAATTGTTTCGGGACCAATTCCGTCTAGATTCATTGCTTTACGCGAAATGAAATGTTCGAAGCGACCTTTGATCTGAGGGGCACAACCGTTTTGATTCGGACAAAAATAAGCAGCTTCACCAGGGATACGTTCCAAAGGAGTTCCACATTCGGGGCAATTTTTAATAAAAGTCACTTTAGGTCCAACATTCTTACGGTTCTGAGTATCCACACCGACAATTTTTGGGATGATCTCTCCTCCTTTTTCGACATAGCACGTGTCGCCGATATGAAGATCCAACGCATTGATGGCATCCTCGTTATACAATGAAGCACGTTTTACGACAGTTCCAGAGAGTTGAACAGGATCAAGATTGGCAACAGGAGTTACAATCCCTGTTCTTCCAACTTGAAATGTAACTTCTCGAAGAATAGATTCCGCTCTTTCTGCCTTAAATTTAAAGGCAATTGCCCAACGAGGTGATTTTGCAGTATAACCCAATTCCTCCTGTTGTCTGATAGAATCAACTTTTAGAACGATACCGTCCGTTGCCACAGGTAGGTTTTTCCTTTCAACATCCCAATAAGCGATGAAATCTAAGATCTCATCGATATTATTACATAGTCTGGTATATTCTCCCGTATTAAAGCCCCATGTCGAAGCAATCTCTAGATTTTCATAATGAGAATCTGAAGGCAATTTTGAGCCTAGCATATAGTAAAGAATAGCTTCAAGTTTTCGAGAAGCTACAATCTTTGAGTTCTGAAGTTTTAAGGTCCCGGAGGCAGCATTACGCGGATTTGCAAATAGCGGTTCTTCCTTATGGGTACGTTCTTCGTTTAAGCGGTCGAATTCTTTCCAAGGAAGAAGTACTTCCCCTCTCATTTCAAAATCGCTTGGATAATCTCCTTTTAACTGAAGCGGGACAGTTCTTATCGTTCTCACATTATCAGTCACGTCATCTCCCTTTTCACCGTCACCACGGGTAACGGCAGTAGTCAATTTACCCTCTTCATAGGTTAGAGAGATAGAAGTACCGTCATACTTTAGCTCAGCACAAATCTTAACAGGTTCATTGAGAGAAGCTTCACAGCGGTTGACGAAATCTACAATTTCTTCTTTGGTATATGTATTCCCTAAAGAGAGCATAGGGTATCTGTGTTTTACCTGCGTAAAAGCCTTATTTATATCACTACCTACCCTCAACGTAGGAGATGATATATCGTAATACTGAGGATTATCCTTTTCTAGGTTCTGAAGTTCCTTCATCATCTGATCGAACTCATAGTCAGTTATCTCAGGGGCTGCGTGCAGATAATAAAGATCATTATGTTTATTCAACTCTTTCCGCAGAAAATCTATGCGTTCTTTCGCGTCCATAATCAATTTTATCGTTTAATTTAAATAGGAGGATTCCCTGCCATTTTGATTTATTCAAGAATACAAATGATGAGTAAATTTAGCAAAAACGTTAGCATTCTCACCGAATAGAGCCCTAAATTGTCCTAATAACAACTACTGACAATCTGAAAATATATGTTATATAAAATTGATGTTATGAGGATAAGAACGGCAAAACCGAGATATTCAAAAGAGATCCATAAGAAATTACTTTCAAAATAGGAATTCGGGATCCCTCGGTAGCAGCTCCAGAAAGAAATAAGAATCAGCAATGACAAAAAGAGTGGTAAATAGCCGCGAATACCCATTATATGACAGGTGGAAAGAGGCCTTACCGTATCTATTTGCCGTCTATTTCTGTCTTTATGAGCAAAACAAAAATGCCGCGAGATGTACTTTTCTAAACGGGAAAAGAGAGAATTGAATATCAAATATGGTTTTAGAAATAAAGAGAGGAACAATATCATAGAAGGAAGAGCTATAAAAGCACCACCTTTAGTATCCAGGAACATTTCTTTTGACACCTCATCAATTCCCATCTTGGAATTAGGGACGATCCCTATCGATAATCTATCAAACATAGACATTGTGGAATTAGCAAGTTTTTATAAAGGCTCAAAGGAGCAATTCTCCCCTGTTAAAAGGGATTTCGGCGCAAATATATATAAAAACAAATCGGATATCTATATATTTCGTATTTTTGCAAAAAAACTTAGAGAAAGATATATGCGCATTGACATCATTACGGTTTTACCCGAGTTGCTCGAAGGACCGATCAACCATTCTATCCTCAAAAGAGCTCAGGATAAAGGATTAGTGGAGATACACATTCACAACCTGAGAGATTATTCCACCAACAAGCACCGCAAAGTTGATGATTATCCATTTGGTGGACAAGCTGGCATGGTAATGCAAATCGAACCGATAGATCGATGCATCTCAGCATTAAAAGCTGAACGTGATTATGACGAGGTGATATTCACTTCTCCGGACGGTGATACTTTTAATCAACCTATGGCCAACTCCCTTTCTATGAGTAAGAACCTAATTATTCTGTGTGGCCATTATAAAGGAATTGATTATAGAGTCCGAGAACACCTCATCACAAAAGAGATTTCTATAGGCGATTACGTGCTTACAGGGGGCGAATTACCAGCTGCAATTATCGCAGACGCAATTGTAAGACTCATTCCAGGAGCGATTGGAGATGAGCAAAGTGCACTCTCTGATTCATTTCAGGACAATCTGCTAGCCCCTCCGGTATATTCACGTCCTTCTGAATACAATGGATGGAAAGTTCCAGAAGTTCTTCTTTCCGGACATGAAAGAAAGATTCGAGAATGGGAACATGACCAGGCTGTTGAAAGGACTAAAAGGCTACGCCCTGATCTTTTAAAATAAATAGAGTTCATCATGCAATATTGAGGCCTTCTCTTACCAGGGAAGGCTTTTTTTATGTACCTCATCCATTACCCACTTCCTTTCTTGCATATTTTACGCTAAATACATTGCCTAAAGATTAAGATAGCAATTTGCAATCTTTTTCAGCCCTATATAGTTTCGCCTCATCTTTTCTCCAACCTACTTATAATTCACCTAAGGAATAGGTTTAATTTTGAGGTAACTAACTAGAGCATCTATAAATTATAGGCTACATTTTCTCATAGATCTCCCGGTGCAATATTATTAGCTTTATCCCCACTTCACTTTCCTTCAACAAATGAATTTTGCACTTTTATCCGTGCGGTTCCTGTAAGAGATGGGGCTTTATAGCTCCTTCAATATTGCTTTCTGCCTCAACCATTCCTCAACAAGTCATTAGTGTTAGACCTTATATTGAGGGTATGATTATAACAACTTATATCTGCGAATAGGAAGAACAACTATTTTGTCCGGTATATAATCTACTCCATTAGAGACAAACCTCTTCCTTTTCCATTATCTCTAAGTAGCATACCTTTTCCTTTATTTGCAAACAAATCACCAACAAAGTTGTTTATCAATTAAATAATGACCTCAAACATTCAAAAATTCCGATATGCTGGAGAATATCTTTAAATCCGATGCGATTGCAATCTACCGCATCGACGATGAGGAAAATACCCCTCTTCTGAACCGATACATAGTATCCTCACAAGACACACGTGAAATATGCAATGACCCTCAGGTTTGTGGGATAGAATACACCTCAAAACTAGAGCACACCTGTATGCTCGTTCTAAAAGCGATGCCTGATTTCTCTCCAATTATACTGAAGGAGAGGCAAACGATGGTCTTAAATGTATTGAGAGGAGGACTCAACTTCGGGTTAAGAGAAGCGTTAGCCCAGGCATACGGATGGAACATACACAGCACATCCTTTATCAGTGCTCAGCGAACAAGAGTTGCCTCTAATTCGGAAGAGTGGCATATAATCGAAAGCGAATACAAGAAACTATATCTTCCAGAAAACGCACAAATCGTATTTGGAGATGTAGTCGCAACAGGCACCAGTCTGCAGCATGCCCTAAAATTAATTGTAAAGGAAGCCATTGCAAGTGAGACGCCTATTGCGAACATGGTGTTCTTTACTTTTGGAGGGGAGCGTGCGGAAGTGATTCTCCGAGAAATTTCAGAGTTATGCAAGAAAGAATTCGAAGGATTCTCAGGGATAGATCTATTCTACCTCGAAGGTAGATTTATGGTACCCTCTCCAGATACTTTACTTTCAATTAAACTAACCGGAACCGATCTTGTTCGAAAAGATGCTCTGATGGCTCCCGAGTTTATAGCATCCCAATACGAACTTCCATATTTCCCATTAGAGCGGTGTGTAATTTACGATGCAGGGTCCAGAGCATTTCATCTTGACGACTACGTTGCAGACGTAGTGGACTATTGGAGCCGGACAAAGGAGTTAGCCGCTCAAGGAATCACCTTTAACGAATTGATTGCTGAGAGATTCCCGAATATTGATCCCACAAAGTTCGGCAAACAGAATCTCATGTCCCTATGTGAGCAACATATTGGAAAAATCAATCGGCTCCTCATCCCAAAAGAAAATACACAAGAAGAGCAAGGGGTATGAGCATAAAGAAAGATATATAGGCAGAAGAAGAAAAGTTTGAGCAGTAAAAAGAATATTTGAAGAGGTAGAGCATCATAGCAAAGTATGAGCAAGAAAAAAAATAAAAGGAAGCAGCACGAATATGAATTTGAAGCGGTAGAACATCATAGCAAAAAAGGATTTTGGTCTATGATGGTGGTGATGCTTGGCTTTTCCTTTTTCTCTGCCAGTATGTGGGCCGGGGGCAATTTGGGAGCATCCCTACATACCCCGATGTTTATCGTGGCCGTAATTATTGGCAATATACTTCTTAGCTCCTATACGGGGTTGTTGGCCTATATCGCAGGGAAGACGAATCTCTCTACCCACCTGTTAGCCCATTATTCCTTTGGCACGAAGGGTTCAATTCTCCCTTCACTACTTCTATCCATTACGCAAATCGGATGGTTTGGCGTTGGGGTGGCGATGTTTGCTCTCCCGGTCTCTAAAGTATTCCCCGAAGTTCCTCTCTGGGTATTGCTCTGGAGTAGCGGAATCCTTATGACCTGTACCGCATTCTTCGGGATAAAGGCTTTAACCGTCTTAAGTGCGATAGCAGTCCCTGCCATTATACTCATGGGATCCCAATCCATTCACATTGCACTGCGCGATTTCGGAGGATGGCATGCGTGGCTTAACAATATTCCTACTCAAACAATGGGGATAACTACGGCAATAGGCGTAGTGATTGCCACTTTCATCAGCGGAGGTACGTTAACTCCCGACTTCACCCGATTCGCAAAAAGTCCCAAAATTTCTGTCTGGAGTACAGTAATTGCCTTTTTCCTTGGAAACAGTCTGATGTTTCTTTTTGGAGCGGTGGGATCATCCTTCTACAAACAATCCGATATAGCTGAAGTACTTTTCAAACAAGGCCTAATATGGTGGGGCGTATTAACCTTAGGACTTAATATTTGGACTACGAATGACAATGCCATCTATGCCTCCGGCTTAGGGCTGGCAAACGTGCTGCGATTTCCTAAGAAATACATAGTCATGGTTATCGGCATCATAGGAACCGCTCTTTCCATGTTTCTTTATAACAACTTCATAGGGTGGCTCAATCTGCTAAACACCATGCTGCCCTCTATCGGAGGTGTATTGATTGCCGATTTCTTTATAATTAATAAGGGGCGGCTTGGTACTCATCATCATTTCAAGAAAGTCAGACTCGCGGGCATTACGGCGTGGGCGTCGGGAGTAGGGTCTGCAATGATACTACCGGGTATTACCTCTCTAAATAGCGTAGTGATTGCCCTAATCGTTTATACGACGTGGGTAAGAATTGTGGATAAAAAAAGGTAATTACAGACTTGTAGTGCGCTTTACAAAGCAAAAAAGAGGAATCTGCCATAGACAGTTCCTCTTTTTTCAGTATTATTTAATTAAATCCTTAGACTCTCAATCCTCCGATAATCTCCTGTACGGAAGAACATCCCTGTCGATCCAGATACTCTTGGATGCCATCTACAACCTTAATGGTTACCGTTGGATCAATAAAATTAGCGGTTCCAAGCTGAACGGCAGTAGCACCGCATAACAAAAATTCAATAGCGTCGGTAGCATTCATTATACCCCCAAGCCCTACGACCGGAATATTCACCGCATTATAAACCTGCCATACCATTCGTAAGGCAATCGGTTTCACTGCAGCTCCGGACATACCCCCGGTAACGGTAGAAAGAACCGGAGTTCTTTTCTCTGCATTTACGGCCATCCCCAAAAGAGTATTAATCAAAGAAACAGAATCAGCACCTTCCGCTTCAACGGCTCTTGCTATCTCTGTAATATCCGTAACATTAGGAGAAAGCTTTACGATCAACGTTTTGTTATATGCCTTACGCACCGCTTTAACCACAGCAGCTGCACTGTGAGCAGAGGTACCGAATGCCATACCACCTTCTTTTACATTCGGGCAAGAGATATTCAGTTCAATGGCAGGGATATCGTCAAGAAGAGCACATTTCTCTGCGGTCGCAACATAATCTTCAATCGTCGATCCAGAAACATTCACGATAGCATTTGAGTCAATTCCCGAGAGTTTCGGATAGATATGTTCTGCAAAATAATCTACTCCCTTATTCTGTAATCCAACGGCATTGAGCATCCCCATTGGGACTTCTGCCATGCGGGGATAAGCATTTCCTTCGCGATGATGAAGTGTTGTTCCTTTTACGACAAATCCACCTAATCTATTGAGATCAATAAAATCAGCGAATTCAACACCATAACCAAAAGTACCGGACGCGGTTAATACCGGGTTTTTAAGCTTTAGAGCTCCAATTTCTACATTTAAAGTTGCCATGTAAGTTTCTTGATATTAAATACGGGACCTTCTGTACATACACACACATGACCTTCTGTGGTCTTTTCAACGCAGCATAGACAAACGCCAATACCGCAAGCCATCGTATTCTCAAGAGAGACCTCACATTCGATCTCATTCTTAAAGGCGTACGAAGCTACCGCCATCATCATTAATTTTGGTCCGCAAGTATAGATCTGATCAAAACCTTCCGCTTTCAAAAGTGAGTGCTGAGTCACATATCCTTTTTCACCTTTTGATCCGTCTTCCGTAGTGATGAAGACGCGTCCATAACGCTCAAATTCATCCAGAAGGAGTACATCTTTCGCCGAACGTGCTCCGAGAAGGAAGGTAACGGCAATACCGCGTTTTACCAATTCAGCACCCAAATATAGAAGAGGGGCAGTACCTACGCCACCTCCGACAAGAAGAACTCTTGACTCCGATTGGGTAGGGATTGTAAAAGAATTTCCGAGTGGGAGCACAAGGTTAAGGAGATCGCCATTTCTTAATTCGGCCAACTTACGTGTACCGTCACCAACCAATTGGATTAATAGCCAAAGTTCGTTTTTTTCACGATCTACATAGTTAATAGAGATGGGGCGACGAAGAAAAGTGTTTGGAGAGCCATCAACTCTGATCTCCACAAACTGTCCGGGAAGCATTTCCGGCAATTGTTCCCCCGTTACCGTCGAGAGTTTCAGCAAGACATAATTGTCATGAATTCTGTTATTCTCTGTAACCTTTAAATCTAGGATGTATTTTTTCATTTAAAAGGATTTATCGTAAACGCGGGCAAAGTTAGTTAAAAATACCATGAAAGGGAAATCACAATTTAGAAACCTTTCCAGGTGTTTCGGGGACAAAATTTTCAAATGTATTATCAGAATAGAAAATCATGATTTTAGAAATGGTCCTCATTTTTTCAACCTCCTTAATCACAACTTCCTTAAGAACGGGAGAACCGACCTTCGGAGCCATATTGCCTGAAATGGGGAGATCTCGGGGAGAAAGCTCGGTGGAACTTGAACCTTGTTCTGTTTCATCAACATGAAAGATTTCATTAGAAAGTGAGTTTGAACCTTCTTCGTTTTGTTGATGTTTAAACATTGGAGCATTCCCAAACATTAGCCAATCGGTAGAAAGGTATTCGAAACGATTCAGCACTTTAGTCAAGACATCAAGACTTGGATTATTTCTTCCATTGAGAATGTGCGACAAGGCTGACCGCTGTATTCCTATACTGTCCGCAAAACGCCCGGGCGTCATTCCCTCGCGATCCATAATCTGTTGGATTCTTTGCTTCATCTGAGTAGTGTATTTGGATTTCGTTTTGTTAATTGATATCGCACAAATGTAAATATAAGAATTTACAAACACAAATTGCAATTGTAAATTTTACCTGTTACACATCTATACACAAATGTAATTGTCCCTTCAGCAATTTCTGCTTGTATTTTGTAAATACCTCTCCTTATATTTAAAGTATCACTTTAACATAAATAGCTAATATACTGATATATTTAAACGTTACACCTGTAATATTATTATTGTATACAATAATGGCAATACTCTATATACATTGCTGAATTTTATTAGATTACAACTTAAACAACAACATGTAACATGTTGGTTTAGTGTGTATTAGTGTTATTAGGCAATATACTTAGAGTTATGCTTCAGTTGTTGTTATTTGTAACTATTTATATCCTTAAACGATTACATAATTGTAAATACAAATGTATACAATGAGGCACATCCTGAATATTTAGGTGAATTTCATTTACGGAACAATACAGTATATTTGTAAATTCTACAAATTATTCAATTATCAGCGGTAGGAGTAGCGTATTTCAGAGAACAGAGTAGGATGTACAGATAGAAGCCCCTCTCCCACATCATCACCCTTTATCAAGTTCTAAGATTTTCTGATATTATAATTCCATTTCCTCTTCCGGATCCAGAAATAAATGGCACTCCCCTACCTTTTGGACAACGTTTGCTTTTCGAAATCGGGTTTTATTCCTAATTTAGGCCCCAGAAGTGTTAAAAATAACCCATTTCATAATTGCTATTATGTTAATTTGATGGATAAATAGCTTGATAATTAACATTTAATCCCTCTATTTCTAGGTTTCACACCCTCTTAGAATCGAATTTTCAACCCTCTCTCGGGTATTGATCTAGATAATGAGCAGGAAAATCACTTTACAATAAATGCAACTGCTCCTGTAACGCAGGTAGTTCAGGCGCATGTAAAGGCGGAACTATCTTAATAAGGAACAACTATGTTGTAATAAAAAAAGAGAGTTGAAATCCACGTTCGGATTCCAACCCTCTTTCAATAATGTAAATAATAAGACCCGCTTAATGCATCATCTTATAGAGCAACTCCTTCAATAATTCAGAATCCGGAACTCCGGTACTCTGGAAACCTTTCGACTTTGCATCATAATGACGCAAAAGAGATATAATCTCCATCGTCTTAAAAGCATTGTATACTTTAGCCGCCACAAGATAGTCGCGTACGAAATACGTCCCTTTCAGCTTCAGTTCCGCAGCAATCCCCTCCTGCGACTTATCCTGGCAATAGTATACCAACATAAGGTTTGAAAAGAAATTATAAAGAACCGTCAACGTAACCACGAGTGGATTCGCTTTTGGGTTTCTGGCAAAATAAGATTGAATCTGATTCGCCTTATATACGTCTCGGTTAATAACAGCCTTCAGTAGCTCGAAATTATTGAATTCCTTACTGATACCGATATTCTTCTCCACCATCTCAGAAGTGACGCGGGTCTGACCCGGTTCCATCGTTATGGCTAATTTATCCAACTCCCCACAAAGGCGATTCAGGTCAGCTCCGATCGAATCGCTTACCATCATCGCTGCCTTAGCTTCTATTGCAAGTCCCTTTCCCGAGAGATAGTTCTGAACGAAAGCCGGAATCTTGTCATCATAGAGTTTCTTCGATTCATAAACGACCCCCATCGATGCGATGTCCTTCATCACTTTCTTACGACTATCAAAACTTTTATGCTTGTAATTAATCACAAGAATCGTACTGGCCAAGGGTTGCTTTGTATAGAGCTCAAGTTGCTCGAGATGATCAATCTGCTGCGCCTCCTTAAGAATAACCAATTGGTATTCCGACATCATCGGATAGCGGCGAGCCTGAGATATTACGGTGGAGATCTCCACTTCGCCCCCATACAATACCGTAAGGTTGAAATCCTTTTCGGTTTCATCCAATACATTTTCCAACAATGCATCCGTTATCTTATCAATATAATAAGGTTCATCTCCCATTAGGAAATAGATGGGAAGGAATTTTCTTTTCTTGATATCAGCGATAATCTGCTGGGGTGAGAGCTGTTCTTTTTTGGCCATATTCTTTAATAAATGGAGACAATAGAAATTGAAGCACTGTCAATTCTTTGATAAATATAGTGCGGTTCTTTGAAATAAGAGGGTATTTCAATAAAAAAACCGATAGTACCGTTTCCGGACTATCGGTATAAATCGTCTATGAAGCTATTATTCCTCTTCGAAACGAAGATGTTTCACGGTGGTACGTTTTTCAATAAGGAGCTTAAGTGCGTCGATACCGATCATCACATGTTCATTCACAAAGTTCTGGGTAATTACCGCATCACTTTTTTCAGTCTTCACTCCTTCTGCAATCATTGGCTGGTCAGTTACCAAAAGCAATGCACCGGTTGGGATGCTGTTTGCAAAACCTACTGAGAAAAGAGTTGCTGTTTCCATATCCACAGCCATGGCGCGAATCGTTTTCAAATACTCTTTGAAATCTTCGTCATGCTCCCAAACTCTTCGGTTGGTTGTATATACCGTTCCTGTCCAATAATCTCGGTGGTGGTTACGAACCGTCGACGAGCAAGCGCGCTGTAGGCTAAATGCAGGTAACGCCGGAACTTCAGGTGGAAAATAATCATCAGATGCACCATCACCACGGATCCCTGCCAACGGCAGAATGTAATCACCTAATTGATTTATCTTTTTGATGCCCCCGCATTTTCCTAAGAAGAGAACGGCTTTAGGCTCAATTGCACTCAATAAATCCATAATTGTAGCTGCATTCGCGCTACCCATTCCAAAGTTAATGATTGTGATACCATCTGCGGATGCATTAGGCATATTACCATCTTCGCCTACAATCGGCACATTGAAATGTTCAGCAAAAATTTCAACGTATTTATTGAAATTAGTAAGCAAGATGTATTGGGTAAATTGTTCTAAAGGGCGTTTGGTATATCTTGGTAACCAATTCTTTACGATTTCTTGTTTAGTCTTCATTTTTGCTATCCATTAATTAATTAAATATGCTGCCCCATAAAGGGTCAAGACAAATCTCACAACAAAAAATGTTTATGATTACATACAAAGATACTACAGAAATTTCAATGTTCAACTATCATGGAGTACAAAAGAAAAAGCTACATTTATGTTCTGAATAAATTCTCCCTATGATAGCATTAAACCTTCCCTCTTATGAATACAAGGTAATAAAGAAAGAGGAAAAACTTTTTATTTTTGATGACCGGAGACGAAAGTATGTCTCCCTTACCCCCGAAGAATGGGTACGACAGAATTTCGTGAATTTCCTGATCAACCATAAATACTTCCCTGCCGGAAGAATTGGGAATGAAGTAACAGTCATTTTAAACGGCATGAAGAAAAGAGCTGATTCGGTAGTTTACGATCAACTCGGTGTACCATTTGTCATTGTTGAGTACAAAGCCCCTTCTGTAAAAATCACCCAGGAAGTGTTCGATCAGATTGTTCGATACAACATGGTGATGAAGGTAAAATATCTGATCGTCACGAATGGTCTTTCCCATTATTGTTGTGAAATCGATTATACCAAACAATCCTATATTTTTTTGAAAGAAATCCCAATTTTCACCGATTTATAACCATTTATCTACATTTTCGTTAAGGTTAAATGCTTAAAGTATTCCCTACAACTACCCGGGAGGGCTAAAAATATTCAATTCTCAAGCGCATAAACAGAGTATGAATATACACCTATAAAAGGCTTCTCCTCCAATATTTTTCAAAGATGACCACTCTCCCATCTAAATAATTTTGTGGCGTAGATTATAGGTGTTTTTGCCACAATTTTATGTCCGAAACAAAAAAATGCCCCTTAAAAATCAACTACGATTTTTAAGGGGCGATTTATTTCGAAAGATAATCTATATCTTATTCTACACCTGCCAATTCAGGGTCGATCATGATACGTCCGCAATATTCACAAACGATAATTTTCTTGCGAAGTTTCACATCAAGTTGGCGCTGAGGAGGGATCTTGTTAAAGCAACCACCACATGCATCACGCTGAATATAAACAACAGCTAAACCATTACGTGCATTTTTACGGATACGTTTGAATGCTGTCAAAAGACGAGGCTCGATCTGAGTTTCAAGATCTTTCGCTTTTTCACGAAGTGTTTCTTCATCGTGTTTTGTTTCCGCGATGATCTCATCAAGCTCATTTTTCTTGTTTGTCAAATCACTCTGACGCTCCACAAGATTTTCTTTCGCTTTTGCTTCCTCTTCTTTTTTAGTGGTCATCTGATTTGTGAACTCACGGATACGTTTCTCACAAAGTTCGATTTCAAGATTTTGGAATTCAATCTCTTTTGTAAGGAAGTCATACTCGCGGTTATTACGAACGTTATCCTGCTGAGTGGTATATTTTTCAATCAGGGTTTTCGCATTTTCGATTTCAAGTTTCTTTGTAGAAATCTGAGTCTGAAGATCAGCGATCTCAACTTCGTAATTTTGCATACGAGTTTCAAGACCTGCGATTTCATCTTCCAAATCCTGCACCTCCAAAGGAAGTTCACCACGAAGAGTTTTGATACGGTCGATTTCAGAAAGCATCGACTGAAGTTTGTACAAAGCAGTCAGTTTCTCTTCAACTGTGTACTCTTTCTCTTGTTTAGTTGTAGACATGTCTTACAAATAATTTATTGGGTTTGTATTGACTTTTGTGTAGTGATACAAAAAAGTCGGATATTTCTTAGTTATAATTTCAGCCAAGAGCTGAATCGTAAATTGCTCCGATTCGTAATGTCCGAGTTCGGCAAGAAGAATTTTTTCATCATTCCCGAAATATTCGTGGTATTTGATCTCTCCGGTCAGATATACATCCGCATCAGTTGCAATGGCATTCGGAATCAGAAATGAAGCCGAACCGCCGCAAAGCGCTACCTTCGAAATTTCCTTACCACGCGGGGCGGAGTGTTTGATACATCCACAACCGAATAGCGATTTGAGTTCTTTCAAAAATTGCAACTCCTCCATCGGCTCTTCCAAATAGCCAGTTACTCCGGAACCTACTGTTTGATCACTCTGCGACTTAGGGTCGAGGATTGCAAGATCTCTCAAGCCCAATTTTGAGGCGATCATAAAATTCACTCCATCTGCAGCATTGTCCAAATTGGTGTGAGCCGAATAGATGCAGATTCCATGATTGATTGCCTTAATAAGAGAGCGTTCGATATAATTTTTCCCGGTCAACGATTTAAGGCCGGAAAAGATCAGCGGATGGTGGGATAAAATAAGATTTGCTCCCAACTCGATCGCTTCATCCACTACAGCTTCAGTAACATCTAAACAGATTACGGCAGAAGTGAGTTCATTCTCAACATTCCCAACCTGCACCCCCGCATTGTCATAGCTCTCTTGCAAGGGCCGCGGAGCTACCTGCTCAATAACTTGTATGATTTCCCGAATCTTCATATTCGTGTGATTTTATCAAAATGGATAAAAACGAAAAAAGTTATAGGAAGTCGTATTTCAGGTAGCATTGTCCTACCCTCCACTCTTCAGACCGCTCCGAGTAAATCAGGAGGTAATCCAAAGTTGACTTCTTATAACTTTTCTCATCCCGTAGGGGATTGTATGCAAAGATAAAGTTTTATCCCGTTAAAACGAAAGATCGCTTCTTATTTCTGTTCCGGCACCTGCAAAATAAGGTTCAATTCTTTCAACTGCGATTCATCAATGCGAGAAGGCGCATCAATCATCACGTCGCGACCCGAGTTATTTTTTGGGAATGCGATACAGTCGCGAATTGAATCCAATCCGGCAAACAAAGACACAAAACGGTCTAGTCCGAAGGCCAAACCACCATGAGGAGGAGCCCCGTATTTAAAGGCGTTCATCAAGAAGCCAAACTGGTATTGCGCCTGCTCTTCTGTAAAGCCAAGATATTTGAACATTTTATTCTGAAGTTCGCTATCGTGGATACGAATTGATCCACCGCCAAGTTCCACTCCATTGATAACCATATCATACGCCCAAGCTCTTACATCGCCCGGATTTGTTTCCAACAAAGGAATATCTTCCGGATTAGGAGCTGTAAACGGATGGTGAACAGCATAGAAACGCTGTGTATCTTCATCCCACTCAAACAATGGGAAATCAATTACCCAAAGTGGTGCAAATATATTTTTGTCACGAAGCTCAAGGCGGTTACCCATTTCCAGACGAAGCTCACAAAGTTGTTTCTGAGTTTTGCGAGTCTCACCGGCAAGAATAAGAATCAAATCGCCCGGTTTAGCTCCCATGCGATCTGCCCAAGATTTAACCTGCTCCTGAGAGTAGAATTTATCGGCAGACGATTTGCAAGTTCCGTCTTCTTCAACGCGAACCCAAACCAATCCTTTCGCTCCTACCTGTGGACGTTTCACAAAATCAGTCAACTGATCGATCTGCTTACGCGTATAAGAAGCACAACCCTCTGCACAGATTCCGGCTACATATTCGGCTGAGTCGAATACCGGGAAATTTGCACCCGCCGTTAGGTCTTTCAGTTCAACGAACTTCATACCGAAACGGATATCCGGTTTATCGCTACCGTAATATTTCATAGCATCCGCCCAAGTCATACGTGGGAATGCTTCAGGGAAATCGATGTCCTTCACATATTTGAAAAGGTGTTTTGCCATTCCTTCGAACGTATTCAAAACATCCTCCTGTTCAACGAACGTCATCTCACAGTCGATTTGCGTGAATTCCGGCTGACGGTCGGCACGCAAGTCCTCGTCACGGAAACATTTAACAATTTGGAAATAACGGTCGAATCCAGAAACCATCAACAACTGTTTGAATACCTGAGGAGACTGTGGCAAAGCGTAGAATTCCCCTGCATTCATACGAGAAGGCACTACGAAGTCACGAGCACCCTCTGGAGTCGATTTAATCAACACCGGAGTTTCAACTTCCAAGAATTGCTGTGCATCGAGGTAACGACGAACTTCAAATGCCATTTTATGACGAAGTTCAAGGTTTGCGCGAACCGAATTACGACGAAGGTCCAAATAACGATATTGCATGCGGATATCATCGCCTCCATCCGTATTGTCTTCGATTGTAAACGGTGGAACCTCTGAACTATTCAATACATTCAGTTCATCTACGATGATTTCGATCTCACCGGTTGGAATGTTTGCATTTTTGCTTGAACGCTCAGAAACCGCGCCTTTAATCTGAATCACATATTCACGGCCCAATCGGTTTGCTTTTTCGCAAAGATCGGCATTAACTTCCTGATTGAAAACCAACTGAGTGATACCGTAACGGTCACGCAGGTCCACAAAGGTCATACCGCCCATTTTACGCACACGTTGCACCCAACCAGCCAGAGTCACATTTTCGCCAACATTGCTAAGTCGCAAGTCACCACATGTTTTACTTCTAAACATTGTATATTTGTAAATTAGTTTATATTCGGAGTTATATTTCACGCACACCCCTTAGGAGTGCGAAGATTTTAAACCTTGCAAATTTAACACAATAAACTTTTATAGGCAAGACTGACTCTTTTAAAGTTTATGGGTAAAAATGCGCTTTTTTATCTATTATTTTCTTTCTGCGACCAATTGAGCCACAAATTCTGTGGCAGGATGAGCCCGCACTTCATCCGGAGAGCCCACCTGCTGGATGCGTCCTTGATGAATAACCAGTACCCGACTTCCCAAGCGAAGCGCCTCGCGAATATCGTGCGTAACAAAAACGATGGTGGTATTCAGTTTTGCATGGAGATCGAGCAGTTCATCCTGCAACTTTTGCCGGGTGATTTCATCAACAGCTCCGAATGGCTCATCCATCAACAGAATATCGGGATTTGCGGCAAGGGCACGGGCGATCCCCACCCGTTGGCGCTGCCCTCCCGACAACTCAGAGGGAAACCGCTCTAACATATCCTCTTCCAAGCGAAGCATCCGGGCCAAGCGATTTACCGCCTCCGAGGTTTTGTGCCGATCTTTCTTATTTAATAAGGTGGGAACGTAAGCGATATTTTTTCTTACGGTCATATGGGGGAAAAGCCCCACATTCTGGATCACATATCCAATATTCCTTCTCAACATAGTGAGATTTAACTTAGAGATATCAACTCCTTCTATATAGAGAGAGCCTCCGTCGGGTGCTATCAATCCATTGATCATTTTTAGAAAAGTAGTTTTGCCCCCTCCCGAGCCGCCAATAACCGTCAAGAATTCTCCCTTATTGATAGACAAGGTAAAATCAGAAAGCACCACGTGATCGTCGTATTTTTTTGTCACATGATCAAACCGTATAACCGCCTCATTCCCCATACTCTTTCTCCGTTGGCAAAAGCCCCTTTGATTTTAAAAATTCCGCGGCGACGGAGTGCTCAGATCTGCCATTGATATCTACCTCGTAATTCAGTTTGGCCATTTCGGCATCCGACAGACTATTTTGCATCTTCATCAATACACCCTCCAACCCCGGATAGGAATTCAACACCTCCTCACGCACAACTGTTGCACAATGATAAGAGGGGAAATAATTCTTATCATCCTGCAATATCGTTAGCCCCGCTCCGGCAAGTTGACCATCGGTAGTAAAAATATTCAGCACATCCACCTTTCCAGCTTTAATGGCCTCATACTTCAATCCGATATCCATATCCATGGTTTTTTTGAATTTCAAATCGTATTCGTTACAAAGAGCATCGTACCCCTTATGAATCTCGAAGAAATCGTATTCAGCTCCAAAAGAGAAGGCGTCGGGATATTCTGCAAGATCCGAAATGCTTTTCAACTGATACTTTTGTGCTACTTCCGGTTTCACGGCCAGACCGTATGTGTTATTGAACCCATACAGTCCCACCCATTTCATATTGAATTTATCGTGATACTCTTTTTGCAACTCCGTAAACATTTGGGATGCCGGAAGGAGCGAATCCTTTTTTAGCACCACAAGCCACCCCGTTCCCGTATATTCCGGATACATATCAAAATCGCCCTTTTCCATGGCGGGGTGAATGTTGGAAGTACCCCCTCCCACACCTTTGGTGATTTCGGTCTTGTAATCGGTATACTCTTCAATCAGCAAGGAAAGCATCTCAGCCAGTATAAATTGCTCTGTCATAGGCTTTGTGGCGATCCGCAGCGTATCGTGTTTCTCTTTTTTACATCCTCCTAACATCCCTAAAGAAAGTAAAAATATCACACCCAAGACACCGCTAAACAGGCGCTTACAATCTATCAATCCGGTCTGTTTATTTCCAAATTTGCGATAAAGAGAACTTCTCATTATGTATAGATATTTATTTTTCATAGCGAAATTATTTTAAATCATGTGCCTTTTCTTCTTAATATAATGTTCATAACGACCCACTCCCCAATCCCCCAAAAGGGCAAGCAGCGCAATGAGCAAGCTCCCCGCTACGGTCATGGTCATATTATTGGTGGTAATTCCGCGATAAATAGCCACACCCAATCCTCCTGCGCCGATAAAGGCTGCAATTCCCGCCAACGAAATAGTCATCACCACCATGGTACGTATCCCTGATAGAATAACCGGAAAAGCCAACGGAAGTTTAATTCGCATCACAATTTGCCAGGGAGTACTTCCCATACCCTTGGCCGCCTCTAATATTTCGGGATCAATTCCGGTTATTCCGGTAAACGTATTTCGAACCATGGGCAATAGGGCGTATACCGTTAAAGCAATGATAGCGGTAGAATCTCCCACTCCCGAAAAGGGGATGAGAAACCCGAACAAAGCGATGGAGGGTATGGTATACACGAAATTCGTAAACCCCATCACGAAAGGAGCTGATTTTCTAAATTGTGCGATCCAGACACCAAGCGTCAACCCCACTACACCGGCAATCGCAACGGCTATTCCTGAAATCCATAGATGCTGAAGGATCAACGTAAAAAAAAAGTTCCTCCGCTGTAAATAGAGCGAAAAAAGATCTTCTATCATAATCAAAAATAATATCCAATATTAATATTTAGCCGCGCGTGCCACTGATTGCTTCCAACGCCGTCGCCAAAAGCATCCCAGTCCGGTCCGAGCCATGCATGACGTTTTCCCATTACATAATCTATATAGGTATATACCGGACCGGCATTAATGAGGCATCCCGGAACAAGTTGGTAACTGTCTTTGAATGTTTTATTCCATTTCTGGAGCCAACCGAAATCGGTGTATAACTGAATGGTCCGGAAGGGGCCCCATTTTATATCAATCTGATACCCGGCGCCGATCTGATAGAGATTCGATTTTGCAGCAATAAGATAAGGAGCACCATAGGCGGTCATTGAGATCACCTCGTTACTCTCTCCGGGTGCGTTTTTAGGGTACATGGCATAGGTGGCGAGTTGTGTTTTAACGCTCAATCCTCTCCAATAAAGTTCATGATGAACGGCAAAAGCAAAATGCGTACCTGTATTTCGTGTATCCAGATTGTAAATGCCTCCAAATTCGCCCGACGCGCCTAGTTTTTGTTTCACTCTTTGTCCGAACTTATAACTAAAAAATGCATTTACCTGGTTTATCTCTTTATTTCGTCCTCCGATATCATAGGCGTAACGATCTCCGGATGTTTCCGTAGTAGCACCGAAAAGCAACTCTTCCGCATTCTTATAAAATGCGAACGCATAATCAAAATGCTCCCCTTCCTTCACATATTTAATTCCCATGTCGGAATCATCCTCCAACCCGACATAATAGGCAAGTTGAAAGAAAAAATTATGAGCACCGTAAGGCTGTATTCCGAAAGGTACCCGAGTTACCCCTAATTCTATCCGTTGAGTTGGATCAAATTGATAACCGATCCACCCGTATTTAAGCATTGCCCCCCCATAATCAACACTATAAAAGCGATAATCTGCCGCTAGTAGAAATTTTTTCCACGAAGCGGAGATTTTAAATAGCAGAACATCATATCCAAAGTCACCTCCCCGGTCCTTATGTCCTTGATTCCAATCCGAATAATTGTAATTAAAGCGGAGCGCACCGCCCAACTTAAAATGGTATTTTGCCGTATCCTGCTCTGAAGAGAAGAGATAAAACGGCATCGTGAGCATAAAAAAGGTAATTGCGATCTTAAAAATGGAGTATTTCATGTTCCAAAAGGGTGTTTGTGTGGTTTTAAGAAATATATTTTCGTAGACATTCAGATAAAATAGACCAATAACTGTAAAACAACTATAACATTGTTTTTGTTAGAAATTAATCTGATTTTCTTCACATCGCATCCATTTTTCTCCTTTCCCGGCATCTTTTGAAACTGCCCTAGCCCGTACTGTTACGCACAGTGATGAAACAGTTCGCATCCCGCCGTGATAACAGGGATATATAGGGGCTTGAAAAATAAATGCAGGGAGTTTTTATCCGTACCCTGCATCATTTTGACAAAAAAAAGCTGTTTCCCTAAATAATTTAGAGAAACAGCTTGTATCATTGTTCCGTCAATTGCCCTTTTATTTCAGTAAAAACCGATTTAATACCATCGTAATGCCAAAGAATAGGAGTCCACACCCGAAGAACACTACCAAGGTACCCATTGCTGAGAATGGGTTAATCAAGGTGATAACGCCGGCTAAAAGCAGCACTACCGGATAGATATATACATACATATGTACATTATATCCGCTCTGTTTTCGTGCAGCGATAATATTGAACTGTTGGAAAGCCGCCAGAATAAGGATAGCTCCTAAGATCCCCATCAGAATGTTAACGAAAAAGCTTTTGAAAATCAAAATGAGGATTCCGGCGAGGAGGTAAATCACGCCCACTAGTGAAACCGGGTATTTCTTTATTAACGCGTAGACAAGAGGCGCTCCCCCCAAGAGGATCAAAAACCATCCAATGATATCCAACGAGAAATCTACTACTGTTTGAGGAAACAGAACCATCACTAGCCCTAACAAGAGAGCTACGACTCCTGTAAAATAAGGAGAATCGGTGTTTACTGCAATCGTCTTTTTCATCTTTATATTATTTATTATTTAACACTAAGGTCAAATGCGCCATTTATGAGCCTTCAGTTGGGTTTATCAACTTAAGATGAGATGTGGCGATTTCATCTTTATATTATTAATAGTATACTATGCGTATTACATTAGGTCTCTTTCAATCGATAACCTTTTGAAAATAAGCTCAGGTTCGTTAGATTCCACTAAACAGAATTCTGAACGGATTTGTTTAATAGAAATGAACGGGTATAAAGACCTTTTTCTTTATAATATACAAATATACAAAACTATGAGGAATAAAAAGCTTGAAGGGAACATTGCAATGGGAATTTCTAAAACTTTTAGCGGGCTTAACATGAATGCTCTGAAATTCCTACTTCCTACATGGATGGCTCCTCTCACAGGCGTGACGTTGCGCGTGGCCTTCGGGGCGACTGCATTCTGGATTGTGGGATGCTTTTCTAAGAAAGAGCCCAAAACCACCCTCCGTCAAAAAATATACATGTTCATATTGGGGGCAATCGGTATTTATGGCTTCATGATGACCTATCTTATGGGATTAAAATATACTACGCCTATCTCTAGCTCGATATTTTTGGCTTTAATTCCGCTCTGGGTATTCATCGTTACTGTAATCTTCTACTCCGAAAAACTTACGTGGATGAAGGCAATCGGGCTTTCAATCGGACTGGGAGGAGCCCTTTTGAGCATGACGGCAAAAAGAGACCCTTCTATCGCATCCGATCCGTTACTGGGAGACTTGCTTACACTGGCCAGTTCCGTAATCTACGCGCTATACCTCATATACAGCCACCAGCTTTTGAAACACGTTGGCGTAATATCGCTACTGAAATGGACATTTCTGGGCGCAACCTTCTCTTCCGTAATCGTAAATCTATTTACAGGATGGGATGCACGCGTGCTCCAATTGCCTATCGACTGGCTAGCGCTCTCAATTTTGCTATTCGTACTACTCTTCCCTACCGTAGTTTCCTACCTTTTGCTTCCAATCGGACTGAAATATTTAAATACAACAGTGGTGGCAATGTACGGATATATCATCATTGTGGTGGCAACAATCGTCGCATTGATCGTGGGTCAAGACAAATTTAACTGGATTCAGATCATCTCTATCCTATTCTTATGCGTCGGAGTGTATTTTGTTGAAAGGGGGGAATCGGCCGAGAAGAAGAAAAATCAGCTTACGGAGGGACATCAGCTCAAAGGCAACTGATTTTTTTCAAAAAAAATTATTTTTTTCTCCATTGACTTAAATTAAGTGTAGTGTTTATTTATTGATTTGATTTATAGAATATAGTGATTTTGCAACAAATTTATTACGTTTGCAAAGCGGCTCTGAATAGTGGTTTTTAAAGACATTTCATAGAAAAAAATAGATTGTAAGATTTGCAGGTTTCAGATTTTGCACTACCTTTGCAACCGCAATCGAGAAACAACGGATGCTGCTAACAAAGCAACAAACGATAAATACTCGGGGTGTAGCGCAGTCCGGTTAGCGCACCTGGTTTGGGACCAGGGGGTCCCAGGTTCGAATCCTGGTACCCCGACAAAGAGCGAAAGTTCTTTTTGATTATCAAATATATTTCGGGGTGTAGCGCAGTCCGGTTAGCGCACCTGGTTTGGGACCAGGGGGTCCCAGGTTCGAATCCTGGTACCCCGACAAAGA
>JAVVQG010000009.1:41632-168655 GCA_036655355.1 Bacteroidales bacterium
AGCGCACCTGGTTTGGGACCAGGGGGTCCCAGGTTCGAATCCTGGTACCCCGACAGACAACAACGATGATTGAGCATGAGTCTCCCTACTCTGCTCGTTGCTTAGGAGAAATATTAGATTTCTCACGACAAATGCTATCATTGATCAGAATACGTTTCGGGGTGTAGCGCAGTCCGGTTAGCGCACCTGGTTTGGGACCAGGGGGTCCCAGGTTCGAATCCTGGTACCCCGACAAACGACTATGAGAAGGCTTACGACTGACTACCGTAAGCCTTTTTTTGTACTTCTAAATGAAATATTTTCTTCTCTCCTACCTTTTTCTATAACTCAAAACTGCCCAAATGCTCAGAAAGAGAGCAATTCCTAACAACATCATTATTTGTGTTATCAAATCCTTCATCTCACTACCCATCAAATATATCGCACGCATCGCTTCCATATAAAATCGTAAAGGACTGAACCATGTAATGATTCTTGCCCAAATGGGCATACTTGCGATTGGAGTAAACAAACCGCTCAATAAAATAAAAACAATCAGAAAGAAAAACATTACAAACATAGCCTGCTGCATTGTACGCGAATAGTTTGAAATAACCAGTCCCAGTCCCGAAATCGCCCATATAAATAAGATTGCGAAAAAATAAAGATTAATTACATTCCCTTCGGGAAATAGACCGTATATAAACCATCCTAGGAAAATAGCAAATGTAAACACCCCTAAACCAAGTACCCAATAAGGGATGAGTTTAGATAAGATAAACATAGGTTTAGAAACCGGAGTTACATTCATTTGCTCGATTGTTCCTTTCTCTTTTTCTCCTACAATGTTTAAAGCAGGTAAAAAACCACAGATTAATGTAAGAATAATTACCATGAATGCTGGGATCATAAATACTTTATAATCAAGATAAGGATTGTAGCAATTAATTTGCAACACATTAATAACCGGCGCCTTATAATATCCTTTAAAACTATTTTCGTCAGCAATCTCTTTCCCAAATTCAGTCGAAATTGAAGATAAATAGGCTCCTCCAAGGCCACCCTTTATTCCATCTACAGCATTTGCAGTGACGGAGACCTGTGAAAAGTGATTCTTAATAAGTTCCCGATCGAATGCCTCTGGTATTTCCAATATAACATCCACATTTCCATGTTCCATTTCTTGCACTGCATCATCATAACCGTCCATCTGTGACACCATTTTAAAATAACCCGATGCAAAAGCTTTTTGTACTAATCGCGATGAATATACCCCTTTCGAATTATCCACTATACTCAGATTCAAGTGCTTCACCTCTAGATTAACAGCCCATGGAAACACCAGTAAAATCATTAAAGGATAAAAAAGAAGAAACTGCGGAAGAAAAGGATTGCGTCTGAACTGTTTAAATTCCTTTTCAAGTAAATATCGTAAGACCATATTATTCAAGCCGATTTTTAAATTTTCGAATGCTCACATACAGTAATATAACAGCCATTATACTAAGAATAAGAATTTCTTTACCAACATAAGCGATTCCTAGTCCCTCAATCATAATTCTTCGTACGGCACTTATATACCATTTCGCAGGAATTAAGTGCGAAAAATATTGCAGTTCCGGAGGCATATTTTCGATAGGGAAAATCATACCTGAAAATACGATGATCGGCATCATCAAAACAGCTCCAGAAATCATCATTCCCGCTACCTGAGTTTTTACGAATGTAGAGATCAGCAATCCCAAGGCAAGTGAAACTAATATAAATAATAACGAGACTAGAATCAACAGATAAAGATTACCGTGAATCGGTACTTCTAATGCAAAAACGGATAAGAGGAGAATAGAAACAAGATTAAGACAAGAGAGTATAAAATAGGGCACCCCCTTTGCCGTTATTACCAAGATAGGACGCACAGGCGAAACTAGCAACATTTCCATCGTTCCGTGTTCTTTCTCGCGAACAATCGAAAGAGATGTCATCATCGCACAAATGAGCATAAGAATCATCCCCATAACACCCGGTACAAAATTATAAGCAGACTTCATACCTGGGTTATATAAGAGTTTAAGCGTCGGCATGACACCGATTACATTATTTATATTGTTATCTATATCAGAAGATATCTCATTGAAAATCTGTCTTATATAAGACACCGCTATCTCAGATGTATTTGCATCCGTAGCATTTGCAATAATCTGAACTGAAGCTCCTCGACCATTCATCAGGTTTGCCTCGAATTCATCATCAAAAACCAGTGCCATATCAATTTCATTCCTACGAAGAAGAGACTCGCTCAGATGAGGTTGTGTAAATAGATATCTTACTTTAAAATTTTGATTAGCATCAATACGGTCACTTATTTTTCGTATTAACTCAGTGGGATGAGGTGTCATGACTGCAATACGAACATTCTTAACCTCGTTCGAAATTGCAAAACCAAATAATATAATTTCTATGACCGGCATGCCTAGAAGAATCAACATCGTTCGGGGATCACGAAATATATGATAGAATTCTTTTCTCACAAATGCCCAGAATGCTTTCATTTCCATCTATTTATCAGATTATACAATTTGATGCAAACTTCTTTCGTAATTTTGCAAGATATTTATTCGGTTCTGACCGCCTTCTGTGCCAAACGATAAAACACACCCTCCATGGAATGAGCTTCATATGTATTTTTTAGATTCTGAGGCGAATCCAAAGCCTCAATACGTCCGTCCACCATAATCGACACACGGTCACAATATTCAGCTTCATCCATATAATGAGTCGTAACAAATACAGTAATACCTTGCGTTGCAGCATTATAAATTAGTTCCCAAAACTGCCTTCGAACTGCGGGATCAACTCCTCCGGTAGGTTCATCAAGAAATACGATTTCCGGATCGTGTAAAATAGCAACAGAAAATGCCAATTTCTGTTTCCATCCCAAAGGAAGATCCGCTACAAGGATATTCCGTTCCGATTTTAGTCCCAGTTCATCCAGTAAATGCTCCATTTTTACTTTTATTTCATGAGATTTTAAGCCATATATACCGGCAAAAAGACGAATATTCTCCCACACTTTTAAATCCTCATACAAAGAAAACTTCTGACTCATATATCCGATATGACGTTTTATCTTTTCCGACTGCGTACAGATATCATAGCCAGCCACCATCCCTTGTCCTTTGCTGGGTTTGCTCAATCCGCATAGAATACGCATTGCTGTTGTCTTACCTGCTCCATTGGCACCAAGAAACCCGAATACTTCGCCTCTCCGTACTTGGAATGAGATATTATCTACAGCTATGAAAGAACCAAACCTTTTTGTAAGATTCTCAATCACAATCACGTTCTCTTTAAAATTTTCCACGTCAATAACATTATGTTTATATACTACGTTTCGAACTCACACTCCATAAAGGTGCTATGAATGGTATTTCTAATCATTTTCTGCAGCTAATTTCATATAGCAATCCTCTATACCTGGTTCTATTGACGTTATTTGCACATTAGTAAACCCCTGTTGCAGTAATTCAACAAGAAGTTGGTCGGGTTCTCCCCCAAAAATCACATGATGGGAATCTCCAAATGAAAAAGCAGAACGTACACATCTTATTTTGCGCAAGGAAATAAGTATCGCTCCCATATTTTCACCTCGAACAGCATACAATTTCTCTCCGAATTTACTTTTTAAACCCTCCGGAGTATCTATGGTGAGTAATTTTCCTTTTTTTAGCAACGCGACACGGTCGCACAAACGAGTTTCATCCATATAAGGGGTAGAAACAAGAATAGTTACACCTTTACATTTTAGAGCTAGAAGCATATCCCAAAATTCTCGGCGTGAAACCGGATCAACACCTGTTGTAGGTTCATCAAGAAAAAGCACATCCGGCCTATGAATCAGAGCACAACAGAGTGCTAGTTTCTGCTTCATCCCTCCCGATAGATCGCTGGCTTTTCTGTCAGAAAATCTCTCTATATGTTTATAAATCGGAGCAATAAGCTCTTTATTTTGAAAAATAGTCGTTCCGAAAAGCGTTGCAAAAAGGGTAAGATTCTCCTTAACGGACAGATCCTGATAGAGTGAAAAACGGCCTGGCATGTACCCCACATTCTTACGAATCTCCTTAAATTGTTTCACCACATCAAATCCTGCCACGTAAGCACTTCCGGAATCTGGCAGAATGAGGGTAGTAAGAATTCGAAACAAAGTACTCTTTCCAGCACCATCAGGACCGATGAGAGCAAAAATTTCCCCTTTGGAAGCGGCGAAGGATACGTTATCAAGTGCCTTTGCCATTCCGTAGCTTTTGGAAATGCCTTCTACAACGATATTATTTTCTAACACAGCCATTTTTAAAATTTTACATGACCATACATTCCTATCTTTATTTCTCCGTCATTCTGTAGAGCTATTTTAACGGGATATACCAAATTGGCCCGCTCATTATCCGTGAGAATTCCCTTGGGAGTAAATTCCGCTTTGTTACCAATATACGAGACCCTTCCGTTATACTCCTTCATTTGTCCGCCACCATAATCCGCATAAACGGCAACGGATTGTCCTAAGCGAACCGCTTTTAGTTGTTCGGAAGTAACATAAGCTCTCAGGAAAGGACGCGAAATATCTCCGAGCTTAAATAGCGGAGTTCCAATATTGGCTAATTCACCGGTTTGAGCATATTTTGAGAGAACAAATCCATTAACCGGTACAATTATTCTACATTTTGCAAGCTGATCCTCTATGCGAGCAATCTGAATTGAAATAGCATCACTTTCCTCGTTGATACTTTCATTTCCTTTCTTTAAAATTGATATTTTGGCATCAAGTTCTTTTTGAAGTACATGTAACTGAGAGGTTAAATCATCTACCTGCTTACGTGTGGCCGCACCATTCTTAAACAAGGTTTCGAACCGTTCTTTCTCCTGCATTTGTTTTTTTATTTGGACTTTCAAGGAACTTATCTGAGTCGATATATCAGTCTCTTTGCTTCTAACAGAACGATTACTAGCCACAAGTTGTAATTTTTGCAGATAAAGCTGTATCGAATCAATGATCCCCACTAATTCTCCAATTTTCAGCTGGTCTCCTTCTTCTAGATCTAAGCGTAAAATTTTCCCCTGAACTTCAGAGGATACAATGACTTCGGTAACTTCGAAAGTACCCGAAGCATCATACTTCATCTTTTTTGAATTACAAGCGATAAAAGAAGCAAATAAGACTAATGCTATAAATATTCTATTCATTTGTAACATATTTCATCTGATAAAGTGTGTATAATAATTGAATTTGATGGTAAGATTTATTACGACGCGCCATATTTTCATCTGTCAGATCTTTCAACAGATCGGTCACATCGATAACGCCGTTCTTCAATTTTGATTCCGATGATCTACATATACTGCTCCGCAATTCAATTATTTCGTCGTCCTTCCGAAGCAATTCCATCTGATTCAGCCATTCCCGCTTCAGACGCATCAGTTTCAAATCCTCATTAAACTGAAAAACACTTTTTGCTATAATCAGGTTTCTCCGTGCAGTTTCAATCATCTTTTTATCATTCTGAAACGTATAAAGGGCGCTGATATTCCAAGTAAGCCGGATGCCCCCCACATAATAGAAAGAGAAATCATCTTTAAGCAGATCTAATCCGGGACGACCATATCCGATTCGGGCAAAGAGATTTATGACGGGTAATATTTTTGCGTCAGCTAGCTTTCTTTCAACATCCAACTTAAGTTCAGAGGTATTCAATGAAATAAATTCAGGTCTTCTGAAGAAGCTATTGTTTTGAGGCGGGGGTATCGAATTCGGCATAGAAATGCCTTGAGGCAATGGTATTCCGATAAACTTTTCAAGCATATCAAGGTAAGCATTTCTTGAAGAAATAAATTTATCTTCTTGTTGTTTGATTTCCAGCAACATAACTGACAATTCTTGTACATCTCGCTCTGTTGCGATTCCAAACTTGAGATACTCCTTAACTCGGCGCAAATTTCGATTCAACTCCTCCTGCAACAAGAGGTTATTGGCTAATTGCTCTTCAAAGAGAAGTATACCAAAATATAACTCATTTATCCTGCTTTTGATTTGATACAAATCAGCTTCCAGTTGTTTCTGTTCAAGTTCACCCGATATCCTGATTTGTTTTTTTTGAGCATCTACCTTACCACCATCCCAAATCAATTGTGAAGCTTCCAAATTCACCTGATATTGATCTTTACTCAGAGTTGGGACATTCAGACCCGGTATTTCAATGGGGAGGGACGTTACAGCGGATTGATAAGAAATGGCTGAGAATAATGAAGTTTGAGGCCAATAATTTCGCGAAGCATTTTCCAAAGACAGGTTAGTCGATTGTGATATAAGTTGGAATTGCTTTACTAGAGGGTAATTTTCACGAGCTCTCTGCTGGCACTCGTCCAGTGTAATTTGTCCAAATAAATCGGCACACAAGAGCAACATAAAAAATAAGGTAAGAAGAATCCGTGCATTCATGGTATCAAGATTACTTAAAATGCTAAATGCTTGTTGAAATTTCTACCTACAAGATACAAAATTAGAGTAACATTTTCATCACCGTCGTTTTAATAAAAGAGATCCGATTCGAGAGAAATATTCTCCCGAATCGGATCTCCTTATGCTTAATCTCTTCTTTATGGACGTAAACTGAATGTAAATAATCGAAAGGTTGTACTGCTCGTTATTAGATCAGAGAAGTATATCCGTTAATTAACGGCTGATTTAAGTTAACAATTACCCCTTTGTTAACTAAATCGCGTTAATTGGAGATTTTTTTAGCCGAAATCATTTGGAAAAGCGTTTTCTACACCCTTATATTTGCATCAGTTTTTCATGGTATTAGATTTAAGGTTAACAGAGAAGAGATCGTCGCGAGACGCTCTCTTCTTATTTTTTTATCCCTATCAGATTTTTATCTTCATCTTTTCAATCATTTCCCAATCCTGCTTTTTAAGACCAATCGTGAAAAAATCCTCTGGCTCATCGTGCTCATCGATAAAATATCGCTTTCTTACTTCAAAAGATTCATTCACCAAAGAGTAGGTTTCATCTTTATAAAACGTATTTATGCGTGACAGATCAAGCATGGTATGAAACACTGCATTCGTACTTGCCGGTTGCAAACGATTATTAACCGCTGCATTATAATTGATCGGGAAAGCATTTTTGTACTCCTCCGAGAACCACATCAGCAACGGAATATGAAGCTGATAATAAGTGGGAACAGGCGAACAGTGTAGAAACATTTTCCGTTCATCATCCATCAAATCCTCGCCATGATCAGAGAGGTACATCATCGAACTACAGACATTTGCGTCCTCTAATATTTGAATTATTCCATTCAATAACCGATCTACATTGCAAATCGTATTATCGTAAGCATTCAGAAAGACAGGACGTTCTTTATATCGCAAAGCTCCTGCTTTATCAGGGGTAAAGAGGGCATTCTCAGGAGCATATCGCTGTGAATACTCAAAATGAGATCCATAGGTATGAAATACGATCAGTAAAGGGTGATCCGACTCGTTCACCATCTTACTTATATAAGGAAGAGCCTCATTATCGTATCGATGCCGATCATCTCCCTCCTCTTCCGAAATTCGGATTGTAGTGTCTGCTTCCGAAGCGAATGCATCGATAAAGGCACGGTCACGAATCTGATTCGAGATATATGCTGTCTGAAATCCAGCTTCTTTAAAGGCAGTTATGAGACTTTTCTGCACATATACCCTATTGAAATCCTCGGCACAAGCACTTGAAAGTATCATCGGTACGATCTTATGCGTAGTATTTCCCTGCGAAAGAACGTCTTTAAAAACGACGACATCATCTCTTTGTGACAACAATGGATTCGTTTGACGTCCATATCCGTATAGTTGCCAATTGGCAGCACGACTGGTCTCTCCTACCACTAACACGTAAACTTCCCGTTGAGAAGAAGTTTCCTCTTTAACAGCGTTGAAAGTAAAATCTTTAGAAGTCTCTGGATAATTTACGGTTCGTATCAACTTATGGGTAGCGAAATTAAGATTATACAGCGCATTCACCGGATAGATATCATGATCTAATCTGAAAGGAAAACCTTTCGCATGGTTAATCAAAAGAGATCCTAAACCGATTATTGCAGGTATGAGGGCATAAATACAACTTTGTTTTGTGAAAGAAACCGGTAATTTGCGCTTATTTATGATTGAATAGATACCCAATGCGGTTGCAGAAAAATAAAGGATGCAAGCCAACAAAACGGCCGGCCAAATCGTGCGCATCAATTCGCCTGATTCGCCAGCATCTGTAGTCACGATATTTAGAAACATATCGGGCGAGACGACGGATTCATTAAATAGATAGATCAGAACAAGTTGATATCCATTAATCAAGAGTAAAATGAAGCAGATAATCAAAAAGTAACCCGGTTTTCTGAAAAGATTGAACAGCAAAACATAAACAGCCATTGGTAACATAACCGATGCAATTCTCACCCAAACACTCATCGGCTCTGTCAATGCAAGTGCCATGCAAGGCAATAACATAATAAAAATAAACCAAAAATAGAGTGTTTGCTGGCGTAAAAAACGAGTTTGTTTCGATTTCTGCGGCTCTATGCGGGATGAATCATCGATATTTTCATTTTCAGTCTTTGTTGTTTTTAGGAAACGGTAATTAAACCAATTCAGTAATTTCATATTTTTTTTTCATCAATAATAAACAGACAAATTTAACGTATTAAATCACACAAATACATTTCCGCGTTTAAAACTTTCGCTAAGGACCCACCGCGTAGAAGCATTCAGATAGACATTTAACACAGAAAGGTAACCATTTGTTGCAATTGCATTCTATCTTAAACAGAAAAATCCGTTGATCAAGAGAATAATTAATTCTCAAAACCAACGGATTAATAACACTTTCTTCCTTTCATATTAAGAAAATATCTTTTAAGATCGTTTCCTAATGAAAGTATTTTGGGATTAGATCACTTCTACAAAAAGTATAGTCGAAAGATCAAAGGTATATTTTATTTTATCTGCTGTTTCTCCTTGAACTCTTGAAATTCTTTACGAAGCGAGTCAAGTAATTCTTTTACGGATTCTATTTTCTCTGCCCGCCAGGCGTTCGAGCCGGCAAAAGCATATCCATGAGACAAATTACCCTTAAAAGCATTGTATAATGCTAACATAATGCAATAGGGACTTTTTGAAATGTCACATGTACGAATACAATTAAATGGACAACTTTTCGGTTGAGCGATGCCAGACTTTACTTTTCCGATAAATGAGTTGAATATCGCTCTTCCGGGCATTCCGACCGGACTTTTTATGATTTCGATATCCTTTTCCGAAGCTTCAATGTAACTGTTCTTAAAAGCTTCAGAAGCATCACACTCGTCCGTTGTGACGAATCGAGTTCCCATCTGAACACCGGAGGCCCCTAACTCAATCATCCGATGGATGTCTTCGCCACTATACACGCCACCTGCAGCAATCACGGGAATATGTACATTGTATTTCTCCTCGAAGAATTTAACTTCAGCAACAACCTGCGGAAGAACCTCTTCCAATGAGAATCGTACATCCTCAATTTGGTCTGCTTTATAGCCGAGATGCCCTCCGGCTTTGGGACCTTCCACCACAATAGCATCAGGTAGATAATCGTAATTTTGTTTCCACTTTTCACATAAGATCTTTGCTGCACGTGCAGAAGATACGATCGGTGCTAATTTGGTAACACTGTCTTTCTTCAGAAAAGAAGGCAGATCTAACGGTAAACCGGCGCCAGAGAATATGATATCAGCTTTTTCCTGAATAGCCGTTTTTACCATATCTGCGAAGTTGCTCATTGCCACCATCACATTTACCCCGATTATGCCCTGCGCTTTCTCGCGGGCCTTACGAAGTTCTTCTTTTAAGCCGAAAATACTTGCTTCGTTGTAATTTTTAGAATGAGAACGATATAATAGTCCGAGACCGGCTGAGGAGATCACTCCCACTCCTCCCTCACGAGCCACAGCTGAAGCTAAGCCCGAAAGAGATATCCCGACACCCATACCACCTTGTACGATAGGTAGACGAGCTAAAAGATTTCCAATTTTTAGAGAATTCATTTGTAATTAATATTTTGCTTTATTTGTTAAAAACGGCAGCTAAGCTACACATAAATTTATAATCTGTGCATTATCACAGGTGATTTCTGCACAAATTCGAATATTATGTTTCTTCTATAACTATATTTCACAAAATGGGAAACCAAAAAGAGAATACGACTGTTTTAATAGAAGCTGTAAAAATGATATTTAACATTCTACTTTCTATTTAGAAAACACAAAATGGTATTAACCCCGGAAAACATCATATTACTTGGTTCTTTACTGCTCTTTGTGAGTATAATCGCAAGTCGGGCTGGTTCACGTACCGGAATTCCCGTTCTTCTCTTTTATCTTCTGATCGGAATGATTGCAGGAGTAGACGGATTGGGCCTTAATTTTTCCAATCCTGAAATGACTCAATTCATCGGTAACACCTCTTTGGTGGTCATTCTTTTTTCAGGAGGAATAGATACGCGCTATTCAGATATTCGTAAGATTATTCCTGCAGGAGCGATTCTAGCTACGGCAGGTGTATTATTTACAGCTGCTCTTACAGGAGTCTTCACTTGGTTTCTATTAAAAGAGAACGAAATCACCGCGAATTTTTCTCTTTTGGATGGATTATTATTAGCTGCCGTCATTTCATCTACCGATTCTGCATCCGTTTTCGGATTATTAAGAGGAAAAGGAATTCACATCCGTCACAATCTTAAATCCATCCTTGAACTTGAATCAGGCAGCAACGACCCAATGGCCTATCTGCTCACGATATTACTCATTCAGCTCAGTACTTCAGGAGGGGGTATTTCCGGTTGGAACATCTTACTTGAACTATTCTTACAATTGGGAATTGGTGTAGCAGGAGGATATTTGTTTGGGAATCTTTCCGTTAAACTCATGAACAGAATCAATCTGAGTAACACCTCCCTTTATTCTGTATTATTACTAAGCTGCGCCTTTCTCATTTTCACTATCACTTCCGCTGTAAATGGAAATGGTTTTCTTGCTGTTTATATCGCTGGATTGGTGGTAGGCAACCGAAAATTCGTACATCGTAAAAGTGCCGTTAATTTTGTTGAAGGACAAACCTGGTTCGTTCAGATCGTTATGTTTTTAACGCTGGGGCTATTAGTCAACCCACATGAATTAGTAGATATAACGTTCGATGGTTTGATGATCGGACTCTTTCTGATATTTATTGCCCGTCCGATTGCCGTTTTCATCTGTCTTTCTTACTCCAAACGGATTTCTTTTCGGGGCAAATTATTTATTTCATGGGTGGGGCTCCGTGGTGCAGTACCAATAATATTCGCTACCTATCCCTTGACCGCTAATTTACCCGAAGCCAATCTTATTTTCGATATCGTATTCTTTATCACGCTCTTATCGCTACTTCTTCAGGGGATATCGTTACCTTGGATGGCTAAATGGTTAAAGGTAAGAGAGGTTCCAAAAGAGCAAGCGTCATCATTTAACATGGAATTGCCTGAAGATATGATGGGAGCCATATCTGAACTCGAAATCAACATGCAATCGCTTAAGAATGGCAATAAGGTAATGGATTTGCCTTTACCTGAAAATATATTGGTTGTGATGATCAAAAGAAAAGAGCATTATATGATTCCCAAAGGTCATACGATTCTCTTACCCGGTGACAAAATCCTCTTAATTTCCGATCAAGAAAGGGATATAAAACGTACAGCACGTCATTTGGGTATAACGGATACTGATTTTGAAATAAAAAAGGAGTGAATTCCTTTATCAATGGGCAACTCGACTGATTTTTTATTTATATCCGATACAAATAAAAACGAAAATTGGCATTGAAATGTGGATTTTTTGAGCATCTTTGCGATAGAAAAATAAATAAATAAAAACATATGCGATTATCCGACCTTCAAACAGGCGAAACAGGAGTGATCGTAAGGGTTCTCGGCCACGGCGCTTTCCGCAAACGCATTATTGAAATGGGCTTTGTGAAGGGAAAGGAAGTGGAAGTGATACTGAATGCACCCCTTAAAGATCCTATTAAATATAAAGTCATGGATTATGAAGTTTCTTTGAGAAGAAATGAAGCTTCCATGATTGAAGTTATTCCCGTATCCGAACTCTCTACCGAGGTTGAAACCGTAGCTTTACCGGGTATAGAAAGTAACGAAACCCCTTTGGTGAAATTCCGCAAACACCACAAAGTAATCAACGTAGCTTTAGTCGGAAACCCCAATTGTGGTAAAACCTCATTATTCAATATCGCTTCCGGTTCAAAAGAGCATGTTGGGAACTATAGCGGCGTTACAGTCGGAGCCAAAGAGGGTAAATTCAAATTTGGCGGTTACACATTCAATATCTTCGATCTACCGGGCACATATTCCCTTTCCGCCTATACACCGGAAGAGGTTTATGTACGCAAACAACTCGTCGAAGAGAGTCCCGATATCATCATCAATGTGGTTGCAGCCTCTAATCTGGAGCGCAATCTTTACCTCACGACGCAACTTATCGACATGGATCTCCGAATGGTGATTGCCTTAAACATGTATGATGAATTAGAGAGTAGTGGTGCTTCCTTAAATTATAAAAAACTCGGCAAACTTCTAGGTGTTCCGATTGTACCTACTGCATCAAAATATGGACGGGGAATAGATGAACTTTTCAAAGAAGTAATTGAAGTTTATGAAAATAAACACCCGGTAGTCAGACACGTGCATGTCAATCATGGCTCTTTTTTGGAGAAAGAGATTTGCATCCTAAAAGAACAACTAAAACAGGATCCCGCAGTCACAAAACATTTTTCACCTCGCTATCTTGCAATTAAGTTACTGGAAGATGATCCAGAGGTGAAAGATCTTCTTCACAATGCACCGGACTATGCTAAATGGATTGAAACTCGTGATCAAGTCAACAAAAGAATTCAGTCGACCATCCATGAGGATACAGAATCGGCTATTACAGATGCAAAATATGGCTTTATATCCGGAGCATTAAAAGAAACCTTCACTCCCGGTCGTGATGAGGAGAACAGAATTACGAAATCAATAGATGAATTAGTTACATCTAAAGTATTCGGGTTTCCAATATTTTTATTTGTGCTTTGGGTGATGTTCCAGGCAACCTTCTCTCTGGGACAATATCCGATGGACTGGATTGACGGATTCGTAGGATGGCTGAGTCAAACGGTATCAGGCATTCTTGCTCCCGGACCCCTTCATGATTTAATTATCGACGGAATCCTCGGAGGTGTGGGTGGCGTGATTGTTTTCCTGCCAAACATCCTGATCCTTTACTTCTTCATCTCCTTGATGGAAGATTCAGGTTATATGGCCCGCGTCGCTTTTATCATGGATAAAATCATGCACCGGATGGGTTTGCATGGAAAATCATTTATTCCATTGGTGATGGGATTTGGATGTACGGTACCCTCGATAATGGCTTCGCGTACGATTGAAGATCCGAAAAGTCGTCTGATTACAATGCTAATTAACCCGTTGATTTCGTGTAGTGCTCGTTTACCGATCTATATTTTGATTGTTGGTACCTTTTTCCCAAACAATGCAACGCTAGTATTGATGGCAATGTACTTTCTAGGCATCATTATGGCCATTTTAATGGCTAGACTGTTCCGAAAGACTCTTTTCAAAGGTGAAGATACCCCATTCGTAATGGAATTACCTCCTTATCGCATGCCGACAATAAAAAGTACCGTACAGCACATGTGGGATAAAGCGAGAGCATATTTAAGTAAAATGGGTGGTATCATTTTAATTGCTTCGATTATCATCTGGTTCCTTGGATACTTTCCAAGAACATCGCCAGAATTTGCAGCTTTTGAACAGCAGAAAGAGCAGTTAGCAGAACGACATGCTTCAGACCTTAAAGGTGTTGCGGGAAACAGTGTCGAATTATCCCTGCTAAATGAAGCGTATGAGACCTCATTACACCATATTGAGGGAGAACAGGAAGTAGTCAGACAACGCAATTCATATATTGGACGAATCGGCGTCTTTTTTGAGCCGGTATTCAAACCGCTTGGATATAGTTGGAAGATCAATGTGGCCCTTCTATCGGGAGTAGCGGCAAAAGAGCTGGTAGTGAGCACACTGGGAGTTCTCTATGCAGAAGAACCGGTGAGTGATCCGGAAGAGGTCGCACAAGGTTCTTTATCCAAAAAATTACAGGAAGTAAATCCTACAACCGGTAAACCGGATTTTACGCCATTGGTAGCCATAAGTTTCATGGCCTTTGTCTTACTGTATTTTCCATGTATTGCATCGATCAGTGCAATCATTAATGAATCCGGAAGTATAAAATGGGGTATCTTTACGATTGTATATACAACAGGATTAGCATGGCTAACGGCATTCGTTATTTATCAGGTTGGAAGTATATTCATCAGATAAAAATCGCCTTGAATGGAAATAAAATATATTTAACAAATATTTTTCAGAAACGGAAAGAGGAATTACGTTGATTCCTCTTCCCTCTTTTTCCAAGCCGTTTTTAAAAACACTTTTCCAATCTAAATCCGATCTAAAATGTCAACCCAATTAATTATTGTAATAATCATAGTTGCAGCTGCTTTCGGAGCTGCTGCATATAAATTATATCGCCGATTTTTCTCTACCGACAAACATGGCAGCGCATGTTCCGGATGTTCCGGATGTTCACTCAAAAATGAGTTCAAAGCCCGTCAGAAAGGGTGTTTTGAACATCCTGAAACCAAAGGGAAATGGACTAAATTGCCCAAAGAATAAATCAAGGGTATTGCATATTTTAAAATATTCACTACCTTTGCAATCGCAATGAAGGAACAAATGGTCTCTTGGCCGAGTGGCTAGGCACCGGTCTGCAAAACCGCCTACAGCAGTTCGAATCTGCTAGAGACCTCTAATTTGCACAAATTAACAATATTCGGTCGGTTGGCCGAGTGGCTAGGCACCGGTCTGCAAAACCGTTTACAGCAGTTCGAATCTGCTACTGACCTCCGAGTATTTTTAATTCCTTCATTGCTATTTTATGGTCGGTTGGCCGAGTGGCTAGGCACCGGTCTGCAAAACCGTTTACAGCAGTTCGAATCTGCTACTGACCTCCATAAAATCTTCAAACCCAACCAATTGGTCGGTTGGCCGAGTGGCTAGGCACCGGTCTGCAAAACCGCCTACAGCAGTTCGAATCTGCTACTGACCTCCAGGAACCCCATCAGCGTTTTTCGTTGATGGGGTTTGCTGTTTTTGTACCTATCCTAGTTGTAATCTTCGACCCTCATAGGAGCTGACCCAGCAGTTTGAAGTTAAATTATTTAACAGAATATTTAGGTTTTCTGTAGACCAATATGCAAAAAACGGTCCGAAAGTAGACCTGCAAAATACCCATCTTGCCGTTTGCGAAAGCGCTCATATTTCACCCCACGTCCAAAATTTCACTCATCTGAAAATCACCAGCATCTTCCTAAATTTATTGATAGTATAAATACAATTAATATTATATGTGATTTTGATAAATATGTGCCTTCTAAAAGATCAAAATGACTATTTAATTGTTTCTCTTTAACAATAGGTTTTATAATGAACCAAGATTATAAAACGTATCCATATTCTCTATTTTTTAAAACCGAATTATGTAAAAAATTTAATTGTATTCTTATGAAAACAATTTCTTCTGACCACCGCTCCTTCAAAGGAATCAACTCTGCAAGTCTTGTCTTGCTTGTCAGTTTCGGCATAGCTGTGGTTGTTTATTTGTTTGTATTCGGATACTCTGGGAACTTCATGAACAACGACCCTAAGAATTATCCGTTACCTGGAAATCTATTGGGTACCATCTACAAAGGGGGAATCGTAGTTCCGGTGATCCAAACCTTGTTGCTAACGGTTCTTATATTGAGTGTGGAACGGTGGTTTGCCATCCATCGGGCAGTGGGTAAGAATGACATGACAAAATTTGTATCTAAGATTAAAGATGCACTGAATAATAATGACATCAAAAAAGCAGAGGAGCTTTGCAATCAGCAAGGGGGATCAGTAGGTAATGTCGTCTACAGCACATTGCAGATCTATGCTCAAGAGGACGCCGATTCTCACCTGACCAAGGAGCAGAAAATTGTTGCGATACAGAAAAATATTGAAGAGGCAACCTCTCTCGAACTTCCCTCCCTGGAGCAAAATCTGCCCGTAATCGCAACCATGACTACATTAGGCACCTTAATGGGATTATTAGGAACGGTTGTTGGTATGATCAGAGCGTTCGCAGCAATGGCTACGGCAGGTTCTCCCGACTCAATCGCATTATCTACCGGAATCTCCGAAGCGTTGGTTAATACGGCCTTTGGTATTCTTACAGGAGCTTTGGCTGTCGTTTCCTACAACTTCTTTACTGCAAAGATCGATAAGATCACTTATTGCATTGACGAGGCCGGATTTACAATGGTTCAGTCTTTTGCTGCAAATCACAAATAATCAATCCTCAATTGAATAGATTATGCCCAAAGTTAAAATAAAGAGAAAGAGTACACGCATAGATATGACCGCCATGAGTGACGTAACTGTGCTTTTGCTGACCTTCTTTATGCTTACTTCAACATTTATTCAGAAAGAGCCTGTTCTGGTGGTAACACCGGCCTCTGTCTCTGAGATTAAGATTCCGGAAACTAACATTCTTCAAATATTGGTGGATCCGGAAGGACATGTATTTCTGAGCATGGATAAACAGGAAGACCGTGCTGAAGTTTCTAAACGAGTAGCAGGGGGTTACGATATAAATTTCTCTAATGACGAATTAAAGAAGCTCAAACAACTTAAAACATTTGGGGTACCGATCAATAAACTTCAGGCTTTTTTGGCATTGCCCATGAATGAACAGGATGCAGTCATCAAACAATACGGCATTCCATGCGATAGCACGAATAATGAATTCAAGTTGTGGATCAAAGAAGCCAGAGCCCAGAACCCGGAGTTAAGAATCGCTATCAAAGCAGACCAAAATACGCCATATAAGCAAATAAAGATGATAATGTCTTCTTTACAGGAACTTAGAGAAAACAGATATAACCTTATCACTTCTTTAAAGAATCTGCCTCCCGAGATATAAAAGAACTTCCATTAATACGATAAAATTATGGCTGAAATCCAAGAAAAGGGCGATGGAAAAGAGAAGAAGGTAAGACAGAAAAAAATGAGTATTCATGTCGATTTTACTCCCATGGTGGATATGAATATGTTATTAATCACCTTCTTCATGCTCTGTACGTCTTTGAGTAAACCTCAAACGATGGAGATTAGTATGCCGACAAAAGATAAGGTAACGGAGGAAGAGCAAACCAAAGTAAAAGAATCAAATGCCATCACGATCATTTTAGGAGACGACAACAAGATTTTCTATTACCAAGGCATGCCAAATTACGAAGATTACACCTCCTTAAAATCAACATCTTACAATGCCGACGGACTCCGATCATTACTTCTCAATAAAAATCAAAATGTTGTGAAAGCGATGAAAGATCTGAAACAAAAGAAATTGGAACTTAAGATCTCTCAGGAGGAATTTGAAAAACAAGCGGCTGAAATCAAGAAGGATAAAACTGCACCGGTGGTGATGATCAAAGCAACCGATCAGTCGACCTATAAAAACCTGATAGACGTTCTCGATGAGATGCAAATCTGCAATATTGCAAAATATGCAATTGTGGATATAACGGACGGAGATCAATTTCTGGTAGAAAACCTTAAATCACAAGGTTCTCTTACCAATCAAATCGAGCATTCCGCTTCAACTAAAAAATAATTACTCTACATCTGATGAAATGAGTAAAATAGATCTAACGTCAAAAGACTGGGTTAACCTGGTATTTGATAAACGGAATAAGAAATACGGCGCCTATCTTCTTCGAAGCGAATCACCTAAAAGACACACCCTTGCGACATTGATAATCGCAGCAGCAGCGGTGGTTGCCTTTACGATTCCGATGCTTCTTAAGATTGTGATGCCGGAAAAAGAAAAAATGCGTGTAACCGAAGTAACCGCACTCTCTGCACTACCCGAAGCAGAAACAAAAAAAGAGGAACAACCTAAAATAGATGTAGCCCCTCCTCCTCCTCCCCTCAAAAGTAGCATAAAATTCACGCCGCCGGTCATAAAAAAAGACGCTGAGGTAAGAGATGAAGAGGAAATTAAGGCACAGGCTGATTTGAACACTTCGAAAGCCAGCATCTCTATCGCAGACGTAAAAGGAACAGATGAAGAAAAGGGTCTTGATATTGCCGAAGTAAGAGAGGTGGTAGATGAAACACCGGCAGAACAGAAGCCTTATCAAGTCGTTGAACAAATGCCCTCTTTTCCCGGAGGAGAGAAGAAACTCATGGAGTATCTGAGAGATAACATCAAATATCCGGTAGTGGCCCTTGAAAACGGAATACAGGGAAGAGTTGTTGTTCGGTTTGTCGTTTCACCTTCAGGACAAATCTCCAACGTAGAAGTATTGAGAGGTGTTGATCCTACCTGCGATAAAGAAGCCATGCGCCTTATTAACGCAATGCCCTCCTGGATTCCCGGAAAACAGAATGGTGTAGCTGTACCCGTTTATTTTACGATTCCTATTGTTTTCAAAATTCAATAATATCATTGTATGGATAACAACAATCAGACGGATAAAAAGAGAAATATCGGCCAGAAGGTTTACTTGGTATTCATTCTGCTCATATATTTTGGTATGGGAGGCTATTTTATCGCCATCAATTCATCCGATACGTTGAAAAATAACTCCTACCTCCCCTCTTGGAGTTACTCAGTGTTGGGAGTCGTATTGATTGTATACGGAATACTCAGATTTAGACGAGCCATCAGAAAACAATAAATCACCTATGAAATATCTATCAACATTTATTATAGGCTTCCTTTGTATCTTGCTTTATTCATGCAATAACAAAAAGAATGAGCCTTATACGGAAACAATGAGATCCGGAGTTATAACCGTGGCAATGGATGAAAGTTTCCAACCGGTACTCCAACAGGAAATCGATGTGTTTGAAGGAATCAACCCCCAAGCCTCTGTTATTCCGATTTATGTAAACGAAACCGAAGCTTTAAATCTGTTCTTACAAGATAGCGTCCGGCTTGCTGTTACAACACGTGCCCTCTCAGAAGCGGAAATAGCATCGTTCAATCAACGCAAATTATTTCCGAAGGCGATGGTAATCGCTACCGACGGAATCGCGTTGATCATCAATAAAGAAAATACCGACTCGTTGATAACCGTAAACCAATTAAGAAGTATTCTGACTGGTGAAACACTGACTTGGCAGCAACTCAACGGAGGCTCGGGATCTGATTCGATTCAAGTGGTATTTGATCATCCCAATTCAAGTTCCGTGCGTTACGCCCTGGATTCAATATGCAAAGGAGCTCCCCTTTCTTTCGATCTATTCGCCCAAAAAAACAATCCTTCCGTCATCGACTTTGTAGCCAACCATAAAAATTCGCTGGGGATCATAGGCGTAAGTTGGATCGGGAATAAGAGCGATACTACACTAATGTCTTTTGTGGATAACATCCGGGTGATGAGTGTAAGTAACGCAATGAATGCTACGTCGCAAAACAGTTACAAACCTTATCAAGCCTACATCGCGACGAAAGAATATCCTCTGATCCGGAATATCTATGCTTTACTGAACGACCCGAGGGGTGCATTGCCTTCCGGATTCTTCAACTTCCTGACTTCTGATCGGGGACAACGGATTATTCTCAAAGCAGGTATCGTTCCGGCTACCCAACCAATAAGGATCGTCTCGACCCGTGATGAATTGTAAATTATAAAACAATACATATACCAATTAATTATGAAACGAATACGAATCGTCACCTTGATAGAAAGCATGTTTCTTTTTTTTGCAATTTCTCTCTTTGCAGATAATTCAAAAGCTATTATGTATTATAAGCTTCAATTACTCGATTCATCCAAAGAGATGTTACTCAAAAATCTGCAAAAATCAGATTGCGATAAAGGGGAAGCTTGTTACTATTTAGGTAAGATAGCGCTCAAGAATCAATTACCCGATTCGGCGAGTTATTATTTCAAAAAAGGAGAAGAACTCAATCCGGATTGTAGATTGAATCTCATCGGTGAAGGTCAGTTGATGTTGGTAAAAGATAAAAAACAAGCCAAAAACCTATTTGACCGCGCTACAGAAGGTAAAGGGAAAAATGATCCATTAATCCTATTGGCTATTGCACGGGCTTATATGGAGAGTAATGATGAGCAATACCTTGCAATCATTGAAGATCTCAAAACAGAGTACGACAAACTGCCGGATGTTTATATTTTGGAAGGCGATGGGCTGTTGATGAAAAACAACTATGGAGATGCCCTTAGCTTATACGAACAGGCGCTTTATTTTGATCCGAAATGTGAAGAGGCTTATCTAAAATACGCACAGGTGTATAAAGATACGAAACCGGCCATGTCTTTAGAGATGCTAAATAAATTACTTGCCGTTAAACCGGATTCAGAACTAGCCCAACGCGAAATCGCCGAAGTAAACTTCACTATGGGCGATTTTGGAGCTGCATCCGATAGTTATAAGAGATTTCTATCCTCCGAAGCATCCCCTTCTGCCCACGATTTGAATCGTTATGCAACCATTCTTTATTATAACAATCAGCTGGATGAAGCCCTTTCGTTTATAAATCAGGTATTGGCGAAAAACTCGAATGATTTGGTTATGAATCGACTAAAAATGTACATAAATGCTTCTAAGGGAATATCAGAGGAAAGCATGAAACATGCAGATGCTTTTATGAAAGGTTATAAAGAGGAAGACTACATTACATTAGACTATATCTATTACGGACGCTTATTGAAAGAGTCGAAAAGATATGAAGAAGCGATGAATCAATTCGAACAAGTCGTAAAATCAGATCCCGATAAAGTGGAAGTTCTACGAGATATCGCCGAAACGTACGAATCTATGAATGATTACCAGAAAGCCATTGAAGCTTATCAACGTTTAATGGATCAAAAAAAAGAGAAAGTAGAAACAAGTGATTACCTGGCTTTTGGTAAAGCGTATTATTTTGAAGCAGATGCGATAAAGAATAGTGCAGATTCTATTCACCAAAAGGAATTCCTCCAGAAAGCGGATAGCTTATTTTCTGTCGTAGCCGAGAAATCGCCAAATAATAGTCTGGGATTCTTTTGGAGGGCTCGTGCGCTTTCTCTGATTGACTATGATACGACAAAAGGATTGGCAAAACCCTATTATGAGAAAGTGCTTACCATTATTGAACCGGAAGGGAAAGACAAAAAGAAATTAGTGGAGTGCTACAATTATCTGGGTTATTACCATTATGTACAGAATGATATGGAAGCTTCTATGAACTTTTGGAATAAATCGTTGAACATAGACCCCGAAAATGAGGTTGCTAAACGTGCTATCGCTGGTATAAAAGGAGAAATCAAGGGTAAATAAAAATAACCTTTAAAGGAATAGGATATGATCCTATTATAAAAAATGAAAAATAAAAAAGAATTGATACGAAAAACACCACGCTATGTTAGATATGCCCGGCATCGTTTTCGCCGGTTTATAATGCACATTGATTTAGGTAAACTTCTAACTTTCGGATATAACTCTCAAGTCCCACAGCGGAATATTGCAGCGGGATATCTTTCTTATATCATTTTCGGTTTTATATTTCTTTCACTGCCCTGGTCGCAAAAAACTGATGTTTCAATTATTGACAACCTCTTTATCGTAACATCAGCTATTTCAACTACCGGCCTAACTTCTATAGATATCGGAACCTCCTATACCTTATTCGGACAAATCATAATCCTACTAATGATCCAAGTAGGCGGACTTGGATACATGACCATTACCTCTTTCATCTTGTACCAAATGACCCATCATTTTATGCGCATAAAAAACGGAATTATGAAGGCGACCTTTTCCATCCCTGACGAATTTGATTTTCAAGGGATATTGAAAGCCGTCATTATCTTTACGACAGTATTTGAAGTGGGAGGAACATTTCTCCTTTATATCTACTTCTATCAAGCGGGTATTGAAGCTCCTCTTTGGAATGCCGCTTTTCACTCCATTTCTGCTTTTTGTACGGCCGGCTTCAGCCTTTTTAAGGACAATTTAATGAGTTTCGATACAAATTGGGGCGTGAACCTTGTGATTGCTGTACTCTGTATTGCCGGAGCACTGGGTTTTATCGTAATGGTAGACATCAGAAATAAGTTTACGATAAAAGGATATCGATTTACGTTCACAACCAAAGTGATCTTTTTCATGACCTTTTTATTCATACTGGTCGGCACCGCCCAACTTTATTTCTTTGAACCCTCTTTCAAATCGTACGAACCTTCTGAACGCGCATTGGTTTCGTTTTTTCAGACGATGTCGGCATTGTCAACCGCAGGATATAACACCGTTGATATAGGAAAAATGATCCTACCCTCGCTTTTGACCTTAACCATGGCGATGTTCATCGGAGCCTCCCCTTCGGGTACCGGGGGCGGTGTAAGAGTAACTACCATATTTACGGTTTTCGCTTATTTACTCAGTAAATTGGGAGAAAAGAGAGATGTGGAGATTGCGTCGCAACGATTACCATCCTATCGTGTGGATACAGCGCTGACCAACTTTATCTTTTATACGATGATATTGTTCGGAGCTTCTTATTTGCTCTCATTCTCAGAAATATTTACATTCCCTCAAATCGTATTTGAGGTGGCATCGTCACTCGGTACAGTGGGGTTAAGTACCGGAATCACTGCTCAGTTTACCATTTTTGGTAAAATCGTTTTGATTGTACTTATGTACATCGGACGTTTAGGCGTAGTTGCGTTTGGTACTGCAATGTTATCGCGCATGTCAAAGAAGATTCAAAATAGTACATGCAATGCCAATGATATCGCTGTATAGCATTCGTTACTCTGGTAATTTTACGCGGAATGCCGATAGAATTTAGACCAAATCCTTTGAAATCATTTTCTGCTCCTATATTTCTAAAAAACCACCGCCTTGGTTCGGTCGAAGCACCGCCTTGCTTCAACCGAACCAAGGCGGTGCTTCGACCGAACCAAAGCGGTGATGGACTTTTTTTACTGTTTCAGGATTGAATAAGGGTGCATCCCATTTGAATTCTTTCCTATTCAGCGATTGCCTAACGTAAAAATAAGTTTAATTAGTGGTATTTAATTAAGTTACATGATTATTTTTAAATTATAATTGATTTATATTTGAAACCAATTGCTGTATCACGATAACAATTCCTGTTATCCCTTTTAAACCAATAATTAAATTATCTATTCAATGAGAATTTTTCACATCATCACCTTATTTCTTGTAGCCTGTAGTATGCAAGCCGGAAATCCGATAAAAGGATTGCTTGAAAGAATTGACCCCGGCGCCTCTGCTAAATTCATTATCGAACAACAAAAATCCCCTCAAGACTTCTTTGAACTTGATCAGAAAGGGGATAAAGTGGTTATTCGTGGAAACAATCCTGTAAGTTTAGCCACCGGACTCAATTGGTATTTAAAATATCATGCAGGCATTCACCTTTCTTGGAACGGGATGCAAGCAGAATTACCTGAAACACTGCCAGCGGTAAAAGAAAAGGAGAGACACGAAACCTCACTACCGTATCGTTATGACTTCAATTACTGTACCTACTCTTATACAATGGCGTTTTGGGATTGGAATCGTTGGGAGAAAGAAATCGACTGGATGGCTCTACATGGCATAAACCTTCCCTTAACAATTGTCGGCACAGAAGGTGTGTGGTACAATGTGTTAGACAAATTGGGGTATACCCACGATGAGATCAACCAATTTATTGCCGGACCCGGATTCATGGCCTGGTGGTTAATGAATAACATGGAAGGTTGGGGCGGTCCAAATCCGAAAAGCTGGTATACACAACAGATTGCTTTACAACAGCAAATATTGAAAAGAATGCGCGAATTCGGTATCGAACCGGTATTGCCCGGTTATTCGGGAATGGTGCCGAACAATGCGAAAGAGAAATTAGGTTTAAATGTACAGGATCCGGGGATGTGGTGTGGTTTCCGTCGCCCCTCATTCTTACAGCCTACAGATGCGCGCTTTCAGGAAATAGCATCCCTTTATTATAAAGAGATGACCAAACTTTATGGAAAAGCGAACTACTACAGTATGGATCCTTTCCATGAAGGGGGAAATACGGCCGGTGTAGACTTAAAAGAAGCAGGAAATGCGCTGATGAAAGCGATGAAGAAAGTGAATTCCAAGGCGACATGGGTAATTCAGGCGTGGGGAGCAAATCCCCGACCGCAGATGATCGATCATCTCAAAGAAGGTGACGTACTTGTTCTGGATCTTTTCAGTGAAGGACGCCCACAATGGGGAGAGCCAAACTCAACGTGGCATCGGAAAGATGGTTTTGGCAAACATGAATGGCTTTATTGCATGCTTCTGAATTTTGGCGGTAATGTGGGGTTGCATGGAAAAATGAGCTACATAATCGAAGAGTTTTATAAAGCGAAGAACAGCAATAAAAGTAGTTCATTAAAGGGCGTAGGAATGACCATGGAGGGAAGTGAAAACAATCCCGTTATGTTCGAATTACTGTCGGAACTCCCTTGGCGTGCCAACGAGTTTAAAAAAGAGGAGTGGCTGCGCGACTATACCAAAGCACGATACGGAAAAGCAGACCCGGTGGTAGAAGAAGCTTGGGATGTGCTTTCCAATTCTATTTACAACTGTCCTGACGAATCGATCCAGCAAGGAACTACTGAATCGGTTTTCTGTGCCCGTCCCCGTTTAGACGTCAAAATGACCTCTACTTGGGCTGAATCTGAACTCTATTATGAACCGGATGATGTAATCCGAGCAGCAAGACTCCTTTTGTCTGTTGCCGAAAATTACCGTGGAAACAATAACTTCGAATATGATTTGGTCGATATCCTCAGACAGGCAGTTGCTGAAAAAGGACGAAGAACCCAACTTGAAATCGCTCATGCTTTCCGCTCTTCAGACCGAAGCGCATTTAAACGGAATACCACCAAGTTCCTTCGTCTTATCCACCTGCAAGATGAGCTTTTGGGAACGCGTCCCGAGTTTATGACGGGGACTTGGATTGACAATGCACGCCAATTGGGAACAACGGAGGAGGAAAAAGGACTTTATGAATGGAACGCGAAGGTCCAAATCACAACTTGGGGTAATCGTGCCGGTTCCGAAGCCGGATTGCATGATTATGCGCATCGTGAGTGGAACGGTATTCTGAAAGACTTTTATGCACCACGATGGGAAATCTACTTTGACTACCTTCAACAGAAAATGGATAAAAAATCACCGGCAGAAATTGACTTCTATACGATTGAAGAACCGTGGAGCCGTCAACGAAAAGATTATCCTTTCACTCCTCAAGGAGATGTAATTGATACAGCGAAACGTGTATTTGCCGAAGCCGGTTTATAAACATATCTTTTCGTAATCGCTTACGTAATTTAAAAAAACATTTAATGGGTTTAGGTTTCATATCTAAGCCCATTTTTTATGAATATGGATCTTTGGATTGATATTAATAAGCAGTCATCATCAGAATAGCCATAAACAACATTCCTCCGATTATACCTTTCATCGAAAGCTGATGACCACCTTTCAGGTCAGCACCCGGTATCAACTCATCTAAAGCCGTATTGACCAACAAACCAGCTAAGAAAGCCTTCACCATGCCAAATGTAACAGGCGTCATACTCTCATGTAAAAACAAATAGGTTCCCACCGCTCCTAATGGCTCCGCTATCGCACTAATGAGGCAAAACAAAATCGCTTTTCTCTTATTCTTGCTCTTTTTAAATATTACCATTGCAATAACCATTCCCTCAGGAATATTATGCGCAATGATTGATAGGACCACCGGAAATGCAATATACTCTTCACTGAAGTAGGTAAGAAATGCAGCTATACCTTCAAAGAAATTATGCATGGTTATGGATAAAAAGATAAAAGAAAACAACTTATGTTCATGACGTTTTCTGATATCCTCAGACAAGTTTTCTTCAGATTTGAATTTTCTCTGAAAATAGGCCAAAATCATATCTATCGGAACTGTAGCCAATAACCCTCCGAAGAAAACAAGTGTTGTAATCCGAAATGCCTTTTTATATTCAAAAACGGTTTCCAATTGGGCATTCGCAGCAGGTAAGAATTTAACGAATGCAACATATAGCATGATTCCACCGGTAAAACTCAATATCAATGGCAAAACGGGTTTTCGTATCTTTTTTAGAACCAATGGCATGATGCCCCCCGTAACCAATGCGATTCCCGCTATAACGGACATTAGAAATGCTTGTATAATCTTCGGTTCCATATTAATTTGTTTACTATAGAACCTGCTTACATATATAATTGTTTATCTCCCCACCGTTATCCAATAGAAAAAGTCAGCATGCTGACTCTTTCGTTCAGCTTACTGACTTTCGTGTGGAATTACTCTTCAACGGGAATCACTCCTTTTTTTAGGATGATATTTCCATATTTGGCTGTTTCTCCGGTTACAACGACTGCGAAAGCTGTCTGCGTACGTTCATAAAAGGCGAAACGATCAATGCGTTCGGGAACTTTCACATTCGGATCACTCTGTCGGATTGCGTCCATATAAGATCGTTCAACTTCAGGATCCAAAGTGTCACCACTTACGGCTTCCATCATAACCAAAGGGTTGTCTACATATGCATCTAGTTCGAATAAAGGCATGATCGCTTTCAGCAGGTCTGCTATCTTTAAACCATCGGCTCTAACTACATTTTTATTGCAGGTCAACGCAGGAAAATGCGCATCAGCAAGGACAATCTCATCTCCATGGCCGGCACAATGGAGAGCAACCAATAGATCCGGACTAATCAAAGGGGAAATTTTCTTCAACATATGTTTTCTTTTATATTAAGGTTTCACAGATCAAGTCTCAGTTGACCTTTAAATTGTTATTTAGGTTACAAAAATATAGATTTAACGTTATGAATTCGTCGTAGCGCACTTAAAGTTGAGCTGCCCTACAAAAGGTATATACAAAAAGAGCTGCCCCAAAACATCGGAATGACATTTTGGGGCAGCATATCTTTCGAAACTTATATCAGAGAAATAAATTATTTCGCCAATTTAACGATAACCACACGGTTATAGATTGATTTTTCAAATGGAGCGTTGTTTAGGTCACCTGCTGAAATAACAAGCTGATCTGCATTTACACCATATTTATCAACCAAAACTTTACGTACCGCTTCAGCACGTTTAAGAGCAAGTTTCTCGTTGTATTTCAAAGAACCTGTCTGTTTGTCTGCATAACCTGTAACAGCAAATTTCTCGCCTTCAGATGCTTTGATTGCATCAGCATACAGTTTAAGGTTCATATTATCTTTCTCTGTCAGTTTAGAGCTGTTGATGCGGAAGAATACCGGACATTCAGAAGCTACTGCAGGGGCAACTTCAGGACATTGACGACCCTGTTCTTTTGCCAAAGCGTCTTTCAGATTTGCAATCTGGTTGTTTGCTGCCTCTACGTCAGATTCCAAAGAAGAGATACGCTGATTGTAAGGCGTATAATCGCAACGCTCTACTCTTTTGAATCCTCTTTGTTTGAATTTATATGTGAATCCAACCGTGATACCTGTCAAGGCGTTCATATTCTGGTAAGGAGAAACATGATCAAAAGTTGAGTTCAAAACCGCAGCCTTCATTTCCAGGTTAAGATCCCAAGCAGATGAAAGGCGGAATTTGTTAATCAAACCTGCATTCAAAGTAAGTTCCGTATTGCTTTTTCCTGAATTTGCGATACCAACACCGATGTAAGGAATGATTTCGTATACACGTTTTTCATTATATCCGGCAATTGCAGAGCTTAAGTTGTACATCACATCAGCATGTGCTGTGATTGTGCTGTATTTCTTTTTGAACATGCCGTTCGCATCAGCCTCACCTTTCAAATACAATTCTTCAACCGCATAGCCGAAACCTTTCACTTTTCCGTATCCTGCCTGCGCACGAACACCTACGTTCGGAGTGATCCATTTTCCCAATGAAAGGTTGAAAACAGGAGCGATTCGTTTTCCGAATGCGCCTTGTTCGTGGCTTCCGCCGATGTAAGTCTGAACACCCCCATCTACAGAGATGAACCAGTTGTCCATAAACTTATTTGTTTCATAAGGACCTCTTTTTCCTTCAGAAGCAGACGCTTCCTGCGCAAAACCAGCAGCAAGTGGCATAGCAGCCATACTTAACGCAACGATTGATTTCTTCATAGTTAATATAGTTAAATTGTGTAATTTTAATAGATATATAATACCTCGCAAACCTTAAAACGGGGTCAAAGATAACAGTTGATTACAATTTATTCATACATTGGCATAAATATATTTCATTTCAAATAACCTTCCTAAAGGGGCAACGAGACAAAACACTTGGTTTATAACACATTAAACCCTATTTATATTCAATCTATATTCCGCATATTTTTAAAAAGAATTTATTTTAATAATTTTATCCTAAAATAGATTTGTTTTAAATTCCAAAACACTAAATATTTACTATTTATGCGCTGATTAATTGGGCTTCTGCCTGCTTTTTCGTTGTTTTACATCCGCAATAATAATTTGTAGAATAAATAAACGGAGAATTGCTCCATCAAATTAATTAAACCTTTTACTATGATTCGAATGATTTACAAATACAGATTTCTTGTCGGTTCCTTCTGTTTTCCTTTCTCTTTGTGGGCGCAAAACGCACCACAAATTGTAGCGAAAGCGCCAAGTGATGCTTACATCGGACTTTCGAAAATGGAAAATGGTGAGATCCGGCATTACAATTATGGAGAACAACATCAGGAGGGCTGTTTTTATATATCGAGCAAAGACAACGGAACTACCTGGGAAAAAATAGAGTTGGACAATACCGTTTATTTCGCAGACAACCGAAACCCACTTACGAATACAATGGTGCGACTTTTCAATCATGGAAAAGGAGTATATTGCATTCGTTACAATGCATCGGAAAATGGGACGAAGAATATTTCAAAGATCACGGACAAAGCTTTGATTATGCTAAAACCTCCGGTATTTATCCGTGGGGGCAAAAGAATACTGGTTGCCACTCATTATGCGGGTCCCGACAAAGAGAAAAACAGTGGCGCTCGCGTACTTTATTCCGACGATGACGGAATTACCTGGAAAGAATCGGAAAAGGTCAATACTCCCCGACATAAAAAAGAGGGATTTCATCAGGGAGTGAGATGGAATCATGGTGCGGTAGAGCCTACGGTAATCGAACTGAACGACGGACGTATTTGGATGATAATGCGGACGCCACAAGATTCACACTATCAATCATTCTCCTATGATGGCGGTGAAACCTGGTCTACCCCGACACCCGCACCCTTCTATGCCACAATCACAATGCCGACATTAACCCGATTAAACGACGGCCGATTGTTGTTCGTTTGGAATAACACCACTCCCCTGCCTGAACTTGCTTCAGCAAACGGCGTGTGGGATGACGTCTTTACCAACCGAAATGTATTGCACGCCGCTATCTCGGAAGACGATGGTAAAAGCTGGATCGGCTGCCGAGAATTATTCCTTGACGAAAGACGGAATGCAGTAGATTTCGCCGACTCGAAAGGAATTGATAAAAGCGTACATCAGACGCAATGCGTAGAAACCGAAGACGGAAACATCGTCATGGCTATCGGACAACATGATCTGCATCGGAAAATCATCCGATTCAATCCCGCTTGGCTTTATGAAACGGAAAGATCGGATAACTTCGGAAATGGATTGGCCGATTGGAGCACTTTTCAATATTATAAGGGAATCAAAGGACATTGCGGCTATAACCGAAAAGAGGGAGGCTCTCTGAACCCTCACCCATACAAGAGTAACGCTCGTGTTTTGAATTTGAAACACATACCGAATGATTCTTTGCTTTATGCAGGTGAAGGTGCCTTATGGAACTTTCCGGCTCTAAAAAAGGGCTCATTTACAACTTCAATCCGCATACCGGAGAATTCAAAAGGTGGCGAATTAATCCTAAATGACCGTTGGTTCAACCCGACGGACACCACAGCCGTATGGTTTTCCTCTTATTCATTGCCTTTGCAACGAGAAACCCTCGGCATTAAGGATGATGCCTTCCACACCATTCGCATTGAATGGAATTTAATCGGTAATGAAACGGTAGCATCCGTGTTTGTGGATAAGCAGAAAAAGCCAACAGTTCTATTACCGTTGAAGAATACGGTGCAACACGGTATCTCTTATGTGCATTTTTTAAGTGCTAAATCATCTGATCCCGTAGGGTTCGATGTAGAGAAGGTCGAGTCCAAATCTTTGCAACGGAAATAATAATCACAAATAACAATTTCACTCCTTGTTTACCATTCAACCTGCAGACCTCCCTATCCGGGAGGTTATTCCTGAAATAAAGGAAAAGCTCAAAGAACATAATACTATCATCATAACGGCTCCCCCCGGTGCCGGAAAGAGTACACTTTTGCCGTTAGTACTGGCGGATGAAACATGGCTCGGAGATCAAAAGATCGTAATGTTGGAGCCTCGTCGTCTGGCAGCCCGCTCTATCGCAGCACGCATGAGCGACCTAATTGGGGAAAAGGTAGGTTCGTCGGTAGGTTATCGAGTACGTTTTGACAATAATGTTTCAAAACACAGTCGCATCGAGATTCTCACCGAAGGAATTCTGACACGCATGTTGCAACAAGATAACTCCCTGGAGGGGATCGGAATGGTGATATTTGATGAGTTCCATGAACGTAGTCTATTTGCCGACGTTGCCTTGGCACTATGTCGGGAAGCACAACAGGTTCTAAGGCCGGATCTGCGCATCGTCATCATGTCCGCCACGTTGGACGTACCACAATTGAGTTCGCTGCTTGACGCTCCCGACGTAGCAAGTCCCGGACGTCAGTACCCCGTTGAGATTCGATACGGCGAAGGGTGTGACGTACGAATGATTCCGGAGTTTTGTGCAGTCGCGATTTCAAAGGCCGTTCGTGAAAATGAGGGCGATTTACTTGCGTTCCTTCCGGGTGAAGGAGAGATAAGACGATGTGAAGAGCTGTTACGAAGGGAATTGAAAGATTTTGTCATTCATCCCCTCTACGGATCTTTACCTCCTTCCAAACAGAATGCGGCTATTCTTCCGGACCGGGAAAACCGACGGAAGGTTGTTCTTGCTACCTCAATTGCGGAAACATCCCTAACGATTGAAGGAATTACCATTGTAGTGGACAGTGGCTTCTGCCGTCGTGCCACTTATAATCCAAACAGCGCTTTGTCGCGACTGGAGACATTTCCTGTTTCAAAAGACATGGCGGATCAACGAGCCGGAAGAGCCGGACGACTTGCTCCGGGTGTATGTTACAGAATGTGGAGCAAAGCCACTCAGGAAAGGCTGGCTGATCATCGAACCCCGGAAATTGAGGAAGCCGATTTATCTTCCCTTGCGTTGGATATGGCTGTATGGGGGGTGAATGACATCGCCGGTATGACGTGGCTTACGGAACCTCCTAAAGGATCATTGGCACAGGCGAACCGGTTATTGGAGGAGCTAGAGGCAACCGTAAACGGGAAAATCACGGCTTACGGGAAAAGGATGCACCAACTTCCATGCCATCCCCGGATTGCTCACATGTTGATTTGTGCTGCCGAATCGCATCATCTCCCTCTTGCCACGGACATCGCGGCATTGTTAGAGGAAAGAGATCCCCTTCCAAAAGATTCTGGAATCGACCTCAACCTGCGAATTGAAGCTTTACGCCGTTTCAGAAGTGGAAATGTAGATCATCCACTTTTTTCCCGCATTGAAAAGATTGCAGCTTCATACCGCAACCTTTTCGGTATTCACGTCGATAATAGCACCCCCGATCCCTATGCTACAGGATTTCTGCTCGTACATGCTTATCCGGAACGAATAGCATGTGCCACGCAAGGAAATAACGCGTGTTTTCAACTTTCGAACGGAAGTGTAGCCTTGGCGGGACATCTGGATGATTTGGCCTATGAGAGCTGGTTGGCAGTTGCCCATTTGGATGCAAGAGACGGAAAAGGACGAATCTTCATGGCCTCACCGCTGAATCCGGAAGACCTTCTCCCTTTAGTGAAAGAGCGCGAGGTGATTGAATGGGATACGCGCAAAGGAGGGTTAATCGCTAATAGGGAAATGCGAATCGGAAGTATATTACTGAAAAGCAGGGGGATCCAAAACATATCGCCGGATGACCGTAACAAAGCGATTTGCAATGCCGTAAAGAAAGAGGGTGAACAATTATTGGATTTCAATCCGGAAGTGATTCAATGGCAAAACCGAGTTCTCAGTCTCCGAGCCTGGCGTCCGGACGAGGCGTGGCCCGATGTCTCTACGACTGTTCTTTTAGAGAGTTGTGAAACATGGCTAACTCCCTACCTACAGAAAGTGAATAAGCCGGATGATCTGAAACGTATTTCTTTAACGGAGGTACTTGATTACCATTTGGATTATTCGTTACGGCTGCAATTGGAGCGATTGGCTCCCTCTAAAATCCAAGTTCCCAGCGGATCTTTTATCAAATTAGCCTATTTCGCAGACGGATCACAACCCGTGTTAGCGGTAAGATTACAAGAGATGTTCGGACTAGCGGAGACTCCTCGCATCAACGACGGACGTATTTCACTTCTTCTACATCTGCTATCGCCGGGGTTCAAACCGGTACAGATTACATCAGACTTGCATAGTTTTTGGAACAACGCCTATTATGAAGTAAGAAAGGAACTCCGCTCCCGCTATCCGAAACATGTCTGGCCGGATAACCCTTGGACCGAACAAGCGATACGCGGAGTAAAAAGAAAACCGGAAAAATAAGAACCAGCGCCTCTTAAAAAACAATAATTTATTAAATATGTATTTATATTTATAAATGTATTATTCTTTCTTTACAGCCGAAGTGGACATTATGCCGCTTCGGCTGTATTTATATAACCTTTTCTAAATCTCATGAAGAAACAATCCCTTTTCATTGCATCCTTATGCATTCACTTCTCCTTGTTTGCCCAACTAAACAAAGGCAATAAACAAGAGGTAATGAAATTAATCGAACGTGTTTCACCGGAAACCAAAGTTCAGATAAAAGAAATCCCATCTTCAAACGGTTGCGATGTCTTCGAGCAGGAAGTCAAAGGCAATAAACTGATTTTAAAAGGGAGCAGTCCTGTCGCTGTGACCAGAGGATTTTACGATTTTCTTCGTAATAATGAACTTGGACAGTTCAGTTGGACAGGATCACGTATCTCATGGCCTCAATCTCTTGAAGGTTTAAAAACACACCGAATCCAATCTCCCGTAAAACATCACTATTATTATAATGTGGTGACTTATGGTTATTCGATGCCTTATTGGGACTGGAATCGGTGGGAACAGGAAATAGACTGGATGGCACTACACGGAATCGATATGCCGCTTGCGTTAGTTGCAAATGAAGCGATTTCTGTACGCGTGTGGAGAAAATTAGGGCTTACAGAGGATGAAATCGCAGCCTATTTGGTTGGCCCGGCACATTTCCCTTGGATGAGAATGGGTAATATCAGCGGTATCGACTCGCCCCTCCCTCAGGCATGGCACGAAGATCAAGTAGCGTTGCAACATCAAATTCTTAAAAGAATGCGAACCCTTGGGATGAAACCGATTTGTCCCGGATTTGCAGGATTCGTACCGCAAGCAATTCAAAGACTCTATCCGGATCTTAAGTTGATCGAAACAAGTTGGAGCTCTTTCCATAACTGGATGGTTTCACCACAGGAAGAGTTATTCAGTAAAATAGGAAAAATGTTTATTGAGGAATGGGAAAAAGAGTTTGGTAAAAACACCTATTACCTGGTTGATAGTTTTAATGAAATGGAGATTCCCTTCCCTGCCAAAGGAACTCCTGAACGATATGAACTTCTCTCTTCTTACGGAGATAAAGTGTATAATTCGATAAAAGCAGGTAATCCGGATGCTATTTGGGTCATGCAAGGTTGGATGTTCGGATACCAACGTTACATTTGGGATTATGAAACATTACAGGCATTGGTGAGTCCCGTGCCGGATGATAAAATGCTACTGCTTGATCTCGCTGTTGATTATAATGCTAATTTTTGGAAAAGCACTTTCAACTGGGAGTTCTACAAAGGATTCTTTAATAAGAGTTGGGTGTACAGCGTCATACCGAATATGGGTGGCAAAAGCGGTTTAACCGGTATCCTGGATTTCTATGCCAATGGTCACTTGGAAGCATTGAGCTCTCCAAACCGGGGTAAACTCGATGCAATCGGACTTGCTCCCGAAGGAATCGAGAACAACGAGGTACTTTATGAGTTATTTACCGATGCATCGTGGAGTTCTGAAAAGATCGACGTAAACGAATGGCTTAAGAGTTACTCCAAAGCACGCTACGGAGTGTACAACCTTGATATTGAAAGTTATTGGCAGAACCTGCTGAAATCTGTTTATGGTTCATTTACAGACCATCCGCGCTTCAACTGGCAATTCAGACCCGGAACTGTTCAACGGGGTTCCATCGCCCTCTCTCCCGCTTATTTCGAAGCATTCGAGCGTTTTGCCCAATGTGCTCCGGAGATGGAGGGGAACAAGCTGTACGAGGCTGACCTGCGAGAAAATCTGGCGATGTATCTCGGAGGTAAGTTGGAAATTTTGGTGCAAGCCATTTCAAAAGCATATCTGAATAATGAAACCGAAAATTACGATCGTTTGGTCTCCGAGTTCGAGCGTATCGCGTTAACCATGGACCGATTATTAGAAGATCATCCGACGTTGACACTCAATCGCTGGCTAGACTTCGCTCGCAATCATGGGAATACCCCTGAATTGAAAGCTTATTACGAGAAAAATGCGCGTCGTATCGTTACCGTATGGGGACCTCCGGTAGATGATTATTCAGCACGTATCTGGTCTGGATTAATTCGGGATTATTATTTGCCTCGTTGGCTGGAGTATTTCAAATCTCAACAGAATGGAAATCCTTATCAGATTGCAGCACTCGAACTGGATTGGGTTGAGAAATTACCAGCAATCTCATCGGTAGAGTCAATCCGGAATGTATGTCGGGAAGCATCGTCTATTATCGCATCTACGCGGAAGATCTCTTTTGAGATGATCAATCAGAAAGAGATCACGCTTTTGGGTTGGTCTGAAGCAGACTTTGAGCAACAAAACTGTATTCTAAAAGGAGCGGTAAGTGTAGAACAACTAAAAAGGATGAAAGGGCTTCGCTTCTCTTTATCGGGTAATACGGAAACGATCCACATCGAAGAGATTTCCTTATCTGCAGACGGCACTGTGGTTTATCAGGATAAGCCGGAGCATGGTGTGTTGGAGGGAGATAAGAAGCATTATTTTCATACCGTCGCTTTACCGGAAAGAATCTCAGGCAATAACGGATGTGAACTAAAAATCAGATTAAAACGAAGCGGTAAGAGCGAGAACCTGCGTGGTCAGGTCGTTCTTCTTACCAACGACTAATAAAACAACAGCTCTGTGTCACATTGATAGTTTTATCGTGACACAGAGCTGTTTTACTTAAATCACTTCGATTTCTGAAGCTCCGTTGTTTTTCTTACGTACTACGACTTTGGCGGCAATGCGTTCCGTCATTTCGCGCACATGAGTGATCACTCCAACCTTACGGCCTTGCAAACGCAACGATTCCAAAGCATCCATCGCGGCCGAAAGTGTTTCCTGATCCAAACTACCGAATCCCTCATCAATGAAAAGGCTCTCTATATTCATCTGTCTTGATGATAAAGAAGATAATCCCAATGCAAGGGCCAACGATACGAGGAATGTCTCACCTCCCGATAAGGAGTGAACAGAACGCACATTGTCACACATATCACGGTCTATCACCTGCAGGGACAAACTTTCCGGGATACGCTGCAGATTATATCGCGGTGCTATATTACGAATGTGTAAGTTGGCATTCCGAAGCAACACATCTAACGTATAGCCTTGCGCAAACATCCGGAATTTCGCTCCATCGCGCTGTCCGATCGCTTCATTAAGCTGAGACCACTTTAAGAATACCGCACGTTTTTCCGATTGCTCTTTCTGTAATGTAACGGCCTCTTGAACTTTCTTCTGTTGTTCGCGAATCTGATATCCATAATTGTTAAGTTCGGTTTCTTCACACTTCCGTTGCTCTATTTTCATCTGTAAAGCCACAGCAACCTCCTCTTTCGACTGTTGAACAACGTTTCGATTTTCCCGATGACTGTTTAGTGATTCCTTATGCGTTTCCAATGTAGCTTTGAGACTGGTCATTTCATCCTCCAACTCACGACACTCTTTACGCCAATTATCGATACGAACCAACGGAATGGCAAAAAAGTCCTTCATTTGCGAATTGTCAAGGGGCTTATCATGCGTCTCATTATATTGCTGAATCCATTTTTCGACACCATCCTCCAACTCGTCCGTTTCATTTCTCAAACGCAACAGGTTTTCCTCTAATTGTATAGCCTCCCCTCTTTTTCTACTTAGTTCATTGGATATCGAAACAGATGCTTCCTTACAGCGTTCCAACTTCGTATTTAAGTCACGCTTTTGCTTATCAAAACGTTCTTCCGTATTATCTACATTATCTCCAGAGAAGAACTGTTTTCGGTCTTCCTTTAATTGGTCAAGTTCATTGGTTTTCAAAACAACCTTTTTTTGTCGCTCTTCTAACAACATGACCGCTTTTTGTTCTGACGCCAGTACACTTTTAAGTTGACCGTCCAACACCTTTTCCTGAGTAACGGCATTCTCTAATCTGGACTGTTCCCGTTTCCACTCCTCAACCTGTCTGTTTAGGGAATCAAGGAATCCGTTTGAACTCTTTTTCCAATCATTCCACCATTGCTGGGTTGTAAAATACGCATCCACTTTAAGCTTTTCCTCTTCCAGTTGGCGGAGTTTATCATTTTTTCGGCATTCATATTCCTTTAATGACGCGCCATACCCTTTCAATTCGGTTTCTATCCGAATGAGCTCTTTTTGATTCTCAAACAATTTATTTTGTAACTCCTGAGTCTTTAGCTGCGACTGTTTCAGTTGCAGTGTCAACTCCTCATAGAATCTTATCTGTTTTTTGAAATCCTCTTGAAGAACCGCAGACGCTTCACGTTTATTTCTTAAGAAAGTATTCTTCTCTTTCTCTTCCACTCCGTCTAGAAGTGAAATGTGTTGATTTGCATTTAAATCGCTCTGATATTTTCCGATTTCAGATTCATGAATTCTATTTTCATCCTTCAATCGCAGATTATTTTGTATCAATTCCTGTTGTCGGGTCTCTATCCGGGTAATTTCTTGCTGCAAAAGATATCGTTGGTTCTCCAACTCCTCCTTTTTCTTATTTATGGTACTTAATGCCGATTGAAACTCCGGAGAATGATTTGCATCGAATGGATGTTCCTTACTTCCACACACCGGACACGCTTCACCTGATTTCAGAGCGGCACGCATCTCTTCAACGTTATGACTAACCCGAAGTCGGTATTCCGCTTCAATATCCACTGTCTGCTTCAGCCGGATGTTTACCTCTTTTAGTTTCTCTTCTGACTCTTTGAGCGTTACCTGATTTGCTTCAATCGTTTTTTTGTTCCTTCCAATCGTTTCGCTATTTTGTCGATTAGTCAACATTAAGGGATACAATGAATTCCAAGTAATTGACAAATCTCCCAAAGCAGCGAGCTCTTTTTCAGCGGCGATCAATTTATTTTTCAGATCTGCAATATCGATGGAATCGATCTGTCTGCGAATCGATTCTTCTTGTGGAATGCGGGCTTCAATTTCCCCTTTTTGTTTATGAAGGGTTGCCTGAAGATCCGATTGGGTCTGATCGCTTTTCAATTGCTTCTCCTTAAGCTGCGATTCATTCGCTATCAAGTCATTGTATTCTTTTCGATGACCGGACAATAATGCGAGGGATTGCGTAATTACGCCCAAGTGCTCTGATAGTAGATGCGTAGCTTTATTCTTCTCAATCCACTGAGTCTTTTCCTTTATTTCAAGAGTATTATGTTCGATTGAGTTCTTTACCTCCTTCACATTCTCTTGAACAGTTACCACGTCTTTCCTTGCCTGTTCTCTTTCAGAAAGAAGATTTTCAATTTCAGTGGAGAGGGTTCGTATCCGTACATCAAGTTCCCGTGCTTTTTGAAGTTGTTTTCGAAATGCGGGTTCAGATTCAAGAAACAGGGTATTTTCACCTTTTACTTTCTCAACCTCCTCTAAAGCTTCTTTTTCACGAACAATCAACGCATTTGATTCCATGGAAAGAGTTTGGAAAGAATCTTTGTCTTTCCTTAATTGTAAGGATTTATCCTGTAAAAGCATAAAATCCTTCTCGATTCCCTTTAACGCCTCAATCGTGGCAAGTTTTTCATACGTGGGAGTCAGAGCGATTTGACGACCTTCCATCGCCTGTAGTCGTTCCTGCGATTTTGTTATCTGAGATACCAGATTCTCTTCCTGTCTGAACCAAGTCATCTCGGTTTCCAGTGATTTGAACTCCGCTTCTATTTGTTTTAGGCTCTTCTCCTTCTCTTCAAACTTCTCTTTCAGTTCACGGAATGCTTCTTCCGAGAGTAGGTTCTGATTATTCAAAAGCAATTCTACTTTTTCGAGATTCTTCTTCGCCTGATCCCATTCTTCATAAACTTTGGATGAGATTCGGGAATATATTCCGGTGCCGGTCAGTTTCTCGAGCAATTCGGCTCGCTCGCTGTCTCCTGCTTTCAAAAAAGCGGAAAACTCCCCTTGCGCCAACAATACCGCCCTGGAGAACTGATCATAAGTAAGACCCACTAACTGCTGGATTCGTTCGAGTGTTGCCGAATTCGTGTCAGACAGATCGCTCAAGTCATTCAGATCATATAATTTGATCGTAGGATTCTGCAATCTCTTCCGCGGATTATTCCCGGCGCGGCGTATGCTCCAGTTCGCACGGAATCGGTTTCCGTTTACCGCTACAAAATCCACTTCAGCATAGCCTGAAGCACAACCCTTCCGAAGTAAATTCTGCGTACTCTTATCTCGCAATACTTCATTTCCCACATCACGTATATCTTTTCCGGAAGCACGCAATAGTCGGGGCGTTTTATTATAGAGTGCTACACAGAGCACGTCCAAAATCGTTGATTTTCCTGCCCCGGTAGGGCCCGTTATGGTATAGATTCCATTGGAACACAACGGTTCTTTTGTGAAATCTATTTCAAATTCGCCTTCCAGGGAAGCGATATTACAACCTCTAATCGCAAGTATCTTCATCTGAATAAATCTTTAATACAACATCATTGAATAGATCGAGAAGATCGGCAGGAACATCCGAACCATAGCGTCGCATAAACACCTTCTCTAACATATCGGCAGGAGTCACTTCGCGCACTTGATCCAACGTAATGGGTTCATCTGTGGAGGCATCCTTCGCTTGAGGATAAAAGGACTGACTCCGACAAAAACGAACATGTTTATCCCTTAATATTTCCAGAATTTCATTTTGAATCAACGGTTCGGGCTCTTCCAGATAAACATTTACCTCAATGTATGGGGCATACCCCTGTGCTTTATCTCTGTCCGGCAAATGATTTAATGCTAGGAATACCTCATCCTTGGTAAGAGGCTTGTCCGGAGTACCGATCCTTTTCAAATCAATTAAACGCGGTATCTCCAGTTTCTGAATCGTCGTTTCGCACCCGGTTTCTACATCTACCAATACGACTTGGTGGTTATAATTCACTTCGGAAAATGACATCGGAAGCGGACTTCCCGAGTAACGGATCTTTTCACTTCCGCCAACTCTCTGAGCTTTATGAATATGACCTAAAGCGGTATATGCAAGTTGTTCATTAAAACTCTCAGCACTCACCACTTCGAGTCCCCCGCGAATACTTCTCTCTGAATCAGACAACGTGGCATTACTTGCATGAAGATGTCCCATAGCGATAACGGGATGCTTACCCTGTGAGATCTCCATTACCCGGTCAAACAGCCGCTGATAGAAAAGAGCAATTCCGGCCATGTATCCATTCTCCTCATCAACAGCCGGATAATCGCCTGGACGAAGATACGGCACACTTAGACAATACGCTTTCACTTGAGCTTCTCCGGCATAGACCGGCTGAATCAATGAATCGTAATCGATCTCTCCAAGTGCTGTTTTACGAACATTCCCCGTAACACGGATATTTAAAGAACGGAGCAGGTCGGCAGGGGCTTCGAGTCGTGAGGCACTATCGTGATTACCGGCAGCCACAATTACTTCCAGGTGTGGATTTTCCAAAGCAACCGCAGCTAAGAATCGATAAAACATGGTTTGAGCCTCTGATGAAGGGTTCGCAACATCAAACACATCTCCGGCAATAAGCAACAGTTCAACCCGATTTTCGCGGATCGCCTCTTTAAGCCAATTCAGAAAATGCTGATGCTCCTCTACCCGATCGTGATCGTAAAACTTCTGGCCCAGATGCCAGTCGGCGGTATGTATGAATCGCATATTGGATGTTCTAATTTGTAGGTTTCTTTCGTAAATATAAAGGATGAGGAGATTCGTTCCAAATATCTCTAAACATAAAACTGTCCTTGACTGTTTTACTATAGCCATTCTTATATGAAAGAGAAAAACGTACAACAGAAACACGATTATCGGAAGGAGATTGCCAATCTTGCCCATACGGACCTAAATTCTCTTTACCTTCGATTCGGCTCAACTCCGCAAGGGATGCCCGAATGGCAGGTTGAATCGAACCGTGCCCGCTATGGCTTAAATACGATTTTCAAAAAGGAGCGTCAACCGTGGTATTTCTTTCTTTTTAGGTCGACACGAAATCCATTCAATTTTGTTTTACTCATTCTTGCACTCGTAGCTCTTGTTACACGGAATTACGAAGGTACCGTCATGATTACGGCGATGGTCTTTTTAAGTGTCGGAATTAAATTCCGCGAAGAACTTCGTTCTGCTCGTACCGAAGAATCATTAAAGAAATTAGTGAGCACCAAAGCATTAGTCATCCGGCCGGATACAACTGCAACAAGTGTAACACACGTTTCTGAACTGCCCCGTACCGAGATCCCACTTGAAGAATTGGTTCCGGGTGATCTCATTTACGTAAGTGCGGGAGATATGATACCGGCGGACGTACGCATTATTCATGCCAAAACATTATTCGTAAATCAATCAACCCTTACAGGCGAATCATTACCTGTTGAAAAACAGGATTCATTAACTCCGCACGAAGGTCCGCAGAATGAAACGGATTATGAGAACATTTGCCTAATGGGGAGTACCGTAGCCATTGGATCTGCTACCGCTATCGTCTTTGCAACCGGGAAAAACAGTTATCTCGGATCAATGGCAGACTCTCTCTCAGAAGTCCGTAATCAAACATCCTTTGATATCGGCATTAACAAAGTTTCCTGGTTATTGATCAGACTCATGCTCGTAATCTCTCCGTTGGTTTTCTTAATTAACGGCTTAATGAAAGGGAACTGGTTGGAAGCGCTTCTATTTGGTCTTTCCGTTGCGGTGGGATTAACGCCTGAAATGCTACCCGTAGTAGTTACCACAAACCTGGCGAAAGGAGCGATTCGAATGTCTAAAAAGAAAGTGATCGTACGCAACTTGAACAGCATTCAGGATCTGGGAGCGATGGATGTGCTGTGTACGGATAAAACGGGAACCTTGACAGAAAACAGGATTGTCTTGATCAAACATTTAGATTACCAGGGAAAGGAGAGCCAGAATGTTTTGGAGTTAGCCTTCCTGAATAGTTTTTACCAGTCGGGATTACGCAATTCGATGGATGAAGCCGTGCTCGAAAATAAGGAGCTTATCAATAAGAATGAACTGGAACAAAAACACATTAAACTGGATGAGATTCCATTTGATTTTGAAAGAAGACGAATGTCTGTCATATTGGAAAAAGAACATCTTACTCATTTATTGGTTTGTAAAGGTGCCGTAGATGAGGTAATGGAGTGCTGTACCCAGCTTTCTCTGAACAATGGAATCGTTCCGCTTGATGAGCAATATCGTTTGAAAATCAAAAAACTCGCGAATGCGTTGAATGAAGACGGCATGCGGGTAGTGGTGGTTGCACACGCCTTATTACCGGTGGAACACGGTAATTCTTACGATCCGTCGGATGAAAAGGATCTGATTTTCGACGGTGTGGTGACCTTTCTAGACCCTCCGAAACAATCAGCAGGCAAAGCGATCCGCGAACTGCAACAAAATAACATCGAAGTGAAAGTCCTCACGGGAGATAATGAAATAATTGCTAAAAAAGTTTGCCAGGAGGTGGGGTATAATGTCAAAGAGGTAATTACAGGACCGCAAATCGCTGATATGAATGATGAATTACTTTCACGCACCATTCAAGAATATCAAGTTTTTGCAAGGTTGACACCTCTGCAAAAAGAGCGGATCGTGAAATTACTTCGGAAGAACGGGCGCACGGTGGGGTTTCTAGGTGACGGCATCAATGATGCACCGTCTCTGGCACAGGCAGATATCGGGATCTCTGTGGATACGGCTGTGGATATTGCACGGGAAAGTGCAGGAATAATTCTATTGGAACAGGATCTTACGATTCTGAATGCAGGTGTAGAAGAGGGTCGCAAAACATATGCTAACACAATAAAATACATCAAATGCACTGCCAGTTCGAACTTTGGAAATATCTTCTCTCTGATCGGTGCCAGTGCACTCTTCCCTTTCCTTCCGATGCTTCCTTTACAGATTCTGATTCTGAATCTGATTTATGACATATCTCAAACCGCTCTACCCTGGGATAACGTAGATGAGGAATTTCTTCGGGATCCTCATAAATGGGATGCCAGTGACATTACACGGTTCATTCTTTTTATCGGGCCGATCAGCTCAGTATTTGATTATCTTACCTTCTTCATTCTTTATAAGATATTCGGTGCCGATAACGATGCCACGCAAGCGACTTTCCAAACCGGCTGGTTCTTAGAAAGTTTGTTTACACAAACAATCATTATCCAATTGCTTCGAACGCGAAAAATTCCTTTTATTCAAAGCATGCCAAATAAACGGGTTCTGATAACTTCCGGGGTGTTATTGGCAACAGGGTTGGCTATTCCGTTCACTTGGTTTGGTCGTAATATCGGAATGCATCCGATGCCGGCAATCTATTTTGTCTGGATGAGCGGTGTGATTTTGATGTATTGCCTCTCTGTTCAGTTTGCAAAGAGATGGTATATCAACCGTTTCAAAAAATGGCTGTGAGAATTTCGTTAATGTTTTGCTTTCCGGTAGATGTGCCCTTCCGGAGTTGTTTCACGCACAATCTCACCTTTGAGTATCAACTCTTTCAGGTCGTTCTGAGCCGTACGCAAAAGACATTGATTCACTTCGGCACATTGGGCACTCGTAACAAAATCTGAGTGCTTAAATAAACGCATGATATTTACCCTCCGTTCGAACGGAGTTAAAAGGTCGTCAGCATCCGAATTGACTTTCTGAGATTGCTGAGAATTTCTGGAACTATTTCTAAAATCGTCGGTAAATTTCATATCGTAGAAGATTAGAATGTTTGCTTCCAAAAATAAAAGAATCCCGCGAGCATACACACAAACGGGTGTTCTTTTTTTATTTATTTTGTTTTAAAACAACTTAAATACCTTCCTATAAAGCGATCCTATGCTGAATTTAACTTTCTGTTTGACCCCTTATTCATGGAATAAATTGTAACTTGCATATATCATCATGTCTCTGAGGGACAAAGAATGACCTTATCGTTTAACCTAATAAAATTCTTACCTTATGAATACTCGTCCGATTATAGTAGATCTGTGGCCTAAAGGGGCTCCTCATCAGAACGGTCTAAGTGGTCCGGAAATCAACCAAGGAGGAAAAGTCGGGCATGTTTCGCAAGCGAGACTCCTTGTATACCTTCCCGACCCTGAAGTATCATGGAGTGCGGCTGTATTGATATTTCCGGGTGGAGGTTTCCATGCATTAAACCTTGAAAGCATGGGTACCGATTTAGCCGTATGGCTTGCCGAACGTGGTATTGCCGGTATCGTAGTAAAATACAGAATGCCGAACGGAAACCCTGTAATTACAGGAGAAGATGCCTTACAGGCAATGTTAGTGGCACGAGAACATGCAGAGGAATGGAACATACGGCGTGATAAATTCGGAGTATGTGGCTATTCTATCGGTGGAAACACAACGGCATGGCTGTGTAACAACGCTCCCGACGGAGTGCGACCCGATTTTCAGATGCTTTTCTATCCGGTAATTTCAATGAAAGATGATTTCACTCATGTCCCTTCACGGGAGAATCTGATGGGAAAACATCCGGAAGCTGACATTATCGCCGAATACTCCAATGAAGTACACATTAACGAGCACGTACCTCCTACATTCATTGCCTTGAGTGACAATGATCCGGTGGTATCTCCCGCAGCTACCGCAAAATATTATGTAGGATTAAAAAAACACAAAGTGCCGGCATGTATGTATATCTTCCCGAACGGGGGGCACGGTTGGACAATTCATTCCGATTTTGACTATATTGAAATGTGCAAGGAATTACTTTTCAAATGGCTGAAGACACAAATTCCGGTTATTTAAAACATTTCGGGTTAAGTGAGTATTATCCTACAAAAAAGAGGAGGTTGCCTAATTCATTCATATGAATCACAGACAACCTCTTCTTTTTATTTCTAAAAGGGCTGAACTTCTATTTTGAAATCATTAATTTCGAAAAAAATATCGAAACTGCTTATGATTGACTTCCGTTTAAAGGTGTTTCAAAGCGTCGCCTATAACTTAAGCTTTACAAAAGCCGCCAAAGAGCTTTACATCAGTCAACCTGCAATAACCAAACACATTCAGGAACTTGAATCGGAATACAAAATGCCCCTTTTTGAAAGAATGGGAAATAAGATTACGCTTACGCATGCAGGTGAACTTCTTTTATCGCATGCAGAAACGATTCTGAATGCATACCGTCAACTGGATTTTGAAATGAATATACTAAACGGAAACTATGTGGGAGAACTGCATTTGGGAGCAAGCACTACGATCGCTCAATATGTTCTGCCCCCACTATTAGCTACTTTTATTAAGAAGTTCCCCAATATTAAAGTTTCATTGATTAATGGCAATACACGCGATATCGAACGCGCCGTAATTGAACACCGCATCGGACTGGGAATGGTCGAAGGGAGCAGCAGATTGATTAATCTGCGTTATGCACCTTTCATCAAAGATGAATTGGTGGTTGTAACAAGTACAAGCAGTGCTTTAGCCAGCTACGATGAAATCACATTAGAGAAATTGAAACAATTACCTTTGGTTATAAGAGAGGTTGGATCCGGATCTCTTGAAATTCTAGAAACGGAATTGGGAAGACATCAGATTAAACTGGCTCAACTCAATATTCTTATTCAATTAGGGAGTACCGAATCGATAAAGTTATTCCTTGAAAATGCGGACTGCCTTGGTATTGTTTCTATTCAAGCGGTAAGGAACGAAATCTCCTCCGGAAAAATGAAAATTATTGATGTAACGGATTTTGATTGTAAACGAATGTTCTCATTTGTCCAGTCTCAAGGAAAAACGGGGGGACTGGAGGAGAAATTCATGCGTTATATAACGGGACAATTTTAAAAGTCCAGAAACATGGTCTATAACTTTTAGTTATGGACCATTCTTTTTTTATATTGGTATATTCCACTTCTTCATGATAAATTTGCACTCGGAAATCAAAACAAAACTTTCAATATTTTTATATAAATCCGCAAAACATGAACAAGATTACAGAATTGTTAGCTAAAAACAATCGCATTGTTTTCATCACATTAGGCATATTATGCATGATGCCGTTTATTTCGCCCGCTACGGCATTGTTTATGGGACTCCTGTTTGCTCTAGTAGCCCAGCATCCCTATGCGACAGCAAGCAAGAAAATCTCAAAAAAACTACTTCAATACGCTGTAATCGGTCTCGGGTTCGGTATGAACCTTCACGAATCACTCAAAGCAGGTGAAGAAGGGATGCTCTTCACTGTTGTTTCTGTTGTATCGGTTATGTTATTGGGTATTTTTCTAGGGAGAAAGATGCATATTGACAAAAAAACATCTTACCTCATCTCTTCGGGTACAGCTATTTGCGGAGGAAGTGCCATCGCTGCTGTGGCGCCGGTTGTAAAAGCCAATGACCATGAAATTACCGTAGCAATGGGAACTATTTTCGTATTAAATGCCATCGCGTTATTTATCTTCCCTCCCATCGGCCACCTTTTGGATATGACACAGGAACAATTCGGCTTGTGGGCAGCCATCGCTATTCACGATACAAGTTCTGTAGTGGGTGCAGGAGCCGCTTACGGAGAAAAAGCACTAGAGATTGCAACCATGGTAAAACTAACGCGTGCACTTTGGATTATTCCTCTTGCCATCGTCAGCTCTCTCGTCTTTAAAAATAAGTCAAGCAAAATACAGATTCCATGGTTTATCTTGTTCTTCGTTTTGGCTATGATCGCAAATACGTTCATCGACATCCCTTTGTCAATCACATCCACTATTACTTGGTTGTCTAAAAAAGGTTTAACTCTTACTCTATTCTTGATCGGAACCGGTTTATCTAAAGCGGTAATGAAACAAGTGGGTATAAAACCGATGATTCAAGGAGTTATCCTTTGGATATTTATCGCTCTAATCAGTTTGGGAGTTATACTATTCTTATAAAAATAGCTATTTTTGGTCTTTTTAAAATAATCTGAACCAAGAGAGGTTCATTGAACCTTTATCTTATCAAATCACATTTATGTTTATGACCAAAAAAAAACTTCTTCTCTTTATGTTGGCAGCATCAGCTACTCTTTATGCAGAACGCAAAGAGGTACTTTTGAATGACAACTGGAATTTCCGATTATCAACAACGGTTCAACCGGGCAAAGAGTATCGCGTAGATCTACCACACACTTTTAATGCACAGGATGCATTATCGGGAAACCCCGAATATTTTCGCGGAACCGGTAATTACCGCAAAACCATTACGATCCCGGCCGATATGAAGGGAGAAAAGGTATATCTGCGCTTTGAAGGAGCAAATACTGTTTCGAATCTCTTTATCAACAGTTGTCACGTAGGAGAACACAAGGGTGGCTATGGTGCTTTCGTCTTTGATATTACTGATTTCGTAAAATATGGAGGTAAGAACGAGATTTTGGTAAGAGTGAATAACTCGCTTCGTTTGGATGTTATGCCTTTAGTGGGTGACTTCAATTTCTATGGAGGAATTTATCGTGATGTCTTTTTAATCAATACTCCCTCCGCCCATATCTCCGTTACGGATTATGCATCCCCTGGGGTTTACTTGATTCAGGATTCCGTTTCTGACCAAAAAGCGATGGTGCGTGCACGTGTGATGCTACACAACAGCGGTGATCCGGTAAAAGGAACGCTCACACTTAAAATCAGAGATGATAAGAAAATTATCCGGACGGAAACAAAAACGGTGGATTTGTCTTTCCAAGGTAACCAACCTTTTGAGATACCCTTCGAACTTGAGCGTCCGCGACTGTGGAATGGTGTGAAAGATCCCTTCTGTTACCAAGTAGAAACCGAACTCCATATTGATGGAAAATTGGCTGATGAGGTTGTACAACCGTTGGGACTCCGCTATTTCACAACCGATTCTGATAAAGGATTCATGCTAAACGGAGAACCCTTGAAATTAAAAGGTGTTTGTCGCCATCAGGATCGTGCCGAAATCGGTAATGCACTTCATAAAATGCATCACGATGAAGATATGGCGATCATTACGGAGATGGGAGCAAATGCAATTCGTCTTGCGCACTATCAGCAGGATTCCTATTTTTATTCTTTGTCCGATAAAAACGGAATGGTCGTTTGGGCTGAGATCCCTCAGATCGGTCCCGGCGGATATGAAGAAAGAGGATTTATCGAACATCCGGAGTTTCGCGAGAACGGGAAACAGCAACTTATCGAATTGATTCGCCAGAATTACAACCATCCGAGCATCTGTTTTTGGGGTCTGTTTAATGAACTTAAGACACATGGCAACAATCCAATCGGTTATATTCGCGAACTGAATGAACTCGCACATCAGGAGGACCCAACTCGTCCTACCACATCGGCGAGTTTTCTCGAAGATGAAAATACGCTGAATCAGGTTACGGATGTGGTAGCATGGAATAAATATTATGGTTGGTACGGAGGTAAATTCTCTGATCTGGGCGTATGGGCCGATAATATCCATAAGAATTATCCTAAATTGAAAATCGGTGTAAGTGAATACGGAGCCGGAGCAAGCATCTATCACCAACAGGATTCTGTGAAACGTGGAAATGCATCCGGATGGTGGCATCCGGAGAATTGGCAGACTGCTTACCACATGGAAAATTGGAAAGCCATCGCCGAACGTCCTTTTATCTGGGGTTCGTTTGTTTGGAATCTTTTCGATTTCGGTGCAGCACACCGTACGGAAGGTGATCGTCCGGGAATTAATGACAAAGGACTTGTAACTTTTGACCGTAAAGTAAAAAAAGATGCATTCTACTTTTACAAAGCGAACTGGAACGATAAAGAGCCATTCGTATATATCGCGAATCGTCGGCACATCAGAAGAAGCAATTCTCAAACCGACATTCAGATGTTTACCAATCTGCCTGAAGCGGAATTGTTCGTTAACGGTAAATCACATGGAAAGTGTAAAACAGACCAATACGGAACATGCTATTGGACCGGAATTAATCTATTGAAAGGCGATAACCATATCGTAGCCAAAGGAATCGGCAAACGCAATCAGTTTTCGGATGAGGTGATTTGGACGCTTACCGACTCGCTTCAATAACGCAATGTAAGATAAATAAAATCCCCTGTGTGAATCTGTCGAGTAGATTTGCACAGGGGATTTATTCATTTATTGACCTACGAACGGGATTACACTTTCAAAAACACTCTTTTTTGATACATCGTCATCAATAAAGCAAAGATGACTCCGCAACTAGCCATATTCAACAACAACGGATAGTAAGTGCCCGTATATTGTTCAAATCCATAAAGAAAATTATGAAGGAAACGATTCAGGGGATGATGTACCACTTCAAAAAGCAAGTAGGCGGCAATTGAGTTCATTCCGAATATCTTAAGCCATTCAAGACCATACCCCCATCTCTTAAAATCAACGATGTAATAAAATAGAGCCATCAATAGGAATGAAATACCACTTGTGAAAAGAACCATCGAAGTACTCCAGATTGTTTTTATTATCGGAATCAGATAACTCATAAACAAACCACTGATAAGCATGAGTGTCCCCCAGAAAAGTAGTGACGTAATCTTTGACATACCGGTAGGTTTGTTCTTTAGAATCTGTCCCGCTAACGCACCGGTCATCACGGTAGCCCCGAAATTGATAGAACTCAGAATCCAGGTATAATGGTAATTATCGGAAAAATGCCAACCGCTTTCGTTCCAATACACTCCGTCACGGAAACGCCCCAATACAAGTTTATCAATTTTCTCTGCAAAATTCCCCTCAGGAGTAAAATCTCCCCCCCACAACATCAACCCGGTATAGATTCCGAGTAGCGTTATTGTTCCGATGACCTGTCCCAACACCGGAAGATTTCGTAAAAACAAGGCAGCTATAAGATAACCGACTGCAATGGCCTGTAATGTATTGCTGAAAAAACGCCAGTGATCAATGTGAAGAGCGAGCAGATTCCCCTGCACCAACATACCCAAGATAAATAAGATCAATACACGCTTTGTCATTTTACCATAAAATGCCGCGGGCGTAGCGTATTTAGACATGGAAAATGGCATTGAAGTTCCCGCCATAAACATAAACAGCGGCATGACCATGTCCCATAGAGCGAAACCTTCCCATGAAACATGAGTAAAATGGACTGTAGCATTTTTGACAAAAGGAATTTCTGAAGATCTGGCAAATGCCATAAATAAAGGCTGAAAGATTCCCAAAAGAAATAAATCCGCTCCACGCAGAATGTCAAGGGATTGAAGACGAGGTGATGAATTAGAATAAGATGTGTTTCGCATAATGAATTGTTAGATTTCATGACAAAATTAGAAAAAAAAGAGAATATTTAGCAGTGAATAGCCGGTCAGACTCCGAAACTTTTATCTTTGCTCGCTTGAATTCTTTTACATTATCACCCTTTATCTTAAACTTACGACATGAAATTCTCTTTTCATCTTTTCCCCGCACTTTTGTGCAGTACACTCCCCGCATCATTATTCGCTCGGGAGGCAACTCAACGTCCTCATATTATTTTTCTGATGACAGACCAGCATCGCGCCGATGCATTGGGTTGTGCCGGCAACAAAATCATCCAAACTCCTCACATAGACGCCTTGGCTGCATCCGGAAATATCTTTACGAACGCATACTCCTCTTGTCCAAGCAGTACGCCAGCGAGAGCGGGTCTGCTGACTGGATTATCCCCTTGGCATCACGGCATGTTAGGATATGGTGTGGTTGCTGAAAAATACGAGTTTGAGATGCCCCGGATGATGCGTGATCTTGGTTATTATACATTCGGAATCGGCAAGATGCATTGGCATCCTCAATTCAACGGCCATGGGTTTCATGGGATGTTGCTCGATGAAAGCGGACGAACCGAAAGCCCGGGATTCATGAGCGATTACCGCCGATGGTTTTTGACGCAGGCTCCCGGTGAGAATCCAGATAAGACAGGAATCGGATGGAATGACCATGGAGCAGAATCTTATGCACTTGAGGAAAGACTTCATCCCACTACTTGGACAGGTGAAAAAGCCATTGAACTTCTTAAGAATTACAACCGCGAGGAACCGCTATTCCTCAAGATCTCCTTCGCACGTCCTCATAGCCCCTACGATCCGCCTCAACGTTTTCTGGATTTATATGAACATGCGGCAATACCCAAACCTGCTCACGGAGAATGGAGTGTTGATACAGGTGCCAAAGTGACTGACCCGAAGAAATACCCGGAAGCAGCATTCGGTAATTTCGGTGATGAATACGCGATCAATTCTCGCAGACATTATTATGCCGCCATTAGCATGATCGACGAACAGATCGGCCGGATTATCGAGACACTCAAAGAGAAAGGAATGTATGAAAATGCGCTCATCTGTCTAACTTCAGATCATGGCGATATGATGGGTGATCACAATCATTGGCGAAAAACATATGCGTATGAAGGTTCTGCTGCTATTCCCTTCGTAGTGAAATGGCCGGAATCACTTGAACGTAAGGTGGAAAGTGGTAAGGAGCTAAATTACCCTGTGGAATTGAGGGATCTCTTGCCAACTTTTCTGAGTGTGGGTGGAGGAAGTGTTCCGGAGAAAATGGACGGAGCATCATTAACATCCCTTGTGACAGATGCCAAACCGGAATGGCGTAAATGGATTGACTTGGAACACGCAACCTGCTACGCCCCCTCAAATTATTGGTGTGCCTTGACTGATGGCAACTATAAATACATTTGGTTCCTTCATACCGGCGAAGAGCAATTGTTTGATCTTACAAACGATCCGAACGAGAGCCGGAATCTTATCGGAAATAAAAAATATAGAAAACAAGAAGTTCTTTTCCGTCAAGGAATGGTGGAACACCTTCGCGAAAGAGGTGAAGAATGGGTAAAAGACGACCGATTGGTCACACGTACTAAAACACTGATATATAGCCCTAATTATCCAAATTAATCATAAAAAAGAGGTTGTCTAAAATTCATTTTAATGAATTAGACAACCTCTCTTTTTTATTGAATCATACTCATTTATAGTAGGGAGAATCAGAAAAGGTTTTTACCACAGTGTGTTTTTTGATCTCACCTTTACATTTGAACCGATTTTATTTCTTTGCAACGGGTGTCATTACAAAACTAAACGAGTAGTTCCCATAAGGAATCATATACTCTTCCAATGGTCTTGCACCCCAACTATTAATACACCCCAACCCCATTTGCTTCGCATCAATGAGGAAGCTTGTCAGTTTACGCGGATTCAGTTCCCCGGAATGACTCTGATTATCTTCTTTTCGGATTCCGTCATCAAGATCCTGCGGTAAGAAGTGCAGGGCCGAAGCAGAGAATGGAGCATCCGAGCGGAACATTACTCCCCTACCGTCGACATCTTGCAATTTCCACCAACGGATTTCGGTTTTATTACCGGTTTCCTGTGGACGAATGTATGGGTAGAATTGCTCCTCTACGGTTTGTTGATACAAAGCGATGCGGTTAGCATAATTACGATCGGAATAATTCTCTCCCGGTCCTTTCCCATAATACTCGACACGATTGAAAGCCTCCGGCATAACCACCTGCATTCCGAAACGTGGTAAATGTGGCATTTTCTCTTTTGACTGATCAACATTTAATGCCTGCGTCACTTTCAGTTCACCATGCCCGTTCAATTGGTACGTCAAATTTAAGGTAGCTGCAAGTTCTGACAATTCATAAACCGCTTCTACAACATAATCGGCATCCAGTTGATTGCATTTTAGTGTTGTCAGTTTCATATTAGGATTCTTCCAAGCTTCAAAATGACGCTGGAATCCAGCACCGTAGTCGTTGTCTGTTGGTGCACGCCAAAAAGAGGGACGAATCGGATACCCGTCTTTAAGCATATTCTGCCCATCAATCTCGAGATAGTCGATCCAACCGGTTTGTTTATTAAAAACCACTTTAGTCGCATTTCCGATCAACGTAATATCTGAAAGTTGTTCACTCTTGGATACACTCTTTACAGACGGTGTCAATTCAGCAGAGTAATTAGTATACCCTTTTATCTCTATTTGATCTTTCGCGATGATAGAGCCCGCTTCTAATACACCCTCTTGTTTCTTCAATTTAAAGTCGATATTCAGAAATATCTCGTTATACGAATCATTTGGCAATGCATAACCGGATAATTGAATATTCTTACGAGACTGAGGTGCAACTGAGAAATTATTCTCAACACCTTGCGCCACAATCTTTCCGTCAGCCTGAATCTGCCATACCATATAATAATCTGACAAATCCTTGAAGAAGTTCTCATTATAAATCTCTACGACACCTTTCTTCAGATCTACCGGGGTACTCCAAATTGACTGATAGAAATAACCCACTTCATACATGTGCGGATTCGGTTTGCGATCGGGACTAATCAGACCATTGTTGTTAAAGTTATGGTCTGAAGCCGGATAACGTCCATAATCGCCTCCATAGGTATAAATCATCTTTCCATTAGAAGCATAATCACGTAATCCCTGGTCCACAAAATCCCAAATAAATCCCCCCTGTAACGAAGGGTGTTTCCGAATCACATCCCAATACTCCTTAAAACCACCCATCGAATTCCCCATTGCATGCGCATATTCACATTGAATAAGGGGACGATCAGGATTTCCTTCGGCATATTTCTCCATGTGCCCATAGCCGGCATACATCGGACAATAGATATCCGTATGTTCCTTAAGTCCGGCTTGCTCGTATTGAACGGCTCGCGAAGCATCTCGATTTTTTATCCATTTATAAGATTCTACAAAATTCGCTCCGTCGCCCGCTTCGTTACCCAACGACCAAAAAATAATCGAAGGATGATTCTTCAGCGCCTCAACGTTTCGTTGATTACGTTCCAGATGAGCCAATTTGAATCGATCATCTTTAGCTAACGTTTTCTCTCCGTAACCCATCCCGTGGGATTCAACGTTGGCTTCTGCCACGACATAAATACCGTATTTGTCACAAAGAGCATACCAACGCGGATCATTCGGATAATGACTTGTACGCACGGCATTTAGGTTATTCTCTTTCATAATACGAATATCCTCAATCATCCGCTCTTCTGACACTACATATCCTGTCAAAGGATCCAACTCATGACGGTCTGCACCTTTAAAGAGAACAGGTTGTCCGTTTACCAGAATCTGTGCATTCTTCAACTCTATCTTTCTGAATCCGACCGGTTGATGAATTGTTTCAATGACTTGACCATTATTGTCTTGAAGCGAGATGATCAATGAATAAAGATTTGGTGTCTCCGCACTCCATTTCAAAGGATCATTCACTTCTATGTTTTCAGAAAGTATACCATTGCTTTTTAATTTGGCTGTTTTCGTACTGATTTCCTTCCCGGATGCATCAAGCAAAGAAAGGTTCACTTGCTTACCGGCTGCACCCTTTGAAGTCAGTTCCACGAGAAGCTTGCCGTTGACATATTGAGCATCGAGATCGGGCGTAACAAAAACATCATTTATCCGCGCTGTAGGACGCGCATACAGGTACACTTCACGGGCAATACCCGATAGACGCCAGAAATCCTGGTCTTCGAGATAAGTACCGTCACACCACCGGAAAACCTGCATTGCAATTAGATTCTTTCCTGGTTTCAAGTATTTGGTGATCTCAAATTCAGCAGCAAGTTTACTGTCTTCACTGTATCCGACATACTTTCCGTTTACCCACACCTGTAAATTAGAGGTGGCGGATCCTACATGCATGAAAACCTGTTCGCCTTTCCAATCTGAAGGAATCTCTATTGTACGACGGTATGAACCTACATGGTTATTCTTATCCTCAACCATAGGCGGATTGGATTTGAATTGAGTCGCCCAGGCATATCCTACATTTTTATATATAGGATCGCCGTAACCATTCAGCTCCCATATACCCGGTACTGGAAAATCAACCCAACGGGAATCATCAAAAGAAGCAGATTGGAAATTCAAAGGGCGGAGATTGGCATCCTTTACCCAATTAAATTTCCACATCCCTTCTAATGAGAGATAACGGCTTGAATTTGTTTTTACATTGTCTAACGCTTTCTCTTTTGATTCGAAAGCAAAATAAGCGGAACGCATGGGTTCCCTGTTTACTTGATTCACCTTCGGGTCTTGCCAAGGTTGCTGTGCATTAGCGATGCACGCAAGAAGAAGGGAAGCACTTAATAGAGTTCTTCTCATGGAATAGTAGTGTTATTTAAGCGGTAATGAATTATTTAGCATACAGACTTAGCGCATTGCTTCGGTTTCTGTAAAAGGCTGATATGGCGAAAGGTTGAACGTGAAATTACCATATGAATCCGTTCCATTCTTCCCTTTTACCTGTGCACGGACTTTATACTCGGATTTCTGATTGTATTTTTTCACTTCGAGATTATACAAGAAACTTTTCGTTTTATTGGTTCCACGGAACGTGTCGGCCAAGCCGTCATGTTCATCCGTCGAAATCACTTTTCCATCTTGAAGCAACTCAACCTTACTGATCTCTAGATGGTTTGTTCCTTCAGTGAAATAATAACCTGCGATAATACGACCATCCGCATACATTTTTGATGTTACATCATACTCAAGCGGAGCAAACTCTTCCGTTATATCCGCCGGTGTCCACTTAGCCGTAATGTAACCTCCCGGACGATAATAGTCCACTTTCAGAGCATCCAAACGAGGATAAGCTTCGGCTAATCTCGATTCAAATTCTTTAAAATCTTTTCCTTCGGCTTCACACCATCCGATTTCCGCAACACCTAACAGGCGAGGAAAATTATTTACATTGATATCCTTTACCTCTTGTGGAACTGCCGGCCACATATTTGCCTGCACTCCCAAAACGAATTTGTGCTGTTCTGTAGGTAGATTACTTGTAGGATTATAATGATAAATACGTTCTAGGGAGTTGATATTGGGATAGGCTAGATCACACATGGTTCCATCATTTCTATCAGCCTGTGTAATATCGAAATAAAGGTGAGAAGCTGGAGAGGCTACCGTATAAAAGCCATTAGCAGAGGCCTTTTCGATAGCATTTGCTCCCAACCATGACATGATGGCTGTTTGTTTTGTCAGACTTTCATGATGTTCTAAGATATCATTCCACCCGATTGGTTTTTTCCCTTTCGAGGCAATAATCTGTGATACACGACCTACGAAATAGTTTTGCAGTTCGCCCACTTTACTCATCCCCTTCTCTTTCATAAAAGCTTGGATATGTTCTTCTTTCTCCCAGAAACGATGCATCACCTCATCACCTCCGAAATGAATGTATTCTCCCGGAAACAGAGATGCTAATTCCGTAAAGACATCATCAAGGAATTGATATACACTTTCCTTAGTAGGATCTAACGTATTTGGAGTAAACTGATTTCCCCAATAGCCCCAAGCCGAACAGAATGGAAATACATAACCCGGTGTATGATTTTTATTGACCGCCAATTCCGGATAAACCAAAAGCGTAGGCCAACTATGACCCGGTACATCAATTTCGGGTACAATGGTTATCTGACGTGCAGCAGCATAATCCACAACCTCACGAATCTGTTCTTGAGTATAGAAGCCACTTCGTTCAGCCGGTTGATTCTCACTCTCATGAAACTGAGTGGCAACGTCGGAAGTGAGTTCAGGGTATTTTTTAATCTCAATGCGCCATCCTTGATCATCAGTAAGGTGCCAATGAAAAACATTCATTTTATATAGTGCCATCACATCAAGATATTTCTTGATAACATCTACTCCATAGAAAGTGCGACTCACATCTTTCATATATCCACGCCAGCCGAAACGGGGCTTATCCTTGATTTTCACGCAAGGAATTTCCCATGAAACACCTTTTACTCTCTTTGTGTTTTCAATAGCGGCCGGCAATAACTGACGTAAACTCTGAGTTCCATAGAAAGCACCCTTTGCATTAGATGCACGGATTATAATTTGCTGAGGTGTTACCTCTAAGGCATAACCTTCCTCACCCAATGAATTGAAAGAAGAATCGAATACCAAAGAGATAGCGGACTGTTTATCATTTGAAGTCACTGGACATTTAAAACCGGTAGATTGTCGGATAATAGATGCTAAAAGATTAGCGCTCTCTTCAAATCGTTCGTCAGCTGAAATTGAAATTTTTTTTCCTAGGACGAAACTTCCGTTTTGTTCCTGCATATGCAACGGTTTCGGGATAATGTTTGTAGCAGGAAGTTGAGAAGCATACATGCTCATAAACATTGTAAATGCACAGGCGACGAATGGATTGTTTTTCATATTGATTGTATATTAATAAAGCGGGTAGATGAACCCTAGTTTAGGCAAATAAGTTAATTCGAGATGAATTCTTGTGTTTTCTGTCGTAAATATAGGATTTTATCTAACATTTTGAAAAATTAATTTTATCAAAATCAGAAACCGCTCCTCTTATGTCGTGCAAATAAGTAGATCTATTGGATTATGACCATAAAAAGTTAGTTTTGTATTCTTATTCTTTAATCTAACCAGTCAATATCATCACGAAAAATGAAAAATATCTCTATTGCCAGCATTTCTCTACTTTCTGTACTTAACCCCATTGATGCCGTTTCTGGTGAAAAATCGAAGCAACAACCCAATATCATTCTAATCATGTGTGACGACATGGGATTTTCAGATCTTGGTTGTTACGGTGGTGAAGTGAATACCCCGAACATTGATTTTCTAGGAAAGAATGGCGTTCGCTTTACCCAATTTAAAAATTCGGGTCGAAGTTGTCCCAGTCGTGCTGCTCTCATGACAGGTCATTATCAGCACGAGGCAGGAATGGGCTGGATGGCGGCTGTTGATGAACATCGTATTGGTTATCGGGGTCAGATCAGAAACGACATTCCTACAATCGCCGAGATATTGGGAAAGAATGGATATACCAATTATCTAAGCGGAAAATGGCACCTTACAGTAGTCGGCGGATATAATCAACCAAACGGCAGTTATCCTGTTCAGCGTGGATTTGATAAATATTACGGTTGTCTCAGCGGTGGAGGGAGTTATTACAAACCGACACCGGTATACTCTGATTTGAATCGTATTACGGAACTACCGTCTGATTATTATTACACTACTGCGATTACCGATTCAGCCGTTAGTTTTATTCAACAACATCCGAAAGAGGAACCGATGTTTCTATATATCGCTCACTATGCTCCTCACCTTCCGCTTCAGGCTCCAAAAGAACGGGTAGAAGCCTGTCGTGAAAGATATCGGGTCGGCTATGACGTTCTAAAAAAACAACGTTTTGAAAAACAACAAGCCATGGGCATATTCAATACGGAATATCAGCTTCCGATTCATCAGAAAGAGTTCGGTGAAAATCGCCCCGCTTGGGAATCGCTCGATAAAAAGAAACAAGAACAATGGATCACAGACATGGCCACTTTTGCGGCTATGATAGAAATCATGGATGACGGCATCGGTGAGGTGATTCAAGCAACAAAAGAAAAAGGTCTATATGAAAACACCATATTCATTTTTCTCAGCGACAATGGCTCCACGAATGAAGGAGGATATCTTGGTCAACTGATGGCTGATCTAAGCAATACACCTTTCAGAAGTTATAAACAATGGACATTCCAAGGAGGTACAAGTTCACCTTTGATTATTATGCACGGTGATGAAAATAAAAATACACAAAAAGGATTGTTTTGTAATGATGCAAGCCATATCATCGACCTCTTCCCGACTTGTCTTGATCTAGCCCATGCCAAATATCCTGCTAAATTCCAAGGGAATAAGATTCGATTATCAGGAACATCCCTTTTACCGGCAACAGAAAATAAGAAGATAAAGAAACGGGATCTTTATTTCGAGCATCAGACCTCTTGCGCCATTATTTCTGAGGGATGGAAACTCGTTCGTGCGAATGGTAAAACTCCGTGGGAATTGATAAATCTGGATGCCGATCCATTTGAAACGACTGATCTTTCTGCTCAATATCCCGACAAGGTGATCAAACTCGAAAAAAAATGGAACAAATGGGCAAAGCAGCAATCCGTTTTCCCTTTTGAATATCGTCCCTGGACAGAACGCATCAATTATTATAAATCTCAAAATGCAAATCAAAGCGGGATAGATTAACGTCTATTTCTCTGAAGTCATCCTGCCGGAGTTTTCTTTTTTAAATTGGCAAGATAAACTCCGGCAATAACCAAGATGATCGCAACAGGTTCGTCCCACCTCAATACAGCCTGTCCCAGAATTACAGATGCAATGGTAGCTATTATTGGAATCAAATAGATATACATTGAAACAATCGTTGAAGAAAGGCTTTTCAACGAAACAGGAATAAGAACATATGCCAGGGCTGATGGAAATATTGCAATATATAATGTTACCAATAACGGAGTAATCTGATAATTCCGTACCAGATTAGAATGCAGTAAATCAGGCAAACCGACCGGTAAAGATACTAGAAAAGCACTTAAAAACATCCACCGCAACAAGTTGACCGGATTATATTTCCGAGACACGTCCCTAGTGAATATCAGATAGATACTATAAATAAACGCTGCCACAAAAACAAGAATATTTCCCAACATCTCGGTTTCCTTACCTCGTTTTCCTTGAAGAAGTATTATCAATAAAGCTCCACTTAATGCTAAAAGAATACCAACCGCTTTCAATGGAGTAATTTTTTCTTTAAAGATAAAAGCTGAAAGAACCAAAACGATAATAGGAGAAAGCGTAAGAATAATGGCCGCATCTATCGGAGAAGTCTCTCCTATGCCGTAACCATACAGGAAGAAAAAAAGAGCCAATCCCAAGATTCCACCTAATAAAATAGTCAGCCAATCCTTAGCCCAATCTAGTTTCTGATTCTTTATCCCCAAAGAAATCAACCAACAGATTAAGAAACCTCCCGAAGTTCGAATAAATGTATAGGCAGAAGCATCTAACCAACCATCGAAGATGTAAGTCGTGGCAGGAATATTCAAAGAGAAAAAAAGAACTGCCAAAAAAGAGGTGAGATGCCCCGTGATTTTATTTTCCAAGTTTACTTTCATACAACTTATTGTCTCTTATTTATTTCTCTAACAAATCAACCTACCGATTGGTTTGTTATAATCCACGAAGCTGTAAACATCTCAACTACGACTAGTGTTAGTTAAATATGAGTGATGAAGTAAAAAAATACGGACTAACTATGAAAGAAACGGTGCCTCCGAAAACGTTATGGACTATTGGACATTCCACCCATTCCTCCACCTATTTCATGAGCATGCTGAAAGCTTTTGATATAGAAGTGCTTGCTGATATAAGAAAACTTCCCGGATCCCGAAAATATCCTCATTTCAATCAGGAGAACCTAAAAGAAACCCTTTTGGAGAACGGCATTGTTTATCTCTATCTTCCGGAGTTAACGGGAAGAAGAAAAGCCCGTCCGGATTCTGCAAACACCGCATGGCGTAACCAATCCTTCAAAGGATATGCCGATTATATGGAAACTGCTGATTTTATGCATGGCATTCAATCTCTTATTGCGGTGGCTTCAGAAAAAAGAACTGCCATCATGTGCGCAGAAGCCGTTTGGTGGAGATGTCACCGATCCATGGTTGCTGATTACCTGAAGTCTATCGGATGGACTGTGATACATATTCTGGATGACAACAAATGCAAGATTCACCCTTACACATCCGCAGCAAATACAGAAACCGGCAAATTGAATTACCACGGGAACAGTACCCTTTTGACACCTAAGCCCTAGTTTAATCTAGAACATAAATAAAGTGCCTCCGAAAAGTATAATATCTAACTTTTTGGAGGCACTTTAAACGATTTATGGACTATTATCTATAATAAATAGAAGTGTTCAAAGGAACTATTCGATTAAATTCCGGGTCAGCGTAATTCACGATCCGGAATTTAATCAATTACATCCCGGTATATGGCTTCGCTTATTAATCATAATATTCAACATGATATTATCTGTGTTCTGCATCCCGGTTGAACCGATGGTACCCAGATTACGAATCGTACGTTCGATATCTTCCTCGATAATCCCGTCATTTTCAGAGATACAGATCTCATCTACTGCCAAGATCGCAGACTGTACGGCAGATGATGTTCCGGACGAAACCTTGAGGGCGCAACCAGCTTTCGCTCCGTCACAAACCATTCCGGTAATATTTCCGATCATATTCTTAATGGCATACGTAACTTCGGTATATCCTCCTCCCATCAGATAAGAGATTCCACAAGCAGCTCCAGAAGAAGCAACTACACAACCACAAAGTGCTGAGAGTCTACCCAAGTAACCCTTGATATGGATCGCCACCAAATGACTCAATGTCAAAGCCCGAATCAGTTGCTCTTCCGTTGAGCCAAGTTTTGCAGCAGTGGCAACAACAGGCAATGTCACGGTAATCCCCTGATTTCCACTCCCCGAATTACTCATGGCAGGTAAAGTACAGCCACCCATACGAGCATCTGCTGCGGCAGCGGTAATAGACATGGCATACGACAATATTCCTGAACCGAAAATAGAGTCATGGTGTGAATTGCGAATCGTTTTCCCGATTTGCAATCCGTATTTCTTATTCAGCCCCTCCTGCGCAATGGCCATATTCAAATCGGCTGCATTTTTGATAAAAGCAATCTCCTCAAGGGGAGCCGTACTTGCGAATTCAAAAATAGAAGATACTGTCATTTCCAAACCTTTCTCTTCCGGTTTTTCTTTACCACAGCCACCCGATTTATCTTCTGCCGCAAATATCACATCACCATCGAGCATCACTTCAGTAATACGGTCATGCTCTCCGATGATCGTTACCGAAGCGGTATGATGCGTACTCCAACAACTGGCTTGAATGAAAAGTTTTATATCAAGAGGTGAAAGTTTTATCTCTACGCGATTTGCATCTACCCACGTCTTCGCTTCTGCAACACTAGCTGAAGAAACATCTCGAAGAACTTCGAGTCCGTATTCCGACTTCCCGCAACACGCACCCAATGCGGAGGCGATGTAAAGCCCATTCATCCCGGTTCCCGGAATGCCAACGCCCATCGCATTTTTGAGGATATTGGCGCTTACCTCAACGGTAATTTTTGCGGGCTTCTCCCCTGTTGCGCGTAATACCTCGGTAGCTTTAGCTACAGCCAACGCTACAGCAATCGGCTCGGTACAACCCAAAGCCGGTTTGACCTCTTTTTTCAGCAGGTCAACATATTGTTTTCTTATTTCAGATATAAGCATATAATTGTGTTCGGTTTTTATGATGAATTTTTATTTTCTTTTGCAAATATAATTAAGAAATGCTTCATTCTTAGATTGAGTTCCTCCCTTTCGCCATTATTTTCTATCTTTGCAACAGAAATATAATCAGAAATGAAGAAAGTACTATGTCCGCGATGTGATAATTACCTCACATTCGATGAAACAAAATATCAGGGAGTGGGTGTGATCCACTTTATTTGCCAATATTGCGGTCGACGTTTCGGCGTTCGCCTTGGTTCAAAAGAAGCTGATGCTGAAAAGATGAAGACTAGCGATGGTGAAGAGTGCGGCAGCATTACCGTTATTGAAAATCAATTCGGTTACAAACAGGAATTCCCGCTTTATATTGGTGATAACATCATCGGACGTCGGTCAAAAGGAACAATCGTACAAGCACCGATTATATCGGGAGATATGAGTATGGACCGTCAGCATTGCATTATTAATGTGAAACGAAACAAACAAGGAAAAGCAGTCTATACGTTACGCGACTTTCCGAGTCTGACAGGGACATTTCTTTTCAATGAATTGGTTGGACGCGGCGAGCGCATCATCCTTTCAGGTGCTCCGATCATCACGATTGGTGCAACAACTTTCTTGGTAAATATGGAAGGGGAAGAAAACGAGTAATCTATTTTCAAAAGCAATGAACAAAAAAAGCTACCTAAAAACAATGCGTTTTAGGTAGCTTTTTTTGTTCATTAAAATTAAGCCAATACCGTATGTTCCAATAGGATTTTTATACCAATCCCGACCAATATGGCCCCCCCGACCAATTCGATGTTGATAAATTTCATCTTTCCGAATTTACATCCGAAGAAAAGGCCCAGAAAACTAAAAACAAAGGTTGTTGCAAAGATAATAATGACCGGATAAAGAATGGTCGTTTTCAGAAATGCCATTCCCACGCCTACAGCCATTGCATCGATACTTGTCGCCAACCCTAAAGTCATGATTCTTTTTGTGGAAAGCGATGTGATTCCGCTTTCTTCATCTCCTCCGCGCAATGCTTCATAAATCATCTTACCACCTAGATAAGCTAAAAGAACAAATGCAATCCAATGATCGACAGAATTGATGTAGGTACTGAAGTTAATTCCAAGTGCCCAGCCTACGAATGTTAAGACTCCCTGAAAAGCAGCCAGAATAAAAGCTATTTTCGCTGCCTCGCGAAAACGAAAACAACTCATAAAAATTCCGCTAGCAACGCTTACGGACAATGAATCCATCGAAAGGCCGATGGCAATCATCAGAATGGTTAAAAAACTCATCGTATGTAATTTAATTGATTTTCTCTTCTGCCGGAGGCTGCAATTGGTAAATAGCCCCGCATCGTTCTACATGTTCGTATAGTTTTCTATAAAATGCATGGTGCGTAAGAGTTGAAGCATCTCCCAAAATCATCAGTTTCATGCGGGCACGGGTGATCGCTACATTCATTCGTCGCAGGTCTGAAAGGAAGCCAATCTTACCTTCGTCATTCCCGCGAACCATACTGATCAGAATCACATCCCGTTCCTGACCCTGAAAACCATCCACTGTATTAACGGAGATTTGTTTCCGGAATTTACGCAAGAAGCCGTTCTGTTTAATTAGACTGCGAAGATAATAAACTTGCGATTTATACGGAGAGATAATTCCGAAATCTATCCGCTCTTCCACGACGCGCTCCTCTCCAGTGCGCCGGATGTAATCTTCCAGAATGCACACCAACTGCTCCGCCTCTGCTTTATTCAGTCGACTCAACGTATGCTGCGATGTTTCCTCATGGAAACCACACGCCTCCGTGTTGTACCATACCATCGGGTAATCGAGCGACAGAATTGTACGCTGACTGATCTCGGGGGCTGCTTGAAGTGCTCCCTCATAAAACCATTGAGAAGGGAACTGCATGATCGATTCGTGCATTCGGTACTGTAAAGTGAGTAAGGATACGGTATTGGGAAGCGTCTCTGCTACTTTCTGCATCAATGTCCGGTCTAAGCCGCCACGTGCTGCCTCATAGCATTTGATTGTGGGCGGAAGTTGGCAATGGTCACCGGCAAAGATTACACGGTCTGCCTTTTTAATTGCTATCCAGCAAGCCGCTTCAAGCGCCTGTGCCGCCTCATCAATAAAGAGCGTAGGAAAATGTTTGAATTCAAGCACCTTTCCGGAAGCACCAACCAAAGTGGAGGCAACTACCCGCGTTTCGGCAAAAATATCTTCATTGATTCGAATCTCTAATTCGGTAGCTCTACTACGTAGTTTACTCAAGCGGTTACGAAGCGAATCACGATTCTCACCTCCCTTTCTTAACTGCGATTGCGATTCACGGATTGCCTTACGCAAACTCCATAGTTCGGAATAATCAGAATGCGACTCAAAACGTCTTTCGTAGGTGGAAGATAGAATCTTATCGTTAACACGCATGGGATTACCGATACGCAATACGCTCACACCGCGATCCATCAGTTTTTCACAGATCCAATCTACGGCAGCATTACTTTGTGCACAGACCATCACCTGCGCCTCCCGGTGAAGGGTTTCGTAGATGGCTTCAACAAGTGTCGTGGTTTTTCCTGTCCCCGGAGGACCATGTACAATAGCCGTTTCCCGTGCTGTTAAAACTTGTCCCACAGCCGCTTCCTGGCTTTTATTCAACCACGGAAAACGTACCGGAAAATCACTCCGGAAAAGAGCGGGACGATTTCCGATCAATACATCGCGTAAATGAGACAAGCGGTTATCTTTTGCATTCATCACTGCGGACAATGCCGTAAACATCGCATTATAAGATGTCTCGTCGAAATAGAGTTGAATACCCGGATCGGTGGAGCGTTGCAATAACTGAAGAGCCTGTACATTTGGCAAGGTAACGACCATGCGGTTGTCATCTACAAAATTCACCGTACCGGTGAAATTCAGATAGCGGGGTTGTCCCCCCATATCCGCATCAAAAAAACAAACCGGCCGACCCGGTTCGAATTCATGATCCGCACCGGGATCTCCTGTTCGTTCGATTTCAACCACCAACTGATTCAGCGAATTGTGATAAGAGCGACCGATAGTAAGAGGATACCAACATTTCCCTTGTCTCACCCGTTTATCGATTCCGGCAACACGGGTTTGATGCATATAGGTTTCCTTTTCAAACTCATACTCTTTCCGAAGCAGGTCGTATTGCTCCTGTAAGGCTTTCAAAGGGTTCTGATTTTTACTTTGCGACATTCGTTTTCATCTATAATCAGGCGCAAAGATAGCGTAAAATGCGTAACTTTGTACCTTATGAAGAAACATACACAGCTAATAGAAAAAACCCTGAAGGCGATGGGGTTCGATGCCCTCAAGCCAATGCAGCAAGCTACAATCGAGGCATACGGAAAACCGAATGACATCATCCTTCTTTCGCCAACCGGCTCGGGTAAAACGCTTGCGTTCCTGTTGCCGATGGTAGCGAACTTGAAGCCGGAGGTAACGGGGGTTCAAACCTTAATACTTGCACCATCGCGAGAGCTGGCAATTCAGATAGACCGCGTGTTCCGTTCCATGCAAACCGGATTCAAAATTACATGTTGTTACGGCGGTCACGACATTCGTGCCGAAAAGAAGAGCCTTTCGGAAGCTCCTGCGGTAATCGTAGGTACACCGGGACGTATTCTGGATCACCTTGAACATGATAATTTTGATCCTAAAGCTATACGCACTCTAATTCTAGATGAATTCGACAAAGCACTTGAACTGGGCTTCACCGAAGAGATGTCTGCGATTATCGCCAAATTGGGGCCACTTGAGAAACGCGTACTCACTTCTGCTACAGACGGTACGGAAATTCCGGATTATACCGGACTAAAAAATCCGGAAACACTTTCATTTCTGGAAGATTCGAACGTTGTAACAGGATTGACGTTAAAACAAGTGAAGTCTCCCGTACCCGATAAACTTGACACACTTTACCGCCTCATCTGTGAATTGGGAGCCGGCTCGAAACTGGTATTCTGCAATTATCGGGAAAGTGCCGAACGTGTGAGCCATTACTTGACGAAAGAGGGTATTGCGAATGCTCATTTCCATGGAGGCATGGAGCAGGTTGATCGCGAGAATGCACTCATCAAGTTTAGAAACGGAAGCACAAACGTATTCGTTTCCACTGACCTGGCTGCACGTGGTCTTGACATTCCGGAGATCAAACACATCATTCATTACCACCTTCCGGTCAATGAAGAAGCTTTTGTACACCGTAACGGTCGTACGGCCCGAATGAATGCCGAAGGTAACGCATATCTTATTCTCAGCCCGAACGAATACCTTCCGGAATATCTCAAACAAGACCCGATTCATCAATCGCTTTCTGAAGTAACCCCATCACCGGCTAAACCGGATTGGGTGACTCTTTACATCGGAAAAGGAAAAAAAGACAAACTTAGTAAGATGGATATCGTAGGGTTCCTTATTCAGAAAGGAGAACTGCAAAAAAATGAAATCGGAATGATTGATGTTCGTGAATACCACGCATATGTAGCCGTTAAGAGCGATAAAGTGCATGAGCTACTGAAAAAAATTCACGGTTTGAAGATCAAGAATATGAAAACTAAATTTGCCGTTTCTCATTAAGAAACAACGAATTGAAAAATCCCCCTGGAAGATCTGCCTTTTAGCCAGATCCATCCAAGGGGATTTTTTTATCGAATCAAATGAATTACTGATTCAATTTCTGTTTCTTGGCTCTTTAAATATAAAGCGCAATAACAGAAAATTTATTGGAAGCACAATCACGAAAACCGGAAACGGTGCAAGTTCCTTTGGAATATGCAACCAAAGGAAAAGGTTCAAAAATCCGAGCTGAAGCAGGTAGTTTACCCCCTGCTGAACCAGAAATCCGGACGCCTTCTTCCATGTGGGTTTCTCTTTGAACGTAAAATAAGTGGTTAATACAAAGTTCACCAACACAAAAAAAATGGTTGCTATAGTAAAAGCAACGCTCGGGTTCATCAGCTGACAAAGCACATAATAGATGCCATACTGCACTCCCGTTGCCGTAGCACCGGTAATAATGAACCGGATAAATTCCCCTTTTTTACTACGCTCGTTTATTACACGCAAACTCACGGTTCCTCCTTTATTAATTGTTTTATAATCGCCTAAAAGCTTATTTCACTTTTCGGAAGTGATACAATCCAACGAAATCACGCACTTCTGTATCATTGTGAGGTGTACGCAATACAGATTCAAAATGATACGCTCCCGGGAATAATTTTTCCAATTCTGGAAGCGCCTTATCGCCCACCAATAGATATCCCTCTTCAGGCTTCTCAACCTCAAATTGCCATACACGGTTTCCGGTATAGAAATTCGCGATATAGAAACGAAGCATTCCCACGTTTGTAAATCCGTAGATTTTGCCTTCCGGAACGATTCGAGCTACCTCATGTGAGAAATTCTTGGTTGACTTGGCATTTAAGATCATCGGAAGAAGCGCCCCGTCTAACATCAACTGCAAACTGAACACAAGTCCGACCACGCTTAACATCACTTTTAATCCCATCTCTCTGGGTTTCTGATCTCTGAAGAAAACCAGCAGAAAAGCAATTAGGATGGCCACGCTGACAATAGCGATAAACGAAATAGGAGTTTCACGAATCGCATCGATGTAAATCGCGATTTTCTGGGCTTTTCGCCCACTCAGCATAGAGGTAGGATCGAAAATACCCATTCTCACAGCTCCGATGAGCACCATGGCAATCACACTCAGCGATGCGATGATCCATCCGAAAATACGGAAAGCCTGTTTTTTGTACTCTGCCATCCACATAAATGCATCAGCCATGAAAAAGCCGATGAAAGGGTAGATAGGCAGTAAGTAAACACTGCGTTTGCTCTTCGGAATACAATAAAATACAAAAATCACAAGGATAGTCAGCAAAGAGAATAAACGTACACGGTCCGTAGTCCTAAACCACTCTTTCGTTTGTTCCCACAGTTGACGGGGAGTGCGTTTTGCTTCGCGATAAGGCAAGAAAAAGAGAGCAATCACAAATAGAAGGGTCCACGGAAGATAACCGCTTAGTACTGTTAGGAAATTGTAATATACCGGATTCTCGTGCGATTCATAACTCATCTTTCCTAAGAATCGTCCGAAATTCTCCTCCATAACAAGGTCTACGAACTCACTTCCTCCAACTCGATAAGCCATTACATACCACAGAGCTGGCAGTACGCATGCGAGAACTCCTGCAAGCGCCATCTTACCGAATGCTTTCCAAAAATTCACTTTATTAAAAAGAAGGAATAACCCGCATGAAGCGCAAGGAAGGATAAATCCGACTGGACCTTTCGTCAATACGCCGGCACTCATGAGTAATATCGCAACCCAGGGAATACCCCGAAAATCCTTCTCCCACCAGATATAAAGCCTGATCACAGCCAATACGATCATAGTCGTAAGAACCATATCGACTCGGGCATTCATTCCGGCACGGTGCACCTCAAAAGCACTCAGGGTGATTAGGCAAGCCAGAAACGAACGGAAAGGATCACTCCGTTTCGAGAAGAATAGGAAGAGTCCCAGAATCATTGCAATCAATGCCAATGCCGAAGGAAGTCTTGAAGTGTATTCGGTCACTTCACCGAAAGGTGCCGAAAGAGCCGCGATAGACCAGTGAAAAAATGGCGGTTTATAGGCGATGTCCCCCCCTGCTGTGAGAGGAAGAATCCAGTTCCCGGATTCAAGCATTGCATACGAAACGACTGCCTCACGAGGCTCACCCTTGGTATGAAAATCATTGAGACCCAAAAAAGGGAGTAGTGTAAGAATTGAGATGGATGCTAAAAGCCAGAAGAGCTTATTTCTCATAATGAATAATGAATTTTTATTTATTCTATGTTTATTTTTTCCTGTACTATGTATTCAGGTCTGTTTTTGGTCTCGTCAAAGATATTGCCGATGTATTCGCCTAACAATCCGATGGTAAAAAGTTGGATTCCTCCCATGAGTAAAACGATGAAAATGGTGGATGACCATCCGGGTACTACCATATCCGGATGAAAGATATTCAGATATAGCATCCATCCGATGAGTCCTAGTGCAAAGAGGATGCAAAAAGTACCCATTGAAATCGCCAGTTTGAGCGGTTTTTTCGAAAATCCGAATATACCGACCGCAGCCAATCTGATCATCTTGCTAAAAGAGTATTTGGTTTCTCCGGCAAAACGTTCGTCACGTTTATACGTGAAGGGAACCTGCTTGTATCCCATCCAACTAAAAAGTCCGCGAAGGTATTTGTGTTTCTCGGGAAAACGACGGAATGTTTCAAGCACTTTGCGATCGATCAATCGGAAATCGCCCGTATCTACCGGAAACTTATACTCAGATAGATAGTTTAGGGTTCGATAAAACATTTTTGCTGTGAACAATTTCAAAAAAGACTCTCCCTGACGGCTTTCCCTGACGGCATATACGATGTTGGCATCCTCGTTGTCCCACACCTTTACCATTTCCGGAATCACTTCGGGGGGATCCTGCAGATCTGCATCGATAATTACAATGACGTCGCCGTCCGCATGATGCAATCCGGCACTTACAGCATTCTGATGACCGAAATTACGTGAAAATGAAAGGACCTGCACCTGAGGATCCTGTGATGCCAAGTTACGCAGGATGGATAAGGTTTTATCCTGACTTCCGTCATTGACATAGATAATGGAGTAATCCTGGAAGTTTTCGGAGAGCATCTTCTTAAATCGCTTATACGATTCCGGCAGCACTTCCTCTTCGTTATAGCAGGGAATGACTATGTTTAATCTCATTTGTTTATCTTCTATTATTTAACATCAAGGTCGAATTCGTCCGCTTTATACCTTGTTGACGGTTGTCTCAACATCAAGTGAATTATGACGATTTCCCCCGACGAGGATTATTTTTTGAAAGTGATCAGTCGGTTTAAAAGAAAATTCGAAACGGTATAAATCCCCATTGCCAGAAACTGGCTGATATACGTGTTGACCTCCAATTGGTTCACTAAAAGTAACAACATAAGGTATTGCACACCGTAACAAATCAGAAAAGTAATTCCGAATAACCCTATTTCCCGATAAACATTCCCCCCTTTGGCACGGAACACCCAGTGCTTATTCCAGATAAAACTGTTTATCACACCTACTGCATATCCTGTCAAGTTAGCGATTTTATAATTCATCCCCAAGAACATACATACATAAATCACGGCTAAACTGATGGCTGTATTTAACATGCCGACAACTATAAATTTAAGGAACTGAAGTCTTGCTTCTGAGTTTGTAAGTAACTTTCGAATCATCCTCTGATTTGGTTTTAAACTGCGAATATAGGATTTTAACAATAAATTTCGGACAATCCAAATGCAAAGTTTATCCGTAAGAGGGTGATAGGGTTACAGAATAGTAGTTCTACCAACATTTATTTTATAAAATGTTGCTTAAGGAATATAGATTCTGTAATTTTCGGACTTTAAACCATCAGATACTTTGATATGGAAAATAACACTCATTCTCTGGGAAAAGCGTATGTCGATTTTCTGGGAGAAATCGAAGAATACATCCCTAAAGAGAGAATCCATACAGACCCGATGAAACGATTGGCCTGGGGAACAGATGCCGGATTTTACAGACTTACACCCCGTATCGTGATTGAAGTGGCATCTGAAGAGGAAGTAGTCCGATTATTCGGCACGGCATCGCGACGCCTCCTACCCGTGACCTTTCGTGCGGCGGGAACGAGTTTATCAGGACAGGCAATCAGTGATTCTGTTCTCATTGTTGCCGGAAGACATTGGGAAAAATACACAATTCACAACGAAGGATCAGAGATCTCGATGCAACCCGGACTGAGGGGGGGACGTGTAAATGAAATATTGGCTCCCTTAGGCCGCAAGTTTTCTCCCGATCCGGCCTCTCTTAAGACAGCGATGGTGGGAGGAATCGTGATGAATAATGCATCCGGTATGAGTTGCGGAACACACGCAAACAGCGACATGACCCTAAAGTCGGCGCGTATCATCCTCACAGACGGAACATTACTGGATACGGGGAATGCTTTCTCTCGTAGCCGATTCGAAAAAAGACATCCCGGATTCATTAAAAAAATCCGTGCGATCCGAAGCCGGATCAACGACGACCTGTTCCTTCCCGAACTAATCCGAAAAAAATACCAGATAAAAAATGTAACAGGACTCAATCTGCTTCCATTTGTGCGCTTTGAAGAGCCGTTCGATATCATTGCTCATTTAATGACAGGATCGGAAGGTACCCTAGCATTTTTTGCGAGAGGAACATTTCAAACCGAACCGATTAAGAAGCTGAAAGCTTCGGCACTGGTTTTCTTTGAGAATATCTTTGAGGCATGTAAAGCGGTGCAGCAACTAAGATGCATCCATCCTTCCGCCGTTGAATTATTTGATCGGAAAGCATTGCATTCCGTAGAGAATCAGCCAAATGTATCGCCTCTGATCAGAGAATTCGGTGAGAACGTAACCGCGCTACTGATTCAAGCCGAAGATGATTCTCAAGAGGGACTCAACCGTCAGATCAAGGCAATCGAAACCATTCTGGGTAATTATTCCGTCGTAGCACCTTTTGCATTTACCTCGGTAAAAGCGGAATACGAGGCTTGGTGGGCGTTACGATCCGGTATATTCCCTTCGGTAGGAGGCATGCGCGAACCCGGAACGAGCTGTCTGATTGAAGATGTAGCTTTCCCGATGGAGGTACTCCCGCAAGCTACCCTCGACCTTCAGAAATTGATAGCCGATTCCGGATACCACGACGGCGTTATTTATGGACATGCGCTCGAAGGAAATTTCCATTTTATCATCAACCAACGGTTCGATGCGGACGAAGAGGTGAAGAGATACCGTAAGTTAATGGAAAACGTAGTGGAGTTAGTGGTTGATAAATACCAAGGCTCACTAAAAGCGGAACACGGAACGGGACGGAACATGGCTCCTTTCGTAAAAAAAGAGTGGGGAGAGAAAGCCTATGGCATCATGAAGGAGATCAAAGAGCTCTTCGATCCGTTTAACATCCTGAATCCGGGAGTGATTTTCAATGACGATCCCGATTGTTTCGTTAAAAACTTAAAACCGCTTCCAATGGTTTCACAAACAGTCGATAAATGCATCGAGTGCGGATTCTGTGAACCAAATTGCGTAACGGCCGGATTCACCCTCTCCTCCCGACAACGTATCGTAGTGGCTAGAGAGATGGAACGGTTGCGCCAGAACGGCGATGAGGCGGAATACCTCCATGAACTTGAAAAAGCATATCGATATGACGGAGAACAGACTTGCGCCGGCGACGGACTGTGTGCTACTTCGTGTCCGATGAAAATCAATACCGGAGAACTCATCCATGAATTCCGCGAAAAAAGAAATGCACACAACACGCTCAACCGAATTGCCGGAAACTGGAGTGCCCGCAACCTGTCGGTAATCAGAAATGGCATGAAAGGGATATTATATGCCGCCGACACGGCTCATGCCTTATTGGGCCCGGACGTGATGGGTAATATGGCCAAAGGTATACACCGGGCTAGTTTTAGAAAAATCCCGCTGTGGACACCGGCAATGCCGCAACCGCTTCGTTTGAAGCAGAAAAACGGGGAGGCTTCTTCCGAGAAAAAAGTAGTATACTTCCCGAGCTGTATCAATCAGAGTATGGGCGGCTCCCGCTTTGAAAGGAAGAAAGCGGACGAACCCCTGATTGCCGTCATGATACGCGTTCTCGAACGAGCAGGCTATGAAGTGATCTTTCCGAAAGGAATGAAGAATTTGTGTTGCGGAACGATTTGGGAAAGTAAAGGATTCCCAAAAGAGGCCGAAGAAAAAACCAAAGAACTGGAACGCGCCTTATTTGAAGCCTCCGAACAGGGTAAATATCCTGTCATCTGCGATCAGAGTCCCTGCCTACATCGAATGCAAGAACATTTTACGTTATTACATCCTTATGATTCGGTAGAGTTTATCGCTCGCTTTGCACAGGAGTATCTTGAGTTTTCACAAAAAAACGACTCTGTAGCACTGCATATCACTTGCTCCTCCCGGAAAATGGGATTGGAAAAAGAACTTTACGACCTGGCTTCTAAATGTGTAACCGAGGTATTCATTCCTCAGGAGGTTGGTTGTTGCGGATTTGCCGGCGATAAGGGATTCACTCACCCGGAAGTGAATGAATACGCACTTCGCAAACTAAAACCTCAACTGATTGCTCACGGAATCACGAACGGATATTCAAATAGCAGAACTTGCGAAATCGGACTCACTACCAATACGGGCGTACCTTATCGTTCCCTCGTATATTTGGTAGATGAATGTACGGTTTAACAAACCCGAGCCAATAACCGGAAGGTATTTGGTTTGATTATTGCTCTGAATCGATTATTTTTGCATAAGCGTTGAGAGATGTCCCGACGTATTATTAATGGAACACCTTATTATATATGTAAAAGGTGTTCCATTATTTTTGAATGGATGAAAAACCTATATAGATAAAATCTGAATGAAAGTTTGTATTGCCGAAAAGCCCAGTGTGGCCAAAGAGATAGCCGACATCCTCGGAGCAAAATCGAGAATGGACGGATATTACGAAGGGAATGGTTACCAGGTAACCTGGACTTTCGGGCACTTTTGTACCCTGAAGGAGCCACATGAGTATACTCCCGATTGGAAAAGCTGGCGTCTGGAAGTTCTTCCGATGATACCGGGAAGATTCGGCATCAAGCTGATTGAGGATTCCGGTGTAAAGAAACAATTCGGGATCATTGAAAAACTGATGGCGAAAGCCGAAGCAGTAATCAATTGCGGTGATGCCGGCCAGGAAGGAGAATTGATTCAGCGTTGGGTAATGCAGAAGGCGAATGTGCAATGTCCCGTTTATCGCCTGTGGATCTCCTCGTTGACAGATGAGGCCATTCGCGAGGGATTTACAAAACTGGAGCCACAGGAGAAATTCAACAAGTTGTATGAGGCGGGACTCTCCCGTGCTATCGGCGACTGGTTACTGGGCATGAATGCAACCCGCCTATATACGAAACGCTATGGAAGGGAGAAACAGGTGCTCTCCATCGGACGCGTACAGACCCCCACCTTGGCGCTAATCGTAAAGAGACAATTGGAAATTGAGAATTTTGAACCGCAACAATATTGGGAGCTGAAGACACTTTATCGGAATGCGATATTTAATGTTACGAAAGGTAAGTTTCAAAGCATTGAAGAGGGTAATGAATTTCTAAAAAACGTTCAGGGATTCCCGTTCACGGTAACGGATGTATCTAAAAAGAATGGTAAGGAATTTGCCCCTCGCCTCTATGATTTGACCTCGTTACAGGTGGATTGCAACCGCAAATTCGGATTCTCCGCAGACGATACACTCCGAATCATCCAATCGCTTTACGAAAAGAAAGTCACAACCTACCCACGCGTTGACACCACCTATCTAAGTGAGGACATTTATCCGAAATGTCCGGCTATTTTACAATCCCTGGGATCGACACCGCTTTATGGGAATCTTGTAGCGCCACTTCCTTTGGGCAAACTACCCAAAACAAAGAAAGTGTTCGACAACAGCAAGGTAACAGATCACCACGCCATCATTCCCACAAACGTCAGAGCCGGAAACCTCACCGATATGGAACGGAAAGTGTATGACCTTGTGGTTCGTAGGTTCATTGCCGCTTTCTATCCGGATTGTCTCATCGCTACCACCACCGTGATGGGCGATGTAAATAAGGTGGAATTCAAAACCTCCGGAAAAGTGATTCTCGATCCGGGTTGGCGCGTGGTATTTGCCCGCGAAACCAATGAAGAGAAAGAGGAGGAAGATGAAAAAGTACTTCCCGATTTCAAAAAGGGTGAATCGGGACCTCATGAACCCTCTTTATTGGAAAAATGGACACAACCCCCGAAGCTTTACACGGAAGCGACGTTGCTCCGCGCAATGGAAACCGCAGGTAAATTGGTAGAGGATGAAGAATTACGCGATGCGTTAAAAGAGAATGGGATCGGTCGCCCCTCTACCCGTGCATCGATCATCGAGACACTGTTTAAACGCAAATATGTTCGAAAGGAGAAAAAGAACCTTATCGCTACCCAAACCGGTGTGGAGTTGATTCAGGTAATTCAGGAAGAGTTGCTTAAGTCTGCGGAACTTACCGGTATCTGGGAGAATAAACTCCGTAAGATTGAGAAAAATGAATATCAAGCTGCTGATTTTCTGAATGAGTTAAAAACCATGGTCGCACAAATCGTATGGAACGTAAAGAACGACCGCTCGAATAAAAGTATTACCATCGTTGAGGAGGTTCCGGTCAAGAAGCTCATCGAACAAAAAGCGAAAGAGAAGAAAGCCCGTTCCGCGAAGAAACCGGAAACCGACTCCGCCGCTTCGAAAGAGCCGAAGAAACCGAGAGCACCCAAAAAGAGTGCAGCAACAAAAAGCAATACGACGGAAGCAACTCAGATCCCGTCAATATGTCCGGTGTGCGGAAAAGGTACCATTCTGAAAGGAAAATCCGCTTATGGATGCAGCGAATGGAAATCAGGTTGTAATTTCAGAATCCCGTTTGAGGATCTTAAAAAATAAAATTATGCAGAATAAAAACGCTTTGATTATCGTTTCGGGAGGTATGGACAGCGTAACAATGCTCCACGAATACAAAGAACGAATTGCATTGGCCCTAACATTCGATTACAAATCGAAACATGCCGCTCGCGAAATCGCCTGTGCAGCTGAGCATTGCAAGCTACTCAATATCCCCCATATCGTTATGGATCTGGATTTTTTTAACCGCTATTTCAAAAGCGACCTGCTCGAAAATGGTGGTGAGATACCGGAAGGTCATTATGAAGACGACAACATGAAGAGCACCGTCGTACCCTTCCGTAATGGCATCATGTTGAGCATCGCGGCAGGAGTAGCAGAAAGCAACGGATTGAAACAAATACTGATGGCGAATCATTTTGGTGATCATGCCATCTACCCCGATTGTCGCAAATCATTCATCAATCCGATGCGTGAGGCGATCAAAGAGGGAACCTATGATCAGATCGAAGTATTCGCTCCCTATACCGATATAACGAAACGTGATATCGCACTTATCGGGAAAGAACTGGGAATCGATTATGCTACTACGTACTCTTGCTATAAAGGGAATGAGAAACATTGCGGAAAATGCGGTACCTGTGTAGAAAGAAAAGAAGCGCTAGAGGGTTTTGACCCCACCGATTACGAATAAGACAGATTATAATAAAAACAAAACAGGGTATCCTCCAAAAGGATACCCTGTTTTGTTTTGACGTTTTCATTTTAAAAACGCACAAACATCTGCGCTACGGCAGTATTGTAATTTTTCTTTCCTACGTTATTATCATCCGTATAGAAATAAGAAGCCTGCAAAATAATGTTCTTATGCACTTCCCAGTTCAAAGCGGCATGATAGCGGGTAGTTTGCGTTTCGTAATTCTTATCATCACGATACACATCGTATTTGGCGAATACCTTTAGCTTTTTTGCACATCTGACACCTCCGGTCACATACCAACCGTCCGCATCCTCTCCGCTCTCCGGCTTATCGAGTTTTTTCCCTTTCGAAGAGATATATTCACTCAACAACAGGTATTTGTTATCATCGTATTTCAAACCGATCGTCCAACGTTTACGATCCACCATATTCTCCTGAGGACCATATTTTCCAATCCAATATCCACCACCGATTTGCAACGGTTTTAGGGGACGCACATGCAGGGATCCGATCACGTCTTTGGATTTATTATTATCCGCTTTATTGATTCCATTACCATTGTAAACACCTAGATCATAATGCAGGTAATGGTGCGTATCTCCTTTAATCAGATCACCCATAAATACGATACCTACATCGCGCCCACCCCCGGTCGGTTCACCTACACGGTCGCCGTAACCGGTCAGTTTCTGCACCACCTGAGCGTATTCACTCATACCCAGGGTTACCGGAGACCAAGGGTTTTCATACGTAAAACAACGCTTCTGCTGGCCGGCACGAATCTGGAAAAAGTCATAACGTTTCCAAGTCAGCCACGCATCCAGGATTCGGGGTGAACCTGCAAATTCCATCTGAAAACGATAATTGAAATCTTTGGAGATGTTTCCGCTTCCGATAAAACGCAACATGCGGATATCGAAACCGCCAAAGTTGGAAGGATTGGAACTGTACTGCGCTCTTCCTAGAATGAATCCGCTGATCTTGAGATGATCGCCAAGCGCTTCTTTTACTTTTTCAACGGTTTCTTTTAGACCGCTTTTACTCTCTTTTTCAATAGGTTGGCTTTCAGTAGCCTGGGCTAACTGCATAAAAGGAGAGCCCCACAATGCGAGCATCGTGAGACTTCCTACGAATTTCTTTTTCATTAAATAAAGCAATAGATGTGATAGAGAATGCAAATTTAAAGCATTATTTCATTTTCTGCGCATCTTCCATGAAAGTTTTAAGCCCTTTATCTGTAAGCGGATGGTATAAAACACCAAGAATCGGAGCCAACGGACAAGTCGCAACATCCGCTCCCACTTCCATACATTTTATGATGTGCATGGTATTGCGAATAGAGGCGGCTAACACCTTCGTAGTCACATCGTAAGTTCTGAATATCTTCACGATTTCCGCTACCAGAGCGACACCGTCTTCACCGATATCATCTAACCGACCAATAAATGGAGAAACGTAAGACGCGCCGGCTTTGGCTGCCAACATCGCCTGTCCGGGATTAAAGACCAACGTACAGTTGGTACGAATCGTACGTTCATGCAGGGTATGGATCGCACGGATACCCTCCGGTGTACACGGAATTTTCACTACGATGTTCGAGTGGATCCCTGCAAGTTCGATTCCCTCCTGCACCATTGATTCATAATCGGTTGAAAGCACTTCGGCACTCACATCCCCTTTTACCATCTTAGAGATGTCGAGATAACGTTTCCGAATTTCTGCTTCTCCGTGGATTCCCTCTTTCGCCATTAAACTCGGATTGGTAGTAACGCCATCCAGTATCCCTAATTCGGCAGCCTGTTTGATCTGTTCAAGATTTGCAGTATCGATAAAAAATTTCATTGCAACGGGTATTAAATTGTTATACAAATGTGTTGTTGACAACTGGTATTTTTTCCATCAATAAAGTTAGAAAAATAAATGATAGAAACGGCTACTACTCCGAGTAAATACCACCAATGCCGAGAGCGTACCACTTCCCAATCGAAGTGCGATTATTCCTGAATGGAGGGATCAAAAAGCATCAAATTGTAAGTAATTAGGGGTTTTTAAAATCAAGTAGGGAGAATAATTAAATATTTATTTAAAGAAAGTTATTTCTATTTCACCAAATACAGGGAGTCATCCTTGCAAGGATTTCTTTATTTTTGCCCTTCTTAAAATTAGAAAAACGGAATATGAATCAGAAAAATGATACTCCCTCTTTAATCTTATCGCTCGTACCGGTGCTGGCATTGATCGCTATGCTTGTTTTAAACGTCCGCATTTTTGGGGATTCCGCTCTTGACGGCTCCGTTCAGATCGTGCTCTTAATTGCAACTGCCTTAGTTTCAGCAATCACCCTGATAACAAAACGAAGAAACTGGATGCAACTTGAAAAGGGTATTATCGGCAGTGTGGCAGGTTCAACTTCCGCAATCGTATTATTACTTCTGATCGGTGCCCTTGCCGGCAGTTGGATGATCAGTGGAGTAATTCCCGCCATGATGTATTATGGCTTGAAATTTATCAACCCTACCTTGTTCTTGGCAACCTCATGCGTAGCTGCGGCAATCGTTTCGGTCAGTTCGGGGAGTTCGTGGACCACAATCGCCACAATCGGCGTCGGACTGCTTGGAGTGGGACGCGCCATGGGATTCGAAACGGGGTGGATTGCAGGTGCAATCATCTCGGGCGCTTATTTTGGAGACAAGGTATCCCCATTATCCGAAACCACGAATATGGCTTCGAGCTCAGCTGGCTCTCAGTTGTTTTCGCACATTCGCTTTCTGATGATCACTACGGTTCCCTCTTTTATCATCACCCTGACCATTTACCTGATTTACGGTTTCTTCGGAAATCATGAAGGGTCGATGCAAACTGATGGGTTGAGTGCAGCATTGGCTGAAAGCTACAACCTCTCTCCTTACCTATTCATCGTTCCATTGATTACGATGTTTCTGATTGCCAAACGCGTTCCTGCCATTATCGTGGTATTCATCTCTGTTGTGACCGGAGCGATTGCCGCTACAATTTTCCAACCTGAACTTTGCAGTCAGCTTGCCACTTCAGGCACAACTGATTTCTCCGCGAAATTATCGGGAATCATCCGAGCGATGTATGGAAAAGTTGAACCTCAAACAGGAAATGAAACCTTGAATGCTTTGGTTGCCACAAAAGGAATGAGTGGAATGCTCAACACAATCTGGCTGATCATTTGTGCGATGGCTTTCGGAGGGGTTATGGAGGCCAGCGGAATGCTTCAGACCATTACGGAAAGAATGGTTAAACTGATGAAAAATACCTTCTCTACCGTTGCGGCAACTGCCGGTGCCTGTTTGTTCCTTAACGGAGCGGCGGCCGACCAGTATATCGCAATCCTGTTACCAGGCAAGATGTTTGCCGATGTGTACCGCAAAAAAGGATATCGTCCCGAGTTACTGAGTCGTACGCTCGAAGACTCCGCTACGGTAACATCCGTATTGGTTCCGTGGAACACCTGCGGAATGGCGCAGTCGACGGTTCTGGGAGTTGCCACGCTCACCTACCTGCCATTCTGTTTTTTCAACCTGATAAGTCCGCTGATGACCCTGTTTGTTGCAGCGATCGGATACAAGATCGAATGCGAAGAGGTCCTTCAAGAGGAAGAGGACACCGAACCGGTTTCTTCACTTTCTTAATTCTAAGAGATCACGGTAAGCAGTCAATACGAAGGCGCATGCTCTATAATCTAATTCTGATAAATTGTATGGTGCGCGCCACCGCCTTGGTTCGGTCGAAGCAAGGCGGTGCTTCAGCTGAACCAAGGCGGTGCTCCGGTCGAACCAAGGCGATGGTTTTTCCGGAATCAAGTTTCACAAAAAGGATTTAAAGGATCTGTTGTGTAATTCACAGGAATGCATCTGAATATACTGAATAAGATGCTATTACAGGGATTTCAATTTATAAATATACGGTTTTATTTAATAGCAAGAAGAGATAGGCAGCAATAATATCGAGCCCTTAATCTGCTTAATTTAGATGGATAAAATCATATAACAAATAAAAAACCGCCCGTGGGGTCATTCATCGAATTTCCCCGCGGGCGGTTTTTATTTTTTCAGTTGGAAAAGAGAAATCATTTCCAAAACTCTTCGAAAGCCTGCTCGGCTGTCATATTATCTTTTGCCACCAGCAGGAATCCCGCCAAGTGTTCAGACATCGCTTCAGCCGGAATCATCGTCAGTTTCTCAACCAACGTTGTCGTAAGCGGCGTATTCTCCTCAATCAGATAGTTGATTTCGAAAACCAGGTCTTCTTGATCCAAAATCACAAAGGCACCGAAACCAAGCTCTTCATTGAAACGGTTGGCGAGCTCACACAACTCCTTATATTTTGCTTTCGGAAGAATTTCAGTGAAGATACACTGACATGAGAGCACTTCCATTTCCGAGTCGTAATAGAAACGTGACTGAATCTCACCCTGAGGAGTATCATGAGCGGTAAAGAGCGTTCTCGAATCTTTATCATACTCTGTCGGCACTTCCTTCTCTTTCAGGTAGTCCGTAATCTGCCATAATGCTTTTGCCATAAGGTTTATTATAATCGGTCTTTAAAAATGAACATGTGGGTTATTCCGTCAAAAGCGGAATAAAGCGGGATTATTCAGCCTCATTGCGTTAAAAAAATAAATTTTAGCCTCAAACTCCCCTCCAAAGATACGAACATTAAAACCGATATACAAAACTCTTTTCATACCTTTGCATCAAATACTATTTACAGGAAATGAGAGATCTGATTAGACTTAATAAATTTATTAGTGAGGCCGGTGTTTGCTCACGTCGTGAGGCGGACGAATTCATCGCATCGGGCCGAGTAATCGTGAATGGCAAAACTCCCGAGGTTGGAATGAAAATCAATCCTGCCAAAGACAAGGTAAAAGTAGACGGACGTTTGATCGACTCAAAGAAAGAACCCGTTTATTTGGCATTCAACAAACCGGTAGGCATCACTTGTACAACAGACACGACAGAAAAAGGGAATATCATCGAGTATGTAAATTTCCCGGAACGTATCTTTAACATCGGACGATTGGATAAAGATTCGGAAGGACTGATTTTCTTGACCAACGATGGAGATATCGTGAACAAGATTCTACGTGCAGGAAACGAACATGAGAAAGAGTATCTTGTAACAGTTGACAAACCCGTTACAGCAGACTTCCTTCATCAAATGGCCAACGGAGTACCTATCCTGGGTACACGCACAAAAAAATGTAAGGTAGAAAAGGAAAGCGAATTCACATTCTATGTAACGCTAACTCAAGGTCTGAACCGCCAAATCCGCCGTATGTGTGAGGCATTGGGATACAATGTAATAAAACTGAAACGCGTACGTGTGATGCACATCAACTTGAAAGGGCTGCCAACGGGAATGTGGCGTTTCTTTACCAAAGAAGAGGTATCTGAGATGATGGATATGATTGAAGCATCCAGCAACCTGGAAACCGCTTCAAGAGGAATGGGAGCTGTTTACGAAGAGCGTGAGTACGGTTGGCGTGCCGCACGAAAAGCAGAACTTCAAGCGAAACTGGCAGAAGCTGCTTTGAACCCGAAATCAAAAACACTTCGACAAGGGAAGAAAAAAGCACCTCATGTGGTTGGAAAAGCGGCTGCATGCGAGATGAACGGGAAAGGTTGCGGAAAATCCCGAGCCCCTAAGAAAGGTGTAGATGAACGTCCTAAAACAAAAAATACGGGAATCCGTATGGAAGATGCGATTCGCAATCCGAAAACGATCGCTGCAGTGAAAGGACAGAAACCGACCGGCAACTCGAAATCCGCATCTCTTCGCGGGAAAGCACCGAAAGGAGCCAAACCAGGTCCGCGTGGTAGAAGCGTTGCTCCTAGAGGACGTCAGAAATAAATACATTCCGTTACAGGAAAAACAGAGGGGTTTGCCACTTTAAAATGGCAACCCCCTTTTTTACGCTTATAATCGCTCCAATTATGAACTTTTTAAGATGTTATGCATTATTTAATTATATACTGATGACATGAAAAAGATAGTTCTGATAACCCTATTCATACTTCTGGTAGTGGCAGTACTGGGAGCATTGTTTATCCCCAATAAATTAATTCTGACCTGGATCGTATTCACCCTGATTGACCTCTGTCTCCTTACGCTGCTGTTCATATATTTCAGACATGCCCGGAAAATGAAAACTCTCGAAAATACCAAAAGTAATTTCCGAGAGTCCGAACAGGATGAGATTTTATTTATTTGTAAAAAAATCTGCGAAGAGAATAAAAGCCGACTCGCTGAACTGCTTAAAGCGGAAATCATCAAAGGAGATCCGACGTTCGTGGATAACTGGGCCAAAAGTTTTATTCCGGAATTCATCCATGAGAATGTTTATCCCGCAGTCAAAAATACAATTCCTAACATCACGAATAAACGTTTAATCGGCGCAGCCGATGAGATGAATATGATCGTATTTAAAGTTGCTTTTGATGCGATCGATAAAGATGAGATTCCGGATGACCTACTCCGTCAACTGAATATTGAGTGAGTATAGTCTTTTACGCTGCGATTAAATCATACTTTTCAAATTATTGATAGTCTTTCAATGCTTTCATCAGGTTCTTGCGCGCTGCAAAGATACGACTCTTCACCGTTCCGATAGGCACATTCAATGTCTCTGAAATCTCCTGATATTTATAACCGGAAACAAACATGGAGAAAGGCAAGCGCAAGTCTTCCTCAAGCTCATCCATCACATGTGTGATTTCATGAAGCGTATACAGCCCTTCCGGAGAATCATATCCCGTGTTGAAAGGCATCGCCAAACGATACAACTCCTCATCGGGCGTAACGTATTGTTGCTGACGGACCATCTTGCGATAGTTGTTAATGAAGATGTTACGCATTAATGTGAATACCCAACCTTTAAAGTTGGTGTCGACAGTGAATTTATTTTCATTGTCCAAGGCTCGAAGAGCAGTTTCCTGAAACAAATCTTTTGCTTCATCCTTGTTTGCTGTCAGAATATAAGCGAAACTCAATAGTTTTGCCTGAAGACCGACCAATTGTTTACTAATGCTATTGTCATCCATAGCCTAAACAGTTATTAAATGTATGTATTTAAATGGCGCAAAGACAAATATAGAAAAGCTGTTTTATTTTTGCAATTAAATTTATAATAAATTTTAAATTATATTATTTTACCATAAGAAAACCAATCCAAACGCCCCCTATTCCATTGAAAATCAAGATAGATACTTCTAACTCTTTCCTCCCCTTTTTTTTTGCTCTTCCGATTACTTTTATAAACAATTATGCAAATCTTTTAAAATATAATTGAGACATTCGACTATTATATTAAGGAATATTGATAATAATAACTTCGCCAGCACAAAAAAATCACGTTAATTTGCTTGATTACTTTATAGTAATTCAATAAGATTTTAACTCATTGGTTCCTATTTGGTATTCTACATTTTGATCAGTCAGCATGAACCTTAAGCATTCAATAGTAACAGCTCTTCTTCCTATCGGATTAAGCGTTTCCGCACAGCAATCGGTCCAACCGATTGAAAGCGATTCACTCAAGGCAATTGCCCCAACAGAAAAGAACCTAAAATTCAGCATTTTGGGCGGTCCGGGATATACTCCCGATTACGGTTTTCTAGTAGGAGGCGCAGCCCTATTCACATTCAGTATGGATCCGGCCGATAAGAACCTGCAAAGAAGCGTAATGCCATTCTCTTTTGGCGTGACTTTTGCAAAACCGATCGGATTGAATCTGATGATTAAACCGCAACTCTTTTTTAAAGAGGATCGCATCCGGTTGTTCGGGTCATTCATATACAAAAATACCAACGACAATTATTATGGCGTTGGGTATGCCACGAACAAGGTGGTGGAGCGTGGGGATAACACCCAATACCACTCCAGTGCGATTCAGGTTAATCCCATACTGATGTTCCGAATTCCCAAAAGTCACTTTTATGTAGGTCCCATGTTGGACTTTATCCGGGAAAAGATCACAGAGCCGGGCGAAACGGTTATCAATGATCCACTCTACATCAAACAGGGAGGCGATTCGCTGGGAATCAACCTACGCTCTGTCGGATTGGGTGCCGTAGCATCTTACGATACCCGCGATGTAGCAGCCAATGCATATCAAGGCGTCTATTTCGAGATGAAAGCAGCCTATTACGCGAAAGCTTTTGGCAGTAATTTAAATTTCGGAACCTTACAGTTCGACTACCGCCAGTACATGAAACTGCCGTTACTTGGGGAGAGACGGGTATTGGCTTGGAACGTCATCAGTAAGAATGCATTCGGCGACGTGCCCTTTACAAGATTACCATTGATTGGAAACCCTTTTGATCTAAGGGGATACTACATGGGACAATACCGCGACAAATCGACTCTCGTGGGAGTAGCGGAATACAGACACATGTTCAATTTCGGAACCGATACCAAAGCCGAACGCTTTTGGAGCCGCTTCGGATTTGCAGCGTGGGGCGGAGTGGGATTCATGGGTCCCAATCCTGTAAAATACGAAGCCGTCTTACCCAACTTCGGAGCCGGGATCCGTATTGAATTGCAACCACGCATGAATTTCCGTTTCGATGTAGGATATAGTCCCGTTGACAAGCAAACGCTGTTCTATTTCAACATGACAGAAGCTTTTTAAGGTGAATAGGTGGTAATGAACCTCTAAAAACCAAAATTTAGGTAGTTTAGACTACACTACAATCAAATGCTATTTCTAAATTTGCATATCATTCGCTCCTCAACGAATATCAGGAAGCGAATCTTATTGCTTTTAAATACAATTCATTCATGATTAAAGAATTACTTCAGATTGCCATCAATGCTTCTATCGAGGCTGGTTTTGCAATTGACCGCATTTATAACGACCCCGAAAGCGATTTTGAGATTGAGAGAAAGAGTGATAATTCCCCGCTTACTATTGCCGACAGAAAGAGTAATGAAGTAATCATGGAATACCTTTCTAAAACCGAATTCCCCGTATTAAGCGAAGAAGGAAGAGCTATTTCATTTGAAGAAAGAGCAGCTTGGGATACACTTTGGATCGTTGATCCGCTTGACGGAACAAAAGAATTCATCAAAAAAAACGGAGAATTCACAGTCAATGTAGCGCTTGTTAAAAACGGCACACCCATTCTTGGCGTAATTTATCTTCCGGTTAAAAGAACGCTCTACTTTGCAGCCGAAGGAATCGGTTCTTTCAAGACCGAAGTAGACCCTGCTAATCCGGACTGTTCTTTAGAAAAGCGAATCCAGGATGCTGTTAAGTTACCTGTTGATTCGGATGGCAGACGTTACCGGGTTGTTGCATCCCGTTCTCATTGCAGTGCGGAAACGCTTGAATTCATCTCGGAAATTGAAAAAACCCACGGAGAGGTTGAAACCGTAAGCAGCGGCAGTTCGATTAAGATCTGCATGGTTGCCGAAGGATTTGCGGATGTATATCCGCGCTTTGCCCCTACCATGGAGTGGGATACCGCGGCAGGACATGCTATCGCCATTTATGCCGGCAAACAGATCTTCAAACACGATCAGGATTCGGCCATCGAATACAACAAAGAAAATTTACTTAATCCTTGGTTTATCGTCAGATAAAACCTTTCTCGTTTTAAATAATCCACTTTCTTATGTCTCCACAAGGGATATTCGTTTTAATACTCATCGTGGTGATGATTACGATCTTAATGAAAGATCGAATGCGCCCCGGTATGACACTTTTTACCATCGTCATTGTGATGATGGCAGCCGGCGTCATAGACTCGAAGGAAGCATTGGCGGGATTCAGTAACCGCGGAATGATAACGGTCGGATTACTTTACCTGGTAAGCGAAGGAGTGAGTCGCAGCGGAGCACTCAATAAGTTTGCGCGCATCATGCTTCCCACACAGAAACAGGCGCTCCCTAAAATGTTGGCTCGCATGTTAATACCTGTTTCCGCACTCTCCGCTTTTCTGAACAACACGCCCATCGTAATCATTTTCGCACCCATGCTGAAACGCTGGGCCGAGAGGACCAACGTTCCTTCCAAAAAGATTCTGATTCCGCTATCTTATGCTACGATTCTAGGAGGATTGTGTACCGTGATCGGAACCACGACGAATCTGGTGGTGGACGGGATGATGATTAGCGAAACAGGTAAAGGAATGCCTCTTTTTGAAATTGGCAAAGTGGGATTTCCGATCGCTCTGGTCGGATTGCTTTACATTATATTCGGCTCCCGTTACCTACTGCCTGGATCTACAAAAAAAGAAAACAGTTTCACAGATATTCCTAAAGAGTATTATTACGATGTGACGGTACATCCGGAAAGTCGTTTTATCGGACAGAAAATCGTGAACGGGAAGATGGAACTCCTGGGTGATCTGCGTATTAATTCTGTCGTTTCGAACGGCATATGTTGTGCGACGAAAGACTACAGCCACACGATTTGTAAAAATGACAAGTTGGTGATTGCCGGAACATCAAAAGGTTTGAGCAGGTTGATGGAAACACCCGATCTTTCACTCAATTGTCTCCATAATTGTGATGAATCTTTCCGCGAAACTGCCACGCGTCAAGTGGAAGCGGTCATCGCTCCCCGATTTCCGGGTATCGGAAAACCACTCGGTGAATTTGACTTTTACCGTCATTACGGCGCCATCGTCATGGCTCTTCACCGAAATGGCGAACGCATTACCGAAGGTTTGGATACCATCCGACTTACCGAGGGGGATAACTTGGTATTGTTGACAGACGATACGTTCATGAAAACATGGGGCGAATCAAGCGTCTTCTACCTGTTGGCAGAAACCGGCGAGATAGAAAAACCGGAATCGTCCAGAAAAAGAACACTTGCGATGATCCTCACCGCTACGATGGTATTGGGAGCCGCACTTGGAGATAAGATAGATCTTCCATGGGGTTTTAAAATCGATATGCTGGCGATGGCGGCATTAACTGCCGTGATCATGGCTTGGACCAACATCTACCCCGCAAAGAAATATACGAAATTCATCAGCTGGGATGTGATGATTACCATCGCATGCGCATTTGCCATAAGCAAAGGGATGATGAATTCAGGAATGGCCGCATTCATTGCCGAACATACCATCGGGGCCGTTTACGGATACGGTCCACATGCTGTTCTGGCCGTCTTGTTTCTGATCACTTGTCTGTTTACAGAAGTGATAACCAATAATGCGGCGGCAGCGCTCGCCTTCCCCATCGCACTCGAAGCTTCGAAACAGATGGGCGTTGACCCGATGCCGTTCTTCGTGACTATTTGCATGGCGGCGTCCGCCAGTTTCCTAACCCCCATCGGTTATCAAACCAATCTGATCGTTCAGGGTATCGGAAATTATAAATTCAGCGATTATGTAAAAGTGGGACTTCCCCTTTCAATCATCGTATTCATCATGTCTGTGATTCTGATTCCGTTCATTTGGGAATTCTGATGAGTTGGCATGAGTACTTATCCAAAAGCTAAAAATACGCAGTATGAACAACCATATCTACCCCATTTTCGATCAGACGCTTCAACGAGTTGATCGGGAAAAACTATTGGGCCAAAAATCAAAAGTAATTTGGTTCACGGGACTATCCGGTTCCGGAAAAAGCACCCTTGCAATTGCCCTTGAACGGGAATTGAACCAACGCGGTTTGCTATGCTACCTGTTGGATGGCGACAACATCCGTACCGGAATCAACAACAACCTCGGTTTCTCAGAAGAAGACCGTACGGAAAATATTCGCCGTATCGCCGAAGTATCAAAACTATTTGTCGATTGCGGTGTGATTACACTGGCGGCATTCATCAGTCCCACAAATGAGATTCGTGGCAATGCGGCGCAGATCATCGGCGAAGAGAACTTCGTAGAGGTGTTTGTGAGCACTCCTCTTGAAGTGTGTGAGCAAAGAGATATCAAGGGATTGTACAAAAAGGCAAGAGCTGGTGAAATCAAAAATTTCACAGGGATCTCCTCCCCTTTTGAAGCTCCTGAAAATCCCGCCTTATCGATTGATACCTCCGCCTACGACATGGCGAAGTGTGTTGAACTGATGCTTGAGAAAATCCTGCCGTTAATAGGCAAATAAATCCAGAACGAAAATAATTAGCATATGTCAGATTATAACTTGAGCCACCTTCGTCAACTCGAAGCTGAATCCATTCACATTATCCGCGAAGTGGCAGCGGAATTTGAAAACCCGGTAATGCTCTATTCTATTGGGAAAGATTCATCCGTAATGGTGCGTCTTGCTGAAAAAGCGTTTGCTCCCGGTAAAGTTCCTTTTCCACTGATGCACATCGACTCTAAATGGAAATTTAAAGAGATGATCGAATTCCGTGACCGTTATGCGAAAGAGCACGGGTGGGACTTGATCGTTGAATATAACAAAGAAGCTTTCGAAGCAGGTGTGGGTCCTTTCACGCACGGTAGCAAGGTACATACGGACCTGATGAAAACACAAGCGCTCCTTGGAGCATTGAAAAAACACAAATTCGATGCTGCTTTCGGTGGAGCACGCCGCGATGAAGAGAAATCACGTGCAAAGGAACGTATCTACTCTTTCCGCGATAAATTCCAGCAATGGGATCCGAAAAACCAACGACCGGAGTTGTGGGATATCTACAACGCCCGCGTAAACAAAGGTGAATCAATCCGCGTATTTCCTCTTTCTAACTGGACGGAACTGGACATCTGGCAATACATCCGATTGGAAAATATTCCTATCGTTCCGCTTTATTTCGCAAAAGAACGTCCTGTCGTTGAAATGGATGGTACGATGGTGATGGTCGATGACGAGCGCATGCCGAAAGAGCTGGCCGAAAAGGCGGAGATGAAAATGGTGCGTTTCCGTACATTGGGATGCTATCCACTTACCGGTGCGATTGACTCGGAAGCCAACACAATCGAAGAAATTGTGGCGGAAATGATGACAACCACCAAGTCTGAGCGATCAACACGCGTGATCGACTTTGACCAGGAAGCGAGTATGGAACAGAAGAAACGCGAAGGGTATTTCTGATAATAATCAAGTAAAATGGAACAGAAACTAAATATTAAAGAGTTCTTAGACAAAGACGAACAGAAAGACTTGCTTCGTCTGTTGACTGCAGGCTCTGTGGATGATGGGAAATCAACACTGATCGGACGCTTGTTGTTCGACAGTAAAAAATTATATGAAGACCAACTGGATGCGTTGGAGCGTGATAGTAAACGTGTCGGAAACGCCGGTGCGGGTGAGATCGACTATGCTTTGCTTCTCGACGGTCTGAAAGCGGAACGCGAACAGGGAATCACAATCGATGTGGCATATCGTTATTTCTCTACCAACCGTAGAAAATTCATCATTGCCGATACCCCTGGACACGAACAGTATACGCGTAATATGATTACCGGTGGTTCTACCGCCAATCTTGCAATTATCTTGGTTGATGCCCGTACGGGAGTGATCACACAAACGAAACGCCATACGTTCTTGGTTTCTCTTTTGGGAATCAAACACGTGGTACTTGCCGTGAATAAAATGGACCTTGTAAACTATGACGAAGCGGTATTCAACCAAATCGTAGAGGATTACAAATCTTTCGTTACCCGTTTGGACATTCCGGATATCAAACCGATTCCGATTTCCGCACTAAAAGGGGATAACGTAGTAGAGTCGACAGATGCGATGCCTTGGTATAAAGGTGAAACTTTGTTGGAATTCCTTGAAACGGTACATATCGGTAGCGATCATAACTACGAGGACTTCCGTTACCCGGTACAGTATGTGCTTCGTCCGAATCTCGACTTCAGAGGATTCTCGGCTAAAGTTTCTTCAGGTATCGTGAAAAAAGGCGATGAAATCATGGCTTTGCCATCAGGGAAAAGATCAAAAGTGAAAGGGATCCATACCTACGAAGGTGAAATCGACCAAGCTTTCCCACCGATGGCAGTGACCCTGACCCTCGAAGATGAGATCGATATCTCCCGTGGCGAAATGATTGTACATCCGGATAATCAACCCTCTATCGACCGCCATTTCGAAGCGATGCTCGTATGGATGGATGAAGAAGCGATGGATCCGCGCAAACAATTCTATATCAAACACACCACCAACATGACGAAAGCCCGCATTGACGAGATTCGTTACAAGGTGGATGTAAATACGCTTGAACAATCGAAGATTGACCGACTGTCTCTTAATGAGATCGGACGTGTGGTGCTGACGACCAACAAACCGCTTCTATTTGACTCTTATAAGAAAAATAAAAGCACAGGTTCATTCATTCTGATCGACCCGATTACGAACAACACAAGTGCTGTGGGTATGATCATCGAGAAGTTGAATAACAAAGACCTGCCATCGCGCATCAACGATATGAATCGTGAACTGGCTCAGGAGGGTAAATCGTTGATCTCATCAAAAGAACGTGAAGACCGCTTCGGGCAGAAAGGTCAGACGCTTTGGATTACAGGGCTTGCCGGTAGCGGAAAACGCGAATTGGCATACATCCTGGAGCGTCGTCTTTTCGACGAAGGAAAGACTGCTGTCGTTCTAGACGGCTCTTCCGTACGTGCGGGATTGTCTCATGAGTTGGACTTCACTCCTTCCGATCGTGCCGAGCACCTTCGTCGTGTAGCACACATGAGTCGCCTGTTGAATAATCAGGGAATCATCACGATCTGTGCATTCCGCTCGCCGGACAATGCCATCCGTGAACAGGTTAAAGATATTATCGGAGCCGAACGTTTTACCCTTATCTATATGGATGAGTCTCTTGAGGATTGCAAAAAACGGGATGCTCAGATGTATGCGGAGGCGGAAGACGGTCGTATCAACGACGTACCCGGAATTGATACGCGCTATGATGAACCTCAGGATGCCGATTACAACATCAAGCTTTCTGAAATTGAGATGATTGAGGATTTGATTCGTCGAATCTAACAACAATTTAAATTAACCACTACAAGATATGGGATTAATTGAGTTTAGTAAACTCCCGGTAAATACGCTGGTAGGCGCGAAATGGAAAACATTCACACGCGTTTCCAAGAATCAGCCGATTGATAACGGATATAAAGGTAAATTCTACCTGACGAAAGGTATCTGTCGTATTCTCTCTACTCTTCAGCCGTTGGAGGATGCAAAACTAAAAAAACTGACCGTTGAGAAAGCATACGAAGACCAACCGGTTTTCATTCTGGGACATTGGAGAAGTGGGACGACCTTCGTTCACAACATCCTTTCACTCGACCAGCACTTCGGATACAATACCACTTATCAAACGGTATTCCCGAACCTCATGCTTTTCGGCCAGAGTTTCTTTAAGAAAACAATGGCTTATCTGATGCCGGACAAACGTCCCACAGACAACATGGAGCTTAACGTAGACCTTCCTCAGGAAGAGGAGTTTGCGTTATCGAACTTGACTCCGGTCAACTATTACAACTTCTGGTTCTTCCCGAAATCATGGGATGAATACACGAATAAATACCTGACTTTCCGCGATGCTTCACCAGCTGAGAAGAAAGAATTTCAGGATACCTTCCGTCAATTGGTGAAAGTGTGCCTTCACAATACGAACGGCACTCAGTTCTTGTCTAAGAACCCGCCACACACGGCTCGTATAAAAGAAATTCTGGAAATGTATCCAAACGCGAAATTCATTTATCTGATGCGTAATCCGTATACAGTATTCGAATCGACCCGTTCATTCTTCACAAACACCATTCAGCCGCTGAAGCTACAGGATTTCTCAAATGAAGAGATCGAAAAACAGATTTTGTCAGTCTATAAAACGATGTACGACAAGTATGAAGCTGACAAGAAACTGGTTCCGGAAGGCAATCTGATCGAAGTAAAATTCGAAGAGATCGAAGCCGATGCAATGGGTATCACTAAGAAAATTTACGAAACGCTGAACCTGCCCGGCTTCAAAGAAGCTGAACCTGCAATTTCAGCTTATCTGAATAAGAAAAAAGGGTATAAGAAAAACCAGTATCAATACGAACCGCGTACCGTGGAACTTGTTGAGAAAAACTGGAAATTCGCACTGGACCAGTGGGGATATACTTTATAAATAGCAACTATTTTTTCATGACTACGAAATCTATAAGAAGATGCCTCGCAACCACTTTGGTTGCGACATCTTTTTGCTCTTTATATGCTCAGTCAACCAATTCCCAATTGAAATATTCCGATATGGACAGTTGGATTATGAGAAATATAAAAGAAAGCGGAATAATCGGAGGAAATGAACGGATTTTATATGAGATTGGACATCCGGATACCATTCCGGAAGCCCTTCCCCATAATCCGGGCGATTCCCCTTGGGAAACATCGAGCGTTTACGCTAAAGTTTCAGGAATTACAAAAGGAAGTAGTACCGTATTCCCTGAAAAAAGAGGAAACGGTTATGCGGCTCGTCTTGAAACAAGATTGGAAGAGGTCGCGGTACTCGGTCTGATTAACTTGAAGGTTTTGGCTACGGGTACGATCTTCACCGGAAGCATCATGGAGCCGGTAAGAGACAGCAAAGACCCGATGCAGAAATTGATGCAGGGAATTCCTTTCTCGAAAAGGATCAAAGGCATTAAGTTCGATTACAAAGCGAAGACGGGAGGAAAACGTATGAAAGCTACCGGCTTCAGCAAATCAAACCTTAAAGGTAAGAATGCGGCAGACATCTGTGTACTCCTTCAGAAACGATGGGAGGATGAAGAGGGTAACGTAATGGCCAAACGTGTCGGTACAGGCTGGATCCGAATCACGGAATCAACTCCGGATTGGGTGAACGGCTTTGAACTTCCGGTTGCGTACGGCGATATCACCCGTTCGGCTGATTATCAGCCTTACAAAGGGTTATACAACGGCGATGACATCATCTGTGGCAAAAACAGCAAAGGTGAAAACAAACGTATTACCGAAGTGGGTTGGGGTGATGAAAACGATCAGCCTACTCACATCATCATACGCTTTTCTGCCGGATACGGGGGGGCGTATGTAGGTGCAGTTGGTGACGTGCTATGGATTGACAATGTTGAAATTGTAGAATGACACCTTAATAAAAAATCGAAGCGACTGTTTCAACAGAGACAGTCGCTTCGATTTTTTATACCTAACTGAAACGGGGAGATCTCCATGCTTTACTTTCCCCCTTTTTCTTTACGCTTCCTTTACCGGCAAAGATGCCAATCGAACACCATCTTCGAGACGATGTACAGAAATGATTCCCGCTTCGTAAATCGCAAACGTTGCCTCACGTCCCTGTTTTGGTAACGTGATCGAGCCGGGATTACAAATGGTGATTCCTTTTTCACGACAAACTTCCCATAAGTGGGTATGCCCGTAAAGAAACAAAGCTCCTGTCGGCAAGAACGGCAATTTACCGGGATTATAAAGGTGTCCGTGGGTAGCGAAAATACGAATTCCCTCCTCCTCGATCAATGCATAATCGGCCATACAGGGAAATTCAAGTAACATTTGATCCACTTCAGCTTCGCAATTTCCACGAACCGCGATGATCTTATCTTTGAGAGGGTTTAACAACTCCACCACCCCCTTAGGATTATGTCCCTGAGGAATGGGGTTACGGGGACCGTGATACAATATATCGCCGAGAATCAGCAGTCGGTCGCAATTCAGTTCTCCGAAATACTTCAGCGCCTGGCGCGTTGTTTGTTCCGATCCATGCAGGTCGGAGATAATCATCGTACGCATAAAATATAGTTTTAAAACACAAAAATACCGCTTTCCCCCATTTCACGTCCTTATTAGCCTATTTTATCTCTATTAAATTATTTTTCTGCGAACAAATCAAAAGAATTGTTTGTTTACCTGTTTGTAGCATTATTTCTCACCTTAATCTATACAGACATGAAACAAAGTATTCGAAACAAAAGAAAACAGGGAAAGGACGTATCAAGAGAGTTACAGGTAATGTTAAAAAGAGCGGTGAACACCAAAGTACCCGTGATCGTTGACACTCCTCCGAGTGTAATGGTTCCGAAAGCAGTTCATCTTTCGCAGGAAGAACTGGATCTATACAACTTCGAAATGGTGAAATCCGCAAACATGAATATCACACCCATTCCTCAAGCCAGAGAAAGCGTACGCTTCAATAAAGCGTTGAATGCTTTCAGACAAGCCGGCGTACAGGCGAATACCTATACACACATCGGGTATTATCAGATTCCGAAAGAGGATGAAGATGATCGGGTTAAACAATACCGCTACATGCTTCTTTGGTAAGGATCAAAGCACTTTATAAAAAAAACGGATTACAACCCTAGAAGTTGTAATCCGTTTTTTTATCTTTTCTTATTCAGAATACTTTTTGCCGAGTCAGATAAGGCAACCAATGCACCAGCGATAATAGCGGTATCTTTAATCACCAATCGTCCCGCTCCTGTCAATAACGGAAATCCGTGCTCTCCGCTTCCCAAATCGGGAACCCACACCTCAGGAGTCGTAACTAGGAAAGAGAGTGTTCCGATGGTCATGATCACTACCAATCCTGCTCCGACCAAACCGGCTTTCGGAAAGAAAATTCCGAGAAACGTCAGGATACCGATGGTCATGATCAGAATACCGAGACCTTTAGAAAACTGATAGGTGTTGTTCTGTTCATGCCATTCGTGTTTAGCAGCGTCAAACTCTCCCTCTTTCAGCTTATATTGCTTGTAATCGGGTGCATCATTGGAATAGAAGAAACTCATAAAGGGACTATTTGCCACAAACGGCACAATTCCTTCCGCTTCATAATTCCAGAATTTCAATCCACCGATCCAAACAAATATGATCAGTATCGCTACACGAATCAAATTGATTCCGGCCTTTTGGGAGTTAGCGGCAACTTTTAGAAAATCATTAAACAGTTCATTCATTCGGGTTTTCATATCACTCTATTTATTATGTTTTGTTTCTGATGCAAAGTTGCATCTTTCCACATCCCCGCAGAATGGCAATTATGCCGAATGAGTTGACAATTATTCCCGTTTTTCTCTTTTTCTGTATTCTGTGATACTTTCGCCTGTACGTTTACTAAAAAAACGACTAAAAGAGGATAAATCCTCAAAACCCAATATATAAGCGATCTCCTTCGCACTTTTAGAACTGTAGAGCAACAAACGTTTCGCCTCCGTTTCAATTCGTTGGTGAAGAATATTCAATGGCGAGGGCAAGCCGAAAGCCGTAAAGAGATTTGAAAGTGTTTTTGGTGAGCGATTCAGCAGTGCCGCATACTCCTTCACTTGTTTCTTCTCCTTATAGTGGTTGTCTACCAATACATAATACTCCCTGACAAGATTAAAACCGTGCTCGTTTTCAGTAGTTATTCCTGCCTGCTTACGTGCAAAACGGGTACACATAATAATAAAGCGCTTTAGTAAAATGCGAAGCATCTCCTCCTGAAGGGTATCATTGACTCCGTATTCACCTTCCAAACCACGTACAATTTCCTCTAGCGATACGACTTCTCGTTCTCCAAGTTGGATTTTTTTGATTTCGGCAGATCCGTGGAAAAGAAATCCGTTACAGGACACTTCGTTGTCATGCCCGAAAATACAGTAGAAATTGCTATTGAAGAGTAATGTCAAGTAAGTTCCCTTCACCTCCTTTATATCAAAATGATGTAAAGGAGTCAAGGCGATGATCTGATTCTTTTCGACCTCAATTTCAACATGTTCAACTTCAATCGTAACACTCCCCTCTTGTACCCATATAAATTTGTATAGAGAAGAATCCGTCTGTAACGTACGACTTTCGTGTAAGTTGGAACTTAACGCCACGGTTCCTTTCAATTTCGTACTGAAGTTATATTCCATAAAAGATATTTATAACGAGAATTACTTTTCGGGTATAAATAAATGCATTTTTAATGGAATTAAAAGCAACGGTAGGAATTAATTCGCACAAACAAGCTTATAAATCGAGTATGCGGATGTCCATGCCCAAAAGATCCACTATCAGTAACCGATTAGATAAGACACGACCACAACCCGTAATTATTTTAATCACTTCCGAGGCCTGCAAAGTTCCCACCACACCCGGCACTACCCCCATTACGCCGGAAGTCACGGAAGCGGTCTCGGGCTTATCGGGAAAAAGATCAACATATCCTGCTGCTCCGCCATAATGGAAAACAGAAACCTGTCCTCTAAACTCGCCGATGCTTCCATATACATACGGTTTGCGAAGTTCGTAACACACTTTGTCAATCAAGTAACGTGTTTCATAATTATCACACCCGTCAATAATCACATCATAGCGTGAGATCAGTTCATGTGCATTCGCTTCATCAAGTCGGAAGGGATAACAATCAACAACCGCATGAGCATTCGATTCACCCAACCGTGCGGCGGCACACATCACTTTTGACTTCCCCACTTCCGACTCCTTATAAAGTACCTGTCTTTGAAGATTAGAGAGCGATACCTCGTCACCGTCTACCAGGCCGATCCGACCCACCCCAGCTGCCGCCAAATAAAGGGCGATGGGAGAACCGAGTCCCCCCACGCCGACAAGCAAGACAGAGGCTTGGGAGAGTTTCCGTTGCCCCTGCTCTCCAATCTCACTGAGTCGGATGTGACGGTCATACCGTTCGCTCATCAGTTCATCACTACATCCCAATCTTTCCATACCGCTTCATAACCTGCATTTTTAATCGCTTGTTCAATCGCTTCGGGTGAACGGTCATCAGCCATTACCCACTGTTCAAGAGCCGCCGGATAGGTAGCATAACCTCCCGGATCGGTTTTGGAACCCGCACTCATTGAAGTCACACCCAATGTGCACATGTTATCGCGCATATGAGGAGATTCACGCGTGGAAAGGGCGATTTCCACATCGCGGTCGAAAAGACGGAAAGCAAAAATAGCCTGTGCCAATTCCCTGTCCTGCATCACCACATTGGGTTTGAAACCCTCCCCTTCATGAGGTCTGATCCGAGGAAAAGAAACCGAATATTTTGTACGCCAATATTTTTTCTGCAAATAGCGCAGGTGATGTGCCATCATCGCAATATCGGTACGCCAATCCTCCAACCCGATGAGCACACCCAATCCCATCTTACGGATTCCCGCTTCTCCCAAACGGTCGAAAGTATCGAGCCGATAATTGAAATCACGTTTTTTCCCTGCTGGATGATAAATTCCGTACCGTGCTTTGTTGTAAGTTTCCTGATACACATAAACCGAATATAGGCCCTCGTCGATCAACGATTTATACTCCTGCGTCTCCAGAGGCTGTACTTCGATGGAGATGTTGGAGAAGTAAGGCTTCACCAGTCGGATGGCATTCTTTAGATACGAAACACCCGCGTGACGGGGAGACTCGCCGGTTACAAGCAGGATATGATGGAAATCCCCCAATTTACGGATCGCTTCCGCTTCCTGAATAATCTCCTCATTCGTCAGAATGATTCGTTTAATCGGGTTGTTGTGATTGAATCCACAATACACACAGTGGTTCGTACAAGCGTTCGTCAGATACATCGGAATATACATCTGAATGGTTTTGCCGAACCGCTGCTGGGTATATCGCCGGCTTTTAAGGGCCATTTGTTCAAGGTAAGGGGTGGCCGCTTTTGAAATCAGAGCTAGAAAATCTTCTATATCCAAATGCTCCTTAGCCAATGCCACCTCTACGTCGCGTGTGGTTTTGGAGGCAATATGCCGGGAGAGTTCCTCCCAGTCATATTGATCTATTAGTTCTATATATCTCATCTTTAATTTTATCAGTCCATACACTCTTTCGAAAGTTTCATCGCACAGAAATTCGGACCGCACATCGTACAGTAGTCCTCATCGTGCTTCGAACCCTCCTTATAATACTCCATGGCACGTTCCGGATCGAGTGAAAGATTAAACTGATCTTTCCAACGGAAATCAAAACGTGCCTTACTCAAGGCATAATCTCGCAATTCTGCTCCCGGATGTTGTTTTGCAAGGTCGGCCGCATGTGCTGCGATCTTGTAGGTGATGACTCCGTTACGGACATCTTCTTTATTGGGTAGTCCCAGATGTTCTTTCGGCGTAACATAACACAACATCGCCGTACCGTACCAACCGATCTGAGCGGCACCGATAGCCGAAGTGATGTGATCGTAACCCGGAGCGATATCTGTGGTAAGAGGTCCTAACGTATAGAACGGCGCCTCGTGACATGCTTTCAACTGACGATCCATATTTGCTCGGATCTTATGCATCGGCACATGACCGGGCCCCTCGATAATTACCTGAACGTTATGTTTCCATGCCTTTTCTGTTAAAATACCCAAGGTCTCCAGTTCCGCAAACTGAGCTTCGTCATTCGCATCGTGGATTGAACCGGGACGAAGTCCATCTCCCAACGACACTGCGACGTCGTATCTTTTAAGTATCTCACAGATCTCATCAAAACGATCGTACAAGAAGTTCTCCTTATTGAAGGTCTTACACCACTTGGTCATGATAGACCCTCCGCGGGAAACAATCCCGGTAAGACGTGTGAGTGAATGCGGAATATTTTCGAGCCGGACGCCCGCATGAATGGTGAAATAATCCACACCCTGCTCAGCCTGTTCGATCAGCGTATCGCGGTAAATCTCCCACGTCAGCTCTTCGATGCGACCATTTACTTTCTCCAATGCCTGATAAATGGGAACGGTTCCTACCGGTACCGGACAATTACGAATGATCCATTCGCGGGTTTCGTGAATGTGGTTTCCCGTCGAGAGATCCATTAGGGTATCTCCTCCCCAGCGACAACTCCAAACTGCCTTCTCCACTTCCTCCTCGATACCGGATGACATCGCGGAATTTCCGATGTTGGTATTGATCTTTACAAGAAAATTCCGTCCGATAATCATCGGCTCCGCTTCCGGGTGATTCACATTTGCCGGAATGATTGCTCTGCCGGCAGCGATTTCACTTCGTACGAATTCGGGCGTAATGTGCGATTCCAGTCCCAACTCGTGCAAATTCTGGTTCTCGCGGATCGCTACATATTCCATTTCCGGAGTGATGATTCCCTGGCGTGCATAGTAAAGCTGGGTAATCTGTTTTCCTTCGCGGGCACGGAAAGGCAATTTACAGTATTGAAAACGGATCGAATCCAATGACGCGTCAGCCAATCGCGCTTTGCCGTAATCGGATGAAATGGCGGAGAGTTGCTCAAGATCCCCGTTTTCCTTAATCCACGATTCACGGAGTGCGGGTAATCCTTTCCGCAGGTCTATCTCGATGGAGGGATCAGTATAGGGACCGCTGGTATCGTATACACAGATCGAGCCGTTCGACGAGCGATGTTTTACCCCATCGGTGACTTTCACCGAGTCCGTGAGTCGGATGCGACGCATGGCTACTTCAATGGGATGAATCTCTCCCTTGACATAAATTTTCTCTGAATTTGGAAAAGGACGACGGGTTACGTTATCTAATTTCATGGATGTTCAATTAATCGTTAAGGAATGATGTTAACGGACTGCTCGCTTCAGCCTGCTCCGATTGCAAAGGTAAGCCCGCTTCGTAAGCTGCTCTTCCGCATGTTACTCCGAGTCGGAAGGCTTTCGCCATCTCCACGGGATTTCCGGCAACGGCAATGGCGGTATTTACCAAAACGGCGTCTGCTCCCAGCTCCATCGCCTCCACGGCATGAGACGGCGCTCCGATTCCCGCATCAACAATTACGGGCACGTTGCTCTGCTCAATGATAATACGCAGAAAATCACGGGTCAACAACCCTTTGTTTGTGCCGATCGGAGCCCCCAACGGCATCACAGCGGCAGCCCCCGCTTCTTCAAGTCGTTTACACAATACAGGGTCGGCCGGGATATAAGGCAAAATAACAAATCCTTCGCGCGCCAGTATCTCCGTAGCCTTTAGTGTTTCAATCGGATCGGGCAAAAGATAGCGCGGATCGGGGTGGATCTCCAGTTTCAGCCAATTCGTACCAAATGCCTCCCGTGCCATGCGTGCCGCAAAAACAGCCTCTTCTGCCGACCGTACGCCCGAAGTATTGGGTAACAGGTTGATGTGTGGGTGACGGATGTGTTGCAACATCGTATCATGAGCATCATCCAAATGGATCCGTTTCATGGCTACCGTAACCATCTCCGTTCCGGAAGCTAGGATCGCTTCCTCCATCACACTGTCAGAACTGAATTTTCCGGTTCCTAGAAAAAGACGGGAGTTGAATTCCTTTCCCGCGATAATTAGTTTGTTCATTTGTATATATTCTATTTTTTTACATTAAGGTCAAATGCGCCATCTATATATCTGTGGTTTTGGCATCTCATCTTTCAGAGAGCACTTGAATAAGTCGTTTTGTTTCCGCTTTCGGATCGACTGCACTCAGAATCGAAGAGGATAAAGCTACTCCGGCAACACCCGTTTCAAGCAGGGCGTGAAAATCACGATCGCGTAATCCGCCGATGGCAATCACCGGAACTTCCAGTTGTAGTTTTTTACAGTTCTCCAGAACCGACCGATACCCTTCCAATCCGAGAACGGGACTCAATTTCTTTTTTGTTTCCGTGAATCGATAAGGACCTAGTCCGATATAATCGACTCCCTTAGCTGCTAGAAGTTGGACATCGGCGAATGTATTTGCAGTACCCCCGATTATTTTATCTTTGCCAAGAACGATTCTGGCTTTCTCAGGATCCATGTCCTCCTTACCCAAATGAACGCCGTCAGCGTCTGCCATCAGACAGATATCCACGTGATCATCGATGATCAGGGTGGCGCCAAAATCCCAACACAGCCGTTTCAACACAATGGCGTTGCGCAGTATTTCATCGTGTGGAGCTGTTTTCATCCGAAGTTGGATCCAGCGACATCCTCCTTGCAGCGCAAGAAGTGCACCCTGAATCGTATCGTATCGGTCTGTTTGATGTGTTATGAATTGAAGCATTGTAATGATTGTTTAATTATTTAATGTGATTGCATTCCCGCTGCAATTGAAGGAAACGGTCAAAAAGCAACCGACTGTCCTGTCCCACTCCCTCCCAAAGAGCCCCAAGTACAGCTACCCCGCCGAATCCCAAAGAGCGTACGCTTGAGATGTTATTCTTGTTAATGCCTCCCAATGCAATCACACGATCGTGAAGAACACCTACTTCAAACGCCTGATGCAGTTCCAGTTCCGTGAATCCGCTTTTATAACCAATTTTGGAAATGCTGTCGAAAAGGGGACTCAGAAAAACGTACCCGGCAACCTGTTCGGAATAACGGGTAATTTCAGCGAATGAATGACAAGAACAACTGTAAGGATTTCTGCCGTTCTGATGTTGAATGTTCCGACGGTTCAAATGAATACCGGCAAGGGCATAGCGATCCGCCAACTCATAATGATCGTGAATCACGATACGCGGATGCCATTGCGCGGGAATACGATCCAAAAGAAAGCTCAGCTCTGCAGCCGAAGCGCCGGGTTTCCGAAGATGCAACCGATATAAGCCGTTTTCAAAGAGTACGCGAAGCAATTCAGCTTCGTTCATCAGGAAATCAGGTGTGGTGATGACAATAAGTTTCATACCCCTAACCTCCACAAGTGGCTTTGATAACAATTACCTCATCACCGGCAACCAATTTTGTTTCATCCCATTTTACCTTGGAGATGACCTGCTGATTAACAGCTACTGCCACTCCGATAGCAGGGAGATCCAATTGTGTCATTAACTCGGTTACGGTACTATTTTCATGTATCGTTTGCTTTACGCCGTTTACGTCTATTTCCATAATAAATATCATTTGATGACCAAGGGCCGGGGGTTAAAGAAATGGTTGAGAGGTCCATGTCCGGCGCCAACATATACGTCCGCACCGGCTTCAATAGCATCGTGAACATACTTTTTAGCCTTTTGTACTGATTCAGAAAGGGTGAAGCCCAGCGCAAGAAATGCTGTTATGGCTGAAGATAATGTACATCCCGTTCCATGCGTATTCATCGTATCCACAGTAGATTCACTCAGAAAAACCGGTTCCTTACCACTTTCCATAAGTACATCCGTCTTCATCGTCCCATCCAAATGCCCCCCTTTCATTAAAACGGCGTTACACCCTACCTCCAAAAGGTGGGTTCCGGCTTGACACAATGAGTCGACGGAATCCACTGGGATACCGCTCAAAAGAGCCGCTTCGGCACAATTGGGAGTTAAAAGCGTGATCAGGGGAAACAGATCCGAGCGGATCAGTTCAATGGTTTCCTGTTCAATTAATGAATCACCGCTGGTGGCAATCATCACAGGATCGAGTACGATTGATTGAATGGGGAAAAGTGACAAGAGACGGTGAACCACCTCGACACATTGAGGAGAATGGAGCATGCCCAGTTTCAGTGCGTCAATCCGAAAATCGGAACAAACCGCGGAAATCTGTGATTCAATAATTTGAGGATGAATGGCTTGAATGGCCTGTACGCCGCAGGTGTTCTGGGCGGTGACGGCTGTAATAACGGATGCTCCGTATACGCCCAAAGAGGAGAATGTTTTCAGGTCGGCCTGTATTCCGGCTCCACCGCCACTGTCGGAACCGGCGATTGTGAGAGCTGTAGGATATCGCTTCTGTTTCATTTTCAAATGGATATTGAAACAAGAAGGTACTCTCCCCCCATAAAGAGGAGTAATATCCGTTCAACAACAATCCCTCCGGCGGCATTATCCGCTTCAGGTTCATAGGGTATAATCTCAGCATTTCCAGAGTTGGAAAGCACCCCCTTGTTTCAGATTGGCAACAAAAGAACAAATGTTTTTTCTAATTAGCAAACAAATCCTATTTATTGTGAACTATTAATCCGACTGATGAAGTTAGAAATCAATCTTTCTCCACAATTGGATATAATTGATTCGGGATGAAACTGCACTCCGAAAATCGGGTGACTTTTGTGACTCATTGCCATTACATTATGCGATTCGTCAACTCCCGTGATATAAAAAGAAGATTCAACCGAAGCGGCTTCAACAACCCACGAATGGTATCGCCCGATGAAGCAATCGGCGCCGTATTGCTCTGAGATGCCGTGAAGTAGCGAGTCATCGGGAATTAAAATTGACAAACGGGATTTAAAGCCATGCAACGGTGCTTCCAGTTGCCTTACTTCACCACCCGCATACGCAGCGATAGCTTGATGGCCCAGACAAACGCCTAATAACACGTGTGAATTCCAGCATCTGCCGATAAGGTCCATCATATGCGGATATTCAGATGGGACTCCTCCCCCCGGCGAAAGCAGGATGCCATGATACCCCCTCTCTATTCCATCGTAGAGATCAGACTCGCAAACCACATCGGCTTCAATTTTTCCTCGTAACATCTCAACCAGATTATAGACAAATGAGTCGTTATTATCTACGATCAGCACTTTTCTTATTTGCATATACTGTAATTAATTATAAATAAAACAATTGACCCTTCGCTCTATCCTTTATAAAATATGCGATCTGTCAATGTAAATTTCATCTTCGAGATCAATCATCGCGTTTACCAACCGAATTCTTTCACAATTGTGCAAGATATTTCGGTCAATCGGCGCCTCCCGGATCACACCTCGATCAAGTAAGCGTTGGCGAGCCGTACCGGAAAGCAACGGATGAAGCGGAGTCAGAAGTTCTCCCGACGGCGTTTCTACAACTACGTTACAAAAGGAGGTGTCGGTAAGGAATCCTTTTTTGCAGATTAATACATCATCACACGAACCGCGCAATGCAAAAAGTGCATTCAGTTCCTCCCTCCGAGCATATTTAAGTGAATAATCAATTTCACCTCCTTCGATCATACGAAGGGAAGTTATTCGGGGCAATTGGTAGGGTGTAACCGAATACTCCAGAATTCCGCAATCATTATAAACGAATCGGAATTTACTTCTTGCTTCGGGCAATTGGTTCGCAAAGCCAACCAATTCACTTAAAATCAGGTCACAATTCTTTGCTCCCACACTCCGCCGTATTCGTTTGCAATGATACTCCAGGTGGTGTAACTCACCAAACTCGGCTCGAATCGATTCAATATACATAATCCTCAGCTTTGAAAAGGTAAATACACTTTTTCCAATACTTCCTCGTATTCACTCCGGCAATCACTGTTGATGGTTATACCTCCACCACTTCTGAAATAGCGTTGCGGAATTGGTGACGAATCACACTTCTCCTCTTCGATGAAGCGGATTAAAACCGCAGAATCGAGTTGTTCTCCATCAAAATACCCCATCACACCACAATAGAAGCCGCGTTTCTCTTGTTCAGCCCGTGCTATTAACGCCACCGTAGAAGGTTTAGGCGCTCCGGTGATCGATCCGGCAGGTAATAGTTGGAATAAGATGTCACCCAAATCGCAATTAAACAGTTTTCCACTGATCTCGGAAGATGCTTGATAAATGCTTCCCGAACTTGTTTTTACTTCATCCAGATAACGGAATCGATCCACGCGGACCTGACAGGCTACTCGACTCACGTCACTTCGGATCAGATCCACAACCGTATAATGCTCCGATTTCTCCTTAAAATCAGACAGTAACAGATCTCTAGCATTCGGAAGTTCGGCGTTGATGGTACCTTTCATCGGATAAGAAAAAACCACTCCGTTTTGCACTTTCACAAAAGTCTCGGGAGAGAAACAGACAAATCGTTCCGGCACCATAATCGCATAAGGCGAATTGCTGCGGTGAAATATCTCTTCAAGCGTATAGTTTGTCTCGATGGGGGTTTTAACCGTTAGATTAGCTAGAAAGGAATCGCCTCTTTTTAATCCTTCTTGAATGGTTGTGAACTTCCGCTCATAGGTGGAATATTCTAAAGGAGATTTACTGAAATGCATTTTTTTCGGATCAGCATCCTTTTTAAGAACATTGGATCTCTCTACAACTCGAATTGCATTGGATACCTCTCCAACTCGCCACAAAACGGTATTTTGATTGAGGGGATGCTCTATAAATAGAGCCTCTTCCATCTCATAATCAACGGCAAAAAGAAATGGAGTTTTACTTTTCACCGCACTGTTCATTTTATCTTTAAGCTCTTCTGCCTTAATCATATCTACAATATTCTGCCTTCCCTTGATTATCATTCCTGAAAAGGAAGTTCAAAAATAGATAATTAATTCAACCCGGAAATGTTAAACTTTACCTTGTCTAAATTTTCACCAAGATAATTCAATAGGCATGTATCCCTAAACTTAGATACTCTGTTATCCAATAAGAGAGGAGGCAATGACTCAGTTGTGTTGGGCTACCTAAAAACAAGATACTCATGGGTGAAACGAATTTATAAGTTAATGTTATACTAGACCAGAACTAGTAAAAATTAATATTAATCGAGTCAACTTCTGCCATCGTTAAGGCTAAGACCTGTCAACTAACATCGTTAAACATCGGATGCATGGGTGTCGTTTCCAAGGGAAAAGGGGAAAAGTAGCTCCCTGAAGCATTAAATATAATTATTCAGAGCTTTGAAGCACGCCATTCAGTACTCTGAAGCGCGCTATTCAGTGCTTTGAAGCACGCCATTCAGTACTCTGAAGCACGCCATTCAGTACTCTGAAGCACGCCATTCAGTGCTCTGAAGCACGCCATTCAGTGCTCTGAAGAAGAAAAAATGCTGCTTCTTCTAACAAAAAAACTCTTTCCATTCAGAAAATTTCCTTTAATACGCTTTTAGAAAATCCTGGCGTTCAAAAATTTGAAGGAAATTTAAATTAATATGAGCCTTTTATGCTTAATGTTTGTTGTAACATAAAATCGTTTTAAAAATCATTTTATTCTATACAATCTATGCGAAAAGCTGGACTCTTTCTACTTCTGTTCCTTTTGTGCTTCTCGGTGCGGGGCCAACGAAAAAGTGTCGGATTGGTTTTAGGTGGCGGAGGAGCTAAAGGGGCTGCTCACGTTGGTGCAATCAAAGTATTGGAAGATGCAGGTATTCCGGTAGACTACATAGCAGGAACAAGTATCGGTGCGATCGTGGGAAGTTTTTATGCAATGGGACATTCTACGGCAGAGATAGATAGTCTGATTCATCATTTGGATTGGAATTGGTTCCTAAGCAATCAAAGCATGCCGGGGTATCGTACCTATCGTACAAAAGAGAGAGAGTGGAAATATGTTTTATCAATTCCTTTGGAAAAGAAAATATCCATACCCGCCGGTATCGTCACCGGTCAGAACATATTCAATCTTTTATCGGAGCTCTCTATCGGGTATCACGATTTACGCGACTTTGACAAATTACCGGTTCCTTTTGCCTGTGTGGCCACAGATCTGTCGCAAGGGAAATCGGTCATCTTGAAATCGGGGTCTCTTCCGCTTGCCTTAAGAGCGAGCATGTCTATTCCGGGTGTTTTTATTCCGGTACAGACAGACAGCATGGTATTGGTGGATGGTGGCGTATTGAACAACTTGCCTACCAATGTAGCTTTACAAATGGGTGCGCAGGTAACCATCGGGATCGATTTATCTTCCGACAATACCGCTGATAACAAACAACTCAACACTTTCCCCGGAATGGTTAACAAATTGGTGGATATGTTGGAGAATCCGGAATATGTAAAAAATAAAGAAGCGCTTGATGTTTATATCGCACCGGATTTGAAAGAGTTTAACGCAATGAGTTTTAATCAGGAAGCGATTGATACGATGTATTGGAGAGGAGTAGCCGCAGCGAAAGCCAAGTTACCCGAGATATTAGCTCTTAAAGCGAAGATATTCGGCAAAGACACCCTTGAGAACTACCTCAAAAACGAAATCGTTAATTACTGGAGTCCAAAGGATACGGTACATATCCGTCACATCCGATTTGATAGTATCCCGGAAAAGGAGCAGAAATGGTTCCTTAAAAAGACCACTTTAAAAGAAGACACCGTCGTAACCGTAAGCGATATAAATCGGGCGTTGGCCATATTGCAGGGAATGGACCTTTTCTCAAGCGTAACGTATCATTTCTCTTCAAATGCCCCCTACGATTTGATATTCAAACTTCAACGAAAGGCATTGAATCAGATAAACTTCGGCTTTAGGTTTGATACGGAATGTATGGCCTCTATCTTACTGAATACTACTTTATATCACCGCTTCTTAAGAGGATCGGAAATTTCTCTGACCGCCAAACTTGATAAGAATCCATACTTGACAATCGGGTACAACTGGGGACCCGGCATCATGAATAAAATCGACCTCGAATACCGTTTGGGATATCAGAACTATAATCTTTTCCAACACAAAAAGCGGATAGATAATCTTTATTATTTGTGGCAAAGCGGAAAGATCATGTATTTGGGGAACTTCAGGAATTTCGAAATTCGAAGCGGACTGGAATGGAATTATTTCGGTTATTCCAATGAACTCTATAATGTAGATTACAATCCACTTCCAGTTAAAGCCGGCTCATTCTTAAACTATTTCGCCAAATTCAATTATGATACATATGACAATCGCTATTATCCGACCCGAGGTTGGGATGCACACCTTGAAACAAAAATAATTACGGATAACTTCATCGGATACAACGGGTTCTCTCCGATCGGTGCGGTTTCATTCGGTGTAAGTAAAGCATTAAAACTATCTTCTCGCTTCTATGTCATTCCGGAATTAAGAGGAAGGATGGTATGGGGAGAGGAAATACCGGCTATTTACCTGAATTATATGGGAGGAAATATGAGTGGACGGTATTTGGACCAGCAGATTGAGTTTGCGGGAATTCAGAATGTGCAGTTGTTCAAAAACATGTTGCTGCTTGGGAAACTCTCACTACGTTACAACATATTAAAGAAGCAATATATCTTTTTAAACGGGGGTTATGCTAAGAGTGCAGATCAACTTGGATCAATAATAAAAGGCGATCCGATTTGGACCGCCTCGTTTAAATATAGCTATGCCTCTCCATGGGGACCGATTAGTGGTCTGATCAGTTATTCAAACTGGGTTAAGGAGGTGGGCCTATACATCAACATGGGCTATTATTTCTAATTAAAGTGACTGCTGCAACGCAATCGCTTTCTTGAAAAGTATGTTGTTTTCAAGATGAACGTGTCTGAATGTATTATTCTGAAATGCTTCCAATCTTTTAAATAACATCACATAAGATTGACACGCATCAGCAGAAAGTTCATAGTTGTTGGTAATCTCTTTCAAGCGGAATAGCATCTCGCCAACATGATCGTGGTCATTCTCCATGGCGCGAATCGGATTGTTGACATCGCCAAAACAACTTTGAGGAATCGGAGTACCGTTTTGGATCGATTCTTCCATTGCTTCAATGAAAGGGAAAAGAATGCGTTCTTCTTTCATCTGATGCTGATCCATATCTGCCATGATTTCCTCTACAATAGAAGCTACTTCGATCAGTTCCGGATGGTTTAATCCGTGTACGCGACTAACTTTATTAGCTAATTCTACCAAAGGGATGCTTTCCTCCCGCACATATTCGTGATGCTCTTTAAGTATTAAGCGGATTAATTCTGAGGGGGATAATGTTTTAAAATCCTGTTCGGGCTTTTCACAACTCAATGCTTCAAGCTCAGATTCCAACACGGATACCGGAATGTTTGCTTTCTGACAAGCGGTTTCTAAGGTTGTAGCGCCACCACAACAAAAATCAATTCCATATTTTTGAAAAACACGTGACGTACGGAAATCCTCTCGCACGATTTCACCTAAACTCTTATTTTGAATGAAATTTGCCATATGATTCTTTTGTTTAATTTGTTTCTACACAAAAGTAATCCTTAAAACCCCGATAATATGTAACAATAGTTACAATAGCCACAAAATGTTTCTTTATTTACACAGGTGTGACAAAGTACCCTTCATCGTGTTTACAACAATCCTAACTCTTGAAACATACCTTCATAAGCTTTCGCTTTCCCTTCGATCGGTTTTGGATAGGCTCGAGACGAAGAGGGCATTCTAAATAGTTTCATATCCCGTCCTTCGAAAACAAAGTTTTCATAAGATCCGGTAACAGGTTCTTTGCAATCAATAATCTGCAGAATCGTATCCATCGCTTTTTGTCCGGTAACAGCTATCGCACTACATTCGGGCATCTTTTCAAGAACCTCAGCAAGTGGAATAGACGCCACCACTTCTAAAAATTTATCTGAGGCATTTCCTTTGAGTCTCACTACTTCGGTAGCCGTATCGCTCAAAGCGATCCCTTTTTCCAACAAAAAGGAGATAATCCTTTCTTTATCGAAAGCTTTGCGATCCGGAGTCAAAAAGTAATCTTTCTCTCCGAAAAATATCAATCCGAAAATGCGCCACATATCATTCTGCAGGTTTGGATAGAAAAAATCCATCGACCATCTAATGCGAGACGGAGGAAAACTTCCTAACATCAACAGTTTTGCATTCGTCGGGAGAAAAGGCTCTAAAGGATGTTTTTCGTTGTTATTCATACAATCAATTTTTTCTACAAATATAATCGGAAATAACCTCTATTAATCGAAGAGTAAATACTTACAGCGGGGCAGCTCCTCTTTCAAGACGCCAAGCGACGTAAACGGTGTTCTCACAAATGCGAAAGGAACACGGTAAACGGTGGAACGTAAATTAATAACAAAAAAACAATGATGAAACTTTTCATGAAGAGTCAAAGACAAATCACGGCAGTTGAATCATTGCTTTTCCTTTTATTTAGAATGTTGTTTTATATCTTCAGTCTTACATTTTTAGTCTTACATCTTCAGTTTGACATCTTCGGTTTCACATCTTCTTCAGTTTTACATCTTCAGTTTTACATTTTCCAGTGCGATTTCTTTCAATTTCAGATTACCACTCTGGAATTTATAATTAAAAACCCAGGATGTGATTCGCCATTTAAAATGAATATCACGATACATTTTAATATCGTATGTTCCTATTACAGTCCACAACGGATCCGGCTGATCCGCAATGAAGTGCAATGCACTCACATAACATTGGATATGAGCTAAATCTACCTCTTCGTAACAAAGAAAATTACTTAACTGATGTTGGGTATGATCAAAACCTGGCAAAAGAGCCTTCCACGAATCAATAAGCTCTTCGGAAGTGACGGTATGGGGTGCTTCTTTCGTAAAAGAGGCATAATCCATCGTAATCTGGTCTGCCAGAAAACCTTTGGCAATTTCCCAATCCCGAAGATCTATCGCTTTTATAATCTCAATAAATGATTCTTTGGCTAATTTCATTTGAGTATAATTATATGATTTAACATCTGGATCCAATACAACATCTGTTTTCCTTAAATCACGTTGGGCATCTTAAAGTGAGCCATAGCGATTTTATTTGAGCAAGCTCCTTTATAGTATATAACCATCAGGGGCAAATAAAAGTTTAAGAAAGAATTAAAAGGATGGTATGAGTATTCATGGAACGAAATGGTATAAATAAAAAATACGCTAGTCTCACGACTAACGTATTTTTTAAGTTTGTAATAACAAAACTAAACCAATTTGTAATTCATACAGGTCTCACGACCTTTTATTTTTGCTGTAGGTGAAACGAAATTTATCCGTTTACCACTCGACTCAGACTTTCACAAGTATCCTCTCGTGGATTTATATATTTAAGATCATAAAACATAAAAGTCTCCTTTATTCTTATGAAAAGAGCACGCATTAATTTGCTGTTTTTGATCAGTTCAAAAATATATAAACCCTTTAAGAGCAACTTCTCACTGGGTAAAAAGCGTAGTAACTATACGTCAAAACATATCGTTTTGCATCGTTTCCAGCTACAATTTACGTCAATTTACGCTAATACCCCTTTATTTTGAGCTTTTTCTGTTAAAATGAGGTTGTTCTTTCGATATTCACTCGGTGTCATATTCATCTCTTGTTTAAATACACGTGAAAAAATCTTCGGAGAACTAAAACCGGCTTCATCCGATATTTCCGATATCCGTTTTTCGGGAGCATTCAAGAGGAGCTCTTTGGAATAGTCCAAACGATAAGACTGTATCAATTGATAGAAGTTCATATTCGATCCGCGATTTATCGCAAGAGAAAGATAAGTGCGGTTCGAATTTATGTATTGAAGCAGGTCAGCCAACTTCAATTCCGGATTCTGATATAATTTATGTTCTTCAATGACAGATTTAATTTCCTGAATCAATAGCGCAATGCTGTCCTCCTCATTGTGAATCTCATCGGGAATCTGATTGTGAATCTGATTGTGAATCTGATTGTGTACCTCATCGGGCATAAGGAGCAGCAATTGGGATTGCGATTCAGAGTAGGATTGCGATTCAGGCTCGGAGCGTTGAGGTCGTAGAAAATCCTGTGCAAACCCATTTTGTCGCACCTTTTTGATAAGGAAAGTCAAAACAAAGATTGCAATCAGTGTAAATAGAATGTCTTTGCCCATCTTGAACCATTGGTTGGCTAAGAAATATGAAAGTAAGATAATGCTTAAGCGAGCTGACATGGTCAAAGCACTACGTAGTGCAAAAGTTTTAGGAAAAAGTCGTTCGCTCGAATAATTCTGCTGAAACAACTGAATCTCCTGTCCATATCCCCTCTTGACTATCTTCGAAAACTGTATCATTTCCATCAAAACAATACCAATCGTTCCATACATTGTCAGCGTCCTGTTATTTACAAAAAAGGAGGATCCCAGCGCCAAATCAATCAGAAAAGCCAAAATCAGGGAGACAGGCAACGCAAACCGAGAAAGAACCGACCTACGTGTAGGATTCTTAGAATAAAGGTATTTTTCCCATATGATTGATGAAAAGGGGATGTATATAAGAAGATCAACAGTCAGGACATAGAAGAATACCGTCTCGGAGTTATTATTGAATAAGTAGGGCAATTGCAATAATTGCAACATATTTGCTATTCCAATCATTTTCCGGGCCGGGAAATAATGATCATCCTCCTCTGGCGTCAGTTGATGTATGTTACAAAAATAAAGTACCGCTGTAATCAGACTTGTGATTATGATGAGCAGGTTGGCAGTGTAAAAGATAAGATGGTCGGTAGACAGAATCATTTCGATCAAAGGTTCAGGTTTTAATTTTTCATTATCTATTATTTTCAATAGCTATTAAATTGAATATCTATTTGAAAATGAATGAGCCCAATTTCATCTTAATCTGCGATGAAACTGGGCACTATACAGGTTTTCTGTTTTTACACTTATTCTGCTGCAGTCCAAAAACAACGTTTTGGAGAAACAATACGGCCCGTATCTTTCAATTTTTTGAATGCTTTATCTACCTCTTTACGATCAACCCCGGTAATTTCAGCTATTTTTCCTGCATTAACCGGTTCTCCTGCATTTTTGATGGCAGCATATACTACTTCAATCGTTTCCATAATTGTTTTGTTTCTGAGTTAAATTAATTAGGTTGGATAAAGTTAATAAAATGTCTGAAAAAATAAAATCGAGATTCTGATTTATTCACTACATCACGTTATTACAAGATATAAGATCAAAAAATCCGCTGCTTTTTATCATTCCGGGAGGCTTGATTACAGCAAACCTTTTGAACTTGGCAATTCATAATGATAGATATCACGGCGAATCGCCATCTTAATCGCTTTTGCGAAAGCTTTAAAGATCCCCTCTATCTTATGGTGTTCATTCTCACCAGAGGCCTGTATGTTCAGGTTCATCTTTGCGGCATCACTCAATGACTTGAAGAAATGCAGAAACATTTCTGTCGGCATATCCCCTACTTTCTCCCTTTTGAATGCCACATTCCAAACCAACCAGGGACGGCCACCAAAATCAAGAGCTATCGAACACAGGCAATCATCCATTGGCAAAGTAAAACCGTAACGTTCAATTCCCCGTTTACTTCCCAATGCCTGAAGAAGAGCCTCTCCTAAGACCAACGCCGTATCTTCAATTGTATGATGTTCATCTATATGCAAATCACCTTTCGTTCGGATAAACAAATCGATTCCGGCATGTCTCGCTATTTGATCCAGCATGTGATCAAAGAAACCTAATCCAGTCTCGATGTCACCTTTTCCGGATCCGTCGAGGTTCACCTCAACGATAATATCGGTTTCGGCCGTATGTCTACGAACAAGCGCTTTACGCGCGCCTGCGAAAAGAAACTCTGCTATCTTATCCCAATCATCGCTTATGAAGTCGCACCCCTCATTGAGTCCGGCCTCATTCAACATAACGGCACCTCGCTCCGGCGACTGAAATAGAATGGCACGAGAACCTAGGTTAATAGCCAACTGAACGTCTGTGATTCGATCGCCGATCACATAGGAATTTGCCAAATCGTAACTACCATCAAAATATTTCTGCAACATTCCGATTCCGGGTTTTCGGCTTGGAGACCCTTCATGTTCAAAAGAACGGTCAATAAATATATCGTGAAATGTGATTCCCTCTCCTTTAAATAGATCCAACATCAGATTTTGTGGTCCCCAGAAATCCGCTTCCGGAAACGAATCTGTTCCCAATCCGTCTTGATTCGTAACCATCGCCAATTCAAAATCCAGCTTCGTTTGAATAAAATATAGGTTCCGGATTACATTGGGAACAAATCTGAATTTCTCATAACTGTCAACCTGTAAATCAACAGGCGGTTCTTGTATGAGGGTACCATCTCGATCGATAAACAATACTTTTTTCATTTATATATAATCTATTTTTTAACATCAAGGTCAAATGCGCCCTCTATATTCCTTCGGTTAGGTATCTAAACGGTAGGTTCATTAGGACGATTTTATCGGTTTTAATCCTTTCTAAAATTATTCAAAGCCCATAATAACATCTCATTTTCAGCGGTCGTTCCCACTGTAATCCTCAAGCAACCGTTGCAAAGAGAGACTGTATTGCGGTTTCGTACGATGATACCCTGTTCCTTGAGATAGCGATAAACAGAATCAGCATCTTTTACCCGCAGCAAAAGAAAATTAGAGTCGGAAGGATAAACAGTCATCACATAGGATAAAGAGGCGAGATTTTTAGACAGTCTTAACCGCTCATCTAGGATCGTAAGAATCTGACCTTTCACGTTCTCTTTATTCTGCAAAACCTCTAAAGCGTGGTTCTGCGTAAGAACATTCACGTTATATGGATATTTTACATTATTAAAATAATGAATCACTTCAGGCGATGCAAACGCCATACCCAAACGGATTGATGCTTGTCCCCAAGCCTTTGAGAATGTCTGAAGGACAACAAGATTTGGATATATTGAGAGCATATTAATCCAGCTTTCTTGCGAAGAGAAGTCAATGTATGCCTCATCAATCACTACGATTCCCTGGAATACATTCAAAATACGTTTCATCTCGTCTGTATCGAAGGAGTTACCCGTCGGATTATTGGGAGAACAGAGAAATATAATTTTCGTATCTGAATCTGTTGACTCTAATATCTTGGATGCATTGAGTGCAAAATCTTCTTCCAACTGTATTTTGCGATATTCAATATCGTTAATTTCCGCACACACCTGATACATACCATATGTAGGATCGGGAGCAATTACATTGTCATGTCCCGGAACGCAGAAAATCCTAAAAAGCAGATCGATTGCTTCATCACTCCCATTTCCAAGGAATATCTGTTCCGGATGCAGGTGCTTGATGTTTGCAATTTCCACTTTGAGTTTTTTTTGCAACGGATCCGGATACCGGTTGAATCCGGTATCATAAGGACTTTCATTCGCATCTAGGAAAACCGATGCTTTTCCTGAGAATTCGCTTCGGGCTGAAGAATAGGGAGCCATTGAACGGATATTAGGTCTTACCAAAGATTCTATATTCATAATTCTGTAGATTCTTTTTACTTTTTCTTTAAGAACTGTCTAGCCAAGGAGTCTTCGATACGAAATCCTTCGGTATTGTAGTTCATTATTTTATTGATTCCAAACGGATAGTTACTGCATTTTTGTGTGCTTGCAGAAGTTCGTTCTCAGCCATAATTTCAATAACAGGCCCCAATTCGTTTAATCCAGCTGCTGAAATCTCCTGAAATGTTATTTTTCGGGTGAAACTATCCAAATTTACTCCACTGTAACTTTTTGCATACCCATTGGTAGGCAACGTATGATTAGTACCTGATGCGTAATCTCCGGCACTTTCTGGAGTATAAGGACCTAGAAAAACCGATCCGGCATTACGAATCTGCATCGCTAAAGTGTTATAATTCGTTGATTGAATGATAAGGTGTTCCGGAGCATATTCATTTGTAAAATCCAAAATCTCCTTGTCATTACGAAGCAATACCACTTTGCTATTCTGTAATGATTTAGATGCCAAATCCTTACGAGGGAGTTGGTTCAATTGAAGCTCCACCTCCCGAGTAAATAATTCAATAAAGGTTTCATCTGAAGTGAGTAATAAGGATTGACTATCTGCTCCGTGCTCAGCCTGAGAAAGAAAATCTGACGCGGCAAATGCCGGATTTGAATCGCCATCGGCAATAATTTCCACTTCGGAAGGACCTGCAGGCATATCGATTGCAACATCACGCAAACTTACCAACTGCTTCGCCATGGTGACATATTGATTGCCGGGACCGAAAATTTTATAAACTTTCGGTACACTTTCTGTTCCGTAAGCCATCGCCCCGATTGCTTGAACACCTCCCAATTTATAGATTTCATTTATTCCTGCCACTTTAGCAGCAAAAAGGATAGCGGGATGAATTTCCCCTTTCTGATTTGGAGGAGAACAAAGGATCCTTTGAGAACAGCCTGCGATACGGGCAGGAATTCCAAGCATGAGTACCGTTGAAAACAACGGGGCAGTTCCACCCGGCACATACAATCCAACCCGATCGATACCAACTTGCTTTTGCCAGCAAACCACTCCATCGGTAGTTTCTATTCGCTTTTCTTCAACGACTTGCGATGCATGAAACTTTTCAATATTCTGAGCTGCCGTCCGAATTGCTTCCTTTAATTCAGTTGGAAGCAGAGACTCTGCTTTGTCGAGTTCGTGATCCGTCACTCTGAGCGAAGTCAAAGCAACTTTGTCATATTTTAGTTCGTAAGCAAAGAGTGCTTCATCACCACGGTTTCTGATATCATTCAAAAGTTGAATTACAAGTTCGGTCAAATCTCCCGAATCAATCTGAGGACGCTTCATTATTCGGGCCCACTCCTCTTTTTGAGGATATCGATAGATCTTCATAAGCGAATTATTTTAAAGAATCATTTTTTCAATATTCAAAGCCAAAATCCCCTCCGCACCGGCTGCTTTGAGTCTACCGATTATTTGCCATAAAACCTTCTCCGGCAATACCGTGTGAACAGAATGCCATCCGGCATTAGCCAAAGGCATTACTGTGGGACTTTTAATCCCAGGTAATATATCCAATACCTGTTGCAGGTTCTCATCAGCAACATTCATCAGTACATATTTCTTATCTTCAGCCTCTTGTACTGCATTAATGCGAAAAAGAAGTTCTTCGAGAATTTCCCGTTTTTCATCACTAAGATTGGGATTGGCAATCAATACCGCTTCTGAATCCATTACAACTTCTACCTCTTTCAGCCGGTTGCTAATCAATGTACTTCCGGAACTAACGATATCAAAGATTCCGTCGGCCAATCCAATACCGGGAGCTATTTCTACCGAGCCGGTAATAACATGAATATCGGCCTTGATATTATTATTTGTAAGGAACTCTTCTAGAATCAAAGGATAAGACGTTGCAATTTTCTTATCGTTGAACCATTCCAGACCGTTATAGTTTTCGTCTTTAGGAATCGCAAGAGAAAGATGGCATTTACTGAAACCCAGATTACGTATAATATTCGCTTTTTTCTTTTTTTCTGCATATTCATTCAACCCAACAATACCTACATCCGCTACGTTTGTAGCTACCGAATCGGGAATATCATCGTCACGGAGATAAAGAATTTCCAACGGAAAATTACGAGCAGGAATCAATAGAGTTCTTTTTCCGGGAGAAAGTTTAATACCCGCTTCCTTAAGAAGCTCCATTGTGTCTTCAAAAAGACGTCCTTTGGATTGTACAGCTATCCTTAACATATAGTTGATTTTAAGTTGTTGAAATAAAAAAAGGCTTACCCGAATGAGTAAGCCTTTATCTGTTTATTTTTTATATACGGATATGTCGAGTCTGCTCACCCATTTGTTGAGATATAAAAATGATGATGGTGATGTAAGCAGATTAAAAACATAATTCAGTTTCGTTTTGTCGTTGTTTGTTTGCAAATGTAAGCAATCTGTTTATTTATACAACATTTCGGTCAAATAATTTATGATTATCTTTGCATTCGTATCAGAGGAGAATCTGAATGAATCTATTGCGAAACATGGGTTTCTCTGAGGATCTTGAAAAAACGAATACAAATAGAACGCCCTAGATCACCTATTGTGAGATACCGCAGAAAAGGTATTTAGGCGGCGCATTTGATCTTGTTGTAAAAAAATAAACTATATACAAATGAATCTACATCTCCTGAAAGAGAGAGCTCAAAAGAACGAGTCTATCAATAAATCATTTTTCAAAAAACTAAAGAAAAACCAGCTTAGGGATTTAGATGATACTATTCATTATCTTCACAAAGAGGTGTTCGATGAGATAGACTGTTTATCGTGTGCCAACTGCTGTAAGAGCTTGGGCCCGAGAATAACAGATCGAGATATCGAGAAACTGGCTTCCGCACTTCGAAAAAAACCAAGTGAGATTGTTTCGCTCTACCTCCGTATAGATGAGGATAATGATTATGTTTTCAAAACAATGCCTTGTCCATTTCTTGGAGCTGATAATTATTGTTCAGTATATTCTGATCGTCCAAAAGCCTGTCGGGAATATCCACATACAGATCGGAAAAAATTCCACCAAATCTCTGGGCTCACGATTAAGAATGCCGAAACTTGCCCGGCTGTATTTGAGATATTAGAACGATTAAGAACGGAACTTTGATTGATTATTCAATAATCAAAGTTTACTTGAATGTTAAAATTAACTGGTTACCGGTTATATCAGCTTCCGGTTTTCTCTACACACCAATTTCATTGATTGTTGAATTTGCAGAAAATCAACTAGAATGAGTTCCAATGCCAGCTAGTATTGCGCACCCTCATTGATTGTTGAAAGTACTGTAAATCGACTTTAATTAATGGTTGAATTATAGAATATTCGTTGAATTCACATATTCTTTTGTGGGGTACGCATCCTATTCGCTATCACCTAAAGTCTATATTATCAACTGAATACTTTTATAATTAAACATCTATGTGGTAGGAGTAAACTTGGACACGTCTAGATTATTAGTAGAATATTTTTATAATTAAATCCCGGAGAAATGGGAATGACAAATCTCCGGGACAGCTTATTCTCCGCTGTTATAGCCAAGTACTATACGTACCCGCTTTTCCATAAGTCCCCATTTCTGATCCATCAACTGAGTACCTCTAGAACCGCAGTATAGTTAGGTTCTTCAGTGATTTCGGGTACTAGCTCCTCATAAATTACTTCTCCATTCTCATTCAATACGACAATAGACCTTGCCAATAGCCCTTTTAAAGGACCATCCACCAACTCTACGCCATACTCTTTTCCAAAATCTTCAGAACGGAATGCTGACAATGGCACTACATTTTCTAATCCCTCTGTTGTACAAAATCGCCCCATCGCAAATGGTAAATCCTTACTTATTGCTAGTACAACAGTATTATCCATCTCATTGGCCATCGTATTAAATTTACGAACAGATGCTGCACATACCGATGTATCCAAGCTTGGGAAGATATTCATTACAATACGTTTACCGGCATAATCATCCAAAGATGCTTCTTGTAAATTTTGCTTTACAAGTTTTACATTTGGAGCTTTTTTCCCTTTTTCCGGAAGGTTCCCTTTGGTATTTACAGGATTCCCTGCGAGTTTAACTGTTGCCATCTCAATTCTGTTTAATTTAGTATTTCACATCAATCTTATTCTCTTTTATCCTCATCCGGCCCGGATCTGTTCTCTCCAGATTTACGTCCATTAAAAATAATGGAAGCCAGATAATAATAAAAAACCCCTAATACAAATAACAATATTATTATTGAGAAAGTTGCAAAAAACTGGTCCCATCTCAATTGTTCATGTAAGAAACGAGTAAAATCAGAAATCGCCCGAAACGGATTAAGTTGATGCCATGAATATTGATAATCACCCCCAATACTATAATAATTGAAACCAGCAAAAGTCAACTCTAATAGTACCAACATAAAGAGGAGACGATAAAAAGGCCGCAATTTCATCGCTTTCATATAGCATTCGGATTCAACTTCTGATTTTAATTTAAACAAATCCTTCTGAACCGTTGTTCATTCATATATAGCATTTTTTCGGCATGATCTTTGTATTTAATACTAGGAAATAAGGATGAAAATTATTTCTATAATTATTAACATTTAAGCATGGACTTACATACTATCTCTGATTCTCAACGCCGAATTTATAAATTGTTATCTGACAGAAAGTTGAAAGATGCCATCTTAGAACTTCGTGCTTTATCAGCCCAACTGGGGGAATGGCGATTTACAGAACGTATTGATGCCCTGAATACCTCTTACCAATTAATGCTTTCCTATTTAAAGCAGGGAGTAAAAGACCCAGAAAGGGATAAATTGTATCGAAAATTATTGGCAGAAGGTTTCGTTTTGGCGGACAACATGACAGACCGTGCTTTCTCTAAAGAGAGTAATTCTTTATATTACAGCAAGAAACGAGTTTTCCAGAGAGGGTCTGATTCTATTCAAAATGCATTTATCCGCTTGGATAGTGAGTTGAATAATTTGTCTATGACGGAATTCCTTGACTCTGAAGAAGATTCAAAAAAAAAGGCTGCTCATTTCGAGAGACAAGCTGAGCAGGAAGCCATTCAACTTTTTAATGCAATTTGGGTAAACTATCCCTCCGAACCGGAAGATTATGATACATTAAAGGAGATTCTGTCTATAGGATCTTTAACGGTACCCTTCCAATCATTGATGGTATCGGCACTCACACTTAGTTTACTCGAATGGTTTGATGAATCGAAAGTATTACTGCTTTTAGACAATGCCGAACATCCCGAAGCAGATGTTCGTGCTCGTGCCTTCGTCGGAATCGTCTTTGTATTTTTAAAATATGACAAACGAGCTTTACTTTCAGATAAGATAAGGGCGCGCTTGGAATCTCTCTTTGACGATGAAGACACCGTACGTGAACTCCATGCCATTCAAATGCAACTTATACGTTCTCGTGAAACAGAACGTATTACCCGTAAAATAAACGAGGAAATATTTCCTGAAATGATGAAGCATTCTATATCTTCTGCAAATCGGACAAAATCTGGAGATCTATTAAAAGATAGCAATGATTTTGAGTTTAATCCTGAGTGGGAGGAATATTTCAAAGATTCCGGAATGATTGATAAATTGCAAGAAATAACTGATTTACAACAGGAGGGATCGGATGTTTTAATGAGTGCATTCTCAGGTCTTAAGAATTACCCTTTCTTTTCGCAGATAAGCAATTGGTTTATTCCGTTTATACCGAATCACAGCGAAATTAACATACCAGGAAAACAGGTTTCAGCAGGATTTTCCAATTTTATGGACTCTGTGAGAGAAGGTAATTTCATGTGTAATTCGGATAAATACTCTTTCACCTTGTCTACATTACAGATGCCTGAATCTGAACGGAACTTGTTATTGGACCAATTTCATAAGGAAACGGAAGAAATGACGCAGCTCCAAGAGGATAAAATGAAGGAAAGTGCGATTTCTTTACTCGAGAAAGGATCCAATTTATATATCCAGGATTTATATCGATTTTTCAAATTATATCCAAGAAAAGGAGAGTTTAGAGATCCGTTCAATGAATCACTAAGTTTTTTTCATTTAGCACCTTTCTCTCAAATATTCCAAAATATTGATTCACTGCGATTAATTGCGGAACTTTTATTTAAAAAAGGATTCTATCAGGATGCACTCGGTGTATTTGAAATGCTTTCCGAAAAGAGTCTGTCGGATGCAACCATTTATCAGAAAATAGGCTTCTGCTATCAGTCATGGGGCGAATACGAAAAAGCAGTAAAGGCCTATCAACAAGCGGATATTATTAAACCTGATTCTTTGTGGACACTCCGAAGAATGGCACTATGCTATCGCAATCTGAAGCAATTCGATAAAGCACTGGAAAATTACAAACGCATCGATGCGATTGATCCGGATAATATCAATATTGAATTAAATATCGGAAATTGTTATCTTGAACTGAAATGCTACGATGAAGCACTGAAATACTACTTCAAAGTTGATTATTTTGATCCCGACAATAACCGAGCATGGCGTTCTGTCGCGTGGACCTCTTTCCTTGGAGGTAAGCCGGAACAGGCCCAACGTTACTATGCACGTATCCTAGATAATAAACCCAATTATCTAGATTATATGAATGCTGGCCATAATGAATTGTTATTGGGAAATATTAAAACCGCAGTACTCTATTATCGAAAATGTGTCGAAGCAGAAGGAAGTAGTATCACTACCTTTCAAAAAGTATTTACTGAAGATTTGCCAATATTAATCGAAGTAGGAGTTGCTGAAGATGATATTCCTCTTATCATTGATCTAGCACTTTATGAAGAGGAAAATAAGAATAGTTAGATTTGACTGAATTTAATTATACAATAAAGAATGTGAGATATATGCCTCTTATCGCACATTCCTTATTACATAATTTTATTTCAAAATTTAGATCGATCAAGATATTCAAATTTAATCTTGATTATTAGATGTATATTAAATTTGATAGGTAGAAGGATTACTACTTCTAATTTTCATTCATCTTATTTAGCATCGTTAAGTGACACATTCAACTTTATCAGCTATCTTTTGGTGTTATTTTTGTTATATTTGCATTCAATAAAAGATTTAATTCAATCCATCTTCTTTCGAAGTTGCTCACTATTATGACAGATACTGTAAAACAATTTGAAACGGTTATTTCTATTTGCCGTGAATTATTTGCAAATAAATTAAAGGATTATGGTGCTTCATGGCGAATCATGCGCCCAGAATCAGTAACAGATCAGATTTATATTAAAGCGAATCGCATTCGTAGTATTGAAACTAAAAAAGAATCAAAAATAGAGGAAGGTATTCGCTCTGAATTTATTGGAATAGTAAATTATGGCATCATCGGATTGATTCAACTTGAATTGGGTTATGCAGACTGTGTTGATATAAATGCAGATAGAGTACTCGAACTTTATGATAAATACATCACGATCACTAAAGAATTGATGTATAAGAAAAATCATGATTATGACGAAGCATGGCGTTCTATGCGCATAACATCTTATACCGATCTTATTCTTATGAAGATTTATCGCACCAAACAGATTGAAAATAACAAAGGTGAAACAGTCGTTTCAGAAGGTATTGACGCAAATTATATGGATATGATCAATTACGCTTTGTTTGGTTTGATCAAATTAGAGTTTGGAGAAGAACCTACATGTGCTTAATATATAAAGTGAATCGATAAAATCTTTTGCAACAACTTGTTGTATTCCCTCACAAAGCTTTGACATTACATCTTATACAGCAGCATTATGAATCAGAAAATTACCCAAATTGCTCTTTGGACAAGCCGAATTCTGTTCGGTTTTACTTTTTTATTCTCTGGTTTTGTAAAAGCGGTAGACCCCATGGGATCCTCTTATAAATTTGTAGATTACTTCAGGGCTTTTGACTTGACTTTTTTAAATGATATTGCTATTCCTTTAGCTATTATCTTAGCTGCTTTAGAGTTTACGATCGGAGCAAGTATTCTGTTTGGTTCTTATAGAAAAACATCTGCTTGGTCGGCTTTGATTTTCATGGGATTCTTCACCCCTCTTACCCTTTATCTGGCTTTGAAAAATCCGGTGACAGATTGCGGATGTTTTGGCGATGCATTGGTATTATCGAATTGGGAAACCTTCGGGAAAAATATAGTATTGTTATTATTAGCAATATTCATTTTCATTAAAAGAGAGATTATTCGGCCTCTCTTTATGGAATCATTAGCTTGGATTCCAACTTTCTATGCTTTCTGTTTTTCAGTTGGCATCTCAATAGCAGGAATTACAAATCTGCCGATTCTTGATTTCAGACCTTATAAGGTTGGAGTGAATATTGAAGAAGCGATGCAGCTCCCGGAAGGAACTAGCACTGAATATATTCTTGTGTATGAAAAAGAGGGAGTAAAAAAGGAGTTTACACTTGACAATTATCCAGCTGATGACAACAGTTGGACGTTTATTGAAAGTAAAACAGTACTTCCTAAGGGGATAAAACAGCCTGCAATAAAAGATTTTTTTCTTACAAATGAGAATGGAGAAATTGTTACTCAAGATATTTTATTATCCGAAGGTTACACATTCTTACTTCTCTCTCCTGATCTTTCAATAGCAGACGTCAACTATATCGATCGAATAAATGAAACATTCGATTATGCGAAAGAAAATGGATACCATTTCTATTTGGTAACGGCAAATGACACTCAGAAACTACATGAATGGTCAGAAGGTACTGGCGCTGAATACCCTGTTCTTTTCAGTGATATAACAATTATCGAAACAATTATCCGATCAAATCCGGGAATGGTACTACTTCACGAAGGTACTATCTTGTGGAAAAAATCTCCTAAGGAATTTCCTACAGAAACTGAATTGAATGGACCACTTAATCTATCTGATCTGGGAAGTGAAGAAAAAATTAACGTGTCAAACGTAATTTTGTCCTGTATTCTGATTTTCTTTGCTCCGATTCTTGTAATTTTGTTCTTCGAAAAAACAATCGGACGTTTCTTTGACAGAAGAAAAAAAGTTATCTCAAATAAATGAATATACTTTTCTTAGGTCAGTATAAATACAGAATATACTTTTAAATTAACGAGAATTTATCTCTTACGATAATGGGTATTTAACTTACTCTTTTTTTAATAACAATTAATACAAATCCAAAATGAGAAAGAACATTGTTGCAGGAAACTGGAAAATGAACAAGACTCTTCAGGAAGGTCTTGCTTTGGCTGAAGAATTAAACGAGGCTTTGGCTGGGAAAACGATTAACTGCGATGTTGTAATCTGTACTCCTTACATTCACTTGGCTCCAGTTTGTGCTACTATCGATACAGACTTGATCGGTGTTGGTGCTGAAAACTGTGCGGATCACCTTTCTGGTGCTTATACTGGTGAGATTTCTGCTCCTATGATTGCTTCTACAGGTGCTAAATATGTAATCTTGGGTCACTCTGAGCGTCGTGCTTATTATGGTGAAACAAATGAAATCCTAAAAACAAAAACAAATCTTGTACTTGAGAACGGATTAACTCCAATCTTCTGTGTAGGTGAAGTTCTTGAAGAAAGAGAAAATGGTACATTCTTTGACGTGGTTAAAACTCAGCTAGAAGAAGCTCTTTTCGATCTTTCAGCAGAAGACTTTGCTAAAGTTGTTATTGCTTATGAACCAGTTTGGGCAATCGGTACAGGTAAAACTGCATCTCCTGCACAAGCTCAGGAAATTCACGCTTTCATCCGTGAAACAATTGCAAACAAATATGGAAAAGAAATCGCAGATAACACTTCAATCCTTTATGGCGGTAGCTGCAACGCTTCTAATGCAAAAGAATTGTTCGCTAACCCGGATGTTGATGGCGGTTTGATCGGTGGTGCCGCTTTGAAAGTTGATACTTTCATGCCAATCATTGAAGCATTTTGATTAATCACCACAAGTGATTTTTAATAATGTACTTCCATCTGAATAATTCAGAATTATAATAAAAGGCCATTTCCTTACAGAGATGGCCTTTTATCTTTGGATATATCCTTATCTTTTTTCTATTGATGTAATTATTCTAATTTCCAAAAGCTTTGTTTATCTTTGTGACAAAGAAATCCCTTATGATAAGAAAATCGCTGTCTGTTTCTATACTGCTAAGTATATCTTATTTACTTTTCGGACAAACTCAGACCGAAAAACAAACGATGATAAATAATCTCCGCTCCTATTCTCCAGGAAAAGGAGAAGTACATATTTTCCAAGATTCTAAACTGGATTCTTTAATGAATAAGCCATCGATTTCAGGTAATGTCGAAAACATTAATGGTGAAATGTTTGTGACTACAAGAGGGTGGAGAATCCAAATTTTTTCAGGAAACAATCAAAAACAGTCTAAAAGTGAAGCTTATGAAAAGGAAAAATTAATTAAAGATATTTTCCCCGAAGCTGATACTTATGTAAGTTTTAAATCTCCATTTTGGAGATTACGTGTAGGAAACTTCAGAACATCTGAAGAGGCTCATGCGATGCTACGTGACTTGAAAAGAAATTTTCCCAATTGGAAAGAGATGAGAATCGTTGACGATCTTATTAAATTCCCGCTTTATCAAACCAATTCACCTAATTAAGAAAACCGTTAATGCAGTTACAAGAAAATATAATAATCTCTTCTCTTGATGAGAAAAGAGAAAAGTTAATGCATCATTATGAAAGCATTTTAGAATTATTAGGTGAAGATATTGAACGAGAAGGGCTTATTAAAACTCCTTACCGGGTTGCCAAAGCGATGCAATTCTTAACAAACGGTTACCATCAGGATCCTTCTGAAATTATAAAAGGAGCAATGTTTCGAGAAGATTATAGACAAATGGTTATTGTTAAAGATATTGACTTCTACTCAATGTGTGAACACCACATGTTACCATTTTTCGGTAAAGCACATGTTGCTTATATTCCGAACAAATACATAACCGGCCTCAGTAAAATACCACGTGTAGTAGATGTTTTCGCCAGACGACTTCAAGTTCAAGAACGTTTGACTATGCAAATTAAAAATTGCATTCAAGACACACTTAATCCCCTTGGAGTAATGGTCGTGATTGAAGCTCAACATATGTGTATGCAGATGAGAGGAATAGAAAAACAAAATTCTGTAACTACAACTTCAGATTTCTCCGGTGCATTCTCCGAACTTAAAACAAGAGAAGAATTTATTAGTTTAATTAAAAAATAATTAATTTAGGCTATCTCTTAAATGCTTTTCCCATTAAATTTCAACTAAAAATCCTTGAAGTATTTTTGAACGTCCTTACCTTTATTCACAAATACCGAATTCTAAGAGAGATTGAGGATTACTATAATAAGCTTTTTTTAAAACAAAAGATTCATTCTTACTTAATCAAAGGGTGAATCTTTTGTTTTATATGAACTTTCTCAATTGTATTTATGTTTGAGAATTGATTTAAGCAGTTCCTTACATTAAAATTTTTATGATCTTAATTAGTCTCCCAGGAAATCCCATAATTTAGATACATATAGAAGAAGGACTTCTTGTTACAATTACGTAACAAGAAGTCCTTCTTCTATATGTATAATATTTATTTCCTCTATGAATATTTTACTTCAAGTCTAATGCACCAGCTATAAACTTTTATCTGGATAACTCAACTTTCGGTGAGCTATGGCGATTTCATTTGTATATATCTATTTTTTTATATCAAGGTCAAATGCGCCATCTATATACCTTTATTGGGTATCTCATCTTTCGGTGAGCTATGGCGATTTCATTTGTATATAATCTATTTTTTACATCAAGGTCAAATGTGCCATCTATATACCTTTATTGGGTATCTCATCTTTCGATGAGCTATGGCGATTTCATTTCCAAACGTCTTAAAACAAGAAAAGCTCGTCGATTACTCGACAAGCTTTCTTTAAAAA